>DASXQT010000001.1:0-24655 GCA_036507005.1 Candidatus Eiseniibacteriota bacterium
GTCCCGCACCTGGATCTTCGGGTTCTTCTGCGCCAGCACCATCGTGATCGCCGCCGTCAGCGTCGTCTTCCCGTGGTCCACGTGCCCGATCGTCCCCACGTTCACGTGCGGCTTCGTGCGCTCGAACTTCTGCTTGGCCATCGTGCGAGGCTCCTATCGGCGAACTGCGAACCGCTCGATCCCGGCGATGAGGTTTCGACCGCGGGCGCCGCCCCAACCCGGCGCGTCCCCGGCCCTTTCAGCGCTTTCCGAAAGGCGCGCCGACGCACGCCCCGATTCGAGCCCGGCCTCCGGTCTCACCGCGCCTCCGCGATTGCGGCGGCGCGAGAAGGTGGAGCCCACGAGCGGAATCGAACCGCTGACCTTTTGCTTACCATGCAAATGCTCTACCGACTGAGCTACGTGGGCTGAATCGACCGAGGCGCACGAGCCAGCGATGCGGCTGGGATTCGCAAGCGGGATGAGTTGCCGCACCCGACGGTGAATGATGTGGCTCAGCTTCCTGGGGTAGAAAGACACACCCTCCCGACCCGACTTTCCTCGCCCGAAAGTCGTCGGTGAGTCGAACGAGCCCGCAATCTAGATGCGATTCTGCGCGGGTGTCAACGTGAAAATGTTGCCGGCAGGAGATTTGTGCCCTGCCGGACAGCCCATGGCGCGGCGTTCGTCAAGAAATGGTTCCGTCGTGATGGTCCGGGCCCGTAACTCCAAAGAATGGAGCGGGAAACGGGATTCGAACCCGCGACCCTCAGCTTGGAAGGCTGACGCTCTACCACTGAGCTATTCCCGCTCAACCTGTTGCCTGCGCTTTAGATGGTGGAGGGGGGAGGATTCGAACCTCCGAAGGCATCGCCGACAGATTTACAGTCTGTTCCCTTTGACCGCTCGGGAACCCCTCCACGAAGAATGCCGAAGCCCCGCGACGGCGGGAAACAGTCTAGCTGGCGAAGGGACTCGAACCCCCAACCACCTCATTACAAATGAGATGCTCTACCAGTTGAGCTACGCCAGCGGAGCGGTGGCTCACGTTTGAGCCATGGCAAAATAGGCGCGCTCCAGCGCACTGTCAAGATTGGCCGCCCCGGCCGGCGCCGGATCCGACCCCAATCGAAAAGGCAGCCTCGGGAAGAACGGAAGGAAGCTCCTTCACGCACTCCCTGGCTGCCTCTTCCCGAGAAGACTGGAGGTGACCGGGATGAACCCCTCAGGCTTCCCGGCTTCGTTGACCGGGCGTATTTGGTTTTAGTGTCGAACTACGGACCACTTGCTTCACCGGACTCCAGACCGACCGTCTTGAGTTCCTCCCACCCCCTTCTGAGGTCTCGACGCCGAACCAGTTCGGCGACAGCAACCGGGTACGAGCCCCGGGTGATCCATCACCCGACTTTTCAGTCTGCTGTCTGCGGAGCGACCCAGGAGGCCGGCGCCGATGGAGGTGCGTTTTTCTGCGCTCAGGCCTGCCTGGGTCTGAGCCCCCTCCCCTTAAGAGAGGCTGACCCCGCAGCACTGCAGGCTTCCTCGCCTGCATTCCCCGTATCCGCGGGTTTCGCATAGCAGGGTGCATGCCACTGGGTACGCCGCGCTCAGGCAGGCTTGGGGCGATGGCGTAACCGGCTGCGATTCCAGGCGATCGACCGGCAGTCCGGATCCCCGCGCGCTTCGCAGCGCGGGCGTTCGCGGGCCCGGCGTCACCTAGGAGAGTGACAGCCATCGGGAGGCGTTCCTGAGGCTACCTCGATGTGTCCGAATGAGATGGGGGATGTGTTACGCAACTGTAACGGGGTGACAGCGGATCGGGCGGTCGAGGACCGGCCACGAGCGGAGCGCTTTGCGATGGGATCGCGAAGAAACGAGGGCGCCGCGCGGGCGCGTCGGATCAGCCGGCGTCGCTAGTGGAGGACGATGCCGTGGCGCTTGAGGCGGGCGTAGAGCGTCTTGCGGCTCACGCCCAGCAGCTCGGCGAGCCGGCTCTTGTTCCCTCCCGCCTTCTCGTAGGCGGTGAGGATCGCCAGGCGCTCGTCGGGCTCGGCGGCCGCGGCGGCTCGGGCCGGAGACTCGTACACCAGCAGCGGCAGCAGGTCCGCCCCGCCGAGCACGAGCTCGCCGGCGTAGAGCGCGGCCATGCGCTTCATCACGTTCTCGAGCTCGCGCACGTTACCCGGCCAGGCGTGGGCGAGCAGCACCCCCTCGGCGTCCGCCGCGAGCTGCGGCCCTTCGAGCCCGCCGTAGAACGCGAGGAAGTGGCGCGCGAGCGGCAGGATGTCTTCGCGGCGCTCGCGCAGCGTGGGCAGGCGGATCTCGATCTCGTTCAGCCGGAACAGCAGGTCGCGCCGGAACGCCCTCTCGCCCTCGCCGCTGCGCAGCTCGCGGTTGGTGGCCGCGATCACGCGCACGTCCGCGCGCCGCACCTGGGTCTCGCCGAGGCGCAGGTACTCGCCGCTCTCGAGGAAACGCAGCAGCGTCACCTGCACGTCGTGCGGCAGCTCGCCCACCTCGTCCAGGAACAGCGTGCCGCCGTGCGCCGCTTCCGCGAGCCCCATGCCCTCGGCGTGAGCGCCGGTGAAGGCGCCCTTGCGGTGCCCGAAGAGCTGGGAGAGCGCGAGGTCGGGACGCAGGGCCCCGCAGTTGACGGCCAGGAACGGGCGCGGCGCGCGCGGCGAGAGCGAGTGGATCGTGCGCGCGATCAGCTCCTTGCCGGTGCCGGTCTCCCCGGTGAGGAGCACGGAGAGCTCGGTCCCGGCCGCGCGGCGGGCCACGGACTCCACCACCCGCATCGAGTTCGAGCACGCCACCAGGCTCGGGGCGCGGTGCCGGCGCCCGAGCAGCGAAGCGGGCCGGAGCGGCGCGGGCTCGGGGCCGCCGCCCATCAGGCGCTGGAGCTCGGCCTCGGCCTGCTCGAGCCAGAACGGCGTCGAGAGATCCGCGAACAGCGACACGGCCCGGTAGAAGTGGCGCCGCGCCTCGAGCGGGTCCTCGGCCGCGCGGCCGAGGTGCATGTGCGTGCGCCCGAGCTCCAGAGGCTCGCGGCACTCGTGGAGCAGCGTGACCGCGATCTTCCAGCTCTGCACCGCCTCGTCGCGGCGGCCGCGCGCCCACGCGATCTCGCCCCCCACCCGGTGGGTGACCGCGTGCTCGAGGCGATCGTCGATGCGCCGCGCCAGCCGCCGCGCGCGCTCGCAGGCGTGCTCGGCCTCGTCCAGGCGCTGCACCGCGCACAGCGCCTCGGCGCGCCGGCGCTCGACCTCGACCACCACGTCTCCCTCGGGCGCGACCCGCTCGCCCCGCGCCAGCGCCTCGTGGTAGCGGGCGAGCGCGCTCTCCGGGCGGCCGCGGTCGAAGTCCAGCTCGCCCAGGAACTCGAGCGCCAGCACCTCCTCGCGCTGGCCGTCGTGCGAGCGCGCGCGTTCGAGGGCGCCGAGCAGCGCGGCCTCGGCGTCGACGAAGCGGCGCTGGAGCCGCGCCACGTTCCCGCGCCCGATCGCGACCTGGGTCAGGCGGAAATGGTCCGCGACCTGGAGGAAGACCTCCTCGGCCCCGCGGTAGCACTCGTCCGCGCGCGTCCAGTCGCCGCTCTTCTGGTGCACGATGCCGAGGTTCATGAGCACCCAGCCGGTCTCGGCGAACACCCCGAGGCGCCGGTACATCTCGAGCGCTCCCGAGAGGTGCGCGATCGCCGCCTCCCACTCGCACAGCGTCTTGTGGATCAGGCCGAGGTTGTTGCGCACCCCGGCCGCGCTCGCCTCCTCGCCGAGGCGCCGGTAGAGCACCAGGGCCTGCTCGTAGAGGTCGCGCGCGCGCGCCAGCTCTCCCAGGCGATAGGCCGCGCGGCCGAGCTGGTTGAGCGCCGCGGCCGAGAGCGAGAGGTCGCCGGCCTCGTCGGCGAGCCGGAGCGCGCGCTCCGCCTGCTCGCGGCAGTCGGCGAAGCGGCTCAGGCCGAACAGCGCGTCCGCGCACTGGAGGAAGAGCCGGCCGCGGATCGGGAGCGAGTCGATCTTCGCTTCGTCCTGCAGCAGGTCGCGGCAGTGGGCCAGCGCCGCCTGGCAATCCCCCTGCCCGAGCCGGCAGGCCACGGCCTTGCTCTCGAGGACCGCCCGGCGCGCGGCGGTGAGTGTGCGCGCCGCGGGCAGCGACAGCAGGCGCTCGATGGTCTCGAGCGCGGGCACATAGCTGTCCGCCTGGATGTAGAGGTCCGCGAGCAGCTCCAGTTGGGCGAGCGCCTCGGACTGCTCCGCCTCCGGTCCTACCGCGAGCCGGTGCTCGAGGTGTGCAATACGTTTCGGATCGTAGCTCGGCACGCCGAAACTCCGGTCACTGACCAAACGGCCGTTACGGCAAGGCTAGAAGCGAACGATGTACCAGAGCCTCAAGCCCTGCAGAACGACGCGAAGATCCCACGTCCTGATGCCGTCCCGCTGCGCACCGTCACCCGCGACACGCATCGTGGAGTTGCCCGCTGCCGACTGCACGGCCGAACCTCGCGGGGTGAGCCTGCACTTCGACCCCCCGATCGGGAGATCAGGATCACCCGAAGAACCGCCGCCCGGGTTTCCCGGCCCACTCTCCTCGCTCATCCGAGGATCGGCGATCGCCGGTGCCGCAAGCGGCGCGACGAGCGCACAGCCGAGACTCAGCGTCAGGATGAGGGCCCACCACCGATTCGACTTGAATCGAGGCATGACGTCCTTCCCGTTGCAATGGGTCCCAGAGGTCGAACGCATCGACCCCATAAAACGCACGAAGGCACCGGACCTGCATTGGCTGCGGGGGAGCCAAGACGTGGATACGGGGTGAAACTCCCCTTTAGGCCTGGCAAGCCGACGCCCGATCGCGCAATCAGGCTATGCCTGTTATCGACTCCGGGTCAAGGAGCAATAAGGACTTGTGGTGCTCGGCTGGAGGAAAGAGCCCGGTCGAGTGGCAGCCGGGGGCGGGCTCATGCGTCGGGCGTCGGGGCGCGTCCGGCCGCGACGCGCGGGGGGCGCGGCGCCCTAGGCGCGCCCCCGCTGGCGCCACGCCGGCCTTCTGGCGGCGAGGCCGCCCCGTCGAACGCTTAGCGCCGCTTGAGCTTGGGTCCTTCGGGGCCGTCCTCGACCAGGACCCCGCGCTGGCCCAGCTCGGCGCGGAGGGCGTCGGCCCGCTTCCAGTCCCGCGTGTTCCGGGCTTCCTCGCGCTGCCGCACCAGGGCCATGACCTCGGGGTCCCAGGCCTCCGCCCCCGGCGCCTTCCAGAAGAGGCCGAGCACCTGCCCGAGGGAGAGTAAAGAGCGGGCGGCGGCCTTCGCCTCCTCCCCCAGGCCCTCGTCCAGGGCGCGGTTCACCTCGCGGGCGAGATCGAACAGGTGGCCGAGCGCCTTCGCGGTGTTGAAGTCGTCGTCCATCGCCTCGGTGAAGAGGCGGCTGGCCTCGGCCACCGCCTCGCCCAGCCCGCCGCCGGCCGGCGAGCCGTCGGGCCGCTCCCAGGCCGCGGCGCGCTCGAGCGGCGTGCGCAGGCGCTGGTAGGCAACGTCCGCCTCCTCGAGGCGGTCGAGCCCGAACTCGATCGGGCTCCGGTAGTGGGTCGAGAGCAGGTAGAAGCGCACCACCTCGGGATCCGACCGCTGCGCGATGTCCTCGACGAAGAACAGGTTCCCGGTGCTCTTCGACATCTTCTCGCCCGACAGGTTCACGAGCCCGTTCTCGGTCCAGAAGTTCGCGAACGGCTGCCCGGTCGCGGCCTCGGACTGGGCGATCTCGTTCTCGTGGTGCGGGAAGATCAGGTCCTGCCCGCCGCCGTGGATGTCGAAGTGCTCGCCCAGATACTTCATGCTCATCGCCGAGCACTCGATGTGCCAGCCCGGGCGCCCCGGTCCCCACGGGCTCTCCCACGCCGGCTCGCCCGGCTTCGCGCCCTTCCAGAGCGCGAAGTCGAGCGGGTCGCGCTTGTGCTCGCCGACCTCGATGCGCGTCCCGGCCCGCATGTCGTCGACGTTGCGGCCCGAGAGCTTTCCGTAGTCGGTCTTCCTGCGCACCTCGAAGTAGACGTCGCCCCCGGCGGCGTAGGCGAACCCCTTCTCGACCAGGGCCGCGATCAGGTCGAAGATCTCGCGGATGTGGGCGGTCGCGCGCGGGTAGTGGGTGGCGGGCTCGATGTTGTAGAGCGCGGCGTAGCGCAGATAGGCGTCGATGTTGCGCTCGCTCACCACCGCATACTCCACACCCTCCTGGTTCGCGCGCTCGATGATCCGGTCGTCCACGTCGGTGAAGTTGTAGACGTAGGTGATCGTGTAGCCGAGGTGCTCGAGGTAGCGCCGCATCACCTCGCCCGAGAGCGAGGCCCGGATGTGGCCGACGTGCGGCTTGTCCTGCACGGTCATGCCGCACACGTACATCGCGACCCGCCCCGGCGTGACCGGGACGAACTCGCGCTTCTGGCGGGTCAGGGTGTCGTAGATGCGGAGCGTCAGGGTGGCTTCTCCCTATCCGCGCCCGGCCGCGCGACCGCCGGCGGCGCCGCGCGCCTCGCCGGCCAGGGCGGGCTCGGCGGCGCCCGGGCCGCCGGCGATCGGCGTGATCACGATGTCGCGGCTGAGCGCGCTGCGGATCCCGGCGTCGGTGAGCGCGCGATGCGTGGCGAGCCTCAAGCTGCGCGCCGCCTCCGGGGCGTCGTCGCCGGGGCGGGCGCGAATCACGATGCGGATCTGCGCCTCCTCGCGGGTCAACGACTCCACGCCCCACAGCTCGACCGCGTCGAGCAGCCGCGGCACCCATGCGGGGTCCGCGTTCATGGCGTTCACCACGCGGCGGCAGATCTCGAGCGCCTTCTCCAGGCTCTGGTCGGACGCAACCGGCACGTCCACCGCGACCCGCGTCCAGCCGCGGCTGCGGTTGGTCACGGTCTTGAGCTCGCCGTTCGGCACGTAGTGCACGTAGCCGTTGAAGTCGCGCAGCGTGCTGGCCCGCAATCTCAGCGCCTCCACCACGGCCGGCTTGCCGTCGATCTCGATCACGTCCCCGACCGAGAACTGGTTCTCGCCCAGGATGAAGAGCCCGGCGATCACGTCGCGCACCAGGGTCTGGGCGCCGAAGCCGAGCGCCACGCCCACGATCCCCGCCCCCGCGAGCAGCGGCGCCACGTTCCAGCCCAGCACCGCGAGCCCGTGGATCACCGCGCCCGCCACCACCACCACCGTGATGAGGCTCCGCAGGATCTGTCCCAGAGTGCGCGCGCGCGACTCGACCTCGTGCGCGCCGCGGCCGGCGCGGATCACGACCTTCTCGATCCGCCCCACCACCAGGTAGAGCAGGCGCTGGAGCAGGAACGCGGCCACGATCGTGAGCGCGAGCCGGATGCCGATGTCCGCGAGCCGGTCGGGCTCGGGGAGCATGCGGGTGAGGAGAAGGAAGGCGGGATGGATCATGGGCCGAGATGAAAGAGGATTTCGGGGTGTTTGCCAAGCACGCCGGCGGGTGCGCCGGCGCGGCCTACCGGTAGGTCGCCTTCACCCTGCCCCAGGAGACGGCCCGCACCGGCACGTTGGGGTCGGAGACGAAGCCCTGGCAGGAGACCACCGCGTAGCCCTGAGGCAGGCCTTCGAAACCGAGCTGCGACTCGATGGTCGCCGCGGAATAGCCCTGGGCGGAGGAGGCGAGACGGACCACGAGGGTGAACGTGTCCCCGACCGCGTGGGCGAGGGGGATGCCGAGCGATTGATCGATCGGCTGCGCCCCGCAGGAGTAGGTGGAGAGGGAGAGCGCGAAATCCCGGGACTTCCCTCCCGCCTCCTCGAAGTGTACCGAAGCGGAAGCGTAGGCATAGGGATCGCATGCGGATTCCACGTTCCCGGCGAGGCGCGCGATCGCGGAGAACGCGAGCGGCGTCCCGGAGGCCGGGCCCACGAGCCGGAAGACGTCGTAGGTGGCGAGCGATCCGCTGGCCGGGCAGTCGTTGTCGCCGGCGGCCGTCGACGATGCAGTCCCGGCGCCCAGGTCGTAGCGCTCGCCGGCTTCGGAGTAACCGTAGGCTCCGCACGCGAAGAAGTACGACGTGTCACGCACGGCCGCGGGCGAGAACGCGCACTGGTGCGCGCAGACCGAGCTCTGCGGGCACGAATCGGCCACCGCTCCCGTGGCCGCCGGGAACATGTCGAGGATCAGCAGAATCGTCGTTCGCAACATGGCCTGCTCCGTTGTGGTGCCGCGGCGCGGCCGCGCGGCACCGGACTTCGCGCGGCGCCTACGTCAGCGCGGCCACCGTCTTCGAGTCGAGCCGCTTCACCAGGCCCACCAGCAGGTCCACGGTGCGGTCGAAGTCGCGGCGGTCGATGATGCTCGAGTGGCTGTGGATGTACCGCGCCGGCACGCCCATCGAGATGCACGGCACGCCCTGGCCGGTGAGGTGGATGCGCCCGGCGTCGGTGCCGCCGCGCTCCACCGACTCGAACTGGAGCGGGATCTTGAGCTTGGCCGCGGTGTCGGTCACCAGGTCGAGCAGCCCGCGGTTCGGGATCGAGGTGGCGTCGTAGATCACCACCAGCGGCCCGCCGCCGAGCTTCTCCTCGCCCTCGGTGCCGGGCGTGTCGTGCGCGATCCCGACGTCGAGCGCGAAGCCCACGTCGGGCTGCACCTTGAACGCCGAGGTCACGGCGCCGCGCAGCCCCACCTCCTCCTGCACCGTCGCCACCGCGAACACCGTGTTGGGATGCTTCACGTCCTCCAGGCGCTTCGCCGTCACCGCCGCGAGCGCGCAGCCGATGCGGTTGTCCCAGGCCTTGGCGAGCATCAGGTTGGGGTTCGCCATCACCGTGTACTTCGAGTCCGGCAGGATCGCATCGCCGGGGCGGATGTCGAGCTTCTTCCTCACGTCCCAGTCCGAGGTGGCGCCCACGTCGATGTACATCTCGCGCAGCTCGAGCACCTTCTTGCGGTCCTCGTCCTTGAGCTCGTGCGGCGGCTTCGATCCCACCACGCCGATCACGTCGCCCTTGCGCGTCTTGATGATCAGGCGCTGGCCCAGCACCACGTGGCCCCACCATCCGCCGAGCCCCAGGAACTTGACGAAGCCCTCCTTGGTCACGCTCTTCACCATGAAGCCCACCTCGTCGAGGTGGCCGGCGAGCATGACCTTGGGGCCCGCGCCGCCCTTCTTCTCGCACACGAAGCTCCCCAGGCGGTCGCGCGACACCTCGCCCACGCCCTCGAGATAGCGCTTCATCACCGCCGCCACGTCGCTCTCGAACCCGGGGGCGCCGTGGGCCTCCACCAGATCCTTCAGAAACGCTTCGGTCGCTTCCATACGTTCTCCTCGGGGAGAGGGACTCATGTCCGCGCGCGCTCGCCGCTCGCGCGGGTCCGGCGATGGCGGCGGCGCCACTCGGCCGCCGCGAGGTCCAGCATCCGGCCCACCAGCTGGTCGTACGAGATGCCGCGCGCCTTGGCCGCCATCGGCACCAGGCTCGTGGGCGTCATCCCGGGAATCGTGTTCACCTCGAGGCACCAGGCCACGCCCGCGGGGTCGAGGCGGAAGTCGACGCGCGCCACGCCGCGGCAGCCGAGCGCCTTGGCCGCCCGGAGCCCCAGGTCGCGGACCCGCGCGGCCAGCGGCTCGGGCAGGTCCGCCGGGCAGGAGTAATCGCTCATGCCCGCGGTGTACTTGTGCTCGTAGTCGTAGTGGCCGCCCTGGGGCTTGATCTCGACGATCGGCAGCGCCTCGCTCCCCAGCACCGCGACCGTCAGCTCGCGCCCCGGGATGTAGCGCTCGACCAGCACCTCGGGCCCGTACTCGGCAGCGAGCGCGATGGCCTCGGCGAGGCCGTCCGGGCGGGCCACGATCGTGAGCCCCACGGTCGAGCCCTCGGTGTTGGGCTTGATCACCAGCGGGTAGCCGCCGAGCACTTCGGCGTCCACGGTCGGAGACTCATCGCCGGCCGAGAGCAGGACCCACTCGGGCGTGGGGATCCCCTCCTGCTCGAACACGCGCTTCGACATCGCCTTGTTCATCGCGAGCGCGCTCGCGAGCACGCCCGAGCCGGTGTAGGGCTTGCCCGCCAGTTCGAGCAGCGCCTGGATCGTGCCGTCCTCGCCCGCCCCGCCGTGGAGCGCGAGGAACACCACCTCGGCCTCGTTGATGGCGGATGCGTTCGCGACCGCGCTGGTCGAGGAGGCGGGGAGCTTCTGCACCGCCTCGGCGGGGAGCGCCGCGCGCTGCTCCTCGCCCGCGGGCAGCAGGCGGCCGTTGGCCGCGTCCACCGCCGTCACCTCGTGCCCGAGGTTGCGAAGCGCCTGGGCGATGCCGCGCCCAGTGCGCAGCGAGATCTCGCGCTCGGCGGAGCGCCCACCCATGAGCAGCGCGACTTTCATTCGCGAGGTCTCCGTGGCTCAGGTCCGGCCCGCCGCGGCCATGAGGCGCGCGAGGCAGCGCTCGCGCCCGAGCAGCTCGGCGAGCAGCGGAAGCTCGGGGCCGTGGGTGCGCCCGGTGAGCGCCGCCCGCACCGGCTGGAACAGCTCGCGGCCCTTGATTCCGAGCCGCGCACCCAGGGACTGAAGCGCGGATTTAACCGCCTCCCCGCTCCACGACGCAAGCGGCTCGAGCGCCGCGGCGAGCGAAGCGCAGACTTCGCGGCCGCGCGCCGACTCGAGCGCCGCGCGCGCCTCGGGCTCGAAGGCGGGCGGATCGTCCAGGAACGGCCCCAATTCGCCCGCGAGGTCGGCGAGCGTCGAGAGGTTGCCGCGCACCGCCTGGAGCAGGGCCTCGAGGCGCGCGCGGTCGAGCGCGAGCGCCGCGGGCGGCAGGAACTCCGCGCCCCACTCGCGGAGCTGGGCGCCGGTCGCGGTGTGGAGGTAGTGCGCGTTCACCCAGCGCAGCTTGTCGGCATCGAACACCGACCCGCTCTTCCCCACGCGCTCGAGCGTGAAGCCCTCGAGCAGCTCCTTGCGCGACAGGATCTCGCGATCGTCGCCGGGATGGAACCCGAGCAGCGCGAGGTAGGAGAGCAGCGCCTCCGCCACGTAGCCCGCGCGCCGCCAATCGGAGACCGCGACCGCCGCCTCGCCCGAGCGCTTGCTCATCTTCGAGCGGTCGCGGTTCAGGATCAGCGGCACGTGCGCGAACTCGGGCGGCTCCTCCCCGAGCGCCGCGTACAGCATGAGCTGGCGCGGCGTGTTGGGCAGGTGCTCCTCGGCACGGATCACGTGGCTGATCCGCATCGCCGCGTCGTCCACCGAGGCGGCGAAGTTGTAGGTCGGGAGCCCGCTCGAGCGCAGCAGCACAAAGTCGCCCACCATGCCCGCCGGGAAGCGCACCTCGCCGCGCACCCGGTCGTGCAGCACCCAGTCGCGCGCCTCGACCGCGAACCGCACGCTCTCGGGCCGGCCCTCGCGCCGCGCCGCCTCGCGCTCGGCGAGCGACATGTGGCGGCAGCGCCCGTCGTAGTGGGGCGGGCGGCCGGCCGCGAGCGCCTCCTTGCGCCGCGCCTCGAGCTCGGCGTCGGTGCAGAAGCACGGGTAGGCCGCGCCGCTCGCGACCAGCAGCTCCGCGCGCTCGCGGTAGAGGGCGAGCCGCTCGCTCTGGCGGTAGGGCCCGTGCGGTCCGCCGCGGTCCGGGCCCTCGTCCCAGTCGAGCCCGAGCCAGCGCAGGTCGCCGAGCACGCCGCCCTCGCTCTCCTCGCTCGAGCGCTCGACGTCGGTGTCCTCGATTCGCAGCACGAAGGCTCCGCCCTTCTGGCGCGCGAACAGCCAGTTGAAGTAGGCGGTGCGGGCGCCACCGACGTGGAGGTAGCCGGTCGGGCTCGGCGCGAAGCGGACGCGGATCGTGGGCGTCAATGGAACTCCATGAGTTGGAAGAACTCGGAAGACTTCTGGCAGATGACTACCATCGTCCCGCCACGCACCCCGCCTCCTCTACCACATGTAACCGACAAATATCATCTGCAGCTGCATGAGTTGAAGCAACAACTCCACCCGTTTATCCAACTCCATTGCCTTCCCGCGCATTCGCTTCATCAACCGCCCGTGCTCGGCCACCAACTGCCGTAGCGTGACCGTTGACCGCGGCCGCTTGATCGGAGTGTGCCAACACACCACAAACCAATCCTTGAAGGTGGTGTAGTCATCAATATTGGCGACAATCATGTTGCAGATGTCGTCGGCAGCCGCTCGACCGACGGCCTGCCACAGGCGCGTCCCCCACTTTCGCATCAGATCGTCGCACTCAACCGACACCGTCACCATCCCATACAACGCCTGCTTGTACTCATCACTCGAAAGTACGAGCCCTGCATCCGGGGCGGCCATGAACAATTCGATGACGGAATGGACCAGCCGATCAAGTTTGCGGCGTCGCCGCGCGAATCTGGAGACCCGGACGCTCACACGGTCTCCACCAGCGCCACCGCCCAGGCGGCGATGCCCTGCCTGGCGCCCACGGCTCCCAGCCCTTCGTTGGTGGTGGCCTTGACCGACACCTGCGCGGGGTCCACGCGCAGCGCCCGCGCGATGTTGGCGCGCATGCGGTCGCGCTCGGGGCCGAGGCGCGGCTCCTCCGCCACCACGGTGGCGTCCACGTTCACCACGCTGGCCGAGTGCTCGCGCAGCATCGCGCGAATCCGCGCGAGCAGGTCGAGGCTCGAGGCGTCCTTCCACTGCGGATCGGCGGGCGGGAAGTGGGCGCCGAGGTCGCCGAGCGCGAGCGCGCCGAGCACGGCGTCGCCGATCGCGTGGCACAGCACGTCGGCGTCGCTGTGCCCCTCGAGCCCCCATGGGCTCTCGAACCGCACGCCGCCCAGCACCAGCGGCCGGCCCTCCTTCACGCGGTGGATGTCGTAGCCGATCCCTGCACGCATCGCCATGTCAGCTCCTCACGGGATGCGCCGCGAGCCACGCCTCGGCCAGCTCCAGGTCCTGGCGGGTCGTGATCTTGAAGTTGAGCGCATCGCCCATCGTGATGTGCACCCTGTGCCCCAGCGTCTCCACCAGGGCCGCGTCGTCGGTGGCGTTCCCTTTGGCCTCGCGGTGCGCCTGCTCCAGCCAGTCGCGGCGGAACACCTGCGGCGTCTGCGCCCGCCACAGCCCGGCGCGCGGAACGCTCGCCTCCACCACGTCGAGCGTGGTGCGCTTCAAGCTGTCCTCGACCGGGATCGCGGCCAGCGCCGCCCCGTGCGCGAGCCCGTCCGCGACCACGCGCGCCACCAGCTCGGGGGTCGCCAACGCGCGCGCGCAGTCGTGGACCGCCACGGTGGTGAAGCGCTCGGGCAGCACGTGGAGCCCGCGCGCCACCGAGTGCCGCCGCTCCTTCCCGCCCTCGGTCCACGCCACGATCTTGCGGGGCGCGAGTCCGCTCGCGGCCAGCAGCTCCTCGAGGCGCGCCCTGGGCCCCACCATCACGATGCCCTCGATCGCGCCGCAGCGCTCGAGGCTCTCGAGGCCCCAGGTGAAGAGCGGGCGGCCGGCGAGCGGGGCGAGCGGCTTGTCGACGCCCGCGGCGAGCCGCTCGCCCTTCCCGGCGCACAGGAGCAGCGCCCCGACGCTCACGGCCGCGCGGCCCTGGCGCTCACGTCACGCTCGCCACGCGCCCGTTCGACATGAGGAGCAGCTCGTCGGGCGTGACGTGGAAGAGCGCGTTCGGATGCCCGGCGGCGGCCCAGATCTCCGACTCGGCCATGAGGTCGAGGTCGATGAAGGTCTCGATCGGCCGGCGGTGGCCGAGCGGCGGCACGCCGCCGATCGCGAAGCCGGTCTGGTCGCGCACGAAATCCGGACGCGCGCGCGCGATCGGCTCGCCCACCAGCATGCCGACGGTCTCCTCGTTCACGCGGTTGGCGCCGCTCGTCACCACCAGGATCGCGCGGTTCGAGCGCCGGGTCGCGAACACCAGCGACTTGGCGATCTGGCGGACGTTGCAGCCCACGGCGGCCGCGGCCTCCGCGGCGGTGCGCACCGGCTGCGCCAGCTCGATCACCTGGTTCGGGAGGCCGAGTGCCGCGATCGCATCCTGCACCACGCGCGCGCTCGCGCTGAGCGGCGCGGGCCCGGAGCCCGGGCTCCCGCTCATCGCGCGGCGCCGCCGGCCGCGGCGCGCCCGGCGCTCATCGCTCCGCGGCCTGCGGCTCGGGCCTGGCGGCCGGTGCTGCGCGCGCGACCTTGGCGCCGAGCAGCGCGTCGATCGCCGCGCGCAGCGTGGGAAGCGGCACCACCTCGATGCCCTCGAGCTTCGCCTCCCCCGCCTGCACCGCGGGCACCCCGATGCGCGCGAAGCCCAGGCGCGCGGCCTCGCGCACCCGCGCCTCGATGCGCGAAGCGCGCCGCAGCTCGCCCGAGAGGCTCACCTCGCCCACCGCGACCGTGCGCTCGCGCACCGGGCGGCTCGAGAACGACGAGGCCGCGGCCAGCGCCACGCCCAGGTCGGTGCCGGGCTCGTCCAGCGTGAGCCCGCCGGTGACGGTGACGAACACGTCGTGCCGCCCGAGCCGCAGCCCCACGCGGCGCTCGAGCACGGCGAGCAGCACGGCGAGGCGGCGCGGGTCGTAGCCGCTCGTCACCCGCTGGGGCGTGGCGTAGAACGAGGTCGAGACCAGCGCCTGCACCTCGACCAGCAGCGGGCGCGAGCCTTCGACGCTCGCCACCACCGCCGCGCCCGGCTCGGTGCGCGCCGCATCCCCGGGCGCCGAGAGGAACGCCTCGCTCGGGTTCGCCACCTCGGCGAGCCCGTGGCCGGTCATCTCGAACACCCCCAGCTCGTGGGTGGCGCCGAAGCGGTTCTTGGCCGCGCGCAGCACGCGGTAGTGCTGGTAGCGCTCGCCCTCCAGGTAGAGGACCGCGTCCACCATGTGCTCGAGCACGCGCGGGCCCGCCACCGCGCCGTCCTTGGTGACGTGCCCGACCAGGAACACCGCGGCGTTCGAGCCCTTGGCGTAGTGGAGGAGCGCGAGCGCGCACTCGCGCACCTGAGTCACGGTGCCGGGGCCGCCCTCGAGGTCGGCGCGCGACAGGGTCTGGATCGAGTCCGCGATCAGCGCCGCGGGCGCGAGCTTCGACGCCGCTTCGAGCACCGCCTCGAGGTCGGTCTCGCACAGCAGGTAGAGCGCTTGCGGAATCTCGCCGAGCCGCGCGGCGCGCAGCCGCACCTGCTCCTCGCTCTCCTCGCCCGAGACGTAGAGCACCGGGCGCCCCGCGCCCGCGAGCGCGCGCGCGAGCTGGAGCATGAGCGTGCTCTTTCCGATCCCGGGATCGCCGCCCACCAGGATGATCGAGCCCGCCACCACGCCGCCGCCCAGCACGCGGTCGAGCTCCGCGATCCCGGTGGTGGCGCGCCGGGCGCTCGCGATCTCGACGTCCGCGAGCGGGCGCGGGCCGGGCGCGCGCGCCGGAGCGCCGGCCGGCGCCCAGCGGGCGCGCGCGGGCTTCGCGGCGCCCGCGGCGCGAGCCGGTGCTGCGGGCGCCTCGACCGCGCTGTTCCACGCCCCGCACGAGGGGCAGCGCCCGAACCAGCGCGGCTCCTCGTTGCCGCACGAGGAGCAGAAGAAGTGGAGCTTCGCCGTCTTCGGCATCAGAAGATCTCGACCTTGAAGTACTTCTTGGGATTGAGCCGGATGTCCTCGATCAGCGCCTTCACGCTGTGGGTCGCGGCGCTCATCTCCTGGTAGAGCTTGTCGTCGTTGATCAGCCTCGCGAGCGTGCCGGTCCCGCTGTCGAGCTTGCCCGTCACGCTCTGGAGTGCCGAGCGCAGCGAGTCGAGCCGGCCGGCGAGCTTGTCCATCTTCCCCGCCGCCGAGGCGAAGTCCTCGAACCCACGCTTGAGATCGGCCTCGCGGTCGGTGGTGAGGCGCTTCGTGGTCTGCGAGGCGGCGGAGAAGTTCTCGACCGTGGTCTTGAGCATGGCGCGATTATCCACCACCGCGAGCTTCAGCTCCTCGCTGGTCTTGCGGAAGTTCTCGAGGGTCTTCGCCAGGTCGCCGCTCTTCTGGAGCACCTTCGTCACGTCGCGCAGCTCGTCGGCGAGCAGCGAGATCGCGCCCATCGCCTCGCCCAGGCCCGCCGCGATCTCGGGCAGCCCCTGCTCGTAGACCCCCTCGATCGTGTCGCGCGCGGTGTAGGGCTCGCCGCCCTGCTTGAGGTCGACCCCGATCACCTTCTCGCCCATCAGCCCCACGTTGCGGATCGCCACGCGGCACAGGCGGGTGAGCCGGATCTCGGAGGACAGCGCCAGGTCCACCACCACGTGGTCGCCCACGAGCTGCATGGACTGGACCGCGCCCTTGCGGATGCCGTTCACCTGCACCTCGTCGCTCGCCCCGAGGCCGCCCGACTGCGGGAAGCTCACGTGCCACACCCGCACCTTGCGCTCGATCGAGAACTCCTTGAGCCACGTCACGCCCCAGATCAGCACGCCGAGCGCGACGAGCACCGTGATGCCGACCTCGATCTCGGTTCTGCGACTGGTCATGCTCCCTCGCTCCGCGGCACCCTAGGCGCGCCGCGGTCAGACCGCGTGGACCGGCCCCTCGCTGCTGCCCTCGATGAACTGCCGCAGCATCGGGTCGCCGGTGTTGCGCACCTCGTCGGGCGTCCCGGAGTACACGATCCGGCCGCCGTCCAGCATCGCCATCCGGTCCGCCACCTTGAAGGCGGCGGCCATGTCGTGCGTCACCACGATCGAGGTCACCCCGAGGCGCCGCTGGAGGCTCCGGATCAGCTCGCTGATCGAGGCGGCCAGGATCGGATCGAGTCCGGTCGTGGGCTCGTCGTACAGAATGTACTGCGGATCCATGGCGACCGCCCGCGCGAGCCCCACGCGCTTGCGCATCCCGCCCGAGAGCGAGGCGGGTTTCATGCCCTCGACGCCCGGGAGCCCCACCCAGTCGAGGCGCTCGGCCACGCGCCGGCGGATCTCCGCCTCCTCGAGCCGCAGGTGCTCGCGCAGCGAGAGGCCGACGTTGTCGCCGACGGTCATCGAGTCGAACAGCGCCGCGCCCTGGAACAGCATGCCGAAGCGCTTGCGCACCTCGTTCAGATCGTGCTCGGAGGCGCCCACGATCTCCTTCTCGTCCACCTCGATCGAGCCCTCGTCCGGCGTCATGAGCCCGATGATGTGCTTGAGGAGCACGCTCTTTCCCGTTCCGCTGCGGCCCAGCACCACCACGGTCTCGCCGGTCGGGACGTCGAGGTCCACGCCGTCCAGGACCTGCTTCGCCCCCAGCCGCTTGCGCAGCCCGCGGATCCGGATCACGACGCGAAGATGAAGCGGAAGAGCACGTTCGCGAGCACGTAGTCGCTGATGAGCACCAGCACGCAGGCCGAGACCACCGCGTGGGTGGTCGCCACGCCCACGCCCTCGGCGCCGCCCTCGGTCTGAAACCCGTGGAAGCAACCCATGGTGCCGATGATCCCGCCGAAGATCACCGACTTGAGCAGCCCCGAGACCAGGTCCTTCAGGTAGAAGAAGTCCTTGAGGCTCGTGACGTAGGTGTGCGGGCTCACCCCGATCGAGGTGATCGACACCACGAACCCGCCGAACACCGCGATCGCGTTCGCGAAGATGGTGAGCACCGGCATCATGACGAGCGCGGCCGCCACGCGCGGCACCACCAGGTAGCGCACCGGGTTGATCGCCATCGCGCGCAGCGCGTCGATCTGCTCGGTGACCTTCATGGTGCCGAGCTCGGCCGCGATCGAGGAGCCCACGCGGCCGCCGACGATCAGCGCGGTCAGCACCGGCCCCAGCTCGATGATCACCGAGCGCAGGATCACCGAGCCGATGTACTTGAGCGGCACCACGGTCGAGAACTGGTAGGCGGCCTGCACCGCCGCCACCGCGCCCGTGAACACGCTCACCACGACCACCAGCCACAGCGAGCCCACGCCGATCGCGTCCATCTGCCGCACGACGAGCCCGAAGGAGCGCAGGCCGGGTGCCAAGAAGCGGGCGATGTCGCGCAGCAGGATCGTGACGCGGCCCACGCCCGCCACCCAGTCGAACACCCGGCGCCGGACGTAGCGGGCGCCGCGCAGCGCGAAGTCTTCGTGCATGCGTCAGAAGTTGTGCTCGGCCTCGCCCAGCATCATCGGGCTGTAAGGCACGAACTTCGTCCACTCGCGCATGAAGGTCAGCTCGACGTCCGCGGTCGGGCCGTTGCGCTGCTTGGCGATGATGATGTGCGCCTTGCCCGGCTCGGCCGTGTCCTTCTTGTACATGACTTCGCGGTAGACGAACATCACGACGTCGGAGTCCTGTTCGATCGAACCCGATTCTCTCAGGTCCGAGAGTTGCGGGCGGCCGGTCTTGTCGCGGGTTTCGACGGCGCGCGAGAGCTGGGAGAGCGCCACCACCGGCACGTTCAGCTCCTTGGCCAGCGCCTTCAAGCCGCGCGTGATCTGCGAGATCTCCTGCACGCGGTTCTCGACGTCTCCCACGCCGCGGATGAGCTGCAGGTAGTCGATGATCACCATCCCGAGCTTGCCCTCGGCCCGCAGGCGCCGGCACTTGGCGCGGATCTCCATCACGCTGGGCGCCGAGGAGTCGTCGATCATGATCGGCGCCTGGGTGAGCAGCCCGGCGGCGGTGGTGAGCCGCGGCCAGTCCTCGTTCGAGAGGTGCCCGTTGCGCAGCTTGTGGAGCGCGACCTCGCTCTGGGAGCAGAGCAGGCGCTGCACCAGCTGCTCCTTGCTCATCTCGATCGAGAACACCGACACCGGCACGTGCGCGCGGATCGCCGCGTTCTCGGCGATGTTGAGGGCGAGGCTGGTCTTCCCGCTCGAGGGCCGCCCCGCGATCACGATCAGGTCGCTGTTCTGGAATCCGGCGGTGAGCTTGTTGATGTCGTCGTAGCCGGTGTCCACGCCGGTCACCATGACCTTGCGCTCGAATAGCTTCTGGATGTGCTCGAACGCCGGCTTGAGCAGGTCCTTGAGCGCCACGAACCCCTGGCGCACGCGCTGGTCGGTGATCGCGAACACCCGCGCCTCGGCGCGGTCCAGGATCGCCGCGGTCTCGTCGGCGCCGGCGTAGCACTCCTGCTGGATTTCGCCCGAGGCGCGGATCAGTGAGCGCAGGATGGACTTCGCGTAGATGATGCGGATGTGCTGGTCGAGGTTCGCGGTGGTCGTGGCGTACTCGAGGATCTGCGAGAGCGCGGCCGCGCCGCCCACCGCCTCGAGCTCGCCGCGCTTGCGCAGCTCCTCGCCGAGCGTGATCAGGTCGACCTTCTCGTTGCGGTTGTAGAGGGCGAGGATCGCCTCGTAGATCTTCTGGTGGGCCACGCGGTAGAACGCCGCGGGCTCGAGCTGCTCGACCGCGCGCCCGATCACTTCGTACTCCAGCATCAGGGCGGCGAGCACCGAGCGCTCGGCGTCGACCGCCTGGGGCGGGGTGGGCCCTTCCGGGCCGAGGCTCACGGGGCGCGAGATCAAATCGGTCATGGTTCTTCCTTCCGTGGGCGCGTCGCGCCGCTAGTTCCTGAGGTACTCCTGCGCCAGGAGCCTCATGTCTTCCCACACCGGACGCTTGTAGCCCGGGTTCCGCAGGCAGGCCGCGGGGTGGTAGGTCACGATCAGCTTGGCGCCGCGATAGCGATAGACCCGGCCGCGGAGATTGGCGATGGTGCCCTTGACGCCGAGCAGCAGCTCGGCCGCGAACTTGCCGAGGCAGCAGATGATCCGGGGCTGCAGGGCCTCGAGCTGGCGCTGGAGGTAGGGCGAGCACATCTCGATCTCGTGCGGGAGCGGGTTGCGATTCTCCGGGGGGCGGCACTTGAGCACGTTGCAGATGTACACCGTCTCGCGGGTGAGCGGCACGCCGGGGATGATCCGCTCACGGTCCATGGCCTCGATGATGCGGGTGAGCAGCTCGCCCGCGCGGCCCACGAACGGCTCGCCGCGGCGGTCTTCGTCGGCGCCCGGCGCCTCGCCCACGAACACGATCCCGCTCGAAGCGCTCCCCACGCCCGGCACGGCGTTGGTGCGCGTCTCGCACAGCCCGCACTTGCGGCAGGCGCGCGCCTCGTCCGCGACCTCGGCGAGGATCGGGAGCGCCGCGGCGGCCAGCGCCGCGCGCGCCTCCCAGCCCCCGGGATGGAGCGGCTCGTCGCCCGGGGGCGGCTCGAGATCGAGGGCGGTGGCGGAGGTGGCGGCGGCAGGCTCGGGCTCGCCGAATAAGTTGAGGGCGACCGGCGCGGGGGCGGCGGCCGCCTCGTGCATTGCTTGCGCAGGGGCGGGGGGCACGGAGGCGGCGGGGCCCGCGGCCGAAGCGAGCGAGCCACGTGCAGGGGCGCGGACGCCAGCGGCCGGCGCCTGCGCGGCGTGCTCCGCGGCGCTCGCGCCCGACGTCATCGCAGAGCGCACCGAGGCGCGCGCGCGACCGGCCAACTTCGCCGCGCTCTGCGCTGCCAGCTCGCCGCCACCTGCGGCGCGCTCGCGCTCCAGCCAGCGGCGAGCGCCACGCGCGATGGCTGCCAGCTCGTCCCGGAGTTCCTTCTCGCTCACGCGCGCGCTCCCGCGGCCGCGCTCTTCCCCCGCGGCGCCTGCTTCGTTCCACCGCCCGCGGCCTGCTTCTCCGCGCCGTCCCCAGCGCCGCGCTTCGCGGACCTGCCCGCGCCAATGCTACCCCGCAGCTCGGCCACGCGCTCCAAGATGTGCTCCGCCACCTCGCGCTTGGAGAGCAGCGGCAGCTCCTTCGCCCCTTCCACCTCGACCAGCGTCACGCGGTTGGTGTCGCCGCCGATCCCCTCCTCGGCCGTGTTGAGCACCACGAGGTCGACGCCCTTGGCGCGCAGCTTCTCGCGCGCCCGCGCCACGTCGTTCGAGGTCTCGAGCGCGAAGCCCACCAGCACCTGGCCCGGCCGCCGCGCGCTGCCGATCGCGGCGAGCACGTCGGCGCTGGGCTCGAGGCCGACCGTGAGCGCGCCGCTCTTGCGCGGCACCTTCTCGCGCGCGGGCCGCGCGGGCCGGAAGTCCGAGACCGCCGCCGCCATCAGCACCACGTCCGCCTCGCGGGCCGCGGCAAGCATGGCGCGCTCCATGTCGGCCGCGGTCGCGACGTGCACCAGCGTCACGCGATCCGGCGGCTCCACGCTCATCGCGCCCGCGACCAGCGTCACCGTGGCGCCCCGGTCGCGCGCTGCCTCGGCGAGCGCCACGCCCATGCGGCCGGTCGAGCGGTTGGTGATCACGCGCACCGGATCGAGCGGCTCCTCGGTGCGCCCCGCGCTCACCACCACGCGCACGCCCGCGAGGCTCGCGCGCTTCGCCAGCGCACGCTCGACCGCGGCGCCGATCGCCTCGATCGCCGCGAGCCGGCCCGGGCCCTCGAGCCCCGAAGCCAGCTCGCCGCTCTCGGGCTCCACGATCGTGGCTCCGCGGCGGCGCAGCGCCGCCACGTTCTCCCGGGTCGCCGCGTGGCGCCACATCTCGACGTCCATCGCCGGGCACACCACGAGCGGCGCGGGGCTCGCGAGGATCACCGCGGTGAGCGCGTCCGGCGCCTCGCCGTGGACGAGGCGCGCGATCAGGTCGGCGGTGGCGGGCGCCACCACGATCGCGTCGGCCGCCTCCGCCACGTCCACGTGCTCGACCTTGCCGCCCACGCGGGCCGCGGCCGCGGGCGGCAGATCGAAGCCGGGGCGCTGGTCGCCCCACAGCCCCTGCACCACCGGATTGCCGGAGAGCGCCTGGAACGTGAGCGGGGTGACGAACTCGGCGGCCGCCGGCGTCATCACCACGATCACCGCATGCCCGCGGGTCTTGAGCCAGCGCACCAGCTCGCAGGCCTTGTAGGCGGCGATCCCGCCCGCGACCCCCACGACCACCGTGTGACCGCTCGCCATGACGGCCCTACTGCGCGAATTCCTCGTAGTGGAACGGGACCTCGTGCTTGATCGTGCGCTCGAGCGCCACCGCGGTGACCTTGCCGGTCACGGTCTGGCCGCTCTGGCGCGTCCACTCGTTCAGCCGCCGCGCTTCGCGCGCCGCGATGATCGCGATCTCGTACTTGTTGCTGCCGGGGGGCGGGATCAGGGAAGCAAGCTTCGTCACCGGGGTCCTCCTCGGAGGTCGGGGTCCATCAGGGGCGCGGGCGCAGGCGGCGCACGCGTGCCAGCTCGGCGTCCACGATCGCCACCAGCCGGCGCAACGCGGACTCGAGATCGTCGTTCATCACCAGGTAATCGTACTCGCGATATTGGGCGAGCTCCGCCGGGGCCTCGCGCAGCCTGCGCTCCACCGACTCCGGGCTCTCCGTGTTGCGCTTGAGCAGCCGGCGGCGGAGTGCTTCCACCGACGGCGGATAGATGAAGACCGAGACCGCGTCCGGCCGCGCGCGGCGCACGCTCGCCCCGCCCTGGACGTCCACGTCCAGCACCACCACGCGCCCGGCCGCCACGCCCTCGTCCACGAAGCGCGTCGGCGTGGCGTAGAGATGGCCGTGCACCTCGGCCCATTCGAGGAACAGCCCCGCCGAGCGCCGCCGCTCGAAGTCCTCGCGCGTCACGAACTCGTACTGCACGCCGTCCTGCTCGACCGAGCGCTTGGGGCGCGTGGTGGCCGAGATCGAGAACACGCACTCCGGGCGCTCGCCCACCAGGCGATCGACCAGCGTGCCCTTGCCCGCGCCCGAGGGGCCCGAGAGCACGAGCAGGAAGCCCCCGCTCTCGAAGCGGAACGGGATGCGGCTCTCGACCGCCTCGCTCATGGGGACCCGGCGCTCCACCGCTACTCCACGTTCTGCACCTGCTCGCGCAGGCGCTCCACTTCGTCCTTGATGACGATCACCGCGCGCGCGATCTCGACGTCGTTGGCCTTGGAGCCGATGGTGTTGGCCTCGCGGTTCATCTCCTGGAGCAGGAAGTTGAGCTTGCGGCCCGCCAGCTCCGGGCCCTCGATCAGCGAGCGGAACTGGTCGAGGTGGGCCGAGAGCCGCACGCACTCCTCGGTGCAGTCGAGGCGGTCGGCCATGAGCGCCACCTCCTGCGCCACGCGCGCCGGGTCCATCTCGATGTCCTCGAGCATCACCTTGAGGCGCGAGGTCAGCCGCTCCTTGGCCTCGAGCGGGCGGAGCGGGGCGCGCTCCACCACCCGGTCCAGCTCGGTGCGGAGGATGCGCAGGCGCTGCTCGAGATCGCGGGCCAGCGCCTCGCCCTCGCGCGACTTCATCGCGTTCATGTTGTCGCACGCCTTGTCCAGCAGCGTCTTCACCAGCGACCAGGTCTGCTCGTCCGAGAGCGCCGTGTGCTCCCAGGTGAAGACGTCGGGCAGCGTCGCGAGCGTGCCCACGTTGACCCCCGAGTCGAGGCGATAGCGGTCGCGGAGCTGCTGGAGCAGGGCGACGTAGCGCTCCACCACCGGGAGGTTGAGCGCGAGCACCTCCCCGCTCTCCCCCGCGCCGCCCCACGAGATCGCGACGCTGATCTTGCCGCGCGAGAAGCGCTCCTGCATCAGCTGCCGGATCTGGTCCTCGAACAGCGAGACCAGCCGGGGGGCGCGGATCGAGACCTCGCAGTAGCGGTGGTTGACCGAGCGCACCTCGGCGGAGAGGCGCTGGCCATCGCGCTCCAGCTCGGCCGACCCGTACCCGGTCATGCTTCGGATCATTCGACTTCTCCTCGGGAAGGGGCGAGCCTCCCCCTCGAGCGGCGCGAACCCCGGAGGCGCGATCCCCGCGGCGCGGTCGGAGGCCGGAGTCTGGCGTCGCCGCCGTTCGCGTGTGGGGTCGGCCAAGGTAGGGCGGCGGTGGTCAAAAGTCAAAACGGCGAGACGCGTTCGAGCGCGATTCGACGCGGGTCGCGCGCGGTTTCGCGATCGGGGCGTGTCGGGCGCTCGCCGCGCGGCGCGATCTCCACCGCGAACTCACGCCGGTGGGTGGAGAACGCCGTTACTCCTCAGTGCTCTCCGGCTTCGGCTTCTTGAACAGCGCGTCGAGCTTGGCTCGGGCGTCCGCCTGCCTGTTGGAGGGCAGCGCATCTTTGAAGAGACCCGCGAGCTTGGCGCGCGCCTCGCTCTCGCGAGACTTGGTCCCCGCCGCGGCCACGAACGGCGCACGGTTGAAGTAGAAGTACTCGCAGAAGTTCCGCCGCGTCTTGTCCTCGACCGGGTCCGCCATGGTCTCCGTGCACTCGTTGTTGTAGCGCGGATCCCAGTGCCGGCAGTTGCGGCAGCAGCGCAGGTCGTGCCGGCACGACTCGCACTCGGAGTCCCGCGGAATCGGCTCGCCAAGCGTCACCGCCGCGCCGCAGAACTGGCACTGGAGAGCGGGCATGTGCGGAAGCGTGCGACTGGGCGCGGAGCGGAGTCAAGGGCGGGGGTGGCGGCCTTGCGGCCGAATCGGGAGGTTTCCGGCCGCCCGCAGACTGAGAATAACGGTCAACGAGTCTATCCCCACTTGTCAGGCACCTTGCGGGCGACCTTGGCCGCGCCAATGGGTGCGGGCGCCTCGCTACCTGACTACTCCCTTGCCTGAATCCGGCGCGGCCCGCACCGGCTGCGGCACGTCCGGCTCGCCCTCCGAGCGGTTGTACACGCGCTTGAGCTCGAGCGGCGGTCGGCCGCCGCGGCCCTCGACGCGGGTCCGAATCGTGAGCTTCTTGCCCTGATCGTCCAGCTCGAACTCCTGCGTGATGCTGCCGCCGCGGGCGCCGGTACGCTCCGAGATGAGATGCGCGCCGTGCCAATGGGCCGTCAAGTGTGGCGCGTCGGGCTGG
>DASXQT010000002.1:0-21045 GCA_036507005.1 Candidatus Eiseniibacteriota bacterium
CTACGGCCAGCGGGTGTGCATCGGCGGCAGCAGCACCGACTGGTACGGCGCGGGCGCCGGCGGCGTCTCCTACATCGGCTCCTTCAACTGGAGCAGCGACACCCCCAACTTCGTCTTCCCGGCCCAGCTCGGCAACGGCTATCCCAAGTACGTCGCGGAGGCCGCGAGCCACGAGACCGGCCACGCGCTCGGCCTCTCGCACGACGGCACCACGACCGGCACCGAGTACTACAGCGGCCAGGGCGACTGGGCCCCGATCATGGGCGTGGGCTACTACCGCAACATCACGCAGTGGAGCAAGGGCGAGTACGCCAACGCCAACAACAAGCAGGACGACCTGGTCGTGATGCAGAGCTACGGCGCGCCGGTCAAGTACTCGGACTACGGCAACACCCATATCGACGCGTTCGTGATGGATCCGGGACCGACGTTCGGCGCGGCCGGGACGATCGAGAGCGCGGCGGACGTGGACGCCTTCGAGTTCAGCAGCGGCCCGGGCACGATCTACCTCAACGTGCAGGTGGCCTTTCCCGAGGCCGACCTCGACGTGCTCGCCCGGGTCTTCGACAGCAACGGAAACCTGGTCGCCTCTTCGAACCCCGCCTCCATGGGGCTCGCGCTGTCCGCGGACGTCCCGATGGGCAACTACACCGTGCTGATCGAGGGCGTGGGCTCCGGCGACCCGCTCACCAACGGCTACTCGGACTACGCGAGCGTCGGCAACTACATCCTGACCGGCATCGTGCCCGATCCCGGCAACGTCGCCCCGCCCGAGGCGGTGGCGCAGGCCAATCCGACGAGCGGCACGGCACCGCTCACCGTCGCGTTCTCGAGCGACAGCTCCTACGACAGCGCGGGCCCGACCGCGAGCAGCTCGCTGGTCGGCTTCGAATGGAACTTCGGCGACGGCGGCGCTCTTTCCTTCGAGCGGAACCCGACGCACACGTTCACCTTCGGCGGCAACTTCAAGTGCGCTCTGACGGTCACGAGCAACACCGGCCTGTCGGGCTTCGACACGGTGCTGGTCGCGGTGGAGGGCCCGCCACCTTCACCTTCGAACCTGGTCGCCACCGCGGTCTGCGATTCCACCGATCCCTCCGGCGGGGCGGTCGCGCTGAGCTGGCGTGACAACTCCACCAACGAGGACGGCTTCGAGATCGAGGAATCGGCCGACAGCGTCAACTTCACCCCGGTCGAGATCGGGGGGCCGGAATCGATCACCTTCACGCGCGCCGGGCTTCCCCCGGCCACGCCGATGTGGTTCCGGGTTCGCGCGACCAACGCGTTCGGGCCCTCGAGCTACAGCAACGTCGCATTCGCCACGACCAAGGCGATCCCGGTGGAGGTGCCGGTCCTTGCCGCCGCCACCGCCTCGTCGTCCTCGATCAGCCTCTCGTGGAACAACGTGGCCAGCGAGACCGGCTACGAGCTGCAGCGCTCGCCGGACGGGGTCTCGGGCTGGACCCCGATCGCCCAGCTCGGCGCGGACGTCGTCCGGTTCACCGACAGCGGGCGGCTCTCGCTCACCCAGTACTTCTACCGGATCCGCGCCCTCGGCCCGTGCTCGTTCGCGACCGGGTTCTCGGCGACCGCCCAGGCCATGACCTCGGGCTCGATCACGGCGCCGGGGAGCCTCGTGGCCAAGTCGTCCTCGTGGACCCGGGTCAACCTGACGTGGATCGACAAGTCCAACAACGAGTGGGGCTTCAACGTCCAGCGCTCGACCTCCAGCTCATTCTCACCCGTCACGGAGTTCAGCGTCGGCGCCAACGTCGCCGGCTTCGCAGATAGCTCGGTGGCGCCCTCGACCCTGTACTACTACCGGGTCCGCGCCTTCGCCGGCACCGTCTTCTCGTCGTGGACCAGCTCGGCGAGGCTCACCATCCCGGCCGACTCGACCAAGATGCTCCCGCCGGCTCCGGGCAGGCCCGCGCTCACGACCAGCGCCGGGCCCGTGATCCTGGTCAAGTGGATCGACTACTCCGTCTACGAGGACGGGTTCTCGATCGAGCGCTCGACCTCGAGCGGGTTCCTGCCCGTCACCCTGATCACCGTCGGCAAGAACGTGACCTCGTACGTGGACAGCGTCGGGCTCACGAAGGGCGTCAAGTACTACTACCGCCTGCGGTCCTTCAACGTGGTCGGGTACTCCAAGTACACGAACTCGAGCTCGATCACGGCCAGCACGGCGACGGCGGCGGCCGCGCCGGCGGCGTCGAGCATGGCGTCCGAGGCCTCGGCGTCCGTGGACCCGGCGCCCGCGATGCTGCAGCTCCGGAACGCTGCGCCCAACCCGTTCCGCGATCGCTCGACGATCGGCTTCGATCTGCCGGCGGCCGCGGCGGTGGACCTCGCGATCTTCGACATCAGCGGACGCCGCATCGCGGGCCTCGCCTCGGGTGTCTGGCAGGCGGGGAGCCACCGCGTCCAGTGGGACGGCCGCGATCAGCAGGGACGCGTCCAGGCGCCGGGCGTATTCTTCGCCCGCCTCTCGATCGGGCGGCAGGTCATGGTGCGCAAGGTGGTCCTCGCGCGCTGACCCGCGTAGCAGGACGACGGCCCGGCGTGAGAGCGCCGGGCCGTCGTCGTTTTGCGGCGCGCGGGCCTTGCAGCGCTCCTCGAGGTCCGGCCCGTAAGGCGTTGCGCCGCGGGCCGCCGAATCCCCTCCAGAACGGGCTGCGCCCGACCGATAGGTAGGGCAAGGGCCGGAGGTCCCGTGCCTCGCTCCGACGAGTGCCCGCTCTGCTCAGGCGGGAGTCGTTCCGGGCGGCCACGGCAGACGCGGACCATGAACCCGGCCCTTAGGGCCAGTTGGCTCGAGGGACGCTGGGGCTGTCTCCCAGTGGGGGACAGCCACGGGGGACGGCGCCGTCGCAGCTTGCGGGGTTCGGCCTCCGAGTCGCAGGGACGCCCATCCGCGCCGGACCGCGAGCACGGCTCGCGACCCCGGCTGAAACCGAGGGGCGAGCGCCATGTCCAGGCGTCCCGGGGCCAGAGCCAAGGTTTCGCGCGCCGCCGCGCGCGCGACCCATTCCCGGGACGGCGCGGTCGCCGTGGCCACGCCTCCGCCCCCCGATTTTCGCGCCCTCTTCCAGTGCGCGCCGGGTCTCTACCTGGTGCTCGCGCCCGACGCCCCGCGCTTCACCATCCTCGGGGCGAGCGACGCCTACCTCGCCGCAACCATGACCTCGCGCGAGGGGATCGTGGGCCGCGGGCTGTTCGAGGTGTTTCCCGACAACCCCGACGATCCCGACGCCACCGGGACCCACAACCTGCGCTCCTCGCTCGAGCGCGTGCTCGAGACCCGCGCCCCCGACGCGATGGCGGTCCAGAAGTACGACATCCGCAGGCCCGAGTCCGAGGGCGGCGGCTTCGAGGAGAGGTTCTGGAGCCCGCTCAACTCGCCGGTGCCGGGCGAGGGCGGGGCGATCGCCGCGATCATCCACCGCGTCGAGGACGTGACCGAGTTCGTCCGCCTGAAGCAGAGCGGGGCGGAGCAGGGACGACTGACCGCCGAGCTGCGCGCCCGCGCGGAGAGCATGGAGGCCGAGGTCTTCCTGCGCGCCCAGCAGCTCCAGGAGGCCAACCAGCAGCTGCGCGGGGCCAACGAGCGGCTGGCGGAGCTGGACCGCGCGAAGACCGTGTTCTTCAACAACGTGAGCCACGAGTTCCGCACCCCGCTCACGCTCATCCTGGGGCCGGTCGAGGACGCGCTCGGGAACCCCTCGCGCGCGCTCTCGGGCGCGGCGCTCGAGGGCGTGCGGCGCAGCGCGCTGCGGCTGCTGCGCCTGGTGAACAGCCTGCTGGACGTCGCGCGGATCGAGGCCGGGCGCCTCGAGCTGTGGTTCGAGCCCGTGGACCTCGCCCTGTTCACCGCGGGTCTCGCCAGCTCGTTCGGCTCGCTCATGGACAGCGCCGGGCTCCGGTTCCGGGTGAGCTGCCCGCCGCTCCCCGAGCCGGTGTACGTGGACCGCTCGCAGTGGGAGAAGATCGTCCTCAACCTGGTCTCGAACGCGTTCAAGTTCACCCTCGAGGGCGAGATCGAGGTCGGGCTGGCGTGGCACCGGGACCGGGTCGCGCTCACGGTGCGCGACACCGGGGCCGGCATCCCGGCCGCCGAGCTGCCGCACATCTTCGACCGCTTCCACCGCGTGCCGGACGCGCGGGGGAGGAGCTACGAGGGCTCGGGGATCGGGCTCGCGCTGGTGCACGAGCTGGTCCACCTGCACCAGGGGCGGATCGAGGTCGAGAGCGAGGAGGGACGCGGCACCACCTTCGCGGTCTCGATCCCGACCGGGACCGACCATCTCCCGCAGGACCGCGTCGCGCGGGAGGAGGATCGCTCGTCGCGCGCGACCGGCGAGGCTTCGTTCACGCTCGAGGCTTCGCAATGGATTCCGCGCGCGGACGGCGCGTCCGCCGATGGGCGCGACGGGAGCGGGGCGGGGGCGGAGCGCGGAGCGAGCGCGCTCGCTCCCGACCCTGCCGAACGCGGGGCCGGGCGCATCCTGATCGCGGACGACAACGCCGACATGCGCCAGTACCTGATCCAGCTCCTCGCGCCGAGGTGGCAGGTCGAGGCGGTCGCGAACGGCGAGGCCGCGCTCGCCTCCGCGATCGAGCGGCCGCCGGACCTGGTGCTGAGCGACGTGATGATGCCGGGCATGGGGGGCATGGCGCTGGCGCGCGCGCTGCGCGCCGAGCCCGCCACGCACACGGTCCCGGTGGTGCTGCTCTCGGCGCGGGCGGGGGAGGAGGCGCTGATCGAAGGCCTCGAGACCGGCGCCGACGACTACCTCCTCAAGCCGTTCTCGGCCCGCGAGCTCCTGACCCGCGTCGCCACGCACCTCGAGCTGGCGCGGGCGAGGCGCTCGGCGGCCGAGACCGCGGCGGAGCTGGCCCGCACCCGCGCCCGGCTGCTCGACGACGTGGGGCTCAAGAACCGGGAGCTGGAGGCATTCAGCTATTCCGTCTCCCACGACCTGCGCGCGCCGCTGCGCAGCATCGACGGCTTCAGCCGGCTCCTGCTCGAGCAGCACGCCGACACGCTGCCCGCCGAGGGGCAGGACTACCTGCGCCACGTGCGCAGCGCCACCCAGCGCATGTCCGAGCTGATCGACGACCTGCTCGAGCTGTCGCGCGTGGGGCGCGCCGAGCTCGAGCGCGAGCGCGTCGATCTCTCGCACCTGGCCGGCCAGGTCGCCGACCAGCTTCGCGCCGCCGAGCCCGAGCACGACGTCGAGTTCACGGTCCGGCCCGGGCTCACCGCCGAGGTGGACGCCCGCCTGCTCCGGATCGCGATCGAGAACCTGCTCGGGAACGCCTGGAAGTTCACCCGCAAGGCCGAGCGCCCGACCGTCGAGCTGGGGATGAGCGAAGAGAAGGGCGAGGACGTCTACTTCGTCCGCGACAACGGTGTCGGGTTCGACGCCACGTACGTGGAACGGCTGTTCGCTCCGTTCCAGCGCCTGCACACCGAGAAGGAATTCCCCGGCACCGGGATCGGCCTCGCCACCGTGCACCGCATCGTCACCCGGCACGGTGGCCGGATCTGGGCCGAGGCCCGGGAAGGCGGAGGCGCGACGTTCTCCTTCACCCTCCCGCGCGGCGAGTCCTAGCGCCCGGCGCCCGGCGCGGAGTGGCCGCGCGCCGACGCCCCGGTTCCCGCGGCGGTCGAGCGCCCTCCACCACACCCACCGGCACCTCACCTCCAGCCGGCTTTTCGTGGCGGCGGCGCATGCGCCGGTGTAGCCTGAGAGGCTCGTTGGGGCGACCGCCCGTCCCCCCGTCTCCGGCGGCCCCGGGGTCCGGGGCCCGGGCCGGAAGCTCAACTCCCGAGGAGGCCGCATCATGCGATTCGTTCGACATGGCCCGATTGGCGTGGCGTAGCGCCACGCACCGGCCCCGAGCCGGAAGCGTTCGCGCCCCGACGCGGCGGCCGCCGTCCGCGATCGGGGCGCTCGCATGCGTGGTGGCGCTGAGCGCCGGCCCGGGCGCGGCGCTCGCGCAGGGCGTCGCCCCGGCGGCCGCTCCCGACTCCGCCCTCGCCATCCGCATCGCGGGCACCGGGCTCGAAGGCGTCGCCGCCTCGCGCGCCGGCGCCGCGCTGACCGTCGCCTACGAGAACCGCACGTTCCGTCACCCCGCGACCGCCCTCGGGCTCGTGTGGCGCCATGCGACGGCGGGTGCGTCCGCACCCGACACGCTGTGGGGCATCGAGCGCCGGCTGGGCCTCGCGTGCGCCGCGTTTCCGTGCGTGGCGGGGGAGGCGCCGCGGCGCGTGATCTATCCCGGCGACCGCTCGTTCCCCGCGCCGCCCGCGGGCAGGCGCTGGGGCTCGACCGAGCAGAGCCTCGATTTCGGCCTGCGTCCGCTCTGGAGCTACGAGCTGGGGCGCATCTTCGATCCGGTGCTGATCCGGCTCGAGCTCTCCCCCGAGGTCCGCATCGAGCCGTGGCCGGGAGCGCGGGCGCGCGCCTCGCTGATCATCCCGCTGCGCGACGACTTCGAAGCGGACGAGACGCATCCCGACATCGACCGGGTGCGCCCGGGAGTCACGACGCTCGAGCAGTACGCGTGGCTCCCGGCCTCGTGCCTCGCCTCGCTCAGCGGCGGCCTGTTCGACGACAACCGCTACGGCGGGTCGGTCGGGCTCGCGCGCCCGCTCGGCGGGGGACTGGCGTGGCTGGACGCCCAGGCCGACCTGACCGGGTTCGTCGCGTTCACCGATTCCGGAACCCTCTACTCGACGCCGTCCCATTGGAGCGGGTTCGCGGGCGCCACGATCCGCGCGCCCGACCTGCCGCTCTCGCTTCGCCTGCGCGCGGCGCGCTTCCTCTACGGCGACCGGGGCGTGGAGGTGCAGCTCCAGCGCTCGCTCGGCGACCTGGACGTCGCGCTGTTCGCCCAGCGGGTGGAGGGCGACAACATCGGCGGCGTGCGCCTCGTGCTCCCGCTCCCGCCCCTGGACCGGACGACCGGCTCCCCGGTGCGCGTCCAGCTCGCGGACCGCTTCGCGGTCGACTATCGGAACGAAGTGGGCGTGGCGGGCACCTACCTCTCCGGCACGGCGTCGCGCGAGGAGCTGATGCGGTCCCTCGATCCCTCGTCGCTCGCGGCCTATCGCGCGCGTTTCCTGCGGGCGGCCGGGGCCGCGCCGCAAGCCGAGGCCGGCGCGCCCGAGCCGGTCTCGCTCACCGGCATGACCGGCATGGTCGTGACGCCGTGGTGCGGCGTGGCGCGGGGCGGCGAGGTCGAGCTCGGCTACAACGTGATCTCGAAGGGCGGGGCCACTGACCATCGCGGCCAGCACCGGAACGACGTCTACTACGGCACGATCGGCTTCCTGCCGCGCGTCGAGGTCGGGCTGCGCTGGACCACGATCCCCGGGCTCAAGGCGTTCCAGGAGCTGGTGCCGGACACCAAGCTCACGGACTCGGATCGCATGGTGAGCGGGCGCCTCGAGGCGCTGCCGCCCCGGGGCCTGCGCCCCGGGCTGGCGTTCGGCATCGAGGACGCGGTCGGAACGCGCCGCTTCCATTCGACCTACGCCGTGAGCGGGCTCGATCTCGGAACGATTCCGTTGCGCCCCCGGATGACCGTGGGGTACGCTCCCCGCGTTCTCACGGCGACCGAGCACGCGCTCGATGGAGCGTTCGGCGCGCTCGCGGTTTCGCCCGGGCGGGCCGTGACCGCCGCGGTCGAGCACGACTCGAAGCGGGTCAACGTCCTTCTCGGGGTGCGCGGCGGGTTCGGCATCGAGGCTCGCGTCGGGTTGCTCGGACTGCGCCACCCGGCGGCCGGAGTCGGTTGGCATCGCCGGCTGTGAGATCGGCCGCCCGCAGCGCCAGGAAGGCGCGCGATCGCGCGAAGGATCGACCGGGAGCTACTTCGCCGGATCGGGGGACCGGCAGCGGCCGAAGAGAGGACATCCCATGCATCTCGCTCCGCATCGCCTCGGAATGCGCCGGATCGTCGCCCTGCTGAGCCTCGCGGCTCTGAGCGCCGTGGCACTGGTCGGTCTCACCCGCTGCAACTACGTCTCCGACCGCGTGACCGCCCCGCGTGCGGAGCAGGCGGCGCAGAACTGCATCTCCGACTGCGCCCACCAGTACAACGACTCGCTGCGGGTCGAGAGCGACCTCCACGTCGCCAACGTGCACGCATGCGCGGGCGATTCCGTCTGCCTAGCCCTCGAGGACGCGCGTCACGAGGCGGCGGTGGAAAGGATCCAGCACGGCAGGCAGGCGTGCATGGACAACTGCCACCATCAGGGAGGCGGGAACTCGCGCTGATCCGGGGTAGCCCCATACCCGGTAGGGGCGCGGCGCCTCGGGACGCCGCGCGCGCAGCACGAAGACCACGATCCCGGTCGCGGCGTGGAACGGATGGTAACGGGACTCGTCACGAGGAGGACGTCGATGCGTCCTCGGGTCGCCCTGGTCGTTTGGCTCGTCGCGGGTCTTGCCGCCTTTCCGGCAAGGTCCCGGTCCGCCTGTCCGCCCGACGGCGGCGCCCTGTGCACGGCGCCTGGCGACCAGTACCAGCTCGCGGGTGATGCCCTCTTCTTCGACTTCGGCACCCTCGGCCCGATCCACGGCATGTACGTGGCCTGGACCGACCTCAGGAACGCGTCGACTTCCGGTCCAGACATCTACTACACCCGCAACTTGTCGTGCGTCGATTCGACCACCGCGACCGGGGCCGCGCTTTGTACCGAGCCAGGGGCCCAGGAGCGTCCCAGCCTGGCTATATCGGGCAAGCCCGGCAGGCATCCCTTCCCAGGAACCCAGGGGTTCGGCGTTCCCGTGGTCTGGCAGGACGCCCGCGGCGCCGATTGGGACATCTACTCGCGCCGTGTCGCCGGTGCCACCCCGTTTGCCCCCGGGCCCTTCGCATGGGACATGACATCGATCGCGATCTGTACCGAGACGGGAGATCAGACGGTGCCCCAGGTGGTGGGGTGGGGGTACGGCGGGGCGATCGCGGCCTGGGTGGATCGGCGCTCCGGAAACGCCGACATCTACGCCCAGTGCCTCGACAGCGTGGGAACGGCACTGTGGGGAACGGGAGGCATCCCGGTCTGCACGGCATCGGGGGATCAGACGGACCTGCGCATCATTCCCGATTCGCCGGTCGCGCAGGAGAACCGTGGTGCATGGCTGTTCTGGCTGGACTGGAGAGGCGACGCCGCCATCTACGGGATGCGGCTGGATGCCAGCGGCGCGGCCGCGCCAGGATGGAGCGCGAACGGCAACCGGGTGTCGGGCAGCCCGGCCGTCCCGCTCGACTTCGTCGCTCGTCCAACGGGCGGAGGCGCTTCGGTCGTTTTCTGGACCGACGCGCGCGACGACCCGGGCGGCGACGTCTACGGCCAGCGGATCGAGGGCGATGGGACGATCGCGACGGGGTGGTCGGCCGATGGTCAGGTGGTGGCCGCCGGGCCCGATGCTCAGACCCTGAGCGATGCGACCAGCGACTCGGGCGCCGGCGGCTTCGCGATATGGATCGAAGAGCCGAGCGCGCTCGACGCGCCATTCGGCGCAACGGACGCCGACCTGCGCGCGCAGCACGTCACTGATTCAGGCGCGATCGATCCGGCCTGGCCCGCGAACGGCGTGGTGATCTGCGACGCCCCGGGCCGCCAGGACGAAGCGCGCGCCGATGCGAGAGACTGGGGTTTCATCGTGATCTGGACGGATCGGCGGAATGGTCAGGCCGATCCGGACCTCTATGGCGTCGGAATCGAAACCTCCGGTGCGGTTCGGTCGGGCTGGACGCCGGGCGGGACGGTCATCTCGGACGCGGCCGACGCGCAGCAGTCCGTGCTCTTCATGAAGCTGGGTCGCCTCGCGTGGGTCGATGACCGGGACCGCGGGCTGAACGGCGCCGACGTCTACGGCTCGAACGTCACGGACGGTGGGCAGGTGGAAGTTCCCGCACCCCTGGCGGGCCACGTGGCGCTGGGGCCGGCGCAGCCGAACCCGAGCCGGGGCACGGTGTCGTTCGCGTTGGACTTGGTGGAGAACGCTCGGGTCGATGCCGCGGTCGTCGATCTCGCGGGTCGCACCGTGCGGCGCATCGCCTCGGGCCACCGCCTGGCGGGAAGCGGCTGGATCACCTGGGACGGCGCGGATTCCCGAGGGAACCGGGCCGCGCCCGGCGTCTATTTCGTCGCCGTGCGCGTCGACGGGACCGAGCTGAAACGCAGGTTCGTCCGGATCCGTTGACGCCGCGCGGGCTCAGCCGCGCGGGGCGCGATCCCCGCGCTTCCACCACGCATACGCCGGCCAGCCGAGCGCGATGCAGCCGAGCCCGAGCAGGGACTCGCGCGGCTTCTCGGCGAGGGCGCTCACCACGAGCCAGCCCGTGCCCGCGATGAACAGGGCGGGAACGACGGGGTAGCCCCATACCCGGTAGGGGCGCGGCGCCTCGGGACGCCGCGCGCGCAGCACGAAGACCGCGATCCCGGTCGCGACGTGGAACAGGACCGCCGCGAACGTCACCCAGGTGAAGAGCTGGACGTAGGTCCCGCTCAGCGCCAGGACCGTGGCCCACGCGCTCTGCAGCCACAGGCTGCGCACCGGGGTACGGAAGCGCGGGTGGATCCCGGCGATGCCGCGGAAGAAGACGCCGTCTTCCGCCATGGACGGGTAGATCCGCGAGCTGTAGAGGATGGTGGAGGCCAGGCAGCCGAACGAGGCCACCACGACCGCGAGCGACATCGCCCGCGCGCCGCCCGCCCCGAACAGCGCGCGCGCGGCGTCCTCGGCGCTGCGCGTCCCGGCCGCGAGCGCCCCGCCCGGCAGCGCGCGCAGGTACACCGCGTTCATCCCGACGTAGAGCGCGGTCACGGCGAGCGTCCCGAGAATCAGCCCGACCGGGAGGGTGCGCTCGGGATTCCTGAGCTCGCCGGCCGAGAACGTGAGCCCGTACCAGCCGTCGTAGGTCCAGAGCGCGGCGACCATGGCGATCCCGATCGCGCCGAGCAGCGGCCCCGCGTGTGCTGCGGCGGGCGCGGCGGCGGGCGCCGGGCCCGCGAAGCCGAGCCCGATGAAGGCGAGGATCGCTCCCACCTTGAGCACCGTGAGCGCGTTCTGGGTCGCGACCCCGGGCCCGGCCCCGAGGTGGTTGACGACGGTGAGCGCGAGGATCGCGATGGCCGCGGCGAGCTGGGCGCCGCTCGGGGCCCAGTGCCACGGGCCGAGCGGGACCGAGAACGGCACGTGGCCGCTCCCGAACCACGGGACGAAGCTCCCGAAGTACTCGCCGAAGCCCACTGCGATCGCGGCGATCCCGCCCGACATGATGACGAGCAGCGAGGCCCAGCCGTAGAAGAAGCCCCACGGCGTCCCGTAGGCCTCCTTCAGATAGGCGTAGATCCCGCCCGCGCGCGGGAAGAGCGTGCCGAGCTCGGCGTAGGTGAGCGCCCCGGCGAGCGCGAGCACTCCGCCCGTGGCCCATACGGCGAGGACGAGCGCCGGGCTGCCGACCGCGCGCGCGACGTCGCCGCCGGTGAGGAAGATCCCGGTGCCGATCACGGAGCCGATCGTGAGCAGCGTGCCGTCGAGCGCGCCGAGCCGGCGCTCGAGCCCCGGGGGAGGAGCCGCGGGCGCGCCGCCCGGGCGCGAAGCGAAGCGCAAGCTCGTCCTCATCGGCCCTCCTCGCGGCGGAAATCAGGCCGCGGAAGATACGCGAGCGCCGGTCCCGGCGACCAGCGCGCGCGCCGCGAGCGGGCGCGGCGCCCACTCGCTCCGGAGCGAGCGGGGGATGCCTCGGGCCGGCGCCGCCGTGCGGCGATTGACAGCGCGCGGACCCGCCGCCCAGAATCGTCGCTCCCTCGACCTCATCCACCGAGGCTCTCATGCCGGGCCCGACACGAACACCCACGCCGCCGTCGCGGGCCGAGGCGCGCGCCGCTCCGCGCCGGTCCGAGACCCGCGCCGTGCTCGCGTTCCTCCTGCGCTTCGCCGGGGGCTGGATCGCGGCGCTCGTGCTGGTCGCGCTCGTGCCCGCCATCGACCGCTGGGCGGTGCGCCACACGGTCTCGAGCCTGATGCTCGTCACGCGCCTGTTCGGCGTTCCGAGCGGGGCCGCCGAGGCCGACGTCCACATCGCCGGCGTGGCGATCCAGATCGTGCCCGACTGCACGCCGCTCATGCCGACCGCCGCGCTGTGGATCGCGATCGCCGCGTTTCCCGCATCGCCCCGGCGCAAGCTGTGGGGCCTGGCGGGGGGAGCCGCGCTGCTCTGGCTCTACAACCTGGCGCGCATCCTGGCGCTGATCCCGGTGCTGGCCCACCGGCCCGAGCTGTTCGACTTCGTCCACGTCTACCTGTGGCAGACCGTGACGCTGCTCGTGGTGTTCGCGCTGTTCCTGCTGTGGCTCAGGCTCCCGCACCCCGTGACCGCGCGCCCATGAAGTGGCTGCTGCGCTTCCTGCTCTGGGCGACGCTGCTCGCCGTCCCGTGCTTCCTGGTCTCGCACGGCTACCAGCGCGCGCTGGCGCGCGCCGCGGGCGCGGTGTTCGCGGCGGTGGGGCAGGGGGTCGAGATCGACGACGTCGAGGTGATGGCGCCGTTCGACCTCGCCATCTTCGTCGCGATGTGCCTGGCGAGCTTCTCCGCGCCGTGGGCGGCGCGGCGGCGGGCGCTGGCGATCGGCATCCCATCGCTGGTGGCGATCGAGGTGCTCACCGTGGTCGCGGGGATCGCGGCCTACATGGTGTGGCCCGGGCAGGCCCGGCCGCTCGAGACCGGCCTGCGCCTCACCGGCTCGCTGATGGAGACCATTCCCTGGGTGGGCGCCGCGGGGGTGTGGCTGCTGCTGCTCGGCGCCTGGGAGCTGCGCTTCCTGCCGGCCGCGGGCAAGCCCGGGGCGAAGCACCGGGCGGCGTGAGGCCGCTCGCGGCGGGCGCCGGCGTTGCGCGTCGCCCCGCGCCGGCGCGCGCTTTCCGTCGCCCGCCCGCGCTTGCTACAGTCCGGCTCGTTCGCCCGCCGTCCGCGTTTCCCACCGGAGATCGCCATGCGAAAGCCGACCCACGCCGATGCCGCGCTCCTGATCCGCCTCTACGAGGTGCGCCGCGACCCCGAGCTGCGCCGCGCCCGCGAGTGGTTCCTGCACGAGTTCAAGCCCGGCGACTGGAGCGACATCAAGGCGCGCTACATGTCGTTCAGCGACGAGGACCGCTGGTTCCGGATGACGACCTCGTACTGGGAGATGGTGGGCTCGCTCGTGAACCGCGACGTGCTCCACCCCGAGATCTTCTTCGACCACACCGGCGAGGACATCGTCACCTGGGAGCGCTGCAAGCCGTGGGTCGCGGGCGGGCGCGCCGACATCCGCCCCAGCTACCTGATCCAGTTCGAGCGCATGGTGGCCGCGCACCAGGAGTACCGCAAGCGCGTGAACGCCGAGGTGCTGGCGGCCGCGGCGGGCGGCGCCGCGCCGCGCGCGCGCAAGCGCGGAAAATGAGCGCGGGGCCTCGCCGGATCGCGCGCCGGGCGGACTGACGTGTCCTCCTCGTTCGGCCGGCTGTTCGTCGTCACCACCTTCGGCGAGTCGCACGGCCCGGCGGTCGGCGTGGTGGTGGACGGCATGCCGCCCGGCGTGCTCGTGGACGTGGCCGAGGTCCAGCGCGAGCTGGACCGCAGGCGCCCCGGGCAGAGCGCGCTCACCACCCAGCGCAAGGAGGGGGACCAGGTCGAGGTGCTGTCCGGCCTGTTCGAGGGCACGACCCTGGGCACGCCGATCGCGATGCTGGTGCGCAACACCGACGCGCGCTCCCAGGACTACGACGCGCTCAAGGACGTGTTCCGCCCCGGCCACGCCGACTACACGTACTGGGAGAAGTACGGCGTGCGCGACCACCGCGGGGGCGGCCGCGCCTCGGGGCGCGAGACGGTGGGGCGGGTGGCCGCCGGAGCGCTCGCGCGGATCGCGCTCCGCAGCGTGGGCGTGACGATCGCGGGCGGCACGGTGCAGGTCGGCGAGGTGCGGGCCGAGGCCCGCGACTGGTCCGAGGTCGAGAAGAACCCGGTGCGCTGCCCCGATTCCAGGGCGGCCGCGAAGATGGCGGAGCGCATCGAGCGCGCCCGCGACGCGAAGGACTCGGTGGGCGGCGTGGTCGAGGTGGTGGCCGAGGGCGTGCCCGCGGGCTGGGGCGATCCCACCATGGACAAGCTCGACGCCGCCCTCGGTGCGGCGATGCTCTCGATTCCGGCGACCAAGGGGGTCGAGATCGGCAGCGGGTTCGCGATGGCCGAGCGCGCGGGATCGGAGACCAACGACGTCTACGACGGCCAGCGCTTCCTCACCAACTTCGCCGGCGGCATCTCGGGCGGGATCTCGAACGGCGCGCCGGTGGTGGTGCGAGTCGCGGTGCGGCCCGCGACCTCGATCGGCAAGCCCCAGACCGCGGCGACCAAGGAGGGCGGCACGACCACGATCGCGATCGAGGGCCGCCACGACCCCTGCATCTGCCCGCGCGTGGTGCCGGTGGCGGAGAGCATGATGGCCCTGGTGCTGGCCGACGCCTGGCTCCGGCAGCGCGCCCTGCGCGGGCGGGAGCGGTGATTGGACGCGTTCGAGACGCCGTGCTAGCGTCGAGTCCGGATTTCGCGGAGGCTCGACTTGAGAGGATGGCTTCGCATCTGGAGCTGGCGCCGATACCGCTGCGCGTGGCGTGGCGGGGAGACGGCGTCGGTGCGCTGAAGCCAAAGAGCCGCGCGTAGACTCCCCGCCCATGCCCTCGCGGCGTGGGCGTTTTCGTTGGAGCGCAGGAACGAAACATGCTGGTCCTGATCAAGCGCGAGGTGAGCGAGCCGGTGGTGAACGACCTCACCGCCTGGCTGCGCATGGCCGGGCTCGGCGTCCACCGCACCGACTTCAACGGCCACGTGCGCCTCGCCGCGCTGGGCGAGCCGGGGCTGGTGGACTGGGAGCAGGTGAAGAAGTTCCCCGCGGTCGAGTCCGTGGTCCGGATCGGCGTGCCCTTCAAGCTCGCGAGCCGCGAGTTCCACCCGCACGACACCGTGATCACGGTGGGACGCTGCGTGATCGGCAGCGACCAGCTCGCGCTCATGGCCGGGCCGTGCTCGGTGGAAGGCGAGACCCAGGCCTTCACCATCGCCGAGGCGGTGGCGAAGGCCGGCGCCACCATCCTGCGCGGCGGCGCCTACAAGCCCCGCACCTCGCCCTACTCGTTCCAGGGGCTGGGGGAGGAGGGTCTGAAGATCCTGCGCCGCGCCGCCGACGGCTTCGGGCTCGCGGTGGTGAGCGAGGTGATGGATGCCCAGCAGGTGCCGCTGGTCTCGCGCTACGCCGACATCCTGCAGGTGGGCGCGCGCAACATGCAGAACTTCCCGCTGCTCCGCGAGGTCGGGCACGCCGGCAAACCGGTGCTCCTGAAGCGCGGGCTGGCCTCGACGATCGAGGAGTGGCTGCTCTCCGCCGAGCACGTCGTATCGCAGGGCAACGCGCAGGTGATCCTGTGCGAGCGCGGCATAAGAACTTTCGAGACCTACACCCGAAACACGCTGGATCTGAACGCGATTCCCGTCGTGAAAGAACTCACGCATCTTCCCGTGATCGTGGATCCGTCGCACGGCACCGGAATCCGCAACAAGGTGGCGCCCATGGCGCGCGCCTCGATCGCGGCGGGGGCGGACGGCCTGATCATCGAGGTGCACCACGACCCCGACCACGCGCTCTCGGACGGCGCGCAGTCGCTGTACCCGGAGCAGTACCGCGAGCTGGTGGAGCAGATCCGCACCATCGCTGCGGTGCTGGGGCGGAGGGTGTAGGGCTCAGGGACGGGCGGCGGAGTCGGCGTGCACCCGCTCGAGCGGCACGAACACCCACTCGGGGCGGGTGCGCATTCCGGTGCGCGGCCAGAACACGTCGGGATTCCGGAAGGGCCGCCCGATCACCTGGTATCCGGCCACCTGGACACCTTCGAGCAGCCAGTCCTTGGTGTCGAGCACGATCGCCCCCCACGCGCGGGCGTGGAGCGAATCTTCCAGCGCCCGCCGCAGACCGCGCTCCAACGGACCGTCCCCGCCCTTCAGGACATCCATGAGCGGCATGAGGCTCGCCGACGAGCCCTTGCCGGCACGCTGGGCGAGATAGTTGTGGGAGGGGATGAACACGCGCCCCGGGAGGTTCTCGAGCGTCCGGACCAGGGTCGCGCCTTCCGCGCGGTCGTCCGGCGACGGGATCTGGGCCAGCGGATCCCACACCAGCAGCGCGAGCTGGACGACCAGGGCCAGGGTCGCGAGGAGCCGCGGCGGCACGCGCGACGGCGGGCGCGGCGCGGATGCGATCCAGCCCCAGCCCAGCCCTCCGGCCAGCGCCGCGGCCAGGAACGCCGGGAGCAGAACGTTGTCGTAGCCGCCGCGGTAGAGCGAGAGGTGCCAGCCGCTCGCGAGCAGTCCGGCGGAGAAGACCGCGAAGAACTCCCGCGTCTCGCGCTCCACCCGTGCGGTTTTCCCCCAGGCGGCCGCCACGCCGAGCGCGAGCGCGATCAGCACCGGCGGCAGGTGGCGAAGCGGGAAGTTGAGCGCCAGGGTCGGGTCCACCGCGTGCCGGCCCGCGACCTCCAGCACGTAGTATCGAAACCAGCCGCCGTGGGCGGCGTCCAGCGCGAGGAACGAGAGCCCGCAGCCCGCCGCCAGGGCGGCCGCCAGCAGCGCGCCCCGCCGCGGCGTGCGCACCAGGCTCCAGATCACGAGCGGCGCCACCACCACCGGAGCCGATTGCTTGGCGAGGAAAGCCAGCGTCCAGAGCCCCGCCGCCAGGAGCGGTCCCCGCAGGCGGCGCGCCTCCCAGCGCAGCGCGCAGGCTCCCGCCACGAGCAGCATCAGGTAGAGGGAGTCGGCCCGCGCGATGTCGAGCCACGCCCCGCCTCGCCGGTAGGTGGCGGCGAACAGGCCGGCGGCCAGCATCCCCGCCGCCCAGCGTCCGGTCTCGCGACGCACGAGGACCAAGACCAGCGACAGCAGTCCCAGCGACGCCAGCAACGAGACCAGCCGCAGAGGGACGAAGCCCTCCCCGAGGACCGAAGCCGCGGCCGCGCACACGTAATAGTAGAGCGGCGTGTAGTTGAGCGGCACGAAATCGAGACTCGGGGCGACGTAGAGGCGCTGGCCGTTCAGGACCCGGTGGACGTGCTCGAGGACGACCCCCTCGATCCACTCGAGCTGGAATGGATAGTTGAGCCGCGCGAGCGCGACCGCCAGAAAGGCCAGCAGGTAGCCACCCGCGAGAGCGAGAGCCAGGGCGAGAGCGGCATCCGGTGCCGCCGGCTGCGGGGACGGAGATCGGGTGGGGCGGATTCGAGCCATGGGATCGAGAGAAGGAAGCGGCCGACGACGCCCGACTTGTACCATGAAACGGGGCGGAAGCGGGCGCGCGGCGCGAGCACCTTGGCGCGTGGAAGCTCCTCATTCTGCGAAGGAACGGGCCTCCGATGAAGGTTTCTATGCAACTGGGCGCAATTCAACCTCATAGCCGAGCGCGGCGATGCGGCGGGTGAGCCGGCGGAGCACACTCTTGCGGTCGCGGCGGTCGAAGTAGTCGGGGCCGAGTTCGCGGTAGGTGACGTGGTCGCGGAGGATGTAGTAGGCCGCGGTCAGGATCGAGGCGGCTACCGCCACCACGGCTTTCTGGGGCCCGCGACGGGTCTTGAGCCGAACGAACTGGGCGCGGAGATAAGTGTCGCGCGAGGCCGCCGCGCCCCAGCCGGCGGTTACCAGGGTGGTCTTGAGCCAGGGAGCGCCCTTGCGGACTCGGGTCGAACGCCGCTTGCCCGCGCTCTCGTCCATCCGGGGACAGAGCCCCGCCCACGACACCAGGTGGCCCGCGGTCGGAAAGCGCGTCATGTCCAGACCGATCTCGGCGATCAGCACCTGAGCCACCGTCACGTCTACGCCCGGGATGGTGTCGAGCTGCTCGACCCGCTCTCGAAAGGGCCGCAGCAGCTTCTCCATCCGGCGTTCGAGTTGGGCGATGGCGGCCTTGAGCGCCTCGATCTGGCGCAGGTGCAGCTTGAGCATGAAGCGATGGTGATCGGTCACCACCCCGCGCAGTCCCTCGAGCAGCCGCCCGCGCGGGGCCTCAAGCCGTCCCGTGGTGCGCGCCAACAGACGCTCGGGGTCGGTCTCGCCCGCGATCAGGGCCTTCAGGATCGCACGCCCGCTGGTCCCGAGCAGATCCGAGATCACGCCGGTGAGCTTGAGGTTGGCGTCTTCCAGTGTCTTCTCGATGCGGAGCGTGTGGCGTCCTACCTGGCGTACCAGCTGCTTGCGGGTACGCGTCAGATCGCGCAGCTCCTGGATCGGCGGGGGCGGCACGAAGCTCGGGCGCACCAGACCGTGGGCCAGGAGGTCCGCGAGCCAGTGGGCATCGTTGACGTCGCTCTTGCGCCCCGGGACGTTGCGGGCATGAGCGGGGTTGACCAGCAGCAGCTCGAAGCCGCCGCCGTCGAGTACGTGCCACACCGGCTTCCAGTACACCCCGGTGGCTTCCATTGCCACGTGCGTGCAGTGGCGTTCCCGGAGCCAATCGGCCAACTTCAGCAATCCGCTGGTGGTGGTGGCGAACTCCTCGGTCTCGTGACTGGCCCGCGATCCCGCCACGACCCGGGCGCACGCCACCACGCTGTCCTTGTGGACATCCAGCCCCGCACACCGCGCGTGAAGGACCTCCATCGTTGCCTCCGCTTGCCACCTGCCGCGGTGCCGGCGTGGGAGCCTGGATCGCGAGAGTCTGCGAAACGTGCTCCGGGATCGACGACCTCCCTGGCCACAGTACGGGGTGCTTCTACGGCTCCCGGGTCCATCTTGACAACGGGCTCGTGGCACCAAGCGCAAGGACGACCTCGGGCCGGCACGGCCTCCAGTCTACAGCCCGTTCCATCCGTCGGGGTCGGCCGAAAGGCCGATGGCAACCTTGACATCAACTCGATCATCCGGCTAAATCGCTGGCTCCGCGGGCGATTAGCTCAGCTGGTAGAGCACTTGCTCGACAAGCAAGGGGTCACTGGTTCAAGTCCAGTATCGCCCACCATCGACTTCCGCGGCCGCGCCCGGGGCCCGATGCCCCGCCCGCAGGCCCCGAGGAGGGCTCGCCCGCCGTGTCCATGACCACCGCACCCGAGGAGCGACCCGAGGTCGCCAAGTACCCGGGCGGCGCCGATCTCTACCGCCTGCGGCACTCCGCGGCGCACGTCCTCGCGACCGCGGTCACCGAGCTCTTCCCGGACGTGAAGGTGGCGGGCGGCCCGCCGATCGAGGGCGGGTTCTACTACGACTTCGCGCGCGCCCAGCCCTTCACCCCCGAGGACCTCGAGCGGATCGAGGCGCGGATGCGCGAGATCGTCGCGGCCAACCAGCCCTTCGAGTACATGGAGACCGACCGCGACGAGGCGCGCCGCCGGTTCGAGGCGGCGGGGGAGAAGTACAAGCTCCACTTCCTGTCGCAGATCCCCGAGGGCGCCAAGGTCACCTACTACAAGAACGGCCCGTTCCTCGACCTGTGCCGGGGCCCGCACGTGCCGGGCACCGGGCAGGTGAAGGCCTTCAAGCTCACCCACGTGGCGGGCGCCTACTGGCTGGGGCAGGAGCGCAACGAGATGCTCCAGCGCATCTACGGCACCGCGTTCCCGACCCCGGCCGAGCTCGACGAGCACCTGAAGCGCATCGAGGAGTCGCTCAAGCGCGACCACCGCCGGCTCGGCAAGGATCTGGAGCTGTTCTCGATCCACGAGGAGGTGGGGGCGGGGCTGATCTTCTGGCATCCGCGCGGCGGAGTGGTCCGGCACCAGATCGAGCAGTTCTGGAAGGAAGAGCACCTGAAGCGCGGCTACCAGCTGGTCTACACGCCGCACCTGGCGAGCGAGCGGCTCTTCCAGATCTCCGGGCACCTCGAGAACTACGCGGAGATGATGTACTCGCCGATGGACATCGACGGGCAGCCCTACCGGGTGAAGCCCATGAACTGCCCGGGCCACATCATGATCTACAAGAACCGCAAGCACTCGTACCGCGAGCTGCCGATCCGCTTCGCCGAGCTGGGGACGGTGTACCGCTACGAGCGCTCGGGGGTGCTCCACGGCATGGAGCGCGTGCGCGGCTTCACCCAGGACGACTCGCACATCTTCTGCACCCCGGACCAGATGGAGGACGAGGTGCTCGGCGTCCTCGACCTGATGGACTTCCTGCTGAAGGCGTTCCACTACGACTACTCCTGCTATCTCGCCACGCGGCCGAAGGAGAAGTACCTGGGTTCTCCCGAGGAGTGGGATTTCGCCACCGCGGCGCTGCGGCGCGCGCTCGAGCGCCGCGGGCTCGCCTACGAGGTGGACGAAGGCGGGGGCGCCTTCTACGCGCCCAAGATCGACGTCAAGCTGCGCGACGCGATCGGCCGCGAATGGCAGTGCCCGACCATCCAGGTGGACCTGATGCTCCCCAAGCGCTTCGGGGTCTACTACACGGGGCCGGACGGCCAGGACCACGAGGTGGTCATGCTCCACCGCGCGCTCTACGGCTCGCTCGAGCGCTTCATGGGGATCCTGATCGAGCACACCGGCGGCGAGTTCCCGGTGTGGCTCGCCCCGGTCCAGGTGCAGATCATCCCCGCGAACCCGCGCGCCGCGGCCTACGCGGAGGAGACCGCGGCGGCGCTCAAGGGGGGAGGCCTGCGGGTCGAGGTCGATCTCCGCGACGAGAAGCTCAACGCCAAGATCCGCGACGCCGAGCTGGCCAAGGTGCCCTACATGCTGGTGGTGGGGCCGCGCGAGGCCGAGGCGGGCACGGTCTCGCCGCGGCGCAAGGGCGTGGGCCAGCTCGAGACCGTCACCCGCCAGGCGTTCCTCGAGCGGGTGCAGAAGGAAGTGCGCGAGCGGGCCTAGAACTCGTTTCAAAACCCCGCAACGCGGGGTAGGGTGAAGCCATGGTCACTCACACGGAGGTGAACCATGGCATTCAGTGGACGACTGAGCGATGCGCAGTGGGCACGGATTGCCCCGCATCTGCCGCGACGCAAGGC
>DASXQT010000003.1:0-1509 GCA_036507005.1 Candidatus Eiseniibacteriota bacterium
GGGCCGTGGCGGGCGGCGCCGGCCAGCGGCACGTAGGTCAGCTGGCGGCCTTCCGCCACGCATCGGAGCATGAGGCCGCCGCGGCTCATGTCACCGCGGCCGGCGAACTCGGCCGGGAAGCGCAGCCGCTCGCCGAACACATTGCCGAGGATGCTCACGTACTTATCGGAGGCGACGCTGCCGAGCAGCACGACCTCGCAGGCGGGACCAACGGCGCCCGCCAGCACGCGCGCCGTCGCCTCCAGCGGGCGCCGGTAGCGCGGGTTCGTGAGGCTGATGTCCACCCGCGCGGCCGCGCGCAGCACGGCGAGCGTGACCGGCGTATCGGGGTCGAGCAACCCGGAGTCCGCGGTGATGACGAAGACACCTGCGCCGCCGGTCGCCGGCGGCGCGGCGAAGGCGCGCGCGTAGGTGAGCTTGCCGCGGAAGTAGAGCCCGCTCATGAACGTGAAGACCTCGCCGAGCGGGGCGCCGCCGCGGGCGCGGAGACGACGGGCGAGCGGAAAGTCGGCCCGCGGCCCCATGACGATCCGCGCGCGCTCCCCGCCGCAGTTGGCGGGGGAGAGCAGGAAGACGCGGCTCAGCTCACGGGTCGCTACAGTCCCTGGCATATCCGCAGTTGCCGCAGGTGATCTTGCACTTCTGCTCCGTCATCCGCTCGCCGCACCGCTCGCACGTGTGCACCCACTGCTTGACGCCGGGCCGGGTCCTGATCGGCCGCTCGGGGTCCATGCGAGCTAACTTGACCTGCGCGTCCCGGCGAAGTCAATCGTTTACACTGGCAAGCCATGGAGCAGTGGGCCGATCCGGAGTTCCTGAGGTCCGTCTTCGACGACACGCGCGTCGTCCGCAAGCCGCTCACCGGCATCATCACCGGCTATCACGTGCTGCCCTACATCCTCGTCGGGCCCCAGCACGACCAGCCGGCGCGCTCGGTGGAGGTGCGCGGGCGCATCCGTGTCTCGCCGCGGCTCGTGCTGGCCCCGGGGGAGGGCCCGACCTACGGCGAGCTGTTCGGCGAGCGCGAGCTGATGGATGCCCGACTCGTCGCTCGCGCCTTTTCGTTCCGGTATGCCTCGCGCGTGTCGCTGGAGAGCGAGGAGCTGCGCATCCGGCGCGAGGACCGCGACGCGCCCGACCTGCTGGACCGCGTGCTCGAGGAGCTCGCCCAGCGCGAGATCATCGACACGGGCGTCATCGTGTCGCCGGACGCTCGGTTCTACCCGGTCTCGCTCGACCGGTTCATCCGCGAGATCCTCGACGAGGAGTTCAGAGCCTAGCGAGCGCGTTCGTCAGGTCGGCGGGATCGACCGGCTTCACTAGGTGCACGTCGAAGCCGGCCTCCTGGGTGCGTCGCCGATCCTCCGGCTGGCCGTAGCCGGTCAGCGCAACCAGCACGACCGGCTGACCGAGCGCGCGCATGCGGCGGGCGACCTCGAAGCCGTCCATCCCCGGCAGCCCGATGTCGATCAGCACGATCTCCGGCAGCTTCGTGCGCGCCAGCTCGAG
>DASXQT010000004.1:0-4987 GCA_036507005.1 Candidatus Eiseniibacteriota bacterium
CCTCACACGGCGGGGACCCAGCCCTCCTCGACCTGGAATCGGACCGTGACCTGCCGCAGCCGGCGCCGGGAGGGAAACACGATGCGCAGACGCGGGTCGAAGTAGTCCTTGAGCAGGGCAGGCCGCGGGTGCTCGAGGAACGCCTCGGGGCGCTTCCGCACCGCCTCGGGGGCGATCAGGTCCAGCTCCTCGCGCGACGAGGCGTACTGGACGATGCAGGGCGCGTGCGTGATCCCGGCGCTGCGCAGCGCGAACGCGCGGTGGGTGCCGTTGTGGAGGATCAGCCGGTTCCCGGCGTGCATCGCGTTGAGGAAATTGGAGCCGAAGCCCACGGCGATCCCCACCATGCCCACCAGCACCCCGCTCAGCGCGGTGTTCACGACCTGGCCCGATCGGAGCGGGACGGCCCGCAGGAAGCGCAGGTCGTTCGAGGGCGAGAGGAAGACGAAGCGGCCGTCGCGGTCGCTCGCCCATTCCACCGGCGGCAGCGGATGGTCGCTGGGCAGGCAGGTGCGGAAGATCTGCTCCTCGCCGGGCGCGGGCCCCAGGCGCCGCTCGAGGGATCGCGCGAAGTCCAGGTCGATGTGATTCTGGTAGACCACGAGCCGGTCGAGCGGGACCATCACGATGTCGACCGGCACCGTGTTGAATGCGTAGTGGGCGAGCGGATCCTTGAGCAGCTCGATCAGCAGGGGCTCGTAGCGCGGGCCGAGCGGCTGGACCTGGGGGTGGTCGGCGAGGCCCGCCTCCTCCTTTTCGATCTCCGCGATCCGGGCCGCGGCCGCCCCCCATGCTTCGGTCAGGCGCCCGGCGGCGGGCGGATCCACGGCGCGCCGCTGGATGAAGCGGATGCATTCGCGGAGCGTGGGTCGCCCCAGCAGGTAGAGCATCTCCGTGGGGGCGGCCGCCGCGGCCGGCCGGTCAGCGGGCCCCGGGGTGGGCTGGGCCGCTTCTGCCGACGGGCCCTCCGGGACCGGCGCGGGCTGAGCCGCGGGGCTCGCGGGCGGGGCTGCGGTTCGCTCGATCGTTCTCACGGATGCCTTTCCGGTCGCTCGCGGGCTCAGGACCAGGACCAGAACTCGACCCGGACCAGACGCGAGAGTCCGCGCGTGAGCAGGTCGAGCACGCTCCTTCGTCCGCACAGGATCTTGGCCTGCCCGGTCATCTGCGGCTTCAGCAGCCGGGCGCGGTTGTCGATGTCGGTCCTCACCAGGACCGTGCGCGGCGGCGCGCGCCCGCCCGCCGGCACTCCGGCGAAGAGCTGGCCGCTTCCGCTCGCACCGCCGCCCTGGGCGGTGGCGCCGATCGCGGTGACCTTGCCGCGGAACGTCACGCCGGGGTGGGCGCGGGCCTTGACCAGCACGGTCTGGCCCACCGCGACGTCGGCGATGTCCTGCTCGGGGACCGCGATGACCGCGGCGATGGTGCGGTCGTCGATCACCGTGGCGATCGGGTCGCCCTTCTCGAGGTGCCGGTCGCGCAGCTCGCGCAGCTCGACTTCGGGCGTCGCGACGATCCCGTCGATCGGGCTCCGCACGTCCACCTGCCGGAGCTGCTCGTCGAGCAGGCGCCGGCGGACCTCGAGACCTTCGATCTCGGCGCGCGTGGCCTCGATCTCCTCGGGCCGCGAGCCGCTCAGGAGGAGCCGCAGCTTCTCGCGGGCCTCGCCGAGATCGCCCTCGGCCGTGACCGTCTCCTCCTCGGCCTGCTCCAGGTCGCGCCGCGAGATCGCCCCGGTTGCGAAGAGCTGCCGGCTGACCTCGAGGCGCTTGCGCGCGAACCGGAAGTGGCCCTGGGCCCTGGCCACGGCGGCCCGGGCGACATCCGCCTCCGCGGGCCGCGGGCCGGCCTCCAGCATGCGCAGCCGCGCCCCGCCCTGCTCGAGCCGCGACTCGACGTCGCCGCGCTCCGCGAGCAGATCGCGGGCGGAGAGGCGTGCGATCAGGTCTCCGGCGCGCACGCGGCCGCCCTCGCTCACCGCGACCTCTTCGACGATCCCTTCGACCTCGGCGCGCAGGTTGGCCTCGCGGCCGGCGAGGGCGTCGAACGGACCGCGGATCTTGAGATCGAGCGGCGCGAGCAGGATCAGCGGCGCCACGAGGGCGAGGGCGAGCAGCCGGGCGCGGCGCCCGGGGAGGCCGGCTCGCTTCCGCGCCGCGGCCGGGGGCGGGGCAGCGGCGTTGGGCGCCATACCGTCGCCGCGCGCCTCCTCCGCGGGACCGGCGTCGAAGTCGTCGTCGTCCGCGGGGTCGGACTTGCCGAACAGCTTGCCGAACTTGCGCGGGGCCTTGACCCCGAGGAGCCCGATCGCGAGCACGGCCGCCGACGGCTGGTCCCGGACTACGTAGCGGCCGAGCTTGGCGACGGCGAAGGCGAGGAGCGAGAACGAGAACACCACCGCAACCAGCCCGTAGGCGAGGTAGATGCGGCGCTCGCGCGCGGTCGGCTCGCGGGCCGAGGCCGGCGCTCTGCCCCAGAGCTTCCGCACCCGGTCGCCGATCGCCCGGAACGCGTTGCCGCGCAGGTTCGGAATCTCGAGCAGGTCGCTCAGCAGGTAGTAGCCGTCGAGCTTGAGCAGGGGATTCAGGTTGAGAAGCTGCTTGACTCCCGAGGTCGCGACCACGATCAGAGCCACGCGGCCGACCAGCGTCTCCGGGTTGGTGACGTGCCAGAGCAGCGTCGCCAGCCCCCACAGGAACAGCTCGAACCAGGGGCCGGCGAAGGTCACCCACAGCCTCCTCGACCGCTCGGGAAACAGCCACGCGTCGCTCACGTTGCAGTAGGCCGCGGGCTGGAGATAGATGAGCAGCAGGCCCAGCTCGTGGACCTCGCCGCCGAAGCGCTTGCAGGTGAGCCCGTGCGCGAGCTCGTGCGCCGCGATCACCGCCGCGACCGTGATCCAGATCAGGGGGATTGCCGAGAGCCGATAGAGCCCGCCGAGATCCGCCCTGAGCTCGGTCCAGTTCGTCACCACGATCGAGATCGCGAGCAGGAGGGTGGCCGCGGAGAGCACCAGGAAGCCGGGCGTGAACAGGAACGCCAGCCGCCCCACGAGCCGCCCGAGAAGCGCATCCGGGTCGCACAGCGGGAAGCGGAGGTGAAGCGGATTCCCGCGGGCCCAGAACACCCGGCGCTTCGGCCGCGGCGCGCGCGCGGAGCCCGGCCCCTCCAGCAGTCCCGCGCGATCCAGGCTGCCGAGGAAGGACTCGAGGGCGTCGAGCGGCAAGGAGGCTCCGAACCTCTCCTCCGTGCGCCGGCGCATCTGCTCGACGCTCGTCACGCCGTCGCACTGCCCGGCGATGAAGCGCTCGGCCTCGCCGAGGCGGAAGAACTCGCCCGAGACCGGATCCTTGACGACGAACACGCGGCCGTCCGCCGTCGGCTGCTCGCGGATGGTGAGGCCGCTTCGAATCTTGGGAACAACCACCGGGCTCATGATCACCACGCGCCGGACCGGCGCCGAATCCGCGGATCCGCGGTCCTCCGCGCGGCCCGTTGCGAGCACCGGCGCCCGGGGGCGCCCGGTGCCGGTGCTCTTGGCGGGCCTGGGTTGTCAGGGATTCTTCGTGCTGGCACTAGCCGCTGGAATCGGAGCCCGAGCACGAGCCCGAGCCCGACCCGAAGCCGATGCCGATTCCGATCCCGATACCGAGGTCGGGGGCGACACGCTGCTCCAGCTTCTGCAGTTCCGGATTGAGAAGCTTCATGACGTCACCTCCTTTCGCTTTGCGAGGTAGAAATGCGCTGCCTCCCGTGCCGCTCGGCAGGGGAGCCGGTGAACACGTGGAGCATGCAATTCGAGGGATTTGCACCCCGGAGCGCTTCTCTCGCTCTCCTGCGTCGGGCCGAGTCTGCGGGGGCGCGCCGTCTCTGAGGGAACCGCTTGAGCGCGCGCGGTCGCGGGACCTCACCTGGCCCGTGACCTTGGGACTCCCCAATCGATGCGGAGGGCCGGCCGCCGGATGCCGCGGCACCTGCCTCAAATCCCGCGCGGGGGATTCCCTGCGGGCGCCTGCGCTTTTCCCGAGGTCGCGTCGCGGCGGGGCGCCGCGACGATTCAGCGCGGTGGAGTCGGGCCGGGCGCGGCGCCGGAAGAACCCGGCGCCCCGCCCGCCGCGCGCCGGCCGCCGAGCTGGCCGGCTTCCGCCAGCTCCAGCGCCTGGAGCACCTCGCGCGCGCGGTGGAGGAGCGCGATCCCCTCGCCGCGCACGCGCAGGCCGAACTCGCGCCCGCTCCAGAACTCGACCTGGAAGCCGAGCATCCCGACCACGCCCCGGATTTCCGCGGGCGGGAGCGGCCGGCGCAGCACGATCTCGGCCACGTCCTGGAGCACGCGCAGCGCCTCGACCGCGCCCGCCCCGCCGAGCACCCGCAGGCGCCGCAGCTCGACCAGCGCCACCGCGGGCGGCGGGAGCTGCCCGAAGCGGTCCATCATCTCGAGCGTGAGGTCGTCCAGCTCGTCCAGGGTGCGGGCCTCGGCGAGCCTTCGGTAGAGGTCGAGCTTCTCGTGCTCGTCCGGCACGTAGTCGTCGGGAAGGTAGGCGCTCCAGTCGGTCAGCAGCCGCGGCTCGGCGCGGGTCTCGGGCGCCGTGCCCTTGAGCGCCGCCACCGCCTCCTCGAGCAGCTTGACGTAGAGGTCGAAGCCCAGGCCCACGATGAAGCCGTGCTGCTCGGGGCCGAGCAGGTTGCCTGCGCCGCGGATCTCCAGGTCCTTGAGCGCGATCTTGAACCCGACGCCCAGGTCGTCCAGCTCCTCGATCACGCGCAGCCGCTTCTCGGCCTCCTCCGTGAGCACGCGCCGCGACGGCACGAGCAGGTATGCGTACGCGCGGTGCGAAGAGCGCCCGACGCGCCCGCGCAGCTGGTAGAGGTCGGCCAGCCCCAGGGTGTCGGCGCGGTCCACGATCAGCGTGTTGACGCTCGGGATGTCGAGCCCTGATTCGACGATCATCGTCGAGACGAGCACGTCGTAGCGCTTCTCGAGGAA
>DASXQT010000005.1:0-21941 GCA_036507005.1 Candidatus Eiseniibacteriota bacterium
GCCGCTGCGGCGCAGCTCGGAATCGGTGAAGCCGTAGAAGAAGTGGGAGCGCCGGCCGGCCACGACGTGATACCAGGTGGGGTGGAACTGGCTGTACTCGAAGGACTGGAAGCCGTCGAGGGCGAGGGGCTCGGCGAGCGGGGCGCGCGGGCGGTGGAGCTCGTGGAAGAGCTGGCAGTGGCGGCCGAGGCGGTTGGCGTGGAGCAGGATGGTCTGGGGGGAGGCCTCGAGGGCGCGTGCGATCTGGCGCAGGGCGGCGCACGAAACCAGGGCGCGCAGCACGGCCGGGAGCAGCCGGGGCCGCTTGAGCCAGTAGGTGGTGCGGAAGGTCTGTTCGGAGAACCGACGCCGGCAGTGACGGCAGCGGAAACGCTGGACCCGGGTGGGAGCGGACCGGCGATCGAAGAAGCCGTCGCGCACGTAGTGCCAAGCGCTTGGGGAGGAATGGAATGAGCACTGGGGGTTGGGGCAGAACGGGGGCACCAGGGGGGCCGCCGCGCGGGACATGTCTGCAGGTCAGCGCAAGAGCCCTGCCATCTCCAATCTTCCGAGCACAACTCACACCGCGAGGACCAACCGGTTCGAGGAGGGGTCGGCGAGCGCCGCGCCTTCCTGCGACTCCTCCACGCCGATTCCCGCGGCGCGCGCCCGCTCCACCACCTTGTCGCGCTCCTTCGCGTCCGGCAGGCGCAGCACGAAGTGGCGCAGCCCGGCCGCGCCGGGCGGCGGCGGCGGCGCGCCTTCTCCGCCCCAGGTGTTGAGCCCGATGTGATGGTGGTAGCCGCCGGCGGCGACGAAGAGCGCGGCGCCGCCGAGCCGCGCCACGATCTCGAACCCGAGCGCGTCCGCGTAGAAGCGCTCGGCGGCCGCGAGATCCGCGACCCGGAGGTGGACGTGGCCGATCCGGGTTCCGGCCGGAAGCCCGCCCGTTCCGCCGCGAGCGGAGCGATCGGCCAGCAGGCCGTCCAGATCGAGCGGGTCGCTGACGAGGAGCGGCTGGCCGTTCTCCATCGGCCACTCGGCGCGCGGACGGTCGCGGTAGATCTCGATCCCGTTGCCCTCGGGGTCGGCGAGGTAGAGCGCCTCGCTGACGCCGTGATCCGATGCGCCCGCGAGCGGCGTGCGCGTGTCCAGCAGGTGCTGGAGCGCGTCCGCCAGATCGCGGCGTGAGGGCACCAGCACGGCGAAGTGGTAGAGGCCGGTGGTCCCGCGGGCGCGCGGGGCGTCGGGGCGGCCGGCCAGCACCAGGAGGTCCGGCCCGCCGGCGCCGAGCGCCACGCCTTCCCTCGTACGACGGCTCGGGGCGAACCCGAGGCGCTCGCTGTAGTACGAGACCAGGGCATCGAGGTCCCGCACCGTGAGGTGAACGGACCCGACCGTCGTGCTGGGATGGATGGTTTCGCGCGCCATTCGGCGGGTGCATCTTGCCCGAGGAGCCGCGTGCTCCGCCAGCCGCCGCGGCCGGCGAAGGCGCGGCGCCGCGGCCGGCGGCAGCAGCGCGGCCGGCCGCGGCGCGGCGTGCTAGATTTCCGGAGATGAAGCGTGCCGGCCGCACCCTCGTGGTCGCGAGCGCGCTGGGCTCGCTCGGGCTCACGCTCCTCCTCCTCCCCCGCGTCCCGGGCATTGGTGACTCCGCCGAGTTCACGCTCGCGCTCGCGCTGGCCGGCGTCCCGCACCCCACGGGCTATCCGCTCTACGTGCTGGTCGGGCATCTCTTCGTTCGCGTGTTGCACGCGCTCGGCGCCTCGTGGGTGACGGCGGCGAACCTGTGGAGTGCTATGGGCGCCGCGGTGGCCGCCGGCGCGTACGCGCGCCTCGCGCAGCATCTGGCCGCGGACGCGCCCGGGGGGCCGGCAGGCGCGGGCCCGGCCGCCGCGGGCACGCGGGCGTTGCAGGCCGCGGCGCCCGTGCTGCTGCTGGTGCTCAACCCGGTGTGGATCGCGTCCGCGACCGTCGCCGAGGTCTATGGCTGGAGTCACGCGTGGATCGCGGCGGCTGCGGCGTTCGCGATCGGGTGGCTGCGCAGGCTGAGCGCAGCCGGCGCGGGGCCCGCCGGGGAGCACGCGGCCGCCGACCGGCGCGCGGCGTGGGGGTGGGGCATCCTCTGCGGCCTCGGCCTCGCCCACCACGCCACCTCCGTGTTCTTCGCCGTGCCGCTCACGCTCGCGCTCGCGGCCGCGCTCGTGGCGTCCCGGCGCTGGCGGGCGGGGTTCATCCTCGCCGCCATCCCGGCCGCGGCGATCCCGGCGGCCGGGGCGCTGTGGATCGCGTGGCGGGCCGCGCACCCCGCGGTCCTCCAATGGCCCATCGAGCCGATCGCCGCCTCCGTCTGGCAGCACGTGCGCGGCGCCGCCTACGGCCGATACCTCGGGCGCTTCTCGCCGCGCTCGTCCGAGTGGACGTTGATCCGCGACGCCATCCTGCCGTGGCTGCCGGGGATCGTGATCACCGCGTTCCACGCGCTGCGCCTGCCGAGGGAGTTGCGCTGGGGAATGCTGGCACTGGTGGGCGGGGCGGCGCTGCTCGTGGCGTTCGTGGTCTCCTACGGCGTGCCCGACCCGGCCATGTTCTTCGCGCCCGCGCTGATGGTGGCGCTGCTTGCGATCGTGCCGGCGACGGCGTGGGTGGCGAAGCGCGCGTCACCCGCGATGGCGGCGGCGGTGGTGGCCGTGCTGGCGATCGCGCTCGGCTCGTGGTCGGTGCCCCGGGCGCTGCGCGAGCGCCGGCGACTCGACGGCGTGGACGCGCGCATCCGCGCGGCGTGGAGCCTGGTCCCGTTCGAGCGCGGCATCGTCCTGTGGCGGGACGACCACTACCAGCGACTCGAGATCTTCCAGCTCCTGGAAGGCCAGCGTCCCGGGCTCTACGTGGACAACCCCAACATCCTCGCATGGCCCGCGCGGCGTGCCGCCTTCGAGCAGCGCTTCGGCTTCGACCCGGTGGAAGGCGAGCTGCGCACGCGGGCCGACGTCGATCGCATCGCGGGAAACGTCGCGCGCCGCTCGCCGCTGCCGGTGGTGGAGTTTCAAACTCTCATCGAGCGCACCGCGCCCGTGCGCTGAGTCCCCGCGGCGCGCCGCCGCACGCGGGCGCCACGCCCCGCGAGTGCCCCCTACCCCACCGGCGCCGGCTCGGGCTTCCTCGCCCGCGGCGGCGCCTCGGGGCGCGGCGCCGGCGCCTCGGCCTTCCGGCGCCCCGAGAACAGGCGCTGGAACGAGTCGAGGTAGGTGTAGAAGACCGGCGTGACGTAGAGCGTCACGAGCTGCGAGAACGCGAGCCCGCCGACCACCGCGAGCCCCAGCGGCCGGCGCGACTCGGCGCCGGAGCCGAAGCCGATCGCGATCGGCAGCGTGCCCATCAGCGCCGCGAGCGTGGTCATCATGATCGGGCGGAAGCGGATCAGGCAGGCCTCGACGATCGCCTCGCGCGGCGCCTTGCCCTCGGTGCGCTCGGCGACCAGCGCGAAGTCGATCATCATGATCGCGTTCTTCTTCACCAGCCCGATCAGCATGATCACGCCGACGTAGGCGTACACGCTCAGCTCGGTGCGGAACACCATGAGCGTGAGCAGCGCGCCGAACCCGGCGAACGGCAGGCCCGAGAGGATCGTGATCGGGTGGATGAAGCTCTCGTAGAGCATGCCGAGCACCAGGTAGATCACGAGCACCGCGAGCACCAGCAGGAGTCCCAGCCCCTGCTGGCTCGACTGGAACACCTGCGCCGTGCCGGCGAAGGTCGTGGTCACGGTGGCCGGCAGGATCTCGCGCGCCGCGCGCCCGACCGCGTCCACCGCCTGCCCGAGCGACGTGCCGGGCTTGAGGTTGAACGACACCGTGACCGCCGGGATCTGCCCCTGGTGGCTGATGCTGAGCGGCCCCACGCCGGGCGTGAGGTGCGCGACCGCCGAGAGCGGGACCATCGCGCCGGCCCGGCCTTCCACGTACAGGCTCTGGAGCGCCGAGAGGTCGCGCTGGTACTCGGGCATCAGCTCGAGGATCACCCAGAACTGGTCGCTCGGGGTGAAGATGGTCGAGACCTGGCGCGAGCCGTAGGCATCGTAGAGCGCCTGCTCGATCTGCTCCGCGGTCACGCCCAGGGCGCCGGCGCGCTCGCGGTCGATCGCCACGTTCACCTGCGGGTTCGAGATCTGGAGGTCGCTCGTCACGTCCTGGAGCCCGTCCACGTCGCGCAGCCGGGCGAGCAGCGCGTTCGAGGAGGCGTAGAGCGCGTCGGCGTCGGTGCTCTGGAGCGTGAACTGGTACTGGCTCTTCGAGAGCCGCCCGCCCACGTTGATCACCGGCGGGTTTTGCAGGTAGACGCGGATGCCCGGCACCCGCGCGAGCTGCGGCTGGAGCTTGCGGATCACCTCGTCCGCCGACAGCGTTCGCTGCGAGCGCGGCTTCAGGATGATCAGGATCCGGCCCTGGTTCGAGGAGCTGACCTGCGATCCCCCGCCGCCCACCGACGACATGAAGGAGGCGATGCTGGGATCCTTGGCCACGATCGCCGCCACCGCCTTCTGGTGGGTGACCATGGCGTCGAACGAAGTGCCCTCGGCGGTCTCGGTGCTGGCGACGATGCGCCCCGTGTCCTCGCTCGGGATGAAGCCCTTGGGGATGACCATGAAGAGCGCCACCGTCCCGGCCAGGATCGCGGCCGAGAACGCGAGCGCCGTGGGGCGGTGGGCCATCACCCAGCGCAGCGTGCGCTCGTAGAAGCCGAGCGAGCGCTGATAGACGCCCTCGATCGCGCGGTAGGCGCGCCCGTGCGTCACCGCGTGCTCGGACTTGAGGAAGCGGCTGCACAGCATGGGCGTGAGCGTGAGCGAGACCACGCCCGACACCAGGATCGCGGCGCTGATCGTGACCGCGAACTCGTGGAACAGGCGCCCGATCAGGCCGCCCATCAGGAGCACCGGGATGAACACCGCCACCAGCGAGACCGTCATCGAGAGGATCGTGAAGCCGATCTCCTTCGAACCATCGAAGGCGGCGCGCAGCGGGGGCTTCCCCGACTCCAGGTGGCGATGGATGTTCTCGAGCATCACGATCGCGTCGTCCACCACGAAGCCCACCGAGAGCGTGAGCGCCATGAGCGACAGGTTGTCGAGGCTGTATCCCATCTGGTGCATCACCGCGAACGTTCCCACCACCGAGATCGGGAGCGAGAGGCTCGGGATCACCGTGGCCGGCAGGTTGCGCAGGAACAGGAAGATCACCATCACCACCAGCGCCAGGGTGAGGAGCAGCGTGAACTGCACGTCGCGCACCGAGCCGCGAATCGAGGCCGAGCGGTCGTAGAGCGTGTTCACCTGGACCGAGGCCGGGAGCTGCGACTCGAGCCGGCGGAGCAGCCTCAACACCGAGCCCGCCACCTCCACCGTGTTGGTGCCGGGCTGGCGCTGGACCGCGAGTGTGATGGCGCGGCGCTGGCCGTACCAGCTCGCGACCTTGTTGTTCTGCACGTCGTCCAGCACCTCGCCGAGATCGCGCAGCCGCACCGGGGCGCCGTTGCGCCACGCCACCACGACGTCGCCGAACTCGCTCGCGCTCTGGAGCTGGCCGTTCGCCATCACCGCCGTCGTCCGGTTCGGCCCCCACAGGATGCCGGTGGGCAGGTTCACGTTGGCGTCCTGGACCGCGCCCGCGACGTCGCCGATCGGGATCCCGCGCGAGGAGAGCGCGCGCGGATCGAGGCGGATCCGCACCGCGTACTTCTGCGCCCCGAACACCGAGACCTGGGCCACGCCCTTCACCATCGAGATGCGCTGCGCCAGGGTGTTCTCGGCGTAGTCGTCGAGCTGCGGGAGCGAGAGCAGGTCCGAGTGGATCGTCATGTACAGGATGGGCTGATCTGCCGGGTTCACCTTCTGGTACGAGGGCGGCGTGATGCCGGTGGGGAGCGAGCGCAGCGTCTTCGTGATCGCGGCCTGCACGTCCTGCGCCGCCGCGTCGATGCTGCGGTCGAGCGCGAACTGGAGCGTGATCGACGTGCTCCCCTGGGTGCTCGAGGAGGTCATCGCGTCCAAGCCCGCGATGGTGGTGAACTGCTTCTCGAGCGGCGTCGCGACCGCCGAGGCCATGGTCTCGGGGCTCGCGCCCGGCAACGAAGCGGAGACCGAGATCACCGGGTAGTCCACGTTGGGCAGGTCGCTCACCGGGAGCTGCGTGTAGCCCAGCACGCCGAACAGCAGCACGCCGGCCATGACCAGCGTGGTCATCACCGGCCGGCGGATGAAGAGCGCGGAGAAGTTCACGGCGCGCCCCCCGAGGCGGTGCGCACCTGGACGCGCGCGCCGGGCGAGAGCCGGAGCTGCCCGTCCGTGACCACCGTCTCCCCCGGCTTCAATCCGTCTTGCAACACCGCCACCTCGTCCACCGTGCGGCTCACCGTCACCGGGCGCGGCGTGACCGTGGAGTCGGCGTTCAGCACGTACACGAACGTCCCCGCTTGTCCGGTCGTCACCGCCGGCGCCGGCACCACCGTCGCGTTCGGCTCGACGTAGAGCACCAGCCTCACGTTCACGAACTGCCCCGGCACCAGGTGCCCGTCCTGGTTCTGCAGCTCGCCCTTGAGCAGCAGCGTGCCGCTCGACGGGTCGATCGCGTTGTCCACGAACACCAGCGGGCCCTCGTAGTCCGTGGTATCGGGCGCCGGCGTCGACACGATCACCCGCGGGTGGCCGGCGCGGTAGCGCTGCACCAGCGCCACCGCCGAGACCGGCACCGTGAAGCTCACCCGCACCGGGTGCTGCTGGTTGACGGTGACGAGCGGATCGGTCGTGGCCGCCTTCACGTAGTCGCCCTCGTGCGCCATGAGCCGGCCCGTGCGCCCCGGGATCGGCGCCCGGATCGTGGCGTACTCGAGGTCGAGCTGCGCCTTCATGGCCGCCGCCGAGTCGGCCTGCAGCGTCGCCGCCCAGGTCGCCGCCGCCGACCGCTTCTGGTCCCACTCCGCCTGCGAGAGCAGGCTCTGCGCGAACAACGTCTGGGCGCGCTCGGCGTCGAGCCGCGCCGTCTCCGCCTGCGCCCGGTCGCGCGCCAGCGCGGCGCTCGCCTCCTCGAGCGCGGCGCGGAACGGGCGATGGTCCAGCTCGAACAGCACGTCGCCCGCGCGCACCTCCTCGCCCTCGCGGAACGCGACGCGCGTGATCATGCCGCCCACCTGGGAGCCCACCGCCGCCGTCTGGAGCGCCTCCACCGTGCCGGTCGCGGTGAGCGCGAACGGCATCTCGCGCGTCGCCACCGTCGCGACCGTGACCGGCACGCGCTGGGCGCGCGGGCGGGCCTGGGCGGTGCAGCCCGCGAGCGCGACGCACGCGATCGCGAGGAGGTGCGCGGCCGGCACCGCGCCTGCGCCGCGGCGCCCGCGGGGCGCCCGGGGCAGGCCGGCGGGCCTGGAGGTTGGGAGCAGCGTCATCGGGTGGCGGATCTCGGTCGGACGTCTCGGGTTCCAAGGGCGGGCGGCCCGGTCCGTCCGAACCGCCCGCAGGTATCCGCTGATTCTACTCCCTAGACGAACGGGGCCGCGTTACGGTTCTGCAAGTCGCGACCGGCGCCGGAGCTTCGGGGACCGCTGCGGGCACTTCGTCAGCGGCTTTCGTACTTCCAGTTGCGCGACTTGCCCTGGCTCGGCCACTCGATCGTGGTGGCCAGGCGCTTCACCGTCACGCCGTCCTGGTTGAGTTTCATCGCGGTGCGGATGTAGCCCGTCAGCACCTTCTTCGAGGGCAGATCGGAGACCCGGGTGATGCACCCGAACTGGCCCGCCCCGGCGCGAGTCGAGCGCGGGGCCGTCGCTGTTCTCGATCTCCCAGGGCTACGCCGAGTGCTTCGTTGGGGAGCGGCCTGCGGACGGTTCGGGCATCCGGGCAGGACCACCGGTGTGACAAACCCGGACGGCGAAGGGCCCCGCCATCGCGGAGCCCTTCGCCTCCTTGGGCCCGGCGGCCGCTACCGGCAAGGCATATGGAGCTGGATGTTGCCGCCGCCGAGAGCTCCCGACGCGTGGTACCCGTTGGACAGCCGGAGATCGAAAGTGTCGCTGCGTCCCGGTTCGCCGTTGTCGGCGACGTCCACGCGGTAGGACCCACCTGCCCCGTCGATGGTGCAGGTGCCTTCGATGCGGCGCGACGTCGGGCCCGTCGACGTGTACGCGGTGACGCCGGTGCCCTTCACCTTCGGACCGCCCGGGCCGTGATCGATGTAGGTCAGGTGGCCCCAGAACGACCCGTTCTTGATGCCGCCCGCCACGCCGAACGTCCCCTTCGCGCCCGAAGGTGTGCCGGTGATCCAGCCTCCGCCGGTCACGAAGTCGCCCCCGACGCAGGAGGGCCGTCCCTGGCAAGCGATGTCGGCGTGCGCGGACGCCACGATGACGTCGGCGACGCCCGTGACGACCACGTGCAGGGCGGTGACCCGGATGGAGCCCGGCGAGCCGCTCTGCTCGTTGATCACGACCCGGCCGGCTCCGGCCGGGAGCACGATGGTCTGGTTCGGGGAGCCCGACACGGTGACCGGCGTTCCGTTGATCACGAGGTTCGCGATCTCGGACGACCCGCGGGTCTGCGGGCCGCCGTTGGTGCAGATCGCCTCCGCCCGCGCCATCAGGAACGACGCGCGGACGGACTGGCCCGCCACCGTGAGGTCGAGATCCGCGGCCGAGGCCTCCGAGCGGCTGCGGTCGCCCTGGCCGATGGTGGAGGCGTGGAGCACCCGGGCGGTGAGCGTCCCGGGCACGGTCGCGGTCAGCAGCGAGGCCTCGTCGGCCCCGCCCGAGCTGGGAATCGGACCGGCCTGCGAGAGGGTGGTCGTGCTGCCGAGCACCGTCGCGCGCAAACCGGTGGCTTCACCGCTGAATCGGACGGCCTCGTTGCTTCCTCCGGATTCGATCGGCCTTCCGCGCAGGGCCGATTCCAACGCACCCGAAGACACGCGAGTGGGTGGTTCCTTCTCGCACGAGGCCAGGACCAGGACCGTCGCGCCGAGCAGCCCGGGCAGCAGCTTCCGGATCATTCGTTCGAGTCTCATGTTCTCCTCCTCCGAGACGCTGCGCTTCCCTGCTGCGGCCGTTCCCGAACGGGCCCATTCTCCGGTCCTCCACTACCGGACCGAGCCCATGAAGGTGGGCAGCGTGCGGGGCGGCACCCGCTGAGCGTCAGGCTGCGGCCGCGATGCTCGCGTGCCGAGGGCGGGCAGGCTCGGACGGTTGGAGCGTTCGGGCTCGAGGGCGATCGGCGGCGCGGCCGGGATGCGGTCGGAGCCGTCTGTACACAAGCTGGACTCGATCGCGTCCTGCGGCCATCAGGCATTACACGGAATGCGGGATCAGTGAAAAGCCTCAGGAGGCGCGGGAGGGCGGGGTCATGTGGCGGGGATCAGGCCCTGCGTCGAGGCTGAAAGCGGCGATTGGAGCGCGAAGGGGTCAGGTCCGACGCCGCATTCAGTGGCCCGATCCGGAGTGGCCCGACCCGTGCTTCTCGAGTGCGCGATCGGCGCGCTTCATGAGCGCGCCGGAGCCGAGATAGGTGGCGACCACGACGACCACCCAGAACGCCCCATACACCGCGAACACGACTCTGAGCGTAGAGGCGAGCGTGAGGATCAAGTGCGCACTCCCTTCGGTCGGGCGTCCTGTCGAGGCCGCGCGCGCGGCGGCCGGCGGCACTGGCCCGCGAAAACTACGCCATGCCGGGGTGGGCTCGCCAGTCGGGGCGCGCCCGGTCATGCACGCTCGAACGTCCGCGGCCGGCGCCCGCGCGCGCGCTCACACTTCGAGCGCCTGCGCCGCCTTCTCGAAGTGCTCGGGCCGCACGTAGACGATGCAGCCGTATCCCCCGCGCCCGTCGGTCACGCCGGTCGAGGCGTAGACGTCGACGCTGGCCTGGTGGAGCCGGGAGTGGAGCCGCGAGAGCACCCCGATCTCGTCGTCGCCCTGGACCAGCAGCGCGCGATGGGGCCCGTCGAGGCTGATTCCCGCCTTCTGCGCGGCGTTCTTCATCATCGCGGCGTCCTGCGGGAAGAGCGTGAGCTGGGTGCGCATCGGCCCGGTGGGAAGCGCGTTCACCGCGATCAGGTTCACACCCAGGCTCGCGAGCTGGCTCAGCAGCTCGTAGGCCTCGCCAGGGTGGTCATCGATGACGGCGTAGAAGTAGTCCGCGCGCCGAATCTTGTACGCCATGGTGGTTCCTCCGCGCGGCACGAGCCGTCACGCAGAGTGAGCGGCCCTGCCGCGAGCGCCGGCATCTTCGCGCCGCCGCCCGCCGCGCGCAAATCGGGCTGCGGGAGCGGGAGCGATCGGGAGCGGTTTCGCGACGCTCTCGCGGCGCGCGGAGGCAGGAGCCGGAGCGCGTCGCGAGGAGAGAGGCACAGCCAGGGACGGCGGAGCCGAACGGGCGGCGCGAAACGGCTCCCCGCCGCTCCCGCTCCCGCCCCGCTACAGCAGCTCCTTGAGCCGCGCGTAGCCGGCGCGGCTCACGGGAAGCTCCTTGCCGTCGTGGAGGATCGCGATCCGGCTGTCCTTGGCGTAGGGCTCGATCCGCGCCAGGCGCTCGACGTTGAGCACGTACGAGCGGTGGATGCGCACGAAGCGCGCGGGATCGAGCCCGGCGGAGAGCTCGACCAGCGGCCGGGGCTTGAGGTAGCTCCGGCCCTCGGACTGGATCGCGGAGTAGTCGTCCTGGGCCTCGATCCAGTCGAGGCGCGCGACCGGGATCACGTGCACGCGCGCGCCGTCCTTGACCAGGATGCGCTCCACGAACTGGCCGGGCGGGCGTGCCTCGGCCGCGAGCGTCGCCGCCGAGGGCGCGGGCGCTGCACCCGCGTTGCCCACGAGCCGCCCGCGAGCGTGAGCCAGCGCCTCGGCGAGCCGCTCGCGCGCCACCGGCTTCAGCACGTAGTCCACGGCGTGCACCTCGAACGCCCGCAGCGCGTACTCGTCGTACGCGGTCACGAACACCACCGCCGGGGGTTGCTCGAGCAGCTCCAGCACCTCGAACCCGTCGAGCTTGGGCATCTGGACGTCGAGCAGCACCAGGTCGGGCGCGAGCTCGCCGATCGACTTCACCGCCTCGAAGCCGTTGCTGCACTCGCCCGCGATCGCGACCCCCGGCTCCGCGGAGAGGTACTCGCGCAGCAGCGAGCGGGCGGGCGCCTCGTCGTCCACGATCAGCACCCGCAGCGGATGGGCCTCAGCCGGCATGGCGCCCCTCCCCGGGCACGACGCCCGTCGCCTGCGTTGCCGCGGCCGCCGGCCACGCCGCCGCGCCCGCGACGGCACGCGGCGCGGCGCTCGTCGGCGCGCCGCCCGCCGGCTCGCCTCCCTCGACCGCGGGCAGCGTGAGGCGCACCCGGAACCGCTCGGGCTCCGGGAACACGTCCACGCGCGCGTTGCGCGGATCGAGCGCCAGCAGCCGCTGGCGCACGTTCTCGAGCCCGAGCCCCTGGCCGCGGCGTGGCGGCGCCTCGGGATCGCGTGGGTTCTCGACCGCGACCTCGAGCGCCCCGCCCCGGCGCCGCGCCTCGATCCGGATCACGCCGCCCTCGACGCGGTCCGCGACCCCGTGCTTCACCGCGTTCTCGATCAGCGGCTGGATCAGGAGCGGCGGCACCTGGCAGGCGCGCGCGTGCGGCTCGACCTCGGTCTCCACGCCGAGGCGCGCGCCGAAGCGCACCTGCTCGATCGCGAGGTAGCGCTCCGCGAGCGCCAGCTCCTCGGCCAACGCCACGCGCTCGCGCGCGCCGAGCGCCAGGCTCATGCGCAGGAAGTCGCCGAGGAGCTGGCACATGCGGCGCGCGGCCTCGGGCTCGGAGCCGGCGAGCGCGCTGATCGAGTTCAGGCTGTTGAACAGGAAATGGGGGTTGAGCTGGGCGCGCAGCGCGCGCAGCTCGGCCTCGCGCGCCGTGACCTGCGAGGCGAGCATGCGGCGCTCGGCCTCGCGCGCCGACTCGAACGCGAGGAGCACGTAGTGGACCGCGATCGACTGCCCGTAGAGGATGAGCCCGGCGACGAACAGCACCCCGAGATCGCGCATCATGCCCGCGCGATCGGGTCCGAAGCCGAAGCGCCCGATCCCGAAGCGCGCGAGCCCGGCCGCCCACAGTGCGCCCAGCCCCACCCACAGCGCGCTCGCCAGCATGGCCGAGCCGTAGAGGCCAAGGAACAGCCGCTCGGCGGGCGTGCTCCCGAGCGGGTGGGCGCGGCACACGTACCAGGCCGAGAGGCAGATCGAGGCGTAGGCCGCGGTGAGCGGACCCACGAAGGCGACCGCGTGCCAGACCGGGCGGTGGTCGAGCAGGACGAGCAGCGCCGCGAGCGCCACCCCCATGCCGAGCCACAGCGCGAAGTAGAGCGTGGGCCGCACGCGGCCCATGAGGAGCGGATGCATGCGTCAGTTCTTGATCTCGACCCCGCCCATCATCACGAAGCCGCGCAGCACCAAGCGCCCGCGCACCTCGCCGGCGGGGGCGCGGGTGTGGTCCTCGACTGCGCCCATGACCGGCACCGCTTCGCTCGTCACCGTCCAGTCCTCCGGGATGCGGATGTCCACGCCGCCCATCATGACCAGAAGGTCGATCACGGCACTCTCGCCCTTCATCTTCGCGGCGCGCAGGTCGACGTCGTGGCCCCCCATCACCGCCGTGAGGTCGCCGCCCTTGAAGTCGTCGGTCACCACCCTGCGGTCCGAGCCCGACCAGAACGCGAACCCGCTCACGGTCGAGGAGGCGTCCGCGTCCGCGCCCGCGGCCGCGGAGCGCGAGCGCTTGAGCCCGCCCGCCACCAGGATCGCGCCGAACCCGATCAGGAGCAACGGCCACAGGTCCCGCATCCCGTAGGGCAGCACGTGGAGGTTCCGCAGCAGCAGCCAGCCGCCGATCAGCGTGAGGATCACTCCGGCCGTCGGGTTCGGGCGGCACCACGTCCCGGTGAGCCTCGACAGGCCGTACGCGAGCAGCAGGGCCGGCCACCAGCGCAGCACCTCGCCCGCGTCGAAGATGCCCATCTCGTCGAGCGTGAAGATCACGCCCAGGGTGATGACGATCAGGCCGAACACCAGGCGGCCGGTGGCCTTGATCTGCGGGTCACGCATGACGGGTCTCCCCGTTCAGCGCCCGGTCGCCCCGCAGCGCGCGCACGAACAGCACGCCGAGTCCGGGCACGAGGAGCGCGAGCGGCACGATCGCGGCGCCATGCCGGACCATCAGCCACGCGGCGCGCACCAGGGCGCGGCCCGCCGCCAGCACGGCCGGAGCGTCGAAGCCCTTCGCCCGCGCGAGCAGGGCGATGCTGATCACGGCGAGCCAGCTCGCCGAGGTCGCGAGCGCCGCGACCACCGCCGCCCACACCAGGCGCTCGTTCCTGCGGATCACCCGCGTCATGACTCGCCTCCTTCCCGGACGCCCCAGCGCGGCTCGCCACGCAGCGCGCGCACCACGATGCCCGCCCCGACCGCCACCAGCACCAGCGGCCAGGAATTGTGGTAGTCGAGCCCGTACCACCCGAACTCGCACGCGAAGAACCAGGCGCAGAGCATGAGGAACGTGAGGGCCGAGCCCAGGCGGCCCTCCGCGATGTTGATGGTGGCGATCACCGCGAACACCACCGGCCACATCCGGCCCAGGTTCGGCATCTCGAACCACCCGAGACGCTCGAGCAGGAACGCGCCGCCGAGCGCGATCAGGAAGAACCCCCACACCAGCATTCTCGCCGGGCGCAACCTCCCGTGGCGTCTCATTCCCCTGCCTCCTTCCGCCCCTTCGGGCCGTCACGGGCAAGGTACGGCTTCGGACGGGGGCCGGCCCGGACTTTTCGGCGAACGGCGGCTCGGCACCGGCGAACGGCGGTGGCGGGGCGCGGGCCTCTGGCGCAGGGTCTGAGCACGGGGCGGCCTCCGAGAGTGGCGTCCGCGCAGCATAGCGCGCCCGGGGGCTCCGGAGTTAGTCTGGCCGCGTGGCGACCGACTGCCTGTTCTGCCGGATCGCATCCGGCTCGATCCCGTCGACCAAGGTGGACGAGACCCCGCGGGCCCTGGCGTTCCGCGACGTGAACCCGATGGCGCCGACCCACGTGCTGCTCATCCCGCGCGAGCACGTCGCGGGCTCCGCGGCCGAGCTGGGCGCCGAGCACGCGGAGGTGCTGGCCGAGCTGTTCGCGCTCGCCCGGCGCGTGGCGCAGAAGGAGGGGCTCGAGCGCGGCTGGCGGCTCGTGACCAACGTGGGGCGAGACGCCGGGCAGACGGTCCATCACCTCCACATCCACCTGCTCGGCGGGCGGCCGCTGGCCTGGCCGCCGGGATGAAGAGCGCGCCAGCGCGCGGCGCCTGGGTCCCGCACCGGCGCGCGGCGCTCGCCCCGCACTCGGGCGCGAGTCGAGCCGGGCTCAGCTCTTGCGGCCGCGCGAGGTGATCGGCCCGTAGGCGCGCTGCACCGACCCGGTGTAGACCTGGCGCGGCCGCGCGATGCGGGTCTCGGGATCGCGCCGCATCTCCATCCACTGCGCGATCCAGCCCGGCAGGCGCCCGAGGGTGAACATCACCGTGAACATGTTCACCGGGAACCCGATCGCCTGGTAGATGATTCCGGAGTAGAAGTCGACGTTCGGGTAGAGCTTGTGGCTCACGAAGTAGTCGTCCTTGAGCGCGATCTCCTCGAGCTTCATCGCGATCTCGAGCAGGTGGCTGCGGATCCCGAGCTTGTTGAGCACGCTGGTGCACGACTTCTTGAGGATCGCGGCGCGCGGGTCGTAGTTCTTGTAGACCCGGTGGCCGAACCCCATGAGCCGGCTGTTGTCGCGCTTGTCCTTGGCCCGGTCCACGAACTTCTGGGCGTCGCCGCCCTCGAGCTCGATCTTCTCCAGCATCTCGATCACCTGCTGGTTGGCGCCGCCGTGGAGCGGCCCCCACAGCGCGCTGATGCCGGCCGAGATGCTGGCGAACAGGTTGGCCCGCGAGCTGCCCACCATGCGCACCGTGCTGGTCGAGCAGTTCTGCTCGTGGTCGGCGTGCAGGATGAGCAGCAGGTCGACGGCGCGCGCCAGCACCGGGTCGGCGCTGTACTCCTCGCACGGGGTCCCGAACATCATGCGCAGGAAGTTCGAGGAGTAGTCGAGCCGGTTGTCGGGATAGAGGAACGGCTGCCCGATCGAGTGCTTGTAGGCGTAGGCCGCGATCGTCGGCATCTTGGCGAGCAGGCGCAGGATCGCGAAGTGGATGCTCTGGTCGGTCTCGGGCTGCTGGTAGAAGGTGGCGAGCGCCGCCACCGCCGCGGCCGACACCGGCATCGGGTGCGCGTCCTTCGGGAACGCCTGGAAGAAGCGCACGAAGTCCTCGTGCAGCATGGTGTGGTGCGTGATGTCGCGCGCGAAGCCGGTGAGCTCCTCGGCCGTGGGCAGCTCGCCGTAGATCAGGAGCCACGCCACCTCCAGGAAGTTGCTCATCTCCGCCAGCTCCTCGATCGGGTAGCCACGGTAGCGGAGGATGCCCTTCTCGCCGTCGATGAAGGTGATCGCGCTGCGGCACGAGCCGGAGTTGCCGTAGCCCGGGTCGATCGTGATGAGCCCGGTCTTCGCCCTCAGAGCCTGGATGTCGATCGCGACCTCGCCCTCGCTGCCGGTGATCAGCGGGAGCGTGACGGACTTGCCGTCGTATTCCAGGGTCGCGCTGGCCGTCGGGGACGGCGAAACGGTCGTGCTCGGCATGGAGTCGTCTCCTCTTCGGTGCCGGTCGGAAGTCGCGTCGTACGTACTCATCATCGGTCGCGGGGGCCAAAACCTTCGCCCCGGCATCGTGGGTGGCACGCGGCGTGGCCTCGAAGCTAGTGCATTCCGCAGGGTTCGTGCCAGTCGCGGCGGCCGGCTGCGCGTCCACGGCCGCCGCTCCATCGCTTGCCGCCGCAAGCGATTCGGGCCATGGTGGGGAGCGGATGGCGGTCGAGGCTCGCGCCGGGAGTGGCAGCCATGGGACGGGGTGGCAGGCGCCGTGCGCCGTCCGGTCTCCGTCCCAAACCTGAGGTGACGCGCGTATACGGGGTGTCCGGCAGCGCCCCGCACGATCCGGCCGAATTCGGCGGCCGGCGGCGGCAGCCGCGGCGCAACGGCGCCGCGCCCCCGCAGCCGGCCCCCGCACCCATAAGGTTAAGGAGAACACCCGATGATGACGAAGCTGCTCGGCCTCGCTATGCTCGCGGCCGCGATGAGCCCCACCCCCGACGCCGGAGCCAACCCTCCCACCCCCGGGAAGAGCGTGCCCCCGGCGGTCGAGAAGATCGAGAAAGTCGAGAAGTCCGACGCCGAGTGGAAGCGCACGCTGACCCCGGCGCAGTACCGCGTCCTGCGCCGCAAGGGCACCGAGCCCGCGTTCACCGGCGCCTACTGGAACAACCACGCCAAGGGCACGTACCTGTGCGCGGCGTGCGGGCTCGAGCTGTTCGACTCGGCGACCAAGTTCGAGTCCGGCACCGGCTGGCCCAGCTTCTGGCAGCCGGTCGCGAAGACCCACGTCCACGTGGAGGTCGACCGCACCCTGGGGATGGTGCGCGAGGAGGTGGAGTGCGCCCGCTGTGGCGGCCATCTCGGCCACGTGTTCGACGACGGGCCGAAGCCCACCGGCCTGCGCTACTGCATCAACTCCGCGGCGCTGGCCTTCACGCCCGCGAAGTAGCGATCCTCGGCGCCCCGGCGGCCTCCCGCGCCGCCGCGGGCGGGGCGGGCCGTCAGCGCAGCAGCACCAGCTTTTGCCTCGCCGTGCCCCCGCCGCTCTCGAGCACGGCGACGTAGACGCCGCTCGCGAGCCGTGCGCCATCGCTCGACGTGCCGTTCCACGCGCGGGCATGGCGGCCCGCCGGCAGCGCCTCGTCCACGATCTCGCGCACCCTGCGGCCGGCGAGGTCGTAGATCGAGAGGCGAACCCGGCCGCTCGCCGCGGTCGTGAACTCGAGGAGAGTGGACGACCGGAATGGGTTGGGCGCCACGCGCCCGAGCCCGAGCGCGCCCGCGGGCGCCTCGTCCACCGCGACCAGAGGCGCGCTGACCGCGCGGTATGCGTTCAGCTTGGGCCCCACCTCGAGCCCGGGGAGCGGGTCGCCGGTGGCGATCAAGTGCTGCGCCGCCAGATCCGGCGGAAGCGACGGCGCGCGGTGGCGGAGCAGCCCGGCCACGCCCGAAACGAGCGGGCATGCGAACGAGGTTCCGTCCCCGTACATGTAGGGGTGCTCGCCGTCCCAGTACCAGAGGTAGAGGTAGAAGACCTGGCTGTAGTCGTCCACGACGTAGTTGCGGCAGATCGAGGACCACATGCTGGCGCCGGGCGCCGCGATGTCCACCCAGCTCCCGTAGTTGGAGAAGTCGGCGCGCGCGCCAGCGTCGTCGAGCGCCGCGACCGCGAGCACGTGGTTGCACGCCGCCGGATAGGTGGGCGTGTTCGAGCCGTCGTTCCCGGCGGAGGCGACGCACAGCACGCCCGCCGAATCCGCGACGTCCACCAGCGCCTGGAAGAACTCGGGCACGCCGGGGGCGGCCGCCGAGCCGAGGCTCATGTTCAGGACGCTCACGCCCATGTCGGCGGCGTAGAGGAAGGCCGCCGCCACGGCTTCGCTCGTGATCTCACCCGCGGCGTTCGCGACCTTGAGCGGCACGACGCGGCAGTTCCAGCCCGCGCCCGCGATGCCCTCGACGTTCCCGGTCGATGCGCAGGCGATGCCCGCCACGAAGGTGCCGTGGAAGCCCACGTCGATCCCGGTCTCGGCGTCGTATACCGGTTCAGGGTTGGGGTCGGCGTCGTCGTTGCCGAAGTCCCAGCCCTTCACGTCGTCCACGTAGCCGTTCCCGTCGTCGTCCAGGCCGTTGCCGGGTGTCTCACCGGGATTGATCCAGATGCGGCTCGCGAGGTCGGGGTGGCCGGTGTCGACGCCCGTGTCCATGATGCCGATCGTGGTGTTGCTCCCGCCCCGCTCGAGGTCCCAGGCCTCGGGAAGGTCCACGTCGGCGTCGCCGGGATCGCTCACGTACCACTGGAGGTAGAGGTAGTGGTCATTGGGGAGCGTCGGGAACACGTGGAGGCGGTAGTTGGGACAGACCGCGCGGAAGCGCCCGGTGGCCCGCAGGACCTGCGCGGCCTCGAGCGGATCGAAGTCCGCGCGCCGGCTCGTCAGCGCGAGGAAGCGTGGCGCGCTCGCTGCGCCCTTGCGCGGGCGCCCGAGGGCGGCCGCGCGATCGAGCCCGAAGCGCGCGAGCGCCGCGGCCACGGCGGGCTCCCCCGACTCGGGGCGCCCGCCGGGCCCGATGCGCAGCGCGCCCCCGTCGCCGAGCGCCACGAGCAGCTCGTTGCCCGCGAGGGCGGCGGGCTGGGTGCGGGGCGGAACGGGGCGAGAGGCGAGGAGCGCGGCGCGCCCGGAGGCAGAGGCGGCCCCGGCGGCTCGCGGCGCAGGCGCGGCCGCGGCCAAGGCAGACCCGCGCTCCGCCCCGGTGCCCGGGACGGGCACGAGCAGGATCAGCGCAGAGACCAAGAAGAGCCTACGCACGGTGACCATGGTATCGGCACCCTCGATCGACGAGCTTGACCCTGCCCCGGCGGGCCCTGGAACACGCGAGGCCACCCCGCCGTAGACATGGGCGATCGCAACCACCGCCGGGGCTCCGGCTTGCGGTGCGCGGGCGCGCTGCTACATTCTGCCGCGTTCCCGGCGCCGCGTGCGGCGCCCGGCGGAAACGGAGGTCGCTCGATGAGCGGGGTGTGGAACTGGGTGCTGATCGTCGCCGGCGCGCTGCTCGTGCTGGTCGAGGTGGCTCTCGGCGGCTTCGCGGGCTTCGATCTGGTGCTGATCGGCTCGGCGTTCGTGGTCGGCGGGGTGATCGGGCTCGCGTTCGGAAGCCCGCCGATCGGCTTCGTGGTCGCCAGCGTGCTGTGCGTGCTCTACATCGGCGTCGGCCGGCGCATGATGCGCCGGCGCATGCAGACGCGCCCGGTGCCGAGCAACGCCGACGCGCTGATCGGGCTGCGGGGGATCGTGACGCAGCGCATCGCGCTCCACGCCCCGGGCCAGGTGCGGGTGCGCGACGAGATCTGGCGCGCCGCGCCGGCGCCCGAGGTCGAGGGCGCCCTCGAGCCCGGAGCCGAAGTCACGGTGACGACGGTGGACGGCGTCACGCTACTGGTGAGGTGAGGCATGGTCGCACAGCTCGGCTTCGTTCTGTTGCTCATCCTGCTCTTCATCACGCTGATCGCGCTGGCGCGCTCGGCGCGCGTGGTGTCGCAGTTCGAGAAGGGACTGATCCTGAGGCTCGGCCGCTACCGCGCCACGGTGGGCCCGGGGCTCACGTTCCTGGTGCCCGTGATCGAGGACATGCTCAAGGTGGACATGCGCGAGCGGGTGATCAACGTCGAGCCCCAGAAGGTGATCACCAAGGACAACGTGTCCGTGGTGGTGGACGCCGTCATCTACTACCGGATCAGCGACCCGGTGAAGGCCACCTTCGAGGTGCAGAACTTCGGCTACGCGGCCACCACGCTGGCGCAGACCAACCTGAGGAACCTGATCGGCGACAAGTCGCTCGACGAGACGCTCACCGCGCGCGACACCATCAACGCCAACCTGCGGAGCGTGCTGGACGAGGCCACCAACACCTGGGGCGTCAAGGTGACGCGGGTCGAGGTCCAGAAGATCGACCCGCCCGCCGACATCACCGAGGCCATGTCGCGCCAGATGAAGGCGGAGCGCGACAAGCGCGCCAACATCCTGGAAGCCGAGGGCGTCAAGCAGGCGGCCATCCTCCAGGCCGAGGGCGTCAAGCAGTCCGAGATCCTGAAAGCCGAGGGCGACGCCCAGGCGCGCATCACGCGCGCCACCGCCGAGGCCAAGGCGATCGAGATGGTGTCGAACGCGGCCGAGGCGTACTTCAAGGAGCGCGCCGAGATCAGCAAGCGCCTGGACGTGCTCAACCACGTGCTCGCCCAGCAGACCAAGTTCATCGTCCCGGCCGGCTCGGACCTCGTGAACGTGCTGGGGCTGGACGACCGGAGCGTGGTGCCGATCAAGAAGTAGCGGCCCCGTGCGCCGGCTCCTGCTCGTGCTCGCCGCGGCCTCGGTGGCCGCGGCGATCGCCGTCTCCGCGCTGCGCATCGGCTACCCGTTCGAGCTGGAGTGGCTCGAGGGCCTGAGCCTGCATCACGTCCAGCGCCTGCTCGAGGGCCGGCCGCTGTTCGCTGCGCCCTCGCTCGAGTTCATCGCCGCGGGCTACACGCCGCTCTACTGGGCGGCCGGCGCTGCGGCGGCCCGGCTCCTCGGCCCGGGCTTCGCAGCGCTGCGCGCGGTCTCGTTCGCCTCCTCGCTCGCGAGCCTCGCGCTGATCTTCGCGCTGGTGCGCCGCGAGACCCGCAGCGCCTACGCCGCCGCTCTCGCCGCCGGGCTCTTCGCCGCCGGCTTCCGGTTCGCGGGCGCCTTCTTCGACGTGGCGCGCGCGGACGCCCTCCATCTCGCGCTGCTGCTCGGCGCGATCCTCGCGCTGCGCGCGATGCGAGGGGCGGCGGCCGCGGGCGCGCTCGGCGGCGTCCTTCTGGGGCTCGCCACGCTCACCAAGCAGTCGGCGGTGGTCGCAGCCGCGCCGTTCGTGGCCTGGCAGCTCGGCGCCGACCGCCGGCGCGGCGCGTGGCTGATCGGCACGCTCGCAGCGGTGCTGGGCGCGAGCACTCTCGGACTCCAGCGTGCCACCCAGGGCTGGTACCTCTACTACGCGCTCGACGTCGCGGCGCGCCACGATCCCGTGCTGGCGTCGTTCCCGATGGTCGTGATCCGCGACCTGATCGCGCCGCTCGGGATCGCCTGCGCGATCGCCGCGCTCTACCTCACCGGCCGCTCGCATCCCGCGCGCGACCGCTGGGCCTGGGCGCTGCTCGCGGCCGGCATGGTGGGCAGCTCGCTGGGATTGCGGCTCTATCCCGGCGGCTACGACAACGTGCGGCTCACCGAGTGCGCGGCGATCGCGATCCTCTTCGGGCTCGGCTTCCACGCCGGCGAGGCGCGCGTCGCGGCCGCCCCGGAGGCCACGCGGCGCGCGGGCCAGCGGGCGCTCGCGGCCGTCGCGACCGCCCAGTTCCTGCTCCTCGCCTGGAACCCGCGGGCCCAGGTCCCTACCCCCGCCGACCGCGCCGCTGGCCGCGAGGCGGTGGCCGCCATCGCCGGAATGCCGGGGGAAGTGCTCGTGCCCTCGCACCCCTACCTGCTCGGGCTCGCGGGCCGCCCGCTCCACTTCCACGAGATGCCCTTCAGCGACGTGCTGGGCGGCGCGCGCGGCCCGATCGAGACCCGGCTGCTCGACTCGCTCGATGCGGCGCTCGCCGCCCGGCGTTACGCCGCCGTGGTGACCGACCCGCCCGAGCCCGCGTGGCTGCTCGCCCCGCTCGAGCGCTGGTATCGCCCGACCGGAACGCTGATCCACGACCCGCGCAGCTTCTTCACCGTGACCGGCGCCCGCACCCGGCCCGAGCGCATCTGGCTGCCGGATACGGCGGGGGCGCGGTAGCCGAGCGGTTCCGCCGCGCCATCTGATTGCCTCTCCGCTCTTGCCCCAGCCCAGGCGAATTTCCAGAGAATTGACTTGACGCATCCTCGAACGTGGTGAGCGCGCAGCTCGCCGATGTGTTCCGGGAAGCGCCTCAGCGTGAGCACGCGCGCGCCTGCGAGCTTTTTTCCCCCGCCGCAGGCGAAAGGTGGTTTCGCCACGTTCGTTGGGCTCTGTGGCCCGCCCTGAGCGCCGAAAAGGCTCGTGGTACAAAGAGAGCGCCCTGCGATCCCGGCCCCCGACACACCCGCCCCCGGGAGATTCGGGCCATGAATTCCGTTTCGCACCTCGGCGACCAGGAGCTGCTCCGTTCCCTGGCGGCGGTCGTTGCCAACGAGCGCGCCTCGAGCCTGCCCGTCCTGGAACACATCGCAGAGGTCGATGCCCGGCGC
>DASXQT010000006.1:0-72566 GCA_036507005.1 Candidatus Eiseniibacteriota bacterium
CCAACGTGCTGCTCCTGCCGCTGGTCGACTTCTGCGAGGCGCGCGGCTTCCACGTCGCCCACGTCATCGGGCTCAAACCCGGGGCCAGCAAGGGCAGCTTCGAGTTCCTGAGCTCGGTGCCCGCGATGACCATCCTCGGCGCCTACATCGTCGCCTACGCGATCCGGATCTACATCATGAACTACTACAAGAACACGCGCGGGAATGGTGTGCCGCTCGACAACAAGGGGTTCTTCGCCGTCGAGCAGATCGTCGCCTCGTTGACCATGGTCGCGCTGGCCGCATTCGTCTTCTTCGCGCCAGGGACGCTCGGCTGGACCGCGCCCCAGGTGACGCAGTTCCACGACGCCGCGAAGCACCCCGATTCCATCGCCATCCTGTCGGGGGTGCCGTTCGGAATCGTCGCCTTCTTCTCGGTGTTCATCTTCATGTTCAAGGGGCGCACCGCGACGTTCGCCGGACTGGTCAACCGCCTCACTTCGCTGCTCGCGGGCACGACCGCGACGCTCCTGCTCTGGGTGTTCTTCAAGACGAGATTCCCATCGCTCCAGGACTGGATCTCGGTGCTCTTCATCTTGATCGCGGTCTACTTCCTGACCCGCGCGGAGAGGCTCCGGGTGCGCGAGCTCGGCATCCAGCCCGCGATGGCGGCGGGACCCGCGCCGACGCCGCTACCGGTGGGAGGCGCGGCGGTGCGACCGCGCTGATCCAGGAGCGCCGCGCGATGGCGCGGCGACGGCGCGTCCGTGACGACGAGACGGAGGCGCCCGCCTCCCGTCGCTAGTGAGCCGAGACTCCGGGTCGGGGGCGAGCGTTCCAGAGCGTGAGCATGAGGATCGCGCCGGCCACCGAGAAGCCGATCATGCTCGGCGCCCAGGCGCCCCAGCCGTAGCGGTCGAGCAGCAGTCCCATCCCGAACCCGACGAACGATCCGCCGACGTACTGCATGCCGTCGAACATGCCGGCCGCCGTCGCGGCCGCGCGCTTGCCGCCGAAGTCCATCGATGCGGTGCCCGAGAGCATCGAGTGCACCATCGAGATCGCGAGCGAGTTGATCGTGAACGCCCAGATGACCGCGGAGAGGCTCGGCGCCTTCCAGATGAGGTACAGGCATCCGATCTGGAGTGCGTAACCGATGAACGCGACCGGCGGCCGCCGCGAGCGGAACACCCAGTCCGAGAGCGTGCCGGCCACGAACGCGCCGGCGATCCCTGCGACGACCACTCCGAGCGCGCCCTTCTGGAACACCGGGTGGTCGAGAGCCAGGTGCTGCGCCTCCTGCATGTAGCGCGGGAACCACTCCTCGAATCCCTTGCGCACGAACCCGGTGCAGAACTCGGCCGCGGCGATCGTGATCGCGACCGGGCTGGTGAAGACCCGCTTCGCCACGTAGCCGAGCGTGATCTTCTCGGTGTCGCCGCTGGTGGCATCCTGGGGATCGAAGTCGGGCAGGCCGGCCTCGGCCGGCGAGTCCCGGACCACGACCGTGGTGAGCACCGCCATCACCGCGACCACGATCGCGGGCAGGAAGAACTTCCACTGCCACGGCAGCGCCACCACCAGCGAAGTGGTCATGAGCGCGAACACCGCGGCGCGGCCGCTCTGGATCATCGAGCCGAAGATCGCCGAGAACACCCCGCGCTCGCTGACGTGGAACCAGCCCGAGTTCACCTTGATGAGCGCGAGCGCGCTGTAGGACTGGAAGTACATGTTGAGGGTCCAGACCGTGGCCAGGTAGGCGAGCAGCACCCCGCCGGTGCCGAGCACGCCGAGGTAGGCGCCGAGGCCGAAGGCCAGGTTGAAGATCGCCGCGCCCCAGGCCCCGAGGATCATGGCCCGCCGTCCGCCGAAGCGGTCGGCGAGCGGGCCGTTCAGCATCGCGGAGAACCCGTAGATCAGCGTGGCGACGCTGAGGATCGCGCCCACCTGGGCCCTGCTCCAGCCGTAGGTGTCGGAGAGCGACTTGTTGGCGAAGCCGAAGTTGTACCGCGCCATGTACATGGCCGCGTACGTGAAGCCCATCACCAGCCAGTTCTGGGTGCGGCGCAGGCGGAACTCGGGGGTGTGGCGGGGGCGGCGCAACCGCATGGAGTCTCCGGGCGAGCCGAGCGGCGTTCCGGTAACGGATTGTGCCGCGGTTGTACGCGGTCGCCGAAGGCGGGTCAAGGCGGGGGAGTACGGGTTGCCGGAATGCGCTCCGCCTTCCGGCGCGCCGTGTCGAGCAACCTCTCGGCCGTCTCGTTCGTCCATTGGAGCGCTGGCCGGCTCGGGCCGTCCGGCCGCGGCCGGTCTGGCAATTCCGCGCCAACCCGCTAGAATTGCTGGCCGTCGGAGAGACGCATCCCACGCGGGAGGACCACTCCCATGCAACGTCGCGCGGCCCTGCTCACAAGCCTCCTGCTCGTCGTCCCGGCCCTCTCGCACGCTCAGGGCACGGGACCTATGGCGAGCCTCCACGGCCGGTTCCGCGACGTCACCACGCAGGCCGCGGTTCCCGGCGTCCAGGTCAAGCTCACCAGCGTCGCCGACTCCGCCGACGTCCACCGTGCGATCGCCAAGGACGACGGCACGTTCGAGGTCACGGGGCTCGGCCTCGCCAGCTACCGGCTCGAGGCGACACGCCTCGGCTACGCGCCGCTTTCGACCGTGATCCCCGTCACGAAGAAGGCCCAGGACGCCGGCGTCCTGGCGCTCACACCCCAGTCGATCCCGGTCGGCGGCGTCACCGTGACCGAGTCGCCGCCGTCCGCGGTCCAGAATGCCGACACCACCGAATACCGCTCAGGCGCGGTCAAGACCGAGAGGGGCGCGACCGCCGAGGACCTGGTGCAGAAGCTCCCCGGCGTCACGATGGAAGGGGGACAGATCAAGGCGCACGGCGAGACCGTGCAGCAGGTGCTCGTGAACGGCCGGCCATTCTTCGGCAGCGATCCGACCGCGGCGATGCGCAACCTGCCCGCCGAGGTGGTGGACCGCATCCAGGTGTACGACAAGCAGAGCGACCAGGCCGAGTTCAGCGGGTTCGACGACGGCCAGGCGCAGCGCACGATGAACTTCATCCTGCGCGACCAGAAGATCCAGTTCGGCAAGGCGTACGCGGGCGGCGGCGACCAGGATCGTTACCAGGCGGGCGGCAACCTGAGCGTCGTGCGGGGCGCGACGCGGCTGACCACGGTCGGGATGTCGAACAACATCAACCAGCGCAACTTCTCGCCCCAGGACCTGTTCGGCGGAGGCGCGGGCGGCCCGCGCATCATGAACTTTGGCGGCCGCGGCGGGCGCGGAGGGGGCGACAACGTCTTCCGGAATGGCGGCGGCTCCGGCGGGCGCCAGTTCGACGCCAGCAGCTTCCTGGTCGGGCAGCAGTCGGGGATCAGCACCACCCACTCGGGCGGCCTCAACTACTCCGGGCAGTGGGGCCGGAGCCTCGCCGTCACCTCGAGCGTGTTCGCGAGCGCGATCGACACCGACAACCTCCAGACCCTCACCCGCCAGTACCTGCCGCCCCAGGACTCGCTCGCCTTCTACGACCAGCGCGCCGTCACCGACAACCTCAACCGCAACCAGCGCATCGACGCGCGGGTGGAGTGGACACCCGACTCGCTCAACTCGGTGATCTGGCAGCCGCGCCTCTACTTCCAGGGCACCGACGCGTCCAGCGACGCCGGCGCCGCCAACACCACGGAGCAGGGCAGCGCGGTGAGCGCTTCGACCGGCCGCACCACCGAGTCCAACGACGGCAACAACCTCTCGAGCCGCCTCACGCTCCGCCACCGCTTCGCGACCCGCGGCCGCAACGTGTCCGCCGAGATCAACCTCGGGCACACCGGGCGCGATGGGCATTCCGCTCAGCGCTCGCTCACCGAGTCCTTCGGCGCCTCCGCGGCGCCCGCCGACACGCTCGACCAGCGTTCCACGGCCGAGACCGCGACCAACTCGTTCTCGACCCGCATCGCCTTCACGGAACCGCTGAGCGAGCGCTTCAAGCTCCAGGCGATCTACCAGCCTTCGCTCACCCGCAGCTCGTCCGACCCGCGCGGCCACGACTTCGACCCCGCGACCGGCGGATACACGCGGCTCGACAGCACGCTGTCCAACTCGTTCCGGAACCGCAACACGGTCCACAACGGCGGTCTGGCGCTGCTCTATACACGCGGCCCCTGGAAGCTGCACACCAACGTCTCGTACGAGCACACCCGGCTCCGTTCGGACCAGACGTTCCCCGCCACCCGCACCGTCGACCGCACGTTCGACGACTTCGTGCCCTCGGTGACGCTGACCGGCACGTTCGCGAACCGCCGCAACCTGCGGCTCTCGTGGCGCACCTCGTCCTCGGCGCCGACCATCGGGCAGCTCCAGAACGTGGTCAACAACTCGAACCCGCTCTCGCTCTCGACCGGCAATCCCGGCCTGCGGACCGCCTACAGCCAGACGCTGTCGCTGCGATTGTCCGAGGCCGACCCCGCGCGCTCGCGCGCCCGGTTCGCCTTCCTCACCGTGACGCGCACCTCGCATCCGATCGGCAACTCGACCTTCACCGCCCCGGCCGACACCACCGTGGAAGGGGTCGTCCTCGCGCGCGGCACGCGGCTCACCCGGCCGGTCAACCTGGACGAGTCCTGGAACGCGAACCTGTTCGCCGTCTACAGCCGGCCCCTCAAGCTTCTGAAGAGCATCCTGAGCCTCAACGGCGGCGGCACCCTTTCCCGCACGCCGGCGCTGATCAACGGCGCGACCAACCTCTCGAAGACCTACGCGATTCGCTCCGGCGTCGTGCTGTCCAGCAACATCAGCGAGAACCTCGACTTCACCGTGTCCTACTGGGGCACCTACAACCTCGCGCGCAGCACGCTGACCACGGCCAGCGCCGGCGACTACTTCACCCACAACGCCAGCCTGCGGCTCAACGCCGTGGTGGGCCCGGGGATCGTGCTGCGCCAGGAGGTGAGCCACAACCTGCAGAGCGGCGTGCCCTCGGCCTACGGGCAGGACGTGGTGCTCATGAACAGCACGATCGGCAAGAAGCTCCTGAAGGACGGGCGCGGCGAATTCCGGATCACCGCCACCGACGTGCTGCGCGAGGACCGCAGCGTAAGCCGCAGCGTCACCGAGAGCTACGTGGAGGACTCGCGCGACCGCGCGCTCGGGCGCTACGTGCAGGCCGTGTTCACCTACACGTTCCGCTCCGGCGCGGGTCCGGGCATGGGGATGGAGACGCCGGGCATCCACCTGCGGCCGTAGCCGCCGCCCTCGTTTTCGGGCTGGATCATCGGCGGCGGTTGCGACACCATCATGGGCGCTTTGGCCGAGCCCGACTTCTTCCTCCGAGGTGATCCCATGGCTCGCAGAAATGCCTCACACGCGCGCGCCGCGCTCGCGTCCAGCGCCCTGCTCGCCGCGGCGCTCTGCGCTCGCGGCGCCTTCGCCAGCGACTGCACCCGCACGTCGGTCGGCTTCGTTCCCCTGATCGATCTCGGGACCGGGACCTACCACGGCTTCACGGGCGGACTCTATCCCGGCGGCGCCAATTCCCGCCCGCCGGCCCACGATTCCGCGGGGCTCGCGATCGCGGCCGCGATCGAGCCGCTGGACACGCTCGGCAATCCCGACCCGGTGAACGGCCGCATCGTGCTGATCTCGATCGGGATGAGCAACGCCACCCAGGAATTCAGCGCGTTCGTGCCCAAGGCGATGGGCGATCCCGGGCGCCACCCGCGGCTGCTGGTGATCGACTGCGCGAAGGGCGGGCAGGCGACGCAGGATATCCGCCGGCCCGACGCCGCTTACTGGGACACGGTGGCAACCCGATTGCGAGGGCACGGGTCCTCGCCGCTCCAGGCGCAGGCGGCGTGGATCAAGGAGGCCCGGCGCGGTCCCACCGAGCCTTTCCCGGCATCGGCCGAGTCGCTCACCAACGATCTCGGCACGATCGTTCGCATCCTGCACGGCAAGCTGCCCAACCTGCGCCTCGCCTACCTCACGAGCCGCATCTACGCCGGATACGCCACCTCGACGCTCAACCCCGAGCCCTACGCCTACGAGTCGGGCTTCGCGGTGCGCTGGCTGATCGAGGCGCAGATCGCGGGTGTGGATAGCCTCGAGTTCGATCCGGAACGCGGACCCGTCCGGTCCCCCTGGCTGTCGTGGGGGCCGTACCTGTGGGCCGACGGCCTCACACCCCGCAGCGACGGGCTGATCTGGCGCTGCGAGGACTTCCAGAGCGACGGCACGCACCCTTCCGCGAGCGGGCGCGACCTCGTGGCCGACAGCCTGCTCGCGTTCTTCAAGGGCGACGCGACCACGACACCGTGGTTCGTGAGTCCCGGCACCGTGTCGGTCGAGGCGCGCGGGATCCGCAGCGAGCCGCGGCTCTCGATCGCGCCCAATCCCGCGCGCCCGGGCGTCGAGATCGCATTCGCGACCGCGACCGGGCCATGGCGGCTCGAGATCCTCGACCTCGGCGGCCGCCGGGTGCGCGCGCTCGCGCGCGGCGCGGGGGAGGGAGTGCGCGTGACGCGCCGCTGGGACGGGCGCGACGACTCGGGCGTGGTGGCGCGCGCCGGTCTCTACTGGGTGCGTCTCATCTCGGGCGACGGCTCGCGGGCGAGCCGCGTGGTGTGGCTCGGGGGGGATTGAATCCCCTCCTTCAGAACTCCACGTCGAGCTGCGCGATCGCGTGCCGGGTCGCGGCGGGCACGAAGTGGGCCACGTAGTTGCCGCCCGTGTCGTAGTCGAAATAGCCTCCGGTCTCGTACTTCTTGTCGAGCACGTTGAACACCCGCACCCGGAGCGCCCACTGGGCGCCGCCCCCGAACGGCCGCTGGTAGCCCGCGGTAAGGTTGAGCATGGTGTGCGGGGCGATGCGGCCGCTCGGGTCCTCGCCGTTGTCGAGGAAGATCTCGCCGACGTGCTGGGTCTCCGCGCCGAGCAGGACGCCCTTCCACACCAGCCGCCCCGAGGCGTTGGCGATCACGGAGGGAAAGAAGCCGATGGTCTGCCCGTCGCGGCTCACGCTCGTGAGGGGGTCGAGCTGCTCCTTGAAGTCCACGAAGTGGTTGTCGCCGAGCGTGCCGTTGGCGTCGAGCGCGATCGAGACGTCGCGCGCGGGCCGGGCCTCGGTCGCGAGCGCCAGCTCCACCCCCTGGTGCACGGAGCGCGCGGCGTTGGTGGTGATCCAGTCGTAGAAGTTGGCGTTGAACTGGAAGTCCACCAACTCGTCGCGGAAGTCCATGAGGAACAGGTTGGCGCTCGCGGTCACGCCGCGCAGTGCCAGGGTCCCGCCCAGCTCGTAGTCGCTCACCTTCTCGGGTTTGACCAGGGGGCCCTCGGCGATCCCGCGCGCGGGGTCGTAGCGATCGTAGTAGGGCACGCCGACGCCCTGCTCGCCCTTGAACAGATCCACGAAGCGCGGCTCGCGCTCGGAATACGACCACGATCCGAACACGCTCAGGTTCTCGCGCGGCCGCCAGGTGGCGCCGAGGCGCGGCACGGCGAAGTCGTAGCCCTGATCGAAGCGGTTGCCGTCGAACCGGTCGCCGCGCAGGAAGTAGCTCTGGTGGCGCCACGCGAGATCGCCGGTCACAGTGAGCGGCGCGACCGGCCGCCACTCTTCGCGCAGGAAGAGGCCGCCCGCGAAGGTGCGCGGATGGTAGTCGTAGTACCGGTGGGCACTCGGGGTGCCCGCGGGCAGCCCGTTCCCGCCCAGCACCTCGCCCCAGTGGTGGCCGTCGTGGAACCGCAGCTCGCCGCCCACGATCAGCTCGCCGTCCGGATGGGTGATGCGGAGCCGCGGGATCCAGCCGTAATGCTGGTTCGCGACCGTGCGCCGCCGCACCAGGTCGGTGAGGACGCCGCGGTAGACGCCGCCCACCACGATCGGGTTCCCGTTCCCGTCCTGCAGGTAGTAGCCGGGCGGGAGGCGCGAGCCGTCCGCGGTGTAGAGCGTGTCGAGCCGGTAGCTGGAGAGCGCTTCGCCTTTGCGCTCCTCGTCGTAGTAGCCGCGGCCGTCGAACCAGAACAGCGTCTGCGTGAGCGCGAGCCCCTGCCGGGGCGACCACGAATGCACCATCTCGTAGTGGGGCTCGAAGAAGTGGTCGGCTTCGTAGGGGTAGGTGAGGGGATTGAAGCGCCGGTCGCGCTCGGCGCTGCCGGTGAGCCCGCCGTCGAGCACCGAGCGCGGAGCGCCCTTGTAGGCGAGGTGGGTCTCCTCGGGCCCGCCGAACGCGCTCACGGCGAGCGACTGGCGGCCGAAGAGCTTGCGCGCGCCGAAGTAGTAGGACCAGAGGTGCGACCATGACTGGTCGCGGTAGCCGTCGGTCTCGATGCGCGAGTAGCGCCCGTAGTAGCTCCAGCCGCCCGGGAGCCGCCCCGAGCCCATCTCGACCATCGCGCGGCGCGTGCGGTAGTCACCGTAGGCCAGGCTCGCGCGCGCGATTCGATCGTCGGAGAAGGGCGAGGTCTCGAGGTTCACCGCCCCGCCGACCGAGGCGGCTCCGTAGAGCGCCGCGCCCACGCCACGCTGCACCTGCAGCTCCGAGGTGGAAGCGAGCAGGTCGGGATGGTCGATCCAGTAGACCTCGTGCGACTCGGGATCGTTGAGCGGCACACCGTCGATCAGCACGCTGATCCGGCGTTGCGGGAAGCCGCGCACCGAGAGATACGAGTAGCCGATGCCGTTGCCGGCGTCGGAATAGGCGTAGGCTCCGGGGAGCGCGGCGAGCGCCATGGGCGTGTCCTGCCCCCAGTCGAGGCGCTGGAGCTCGGCGCGCGTGAGCACCGAGCGCGCGATCGGCGTGCGATCGCCCGCGCGCGACGTGCTCACCACGATCTCGGGGAGCGGAACGATCCGCTGGAGCGTGTCCCCCTCCGCGCCGTGCGCGGGCATCCACGCCGCCCCGAGCGCGAGCGGGGCGGCGACCAGCGCGGCCGGCCAGAGCGCGTTCCTATTCCTCATGACGTTGCCTCCTTGCCGAGCGACCAGCCTGCCGCGTACACCACGAGCGAGGCAGCGAGGCCGGCGTAGATGGGTTCGATGGACCACGGGTACTCGCCGGGGTGGCCGCGGGCGGGGAAGCCCTTCGCGACCACCCAGGCCAGGGTGACGGCGAACGGCACGACCATCGCGGCCAGCGTCCAGCGCGCGCCGAGCCGCCCGCGCCCGAGCAGAGCGCTGCCGAGCGGGAGGAGCAGCGTGGGCGTGACGATCGAGCCGAGGTCGTGCCACAGGTCGATCACGCTCTGCCGGGTCACGGCGAGCGCCGCGGCGAAAGCGGCCGCGACCCACAGGCCCTTGCGGGTGTCGTCCGCGACGCGGGTTTCGTCCGGATCGCGGCGCAGCCGCCACATCACGTCGCGGCCGAGAGTGGCCGCGGCGATGAAGCCGTAGGAGTCGATCGTGCTCATCACGGTCGCGATCATCGCGAGGTAGAAGAGTCCGAGCGCGCCGGGCGGGAGCGTCACGCGCGCCAGCTCGGGGAACGCGAACACCGGCTGGGCGAGCTGCGGCATCACGGCGCGCGCGTACATGCCGGTGAAGGTGGTGAGGAAGTCGAACACCATCCAGCACGCGATCGAGATCAGGACGCCGCGCCGTGCCACCTCGGGATCCCGCGCCGCGAAGGCGCGCTGCCAGAACCCGGGGTCCACCAGCGTGGAGAGCGCGATGAAGTACCACACGAAGATCGCGGCCGGGGGATTGCCGCCGTTCCAGGTGAAGTGCGAGGGCGGCAGGTGCTGCTGGAGGAAGTCAAGTCCCCCGTGGCGCGCGACCAGGAAGGCGAGCATGACGAAGAAGCCCGCGTACATGAGGACGAACTGCACCTGGTCGGTGAAGACCACGGTCCGCAGGCCTCCGCGGTCGATGTAGAAGACCGAGAAAAGCGAGGCCGCGATCACGCACGGGACGAGCGCGAGGTGGAACATCGCGGCGAACAGCGTGCCGAGCATGAGCACGTAGGCGGCGGGCGCGTAGCCGATGAACACCGTGAAGGCGCCCATCAGCGCCGGGGCGCGCCCGTAGTGGAGCTGGAGCAGGTCGGGGATGGTGTAGAGCGCGGCCTCGCGCGCGCGCCGCGCGTAGAGCAGGGCGAAGAGCAGCGCGCCGACGTAGTACGGGACGCCGAACACCAGCCAGTTCGAGATCCCGTAGCGATACGAATACTCGCCGACGCCGAGGATGCCGCCGTACCACGTGGCGACCAGCGTGGCCACGAACGCCGGAAGCGTCACGCGGCGCCCGGCGACCAGGTAGTCGAGCGCGTTCGACCGGCGTCCGAGCAGCCTCAGCCAGACCGCGGCGAGGAAGCCGAAGTAGAGGAGGACCAGCCCCCAGTCGAGGGGGCTCGAGCTGAACATCTGCGATCCCGTGCGGGCGGCTCCGTGGCGGGGCCGGACGTGCCAGCGACAGGCCCCACCAAAGAAGAAGCCGCCCGCGAAGGGACGGCATGAAGGCAACCGGAGAGCGCGCTTGTCTTCGCCGTTTCCCTACGCTGGTATGACCCAGTTCAGGTTCGAAGGGTGTGCTCTCAGGCCGGAGTTTCTCTTCCGACCACCCCCAACGACGCGCCCGCGTACTGACGGACCGGCGCAGTATGCGCAGCTCCCGCCTTCGCGTGCAAGCGAGGAGCCTGCCGCGAGCCCTCCGCTGCGTGCTCCCCCTGCCTCAGCCCACGCTGCGCACGCCATGTCGCCTCCTGACCTTTCCTGAACGAATCGCCTCACTCGTACCGCGGCATCGGGGGATTGCCCCATCACGCTTTCGGGCGCTTGCCCAATGGATGCAGCGCGCGTCACGGTGACCGACAACGGGGGAGCGACCGCGAGCGCGTCGCAGACCGTGACCGCATCACCGCCGGCCAACCTGCCGCCGGTGGCGCGGCTGACGGTGACGCCGTCGTCGGGCACCGCGCCGCTGGCGGTGAGGGCGGATGCCTCGGCTTCGAGCGACCCCGACGGGACAATCGCGTCGTACCGGTTCGACTTCGGCGACGGCACGGTGGTGGGACCGCAATCAGGCGCTACCGCGACGCATACGTATGCGGCCGGCAACTGGACCGCGCGCGTAACCGTGACCGACGACCGCGGCGCGACCGCGAGCGCCTCCCAGACCGTGACGGTGTCGACGCCCAACCAGCCGCCGGTGGCGAGCCTGACCGCCCTGCCTTCCTCGGGCTTCTCGCCGCTCCCGGCGGTCGCGAGCGCGGTGGGTTCCTCCGATCCCGACGGCTCGATCGTCTCCTATCGCTTCGATTTCGGCGACGGCACGGTGGTCGGCCCGCAGTCGCTCCCGACCGCGGCCCACGTCTACGGCGCGGGTACCTGGGTCGTGCGCCTCACGGTGACCGACAACGGCGGCGCTACCGGGACGGCGTCGGCGACGGTGACGGTCAGCGGCCTGCTCGGGCCGCTGGGGAGCGCGGAGCCGGTGGCCGGGAGCTCGCCGGATGCCGTGGCCGAAGCGGGCCCGGCCTTGATCGATCGCGTGATCCCGAACCCGGTGCGGTCGGAGGCGCTGCTGGCGTTCGCGACGACGCGGGCGGGAGCGCTGAGCGTGCAGGTGTTCGATGCCGGCGGCCGGCGGGTGCGGACGTTGATGGACGAGGCGCAGGCGGCGCCGGCACCCTACGTGGTGCGCATCGACGGGCGCGACGAACGTGGGGTGCCGCTGCGGGGCGGAATCTACTGGTACCGGATCCGCTCGGCCGAAGGTCCGCGCGTGGGACGCTTCGTCATCACGAGGTGACCGCGCCCGAGATCACCGCACCGAGTGCGCGGCCGACTTGATCCACGCCAGCGTCCGCTCGGCGTCGGCGAAGCCCCGGGTCTGCAGGGAGCGGCCGCTCGCCGGCGAGAACACCACCAGCGTCGGGAAGGCCTGCACCTGGTAGCGGCGCTGCAGATCCTCGACGTCGGGCGGGTTGCTCCCGCGCTCCTGCACGCGGTCCACGATCGACACCGGGATCACGGTGGTCTGGACCACGTGGCCGTTCCCGGGGTCGTCGAACACCTCGCGCTTCAGCCGCTGGCACGGCCCGCACCAGTCGGCGCTGAAGTCGATCATCACAGGCTTGCCGCTGCGCCGCGACTCCGCCACCGCGTTCTCGAACGAGGTCCACTGCGAGTACTCTTCCTGCGGCGTGTCGCCGGCCGGCGGCTCCGCTCGCGTGGCGCCCGCGGCGACCGGTTGTGTGCCGGCACCGAGCTGGAGCACGGGCTGAGGCGCAGGCTGCCGGGGCGCCTGAGCCGGGAGCTCGGCGACCGCCCAGCCGATGAGCGGACACGCCGGAAGGACCAGCAGCCACCACCAGGGTGACGGGGAGCGGCCGGAGGCGTTGCCCATGGCCGTGTTATCGGCCGCAGGCCCCTGGAAACGAGCTTGGGGGCGCCGGCACCCGTCGTGAGCCGCGCTCCGGTCGCCTCCGAATCTCCCGGCGTCCCATGCACTTGCCAGCGGCGCGAAAAAAGGCTCGCGGGCCGTGTCGATTTCAGGCCTCCTCGTTCGACGTATCGGTGAAGGGCAGGGATCGGCCGGTCGGGATTCGACCGGGGCCCGGCTCGGGACTCCAGAGAGAAGGAGAGACTGCGATGCGATTCATGGTCCTGGTCAAGGCGGACAAGAACTCCGAGTCGGGCGTTCTCCCCAACGAAGAGATCCTGAGGGCGATGGGCAAGTTCAACGAAGAGCTGGCGAAGGCCGGCGTGATGCTCGCCGGCGAAGGGCTTCATCCCAGCTCGAAGGGCGCGCGCGTCCGGTTCGACGGCAAGAAGCGCATCGTGACCGACGGGCCGTTCGCCGAGGCGAAGGAGCTGGTCGCGGGCTTCTGGATCTGGCAGGTGAAGTCCAGGGACGAGGCGCTCGAGTGGCTCAAGCGCGCCCCGTTCGATCAGACCGAGGTCGAGATCCGCCAGGTGTACGAGACCGAGGAGTTCGCGGAGAGCGATCCAACCGGCGAGATCCGCGCCCAGGAGCATCGCCTGCGCGCGCAGACGGAGAAGCTCAGCAAGGCCGGGAAGCGCTAGCCGATCGCGGCTCGCCGGGCACGCCAGCGCGCGCCCGGCGCCGCTTCGCTACGATGCGAATGCTGCAGGCGCAGTCGGGGCGTCGCGGCAAGGCCTGAGCGCCGCGTCCCGCGCCTTGCGCCGGCGATTGCGCGGTGGTGTGATCGGTGGCCGTGGCGGCCACCGACACCCATCGCGCGATCGAAGCCGTGTGGCGGATCGAGTCCCCGAGGCTCATCGCCGGCCTCGCGCGGATCGTGCGGGACATCGGGATCGCCGAGGACCTGGCGCAGGACGCCCTGGTCGCGGCGCTCGAGCGGTGGCCGGCGTCGGGCGTCCCGGACAAGCCGGGGGCCTGGCTCATGGCCGCGGCCAAGCACCGCGCGATCGACCACCTGCGCCGCGGCAAGCGGCTCGAGCGCAAGCACGAGCAGATCGCCCGCGAGCTGGAGGCGAAGGAGGCCGAGGGCCCCGACTTCGACGCCGCGATCGACGACGACATCGGCGACGATCTCCTGCGCCTGGTGTTCACCGCCTGCCACCCGGTGCTCCCGACCGAGGCACGCGTCGCGCTCACGCTCCGCATGCTCGGAGGCCTGACCACCGCGGAGATCGCGCGCGCGTTCCTGGTCCCCGAGAAGACCGTGGCCCAGCGCATCGTGCGGGCCAAGCGCGCGCTGGCCGAGGCGCACGTGCCCTTCGAGGTGCCGCGCGGCATCGACCGCGCGGTGCGCCTCGCTTCGGTGCTGGAGGTGATCTACCTGATCTTCAACGAGGGCTACGCGGCCACCGCTGGGGAGGACTGGGTGCGCCCGGCGCTGTGCGAGGACGCGCTCAGGCTCGGCCGCATCCTGGCGGAGCTGGCTCCGCGCGAGCCCGAGGTCCACGGCCTGGTCGCGCTGACGGAGATCCAGGCCTCGCGCCTGCGCGCACGGGTCGGCCCCGCGGGAGAGCCCATCCTGCTGCTCGACCAGGACCGCGGGCGCTGGGACCATCTCCTGATCGGCCGCGGGCTCGCGGCGCTCGAGCGGGCCGAATCGCTCGCCGCGCGCGGCCCCTACGCGCTCCAGGCCGCGATCGCCGCCTGTCACGCGCGGGCCCGCACCGCGGACGAGACCGACTGGGCGCGCATCGCCGCGCTCTACGCCGAGCTGGCGCGCATCGCGCCCTCGCCGGTGGTGGAGCTGAACCGCGCGGTCGCGGTGGGCATGGCGTCCGGCCCCGCGGCGGGCCTGGCACGGGTCGACGCCCTGGCCTCGGAGCCTGCGCTCCGCGGCTACCACCTGCTGCCGAGCGTGCGCGGCGATCTGCTACGCCGGCTCGGGCGACACGAGGAGGCGCGCGCCGAGTTCGAGCGCGCGGCATCGCTCACACGCAACGCCCGCGAGCGCACGCTGCTGCTCGAGCGCGCCGCGGCGTGCGCCCGCGAGTCGCGAGGCGACGGGCCTTCGCGGTAGCGCTGCGCGCCCGATCCCCGCCGGCCCTCGCGGCGCCCGGTGGCGGGAGCGGGCCCGCGCCCTTCAGCCGCTCCGCGTGCGGGCCGATAACGGCGTGTACCCCTCTCGGCTCCCCCCTTCACAAGGTGAATCATGGCGGATCACCCCGCGGAAGAATGGATTGGCCAGGTCCAGGAAGCGTTCTCGGAGCGCGTGGACCGCTGGTCGGACGCGATCGAGTCGCTCGCCGCCCTCGAGCGCCGGGGCACGACGCGCACCGAGGTCGAGCAGGTGGGCATGGCCTTCGTGCGCTTCCTCACCGGCACGACCGACGCCGGCGAGATGGTCGAGACCGTGCGCGCCGCCGAGCCCGACGCGTTCTGGGCCGCGCTCGAAGCCTTCGAGTCCGGCGTCTCGGGCGAGGAGTGGCGCCTGCTCACGAGCCAGCTCCTCCAGCTCCCCGCGGTCAAGTACGAGCGCGGCCGGCTGCGGGAGCTCTCGAGCTGGCGGCGGGCGCTCGCCGCGCGGCGCCTGGGGCTCCTCACCTCGCCCGAGCTGAGCGAGCCGCTGCGCCGGGTCATGGCGCGCGGGCCCGAGCGCGTCACGCTCACGGCGGCGCTCGCGCTCGCGCGGCTCGGCGACGAGCCCGGGCTCTCCTGGCTGCTCGAGCATCCCGACGCGACCGCGGAATGCAGCCGGCGCCAGCTCGTGGTGATCCTGATGCGCTTCGGCCGCGAGGCGCTGCCCGCGCTGCGCGCCGCGGCCGCGGGCTGGAACGGCGCAGCCCCGATCCATCGCGCGGCGATCGACGTGCTGGGGATGCGCGAGGACCTGGAATCCCCTCGCATCCTGGAGGGCCTGGTGCGCGAGGCGCCGTTCGAGGCGCGGCTGATGGCGGCCCGCGCGCTCGGCCGCATCGGCTCTCACGAATCGCTGGCGGCGCTGATCGCGGCGCTCGACGACGAGGCGTGGCAGGTGCGCGCCCAGGCCGCCCGGGCCCTGGGATCGATCCCCGACTACGGCAACGTCCAGGCCCTGGCCGCGCGGGTCGGCGACGTGGAGTGGTGGGTGAGGAAGCACGCCGCCTACGCGCTCGGCCGCCACGGCGCGGAGGGCCGGCGCGCGCTCGAGCAGCTCGCCGACGGCGGGCACGATCAGTTCGCGGCCGACATGTCGCGCGAGGTGCTCCAGCGGCTCGAGTGGGAGGACGAGGTCCCCGGAGGTTTCGCGCGTGTGGCTTGAGGACCTCGCGATCGAGTGGGGCAACTGGATCGTGACGGTCCTGCTGGTCTACAGCGTCGTCGCCTTCCTCGTCCAGCTCGCCCTCGCCTGGATGGCGCGGGCCGAGCTCGGCCGCCAGCGGCGCCGCCAGCTCCTGGCCGACTCGATCTACATGTTCGAGAGCGACCAGGCGCCCGCGATCTCCGTTCTCCTCACCGCGTGCAACGACGCGCCGTCGATCGCGGAGAGCGTGCGCGCGCTCATGCAGCTCGAGTACCCGGCGCTCGAGATCGTGGTCGTGAACGACGGTTCGACCGACGAGACGCTCGACTGCCTGATCGAGGCGTTCGATCTACGCCCGGCGCACCACACGCCGCGCAACACGACGCCGCGCGGCCGGGTGCGCGAGTGCTTCGCCTCGCCCCATCATCCGCGCCTCACCGTGGTGGACGCGGTGCGCGGGGGCCGGGCGCGCGCCGCCAACCTCGGAGTCGCCTACGCGCGCCATCCGCTGGTGCTGCTGACCGACGCCGGCACGGTGCTCGAGCGCGACGCGCTCGCGCGGCTCGCGCTGCCGTTCTACGAGGACCCGACGGTGGCCGCCGTGGGCTGCGTGGTGAGGCCGTCGAACGGATCGATCATCGAACGCGGGCACCTCAAGTACTGTGCGCTCCCCGCGAGCCGCTTTGCGCGCCTTCAGGTGGTCGAGTACCTGCGCAGCATGCTGTCCGCGCGGATGGCGTGGACCTTCCTCGACAGCCTGTTCGTGCATCCGGGGATGATCGGGCTGTTCTCGCGCGAGGCGGTGCGCTCGGTGGGGGGCTTCCGCGTCGGCACCACCGGCGAGGACACCGACCTCTGCATGCGCCTCCAGCTCCGCGCGGCGCGCAACGGCCAGCGCGAGGTGGTGCGCTTCCTGGGCGATGCGGTGGCGTGGACCGCGGTGCCGGAGAAGCTGCGCGGTATCGCCCGCCAACGCACGCGCTGGTACCAGGGCTTGGCCGACGCGCTGTGGTTCAACCAGGAGATGCTGCTCAACGGCCGCTTCGCCCTCCATCACGGCTTCGTGTTCCTCGTGCTCCTGGTCGTGGACCTGGTCGGTCCGATGGTCGAGGCCGGGGGGCAGGTGGCGCTCGCCGCGCTCGCCTCCACCGGAGGCCTCGATGCGGCGCTCCTCGTCATCTACTTCTCGGTGTTCCTGGTGGGCGGCACCGTGCCCTCGCTGATGGCGATCGCGCTCGAGCGCAAGGCCTGCCCGCGCTTCGACCGCGCCGCGGACCTCGAGGGGCTCGCGCTCTACTCGCTGGTCGAGAACCTCGGCTACCGGCAGCTCACCTCGCTGTGGCGGTTCGTGGGGACGCTGAAGGCGCTGGGCGGCCGGCGCGACCCCGGGGAGGCGCAGCGCCGCGGCCGCGCCGCGGAGGCCGACGAGGCGGACGAGCAGCAGGCGGCGTAAGCTCCGTTTCCCCGGATTCGCCCCGCGCGCGGCACCTGCCGTATGCTGACGCACCATGCGACAGACGCAGGGCTCGATGATCTGCCCCTCGTGCGGCAAGCTGATCGGGGTCGGCGAGGAGCGCTGCCCGTTCTGCGGCGCCTGGCGTCCCGGCCTCTACGGCTTCGCGCCCGCGATCCAGCGCCTGTTCGGCCAGAAGCTCGACCTGGTCGCAATCATCGTCGCGAGCTGCATCGCGCTCTACGTCGTCGCCCTGGTGCTCCAGCCCGAAGCGATCTTCGATTTCGGCAGCCTGTTCTCGTTCCTCTCGCCCGGGCCGCGCGCGCTCTACCAGCTCGGGATGACGGGCGGCGTGGCGTGGCGCGCGGGCTGGTGGTGGACGCTCCTCACCGCGATCTACCTGCACGGCGGGCTGCTCCACATCTTCTTCAACGTGATGTGGATCCGGAGCCTCGGTCCGGCGGTGACCGAGGCCTACGGCCCGGCGCGCGCCTTCGTGATCTTCAGCGTCGCCGGGGCCGCCGGCTTCCTGATCTCGAACCTGGCGAGCGGCGCGCCTTCGATCGGCGCCTCGGGCAGCATCTTCGGCCTGCTCGCGGCGCTGATCGTCTACAACCGCCGGCGCGGGGCGTCGCACATCACCGCCCAGCTCTGGCAGTGGGCGGTGCTCATGTTCGTGATGGGATTCGTCATGTCGCGTGTGAACAACTGGGCGCACGCGGGCGGCTTCGGCGGCGGCTGGGTGGTGGCGGAGGCGATGCGCTTCAGCGACGAGAAGCGCGAGAGCCCGGCCGTGCAGGTGCTGGCGCTCGCGCTGCTGGCGCTCACCGCCGTGGGCGTGGTGCTGTCGTTCGTGAACGTGACCGCGCTGCTGATGCGGGGGTCGTGAGAAGCGAGCGTTCCGAGGAGCGCGATTCGCGCTACGAAGCGCGCCGCGCCGGCGCCGTCACCGGGCGCACGTCGCCCGCGAGCGCCCAGCCCCGCGCGCCCGAGGAGTCCTCGATCCGCACATAGTCGCCGCTGGTCTCGAGGATCGGGACCACCTCGCCCTCGCGCAGCGTGCCCACGGGCCCGGCGGTCGGCGATGCGGCGTCGAGCAGCGGAGCGCCGCGGCGGACCACGGCGCCGGTCGGGCGCGCGAGCGAGCCCGCGACCGGCACGATCGCCACGCCGAGCCCGATCGCGAGGCTCGCCCAGGCGACACGCGCGAGCCGGGCGGCCGACGGCCGCCAGCGGTACACCGCATGCGCCCCGAGCGAGATCGCGAGCATCAGCACCGCGATGAGGTCGAGCCGGAACCATCGCGCGGCGCGGGCGACCGCGGCCAGCGGCTCGGGTGCGATCTCGGCGCGGTCCAAGTTCGCGGCCTCGCGCAGCCGGTCGATGTCGCGCCTCACCGCCCGGTCCGACGGGTCCAGCTCGCGGGCGCGCAGCAGTGCCCACAGTGCTTCGCCGGTGGCGCCGCGGGCGGCGGCGACCTGCGCCCAGTTCCAGTAGAGCGACGCGCTCTCGGTCCCCGAGGCCGCGAGGCTGTCGTAGAGCGCGATCGCCCGCGGGTAATCGCCGGCGCGGGCCAGATCGCCGGCGTCGCGGAATCGCTGCGGGCCCGGCTTGGCGTGCGCCGACGCCGCGACGGCGAGCCACGCGAGCGCCGCGACGGCGCAGGCGGTCGCGCGCGTCAGCCGCGCGCCTCGCCTGCCCTCGGCGGCCCGGGAACGCCTCATGCCCACCTCCGGATCACGTCACCGGCGCGCGCCGCCAGCTCGCGCAGCTTCTCCGAGTAGTCGCCAAGCTGGGGCGCGTAGCGCACGGCATGGACCTCGTCGAGCAGGTCGCGCACCGCGCGCGCCCGCTCGCTCTCGTCGCCGTCGAGGGAGCCGAACACCGAGTGGATGGTCTTCTCGATCAGGCCCGCTGCCTTCTCCTTGCTCATGCCGTCGCGGCCGACGCGCTGGAGGTCGCCGATCGCCCCGCGCACGCTGCGCGGCGCCGCCGCGCGGCCCCGGCCGCGCCGCCCGAGGCGCGCGAGCCGGCCGCCGCCCCACATCAGTCCATGGAGCGCGAGCACGCCCGCCGCGATGAATCCCACCGCGCTGCCCGGCAGCGCCGCGCCGCGCGATCCCTGCTCGAGATCGGCGCGGAGCGGAAGCGGGCCGCCGCGCGCGGCCGGGCCGGGGCCTGCGAGCGGGGGCGGGGCCGCGGACGCGGGCGTGCCGCCCTCGACGCGCAGGGTGAGCGGCGCGGTCGCGCTGCGCGCGACGCGGCCCGCGGCGGGATCGAAGTACTCGAACTCGAGCCGCGGGATCTCGAGCGTCCCGGCGGTCTGCGGGACGACCACGTACTCCCAGGTGCGCGAGCCCGTGATGCCGGTCGGCTCGGCCTGCAGGTCGCTCTTCACCTGGGGCGGATAGACCCGCGCCCCGGGCACGGTCAGCTCCGGGCCGCGGTCGACCCACTTGAGGTTGCCGCTGCCCTCCACCTTGAACCGCAGGGTCGCGGCCTCGCCGAAGGCGAGGCTCGGGCGGTCCAGCGAGGCGGTGGCCTTGAAGCGTCCGACGGCGCCGCTCGATCCCGGCTCCTCGGGGACGGGCTTCACCTCGACCGTGACCGGTTTGGTGGAGCGCTGCACCGCCGCGCCGTTGTCGAACGGGCTCTGCGACGCCACGCCGATGCTGAGCGTGGCCGGGGGAATGGTGAGGCGCCCGGCCTTGGTCGGGAACAGCAGCTTCCGCATCACCGGGAAGCGCCGGTAGGAGACGCCCTCCACGGTGGCGGGCTCGCCGTTCGAGCGCCCGGGCGGAGTCAGGTCCTCGGCCCAGAATCCGGCGTACTGCGGAGCCTGCGCGAGCTGGAGCCCCGAGACCGACGCCTGTGTATAAAGGTAGTAGGTGAGGAGCAACGGCTCGCCCACGTAGAGGCTGGTGCGGCTCGGCTGGGCCTCGACGAACAGCTTGGGCTCGGGGCCCCGGCGGCGGCCGAAGAAGCTGCCGAACGGATCTTCGTCGAAGGGGCTGCTCCCGCGCTGGGGCTCGGCGGGCTTCACGCTGCCCGCCACGACCTCGATCGGGATCGCGGGCGCGCTGGTTTCGCCCGTGCGAAGCTGCACGGCGACGATTCCCACCTCGGCGTTTCCGACCGCGGTCGGCTGCAGCACGTAGGTCCAGCTCCGCAACTGGGAGGCGCGGCCGTTCACCCACGACATCTGGGTCGAGACCCCCGGCCCGCCCACCACCCGCAGGTTGGTGAGCGGAGGCGGCGCGACCTGGTCGGGCAGGTCCGACGCTTCGACGGTGATCGTGAGCTGGAGCTGGTCGTCGATCCCGATCCGGCGCGCGTCCACCTCGGAGCGCACCACGCCGTCCGCGGCCGCGGGACGGGGCGCTCCGGCGGACGCGATCAGGATCGCGAGCGTGGCCGCGACGCAAATGCCGAGTGCGCGCCTCACCAGTCCTTCACGCCCCCCTTCTGCTGCGCCCTTCTCGCCATCATCAGCTTCCTCTGCTCCGCCTTCTCGTTCTGCTGCAGCGCGTCCAAGAGCTGCATCGCGCGCTCCTTCGGCATCCCGGCGTCCTTCTGGAAGCGCTCGTTCTCGCGCTGCTCGGGAGTCTTCTGCTGCTCGGGCTGGTCCTTCTGCTGCGGGTCCTGCTTCCGATCCTGCGCGTTCTTGTTCTCGTCCTTCTGGTCCTGATTCTTCTGTTGCGGCTGCTTCTGTTGCTGCTTCTGCTGCTCCTCCTGCTGCTTCAGCGCCCGCAGGGCCATCTCGAGGTTGCGGCGCGAATCGAGATCCTCCGGCGAAAGGCGCAGAGCCTCGCGGTACGCCTGGATCGCGCCGCGGTAGTCCTGCTTCTGGAAGAGCGAGTTGCCGAGGTTGTAGCGCGAAGCACCGGCGAGCGGCGAGGCGGCGTTCTCGCCGAGAGAGTGGAACAGCGTGGCCGCCTCGTCGAACTTTCCGTTCTTGTAGAGCCCGTCGGCCAGGTTGAAGCGGCCGCCGGGATCCTGCGGCCGGGCGCGCACGGCGCGCTCGAAGGCGGAGAGCGCCTGCGGGTGATTCCCGCCCGCGTACTCCTTGCGCCCCTTCTGCGTCATGCGCGTGGGCCGGAGCAGCAGCTCGTCGAGCACGCCCGAGCTGCGGCCGGCATTGGGCGATGCGGATGTGGAATCGGCGCGGGCGGGAGCGACGCTTGCGAATGCGAGCAGAAGCGCCAGCACGGCGGCGGCGCCGGTGCTGGCGGCCCGCGCGGCGCCCGCGCCCGCGCCCCGCGCCGCGCCCGCGCCGGATGCGGGCACGGCGCGCGAGCCTGCTGCGGCAGCCCGCGCCGCCCGCCGCGGCAGGGGCGGCGGCGGGAGCAGGAGCCCGAGCGCAATCGCGCACATGCCGATCGCGAGCGGGATCTGGAAGCGCTCCTTGCGCCGGTACGAGAACTCGCGCGCCAGCGTCTTCTGCTCCATGCCCTCGATCGCCTGGGCGAGCGCTCCGAGGCTCGGATCGGCCGGCGTGAGCCGGAACGCGCGCCCGCCGGTGCCGCGCGCGATCGCCTCCAGCGTCCGCATGTTGAGCCGCGACACCACCGCCGTCCCCGACGCATCGCGCTTGAACCCCGTCCTTCTCCCCTCGGCGTCGAAGTCGGGCACCGGCTGGCCGGCCTCGGTCCCCACGCCCACGGTGTGGACGATCACGCCCGCCTCCTTCGCGCGGCGCACCGCTTCTTCCACGTCGCCCTCGAGGTCCTCGCCGTCCGAGACCAGCACCATCACCTTGTTGCGCCGGTCCTTCTCCACGAACAGGTCGAGTCCCTTGGCGAGACCCGAGCCCAGCGACGTGCCGGGGGACGGGATCATGCCGGGCTCCATGGTGTCGAGGAAGAGGCCGAGCGCGTCCGCGTCCAGCGTGAGCGGCGCGAGCGGATAGGCTTGGTCTCCGAACGCCACGAGCGCGAAGCGGTCGCCCTCGAGTCGGCCGATGAGCGCGGCCAGCCCCTGACGGGCGAGGAAGAACCGGTTGGGCGGCACGTCCTCGGTGGCCATCGAGCCCGAGCAATCGAGCGCCAGCACCACGTCCACGCCCTCGCGCTCGACCTTCTCGCGCACGATGCCCCACTGGGGCCGCGCGAGCGCGAGTGCCAAGCCCGCAGCGCCGACCAGGACCAACGCGAGGCGCAGGAAGCGCCAGTGCTCGCCCGGGCGGCGCAGCACGCGCGCCCACAGCGGGCGCGCGACGAGCCGCGCGGTGCGCTCGCGGTCGCGCGCGGTGAGCCACGCCTCGAGCCACACGATTGCGGGCAGCGCGAGCAGGGCGAGGAGCCAGCGGGGCGATTCGAAGATCATGCCGGGGCCACCCGGAGGCCGGCCGCCCACAGCGCGCCCGCCATCGAGAACGACGCGGCCGCGATCAGCAGCACGGGGAAGTAGAGCTCGCGGTAGCGGCGATAGGCGGAGAGCTTGATCTCCGACTTCTCCATCCGGTCGATGCGGTCGAAGATGTTCCGCAGCGAGGCCGAGTCGGTGGCGCGGAAGAACTCGCCGCCGGTGCGGTCCGCGATCTTCTGCAGCAAGCCCTCGTCGATCTGGACCTCGGTCATCATGGTGCGCCGCGTGACCTGGCCGGTGAACGGGTCCTGCACGTCGACCGGCATCGGCACCTGGCCGCCGCGCCCCACGCCCACGGTGTAGACCCGCACCTCCATGGCGCGCGCGAGGTCGGTGGCGGTGGCGGGATCGATCTCCCCGGCGTTGTTGACGCCGTCGGTCACGAGCACGATCACCCGGCTCTTCGCCTTCGAATGGCGCAGCCGAACGAGCGAGGTGGCGAGGCCGGAGCCGATCGCCGTGCCGTCGGGGAGCATGTCGAGGTGCACGTCGTCGAGCTGGCGCAGCAGGACCGCCGCGTCGGTGGTGGGCGGCGACTTGGTGAGGCTCTTGCCCGCGAAGACCACGAGGCCGATGCGGTCCGTCGGGCGCCGCTTCACGAACTCCGCGACCACGTCCTTCGCCACCGCCAGACGATTGAGCGGCTGGAAGTCCTCGGCCGCCATCGAGCCCGAGACGTCGAGCGCCACCACGATGTCCACGCCGCGCGTGGTCACCTGCTCCTTGAGGCTTCCGTGCTGGGGCCGCGCGAGCGCCACCGAGGCTGCCGCGAGCCCGAGCGCCGCCGCCACCGCGGGCGCGTGGCGCAGCGCCACGCGCAGCCCCGCGGGCCTGCCCTTGAGGCGCGCCGCGCCCGGGAACACGATCGCTCCACCGTGCCGCTCGCGCAGCCATGCGCCCACGAGCACCAGCGGGCCGAGCAGCGCCGCCCACAGCCAGGCCGGGTCCTGGAACCGGAAGCCCTGCCAGTCCATCACGCCTCCCTCATGCCGCCAGCCCCGCCGGTGCCGCCGGGCGCAGGCGGGCCTCGAGCGCCGCGATCAGGGCACGGGTCGCGGAGAGATGCCGCTCGGCCTCCTGGTTGAGCCCGTCGGCGCGCGCGAACTTGATGCGGTCCGCCGCGCCGCTCAGGTCGCGCAGCGCGGGCGTCAACTCGGCACCGTCCGGCACGCTCTTCAGGTGCGCCAGCATCTCGGCGGTGGTCATCTCGACGATCGGGGCGCCCAGCCGCCTCTCGAGGTAGCGCTTGGCGATCGCGGTCAGCTCGATGTAGAAGAGCCGGTGCTCGCCGCGCGCGAGCAGGCCCGACGCCGCCAGCGCATCCAGCGCCCGGCGCGCCTCCTCGTCGGGCGCGATCGCCGGGGTGGGCGCGACCTCGACCGGCGCCTCCTTGCGGCGGCGCGAGAGCAGCCACCACGCCAGCGCGCCCGCGAGCAGCAGCGCCGCAACCAGCCCGATCCAGAACGCGCGGCCCACCGCGAGGCTCACCGGCGCGCGCACGTCGGCGAGCCTCTGCTCGGCCTTGTCCTTGGGCAGCAGCGAAACGATCCGGAGCGGGATGGGCGCGGTGCTCACCTCGCCCGTGGCGCCGCCGGGAAGCCGGTAGCGCACCGGGATCGCCGGAACCTGCGTCTCGCCGAGGGCGAACGCGGCGGCGCGATAGCGGTGCGTCCCCGGCGGGAGCGGGGTGGGCGGCGGGGGCGCCGCGCTCAGCTCGAACGTGTCCTGCGCGGCCGCGTCGGGGAACGCGAACTCGGTGCCCGCGGGCCCGCTCGCCCGCACCTCGACGATGAACGTCTCGCCCACGGAGACTTCGGTCTTCGAGGCGGTGGCGACGGCCGAGGGCCGCAGGGCACCGGCGCTCGCCGAATCGGCGACCGCCGGCACTGCGGCCGCGACGGCCTGGGCCGCAGCGCCCGCCGCGGGCGCCGCGCTCGCGGGCCCGGCGACCACCGTCCGCCCCGCCGCGACTAGCGCGATCGCCAGCAGCGCCGCCCTCATCGCCTGCGCTCCCGGCGCTTGAAGAACGCCGAAAGCGGCTTCTCGTACGACTCCGCCGTCGAGAGCGCGAGCGCATCCACCCGCGTGCGCCGGAACGTCTCGGTGGCCTCGCCCAGGGCGCCGGGGCGGAGCAGCGGCCGCACCTCGGGCCGCGCGGCGTCCACCACGATGCGCTCGCCGGTCTCGGGGTCGAGCAGCGCCACGAGCCCGGCGTCGGGGAAGTCGCGCTCGCGCGGATCGGTGAGGTGGAGCGCGATCACGTCGTGGCGGCGCCGCAGCACGCCGAGGCTCTTCTCGTAGCCCTGGCCCTGGAAATCCGAGATCGCCGCCACGATGCCGCGCCGCTTCATGACGCGCTGGGCGAAGCGCAGCGCCGCCGCGATGTCGGTGCCGCGCCCGCGCGGCTCCACCGCCAGCAGGTCGCGCACGATGCGCAGCGCGTGGTCGCGCCCGCGCCCGGGCGGCACGTAGCCCTCGATGCGGTCGGAGAACAGCACCGCGCCCACGCGGTCGTGGTTCAGGACCGCCGAGAACGCGAGCACCGCGGCCAGCTCGGCCGCGTAGTCGCGCTTGAGCAGGAAGTTCGAGCCGAACGACTGCGAGCCCGACACGTCCACCACCAGGAGCAGCGTGAGGTCGCGCTCCTCGACGAACTTCTTGATGTGGAGCGAGCCCATGCGGGCGGTGACGTTCCAGTCGATGGTGCGCACGTCGTCGCCCGGCTGGTACTCGCGCACCTCGGCGAACTCCATGCCGCGTCCCTTGAAGACTGCGTGGTAGGCGCCCCCGATCCCCGACTCGAGGATCGTGCGGGTGCGGATCTGGACGCGCCGGATCTTGGCGAACGTCTCGCGATCAAGCATGGTGGCCCGCCGGATCGATCAAGGCACTTCGACGTGCTCGAGGATCTGATCGACCACGGTCTCGGTGGTGACGTTCTCGGCCTCGGCCTCGTAGGTGAGCAGGATGCGGTGCCTGAGCACGTCCTTGGCGATCTCCTTCACGTCCTCGGGCACCACGTAGCCGCGGCCGCGCAGGAACGCGATCGCGCGCGTGGCCTCCGAGAACGCCAGCGTGGCGCGCGGCGAGGCGCCGAAGGCGATGAGCGGCGCGAGGTCGATGAGCCCGATGTCCTTCGGCCGCCGCGTGGCGGTGACCAGCGCCACCATGTAGTCGCGCAGGCGCTCGTCGATGTAGATGCCGCGCACCCGCTGCGCGAGCCGCTGCACCGCGTCGGCCTTGAGCAGCCGCGACACCGGCGGCGTCTCGCCCGACAGCATGCGATCGAAGATCTGGCGCTCCTCGCCCTGCTTCGGGTAGTCCACCTTGACCTTGAGCAGGAAGCGGTCGACCTGGGCCTCGGGCAGCGGGTAGGTGCCCTCCTGCTCGATCGGGTTCTGGGTCGCGAACACCAGGAACGGAGAGGGCAGGCGGTGGCTGGTGTCGCCGAGCGTCACCTGCCGCTCCTGCATCGCTTCGAGCAGCGCGGACTGCACCTTGGCGGGCGCGCGGTTGATCTCGTCCGCGAGCAGCAGGTTGGTGAACACCGGTCCCTTGCGCGCCGCGAACTCGCCGGTCTTCTGGACGAAGACCATGGTCCCGGTCAGGTCGGCGGGCAGCAGGTCCGGGGTGAACTGGATGCGCGCGAACTGGAGGTCGAGCACCTGGCCGAGCGTCTTGACGGCGAGCGTCTTGGCCAGCCCCGGCACGCCCTCCACGAGCAGGTGCCCGTTGCAGAGCAGGGCGACCATCATGCGGTCGAGCAGGGTGCCCTGCCCGACGATGACCTTCTTCATCTCGTTGAGGGCGGCCTGCACCTGAAGCGCTTCCTCGCGCACCGTCTCGTTCAGTCTGGCGACGTCGATCGTCTCGGTCATCTCGCTTGCCTCTTGGATGCGTGGCACGGCGGGTCCCGTTGGCTCGTAGTCGAGCGCGGCCCATGTCCAATCGTGTATGAAGTACGAAGAGCCCCGGCCCCGGTTGCGCCCTGGATGGCGCGGGCCGCGGGGCGGCGAGAGACGCTAAGGTGTGCCTCAGCAAGAGGTCAAGAATCGCGGGCGATTCTTGCCGCGTTCTTGACAAGGCGCCGGCGACGGTCGCGGCAACCGTCCCCGGGGACGGTGCGACGAGGCCCTCCCGCCGCGGGCGGGGGCGGCTTTGCCGGCCCGGGCGGCTGATCTAGGCTGAGCGCACCTTGCCCGCGCAGGAGTCCGCCGCCCTGATCGTCGCCCCGCCCCGTCTATCGAAGTCCCGCTACACCGCGGGGCTCCAGTGCCACAAGCAGCTCTGGTGGCGGGTGCACGAGCCCGACGCGCCCGAGCTGGTCGCCGCCGCCGTGGAGCGCTTCCGGCTCGACCAGGGCACGAAGGTCGGCGAGCGCGCGCGGGAGTACGTGCCGGGCGGATGCCTGATCGACATTCCCCACGACCGGATCGAGGAGCGGGTCGCGGCGACCTCGGCCGCGCTGGCCGCCGGCGCGCGCGTGGTCTACGAGGCCTCCTTCCTCGCGGACCGCGTGTTCGCCGCGGTGGATATCCTCGAGCGCCGCGGCGACGGCTTCGGGCTCATCGAGGTGAAGTCGTCCACCACGGTCAAGCCCGAGCACCTCCCGGACGTCGCGATCCAGATGCACGTGCTCCGGCGCGCGGGGCTCGAGGTCACGCGCGCCGAGGTCATGCACTTGAACCGCGCGTGCACGTACCCCGACCTCTCCGATCTGTACGTGCGCGAGGACGTCACCTCCGGCGTCGTCGCGCTGCTGCCGGCCGTGCCGCGACTCGCCGAAGCGCAGCTCGGAATGCTGGAAGGGCCGCTCCCCGGGGTCGCGATCGGCCCCCATTGCACGGCGCCCCACGACTGCCCGTTCCTCGCGCGCTGCTGGTCGGGCCTGCCGGAACACCACGTGAGCACGCTCTACTACGCGGGGAAGAAGGCGTGGGACCTCGAGTCCCGCGGCTACCGCACGATCTTCGATCTGCCCGAGGGGCTGGACCTGCACCCGGCGGCCGAGCGGCAGCGCCGCAGCGTGCGGGAGGGAAGGATGATCGTGGAGCCCGGCCTGGGGGAGGCGCTCGCGGCCTTCCGTCCGCCGCTCGCGTTCCTCGACTTCGAGACGGTCGCCCCGGCGATCCCGGTGTGGGAAGGGTGCCATCCCTACGACGCCGTCCCCGTCCAGTTCAGCTGCCACAAGCAGGAAGGGGGCGCACTCGCTCACTTCGAGTGGCTCGCGGAGGGCCCCGAGGACTCGCGCGCGGCGTGCGCCGAGCGACTGATCGCCGCCTGCGCCGGGGCCGAGACCGTGGTGGCGTACAACGCGGCCTTCGAGCGCACCTGCCTGGGCCCGCTCGCCGCGCGGCTCGACGCGCGCCTCGTGCGCGGCATCCAGGACATCGACCGGAGGCTCCAGGACATGCTGCCGCTGGTGCGCGAGCACGTGTACCACCCGGCCTTCCACGGGAGCTTCGGCTTGAAGCGCGTCCTGCCCGCGCTCGTTCCCGAGCTGAGCTACGAGGGGCTCGAGGTGTCGGACGGGAGCCTGGCGTCCGTGCTGCTCGATCGCCTGCTGTTCGGCGAGGCCGCCATGCAGGACGAAGAGCGGCGCGGCCTGCGGCAGGACCTGCTGCGCTACTGCGCCCTGGACACGCTGGGCGCGGCGCGGCTCTTCCAGCGCCTGCGCGAGCTGGCAGCCGGAGGCTGAGGCCGGGCGTTCTGGCACGGCGCCCGTGACGGACCTATAGTCGGCGGCGGCTCGATCTTCCGCTCCGACGGAACCTCAGCCCGGCCGCCCCGGAGCCGAGGGGGCGCTGGCCGCGAATCCTCTCGGCCGAGGAGAAACGATGACCGCACGCTCGAGGTGTTCCGGCCTCGCCGTCCTCACCTTGCTCGCCTTCCCCACACTGGCGACCCGGGCGAATGCCGGCGCGCAGAAGTACCTGAATCCGCAATTCGCCGCCCTCACGGCGAATCACAAGACCATCGCGATCCTCCCGTTCAAAGTCACGATCGACATGAAGCACATGCCGAAGGACATGACGATCGAGATGCTCCGCAAGTCGGAGGAAGACGAGTCACTGGAGTTCCAGAAGCAGCTCTACGCCCGCTTCCTGCAGCGTGCGCAGGACGGCGAGTACACCGTGGGGTTCCAGGACGTCGACCAGACGAACGCGATGCTCGCCAAGGCCGGCATCCCGCTCGACAGCCTGGCCGCGCACACACGGGACGAGATCGCGCACGCTCTTGGCGCGGACGCGCTCGTTTCGGGCTCGATTCACCAGGCACGCCCGACTTCGACCGGCGCCGCGATCGCGCAGACCCTGCTCATCGGCTTCAGCGGTTCCACGCAGCGGGTGGACATCAACATGAGCGTCCACAACGGTTCCGACGGGGCCCTGCTGTGGAGCTACGATCACACCGACAAGGGCGGGCTCTCGAACTCGGTCGAGGCGATGACGAAGTCATTGCTGAAGAAGGTGGCGGGGAACTTCCCATACCGGAAGAGCTGATCGCGGCGGGAGGGACCCTGATGCGCCCGGCGGCGCTGCTGCTGCCACGCGGCGGATCGTGCGCCGGCCTCAGTGCGCGGCCGCGCCCGCCCCGTACCCGCGGCTCTTCCGCATCAGCGCGAGCAGCGGAAGCGCGACCAGGAACGCGAACCCGAAGATCAGGAACAGGCTCTCGAAGGACAGCATCAGCGCCTGGCGCCGGACCAGGCCGTCGAGCATGCCGATCGCCTGGGTCCCGGCGAGCGGCGCCGGCGTGCCCCGGGCGATCAGCCCGGCGGTCATCGCGGCCAGCCGCTCGCGCGCGACCTCGCCGTAGGCGGTCACGTTCTCGGCCAGGCGCGCGTGGTGGATCGCCTGGAAGCGGGTGAGGAGCGTCGCGCTGATCGCGATCCCGGCGCTGCCCCCGAGCTGGCGCGACAGGTTGAAGAGCCCGGTGCCGTTCGGGATCCGCGCCATCGGCAGGTCGGCGAGCGACATGTTGGTGAGCGGGACGAAGATCATGCCGAGCCCCGTGCCTCGCAGGATCAGGGGCCAGAAGTAGTCGCTCATGCCGCTCTCGGTGGTGAAGCGCGACCACTGGAACATCGCCAGCGCGTACACCGCGACGCCGGCCAGCACCGAGAGCCGCGGGTTGATGAGCCGCGCGTTCCGCCCCATCACCGCCATCACCACGGCGCTCGCGATCGCGCCGGGGAGGATGACGAGGCCGGTCTGGTTGGCGGTGAACCCCTGGAGCGCCTGGAGGTAGACCGGCAGCAGGAACACCGTGCCGTAGAGGCACGCGCCGAGCGCGGCGGCGAAGATCACGCCGGCCGCGAGCTGGCGGCTCTTCAGGATCCGGAGGTCCATCACCGGGTGCGGGGTGCGCAGCTCGTGCCACACGAAGAGCGCGAGCGACACGGCGCTCAACGCCGCGAGCGCCACGATCTGGCGCGAGGCGAACCAGTCGAAGCGCTCGCCGCGCTCGAGCATGGTCTGGAGCGAGCCGATGCCGGCCACGAGCAGGAGGAGCCCGAACCAGTCCACGGGCCCGACCTTCTCGGCGTGGCGCGAGTCGCCGACGAAGCCCAGCGTCAGCAGCAGGGCGAGCGCGCCGAACGGGAGGTTGATGTAGAAGATCCACGGCCAGGAGAGCGTGTCGGTGATGTAGCCGCCGAGCGTGGGCCCGAGCGTCGGCCCCACCATCACGCCCATGCCGAAGATCGCCATCGCGGTGCCGTACTCGGCGGGCGGGAACACCTCGTACAGGATGGCCTGCGCGGTCGAGAGCAGCGCGCCGCCGCCCAGGCCCTGCAGGATGCGCCAGAACACCAGATCGGCGAGGGTGTGCGAGCTGCCGCAGAAGAACGAGGCGATGGTGAAGAGCGCAATCGAGCCGGCGAAGTAGCGGCGGCGCCCGAAGCGGGCCGAGAGCCAGCCGGTGATCGGCAGCACGATCACGTTGGCGACGATGTAGCCGGTCGCGACCCACGCGATCTGGTCGAGCGTGGCGCCCAGGTTCCCCATCATGTGCGGGATCGCCACGTTCACGATGCTGGTGTCGAGCAGCTCCATCATCGCGGCCATGGTGACCGTGATCGCGATGATGTAGCGGTTCGCGTACGGGTCGAGCGCCGCGGCGCGACCGGAGACCAGGTCCATCGCGGTCATGGCGGCTACCGGGTCGCGATCGCGACCTTGACGCTGGTGCCGGGGCGCAGCGGGTGGGCCGCGTCCGGGGGCCCGGTGAGCCGGATCTTGGCCGGGATGCGCTGCACCACCTTGGTGAAGTTGCCGGTGGCGTTGTCGGGCGGGAGCAGCGAGAACTTGGCGCCGGTCGCCGCGCTCAGGCTCTCGACGCGGCCCGCGAAGCGGCGTCCGGGGTACGAATCCGCCACGATCTCGACCCGGTCGCCGGGCGTCACGTCCTTGATCTCGGTCTCCTTGAGGTTGGCGACCACCCAGGTGTCCTCCAGCGACACCACGCTCATGAGCGGCTGCCCCACCTGGACGAGTTGCCCGACCTCGACGCTCTTCTTGCTCACCACGCCCGAGCTGGGGGCGGTGATGCGGGTGTAGGAGAGCTGGAGCGACGCCAGGTCGCGCGCGGCGCTGGCCGCGGCCGCGCGGGCGTCGGCGCCCTCGAGGCCGGCCGCTGCCGCCTCGGCCTGCTCGCGCGCCGCGTTGAGCTGGGCGTCGGCGGCGCGCGCCCCGGCCTCGGCGTTGTCGAGCTGCTGGCGCCCGACCACGTCGCGTGCTGCGAGCGCGCGGTAGCGCTCGAGATCCTGCGCGGCGCGCCAGGCATTGGCTTCGGCCTGCGCCACGGTGGCGCGCGCCGCGGCGAGCTGCGACGCGGCCTGGCCGGCGCGGCCGCGGCTGCCGGAGCTGGAGAGCGCGACCGCGAGGTCGGCGTCGGCCTGCTTCAGGCGCGCCGCGAAGTCGCGGTCGTCGATCTGCACCAGCACGTCTCCCGCGGCGACCGTGCGGTTGTCGTCCACGTTCACGGCCGCGACGAAGCCGCTCACCTTGGAGATCACCGGGACGATGTGGCCCTCGACCTGGGCGTTGTCGGTCGTGACGTGGCTCATGCCGAAGATCACGCCGCGCGCGCCGAGCCCGGCGAGCGAGAGCACCGCGAGGCCCGCCACGGCGAGCAGCAGGGGCCTGCGCCCGCCGCGGGCGGGCGGCGCCGCGCCCGGCTCGGGAGTCGAGGCGGGGGGGACGCCGCCTCGCCCGTCGTTGCCGAGGGGCTCGCGCTGGAGGGGAGCTGCGGGAGGCGCCGCCGGCGCGCTCCTGGTTTCGGTGGCTGTGGTCATCGGAGGATTCCTTCTCGGCCAGGGTCGTTTCGCGTCACGTCACTTCACGGTGCGGGCCGCGCCCACCGCGCGCGCCAGCGCGATGCGCGCCGCCGCGGTCGCGTAGCGCGCGTCGATCCGGGCGTCGCGCGCCCGCACCATCGTGGACTGGGCATCGATCAGCTCGATGTGGCCGGCCACGCCGTTCTTGAACCGGTCGGTGGCCTGCGCCAGCTCCTGGTCGGCCAGGCTCACGCGCTCCTCGGCCACGCTCTGCTGGTCGACCCCGGAGGCGATCTCGAGCAGCGCGGCCTGGGTCTCGGCCGCCACCTGGTCGCGCAGGTCGCGCTCGCGCACCTCGGCCTCGCGGATCGCCGCGTTCCCCTCGGCGATGCGCGCCTCGCGGCGCAAGCCGTCGAGGATCGGGAGCGTGAGCGCCACGCCCACCTGCCGCGTGGCGATGGCGTCCGGACCGGTCTCGCCGCTCAGGCCGTAGTCGGCGGAGGCCTCGAGGCGCGGCAGGCGCTCGGCGGCGACGGCCGAGCGATCCGAGCGCGCGCGGCGCAGCCGGCTGCTCTGGGTGAGGAGCTCGGGCCGGTGCGCGAGCGCCATTGCGAGCGCGGCGCCGGTGTCGGCCGGGGCCGCCGAGCCGCCGATCGAGTCCGACAGCGTGTCGGCGAGGTCGAAGCCGGTGGCGGGATCGAGACCGAGCGAGCGCGCCAGGTCGATGCGCGAGCGGTCGAGCTGGTTCTGCGCGACCAGGAGCTGGCCGCGCGCCGCGGCGAGCTGGGTGCGGGCGCGCGTCACGTCGATCGCCGGGCTCACGCCCGCCTTCTGCTGCGCCTCCGCGAGATCCAGGAGCCGGGCGGCGATGCCCGAGTCGAGCTGCCGGGCCTCGACCACCGCCTGGGCCCGCAGCGCGCGCAGGTAGGCGAGCGATGCGCCCTGGGCCGCCACCTCGGCGCTGGTTTCGCGCTCGGCGCGGCTCACCGCGACCGCGTCACCCGCGGCGCGGAGCTTGGCCCACGCGGCGGGATCGATCAGGCTCTGCCGGACCTGGAAGCGGGCGTCGAGGACGTCGAACGGTCCCACCAGGTCGGACGAGGGAGGCACACCCGGGATGCTCGGGAACTCGATCCCGATCGTGGCCTTGTTGAAGGTCCGGTTGGCCGCCGAGGCCGTGCCCGAGAGGCTGGGCAGCAGCGCCCCGCGCGCCTCGGCGCGGCGCGACTCCGCGGCTTTGGTCTCGAGGCCCGCGATCTCGACCGCGGGCGTCGCGCCGGATGCGATCCGCACCGCGTCCGCGAGCGAGAGCCGCGTGGCGCCCGACGCCGGCGCGGAGGCCGCGGCGGCGACGGCGACGGCGGCCGCAATCCGCGCGAGGCGGGTCATGACGCCGCTCCGGAGGGCGCCGCGATCCCGCGCAGGTAGGTGTCGAGATGTAGGTCCACGAAGGCGCGCACGTCGAAGCCGCGGGGATCACAGCGCACGAAGGAATGCTTCCAGATCGAGACGAAGACCAGGGGAGCGAGCAGCAGGCGCACCGCGAGCGGGACGTCGAGCGTGCGGAACTCGCCGCGGTCGATGCCGAGCTGGATGGCGCGCCCGAACAGCTCGCGGCCGCGCTCGACCACCTCACGGTGATAGAACTTCGCCAGCTCGGGAAAGTTGGAGGCCTCGGCCATCACCAGCTTGGGAATGCCCGAGAGGCGCGACTCGCCGACCGTCTCCCACCAGCGCCGCACCATGAGCGCGATCAGGTCACGCGCGCTTCCCTGGTAACCGGCCACGAGCGCCTCGCCCTCGGCGATCACCGGCACGATCGACTCGCGCACCACCGCCTGGAACACCGCCTCCTTGCTCGGGAAGTAGAGATACATCGTCCCCTTGGTGATGCCGGCGCGGCGCGCCACGTCCTCGAGCTTGGTGGCCGCAAACCCCCGCTCGACGAAGCTGTCGAGCGCCGCGTCCATGATCTCCGCCGGCCGCGCGTCCTTGCGCCGCCGCCAGCGGGGGCCGTGCCGCTGGCCCGTTTTCGCCGTTTGCCTGGGGGTGCTCATGGCCGCGTTTGATGACCTGCGGGTCATTAGGATTCGAAGTAAATGACCTGCGCGTCAATTAGCGCTTTCAGGCGATGGGGATGGGTGCTCGGAAGATTGCGGATGAAGCAGGCCAAAGGGCCGTAGGCGGCGGAGCTAGGGGATCAGCCGGCCAGCTTCTCCGCGGCTTCGGCCGGCACCTCCTCCACCGAGAACTGGGACGAGACCCGGTATGCGAACCAGAGCGCGATCGGCACGCCGAGGACGTACGGGTTGGCCATCCACGAATAGCGCACCGCCAGGAGCACTCCGAGGAAAGCGAGCACTGCCATGCCCGCGATGTCGACCCAGCCGAAGTTCCAGGCCCTGGCGCGCAGCCAGGTCCCGCATCGGCACCGCCACGGCCGCGTCTGCTCCGCGTCCGCCGCGCGCGCATGCCCGAGCGGGCCCCAGCCTTGCCTCGAGCGGTCCCGCAGGTTCTTCGCGGCGCGCTCGCCGAAGATGCCGTGCTCCCTGTCCCACGCAGAGTAGGGGAAGCGGCACCGCGGACACTCGTTCGGTCGTCTGGGGTCCATGCGCCCTCCGGAATTCCGCCACCGCGGTTATCGACGGACGCCGGTCGAAGCTTGACGCGGCGAGGCCACGTGTGCGGAACGCAGGATGAAGCCCGACTTCCGGCCTCTGGAGATCAGGCGGCGAGCCACACTCGCTGGAAGAACCACCACGCGCCGGCGACGATGATCGCGGCGGACGCGTATGCGACCACGGTCCGCGACTGCATCGGGCGGCGGGAGTGCAGCAGCGCGAGCGCCGGGGCAACGGAGAGCACGATGCACGCCTGCCCGATCTCGACCCCGGCGTTGAACGAGGCGAGCGACCAGCCGAGCGCCCCGGGAGGGAGGCCGAACTCGCGCAGCACGCCGGCGAAGCCGAAGCCGTGGATGAAGCCGAACGCGAACGCGATGCGGGCGCGCCAGTCGCGCGGGCGGCGCAAGGCCAGCAGCGTCTCGACTCCGATAAAGACGATCGAGAGCGCGATCAGGGGCTCGATCACCCGTGCAGGCGGATCGACCACGCGCAGCGCCGCGAGCGCCAGTGTGATGCTGTGGGCCGCCGTGAAGGCGGTCACGATCTTCAGCAGGCGCCCGATCGAGCCCCCCAGCAGCAGCAGCCCGACGATGAAGAGGATGTGGTCGGGACCGACGAAGATGTGGTGGATGCCCTGGAGCACGAACGTCTGCACCACGGCCCACACGCCCTGGGGACCGCCGGAGTACCAGGTGGCGTCGGGGTGCGCATGGTCGAGCAGCGCCTGCAGCTCGAGCGCTCCGCGATGGTAGACGTTGAAGTAGGTCTCGTGCGGCGGGTCGTAGGGGAAGAGCCGGCCGCGCAGCTCGAGCACGCCGGGTGGGCCGACCTCGGCGCTCCAGTCGAAGCTCACGGATCTGCGGTCGCGCACGATCTCGAACGATCCCCAGCGCAGCGGGAAGCGCCGGCCATCGGCGAGCAGCATCAAGCGCGACTCGAGCATCGCGTGCAGCCCGGCGAGGCGGGCTGCGACGTAGCGGGCGTCGAAGAGCGAGTCCGGGGCGGGCAGCCCGGCCTCGTGCGCCAGGTCGACCACGTGCCCCATCACGCGCCCCTCCATCCTCGTGGGCCCGACGCGGACCTCGACGTGGCTGTAGGGCTCCTGATGCGCGGACGCCCGGCCGGCGAGCGCGAGCGCCAACGCCAGGGCCGCCGCCGTCGCCCGGCGCTTCACCTGCCCGCCCGCGCGAACGTGAGCGAGGCCCACCGGCTCTCCCAGTCGGCCTCGGCGCGGTCCCCACTCGGGATCATGTGCACCGCGCTCACCAGCCATTCGCCCGGCCGCGACGTGTCGAGCGTGACCATCCCGCCGGCGTCGGTGCGCGCCTCGAGCGCCATGCCCACCGAGTCGCGGGTCGCGGGGTCGGCCGGCCGGCCCGTTCCCTCGAGCGGGCGATGCCACGCCCGCACCAGGGCGCCCGCGAGCGGCTTGCCGTGATCGAGCAGGCGCAGCCGGAGCGGCGAAGCCCGCGTCGGGTCGGCGAGCGGGACCAGCTCGAGCGGGAGCCCGAGCGGCGCCGTGGCGCGCTTGGCATCGGCCCCGGCGATCCAGGTCTTGGGGCAGCGCCCGTAGCGCTCGCGGCCCGCTCCTTCGCGGCTGCCGAGCGTCTGCCTCGCCCGCAGCGGACCGTCGAGCCCCTCGAGCGTCAGGTAGCGGTCGAACTCGGCCGCCTCGAGCTCGATGTCGGCGAAGTTCGATTCGAAGCCGATCATCGCCCCGCCTTGGTCGGGCAGGACCAGGCGCGCCCAGGTGAGGTCCCCGTTGGTCGCCGCCGGTCGGAGGTCGAATTCGCGCGTGGTGCGCAGCGTGAAGCGGACCGCACGCGGCGCGGCCCACGGCTTCGCCTCGCCGCGGAACCCGGTGCCGGCCCAGGTCGAGACTGCCACCGTGTCGCGAGCCCCGGCCCGGTAGGTGGAGGGGGAGAGCCAGAACTCGTGGGCGGATGCGGTGGAGGCGGCGAGCAAGGCGATCGGGAACGCGATTCGGCGGATCAAGCGTCGGGCTCCGGGGTCAGGGGGTCTCGATGTCTCTACGGGGCCCGGCATTCTGTCGGATGAGGGGCCCTGGCGCCAGGGCCCCGGGGGCTCGACCCGCTCCGAGAGCGGGCGGGCGCACGGGTGCCCCGGCCGACGCCTCGAGCCGGCCCGCCGGTGTGACCCGCTCGCGCCCCTTTGTTATAGTCCGGCCGTTCGCGGTGTCGGATTCCCGCGGCGGGACGCTTCGCGCCTTGCCCACCCGCGGGCCCTTGCGGCGCGCCCCGGCGGGCGCCGGCGCGCGGACGTGAGCCACTCCTCCCAGCCCGGGGATGACCCAACCCTCCTTTCTCGCACGCGTCGTCGGCCAGCCGCTGGATTCCCTCGTCGGGCTGAGCCCCGCGCAACGCGCGGCCGCGGTGCGCGACTCGATCCCGGACCTCCACGCCTTCCTCGACGACGGCCGGAGCTTCGAGGAGCGCGAGGCGCCGCCCCGCACCCGGGAGCTCGCCCGCTCACTGCTCGCGGCGCTCGAAGCCGAGCCCGAGGGCGAAGGCCCGCCGAAGAACCTGCGCGAGCGCATCGTCACGAACGCGCTGATCCGGGGCGAGGCGGACCGCGACCAGAACGTGTACCTGGGGAAGCTCTTCACCCGCACGCTCACGCGCGCGGTCCCCGATCTGGTCTTCCAGCCCGCCAGCCTCGCCGAGACCGCGTGCGCGCTGCGCTGGGGGCGCGCGAACGCGGTGCCGGTCGCGCTGCGCGGCGCGGCCTCGACCGCGATGGGGGGCTCGGTGCCGAACGAGGGCGGGCTCACGCTCGACCTCTCGCGGCTCGACTCGATCGAGATCGACGCCGAGGCCGGCGTGTGCGTGGTGGGCGCGGGGGCGCGGCTGCGCACCATCCACCAGCGGCTCGCCGAGCAGGACCTGGCGCTGCGCGCCTATCCCTCGAACCTGGGCGGCACGCTCGCCGGCTGGTTCGCGACCGGCGGGATCGGCATGAACGCCTTCGGCCGCGGCCGCGCGCTCGACAGCGTGCGCGCCGTCGACGTCGCTCTTCCGGCGGGAGAGCACGTGCGCTTCCACGACGACGGGCGCCTCGACGTGCCCGACGGCCGGCACCGGCGCACGCTCGGCGACGCGGCCGAGGTCGCGGCCTGGTTCCGCGGCCTCGGCTACCCGCCGCTCGCGCTCGCGGATCTCGCGCGCAGCGAGGGCGTGCTCGGCGTGCTGGTGAAGCTCACGGTCGCGATCGAGCCCCGCCCCGTGCTGGGCGCGTTCCTGATCTCGTTCGAGACCCGCGACCAGGCGCTCGCGGCCGCCGAGTGGATCGCGCGCGCGGCGCCCGCCCGGTTCCCGCGGCCCGCCAACGTGAAGCTCTTCTCGGGGTCGCACATGCACCACACCCGCCGGGTGTGGGAGGACGAGGACGCGCGCGACTGGCGCGCCCACCCGAGCGCGCTCTCGGACGGGAGCGGGATGCCGTGGAAGCGCATCGCCGGGCCCGAGGAGGCCGGAGCCGGGACCGCTCCCGACCGCCTGCACGCCGGCGGCTACCTGTTCGTGGATTTCTTCGGGCTGGATGCGGCGCGTCAGTTCGCGCGCGCGCTTGGCGAGGTGCCGGGCGCGCCCATCGTGCTCGGGCGCGAGAGCGCGCGGATCGCGGTCGAGCGCTTCAAGCCCCAGCAGACCAAGCGGCTCGGGCCCGGGCTCTTGGCGGCCGAGATCGTGATGCCGGCCGCGGAGGTGAAGGCGTTCCTCCCGCGCGCGGAACAGCTCGCGCGCGGCGCCGGGACCGATCTCGACGCCGAGGTCTACTACCTGGCCGACGGCGAGGCGCTGGTGATCGGCGGCTACCTCACCGACCACCGCAGCGGATCGTTCGCCGTGGACCTCGTGATCGCGCCCGCGCTCGTGGACCTGGCGATGAAGCGCCACCGCGGCCGGCCCTACGTGCTGGGGCGCTGGCAGGCGGCGTGGTTCGCGCGCACGTTCGGAGTGCGCGGGGCGGAGCGGCTGCGCGCGGCCAAGCGCGGGCTCGATCCGGCGGCGATCGTGAACCGCGGCGTGCTGCTGGAGATGCGGCTCAAGGGCCTGCTCGGCGCCGTGCTCGCCTTGGGCTTCGCGCCCGGCGTGTCGCTGGTGCGTGGCGTCTACGCGAGCGCGGCGCTCTCGCCGCTCGCGCGCGCGGCGAAGCGGCTGCTGGCCGGGCGGCCGGGCCCGGCCCACGGGCGCGGCGAGCCGGCCGCGGTGGGCGCGCGCTTCCGCGCCACGCCGGCGGAGCAGGCGGCGGCGCCGGCGGAGAACGGTGCCGCGGCGGGCGCGAGCGCAGCGCGGGCGGCCGAGGCGGCAGCGCCCATCGCCGGCGCTCCGCAGATCGCCTCGGCGCGGGCGCTCAACTGCGTCAACTGCGGCGAGTGCAACTCGGTCTGCCCGGTGTTCGTGGACTCGAAGATCCGCCTGCCTCAGACCCTCACCCATCTCGGCGAGGCGATGCACGGCGGCGCGGCGCTCGCGCCCGCGGCGAGCGCGCTGCTCGACCTCTGCATGCGCTGCGGCAACTGCGAGGAGGTGTGCCAGGCCGGCATCCCGCACTTGCCGCTCTACGAGCGCATGCAGCAGGCTTCGAACGCGCAGCGCCCGCACGACCGCGAGCGCCACGCCGCGGTGCTGCTCGCGCTCCGCTCCGCGCCGCGCTACCGCGAGTTCCTCGACATCCGCCCGGGCGGATACGTGAAGCGCGCGCCCGCATCGCTCCCGGGCGTGGCGCGCTACCTGCTGCTGCGCGCCGAGAACGACGCCGGCCCGGCCGCGACCTGCATCCACTGCGGGGCGTGCGTCGCGGTCTGCCCCACCCAGGCGAACCACGAGTTCGAGGGCGACGATCCGCGCTGGATCACCACCGATCAGCTGCGCTGCATCGGCTGCGGGACGTGCGTCGAGGTGTGCCCCGCCAACCACCTGAACGGGGGGCAGACGCTGCGCGTGGTGGAGGCGCCCACCGCCGACTGGTTCGTCGCGATCGCCGAGCTCGAGCGCGGGGGGAAGGCATGAGCATCGGGATCGAGCGCCTGAGCGCGGACCTGCTGCCGCCGCGCGCCGCGGCGCCCGCGGGCGAAGGCGGCGACGGACGCCTGCTCCGCGAGCGCGTGGCGCTGTGGGAGGACCTGCTCACGCTGGTGGTGGATCCCGAGAGCCCCAAGGTCGAGGACCGCGGGCGCAAGCGCGCGGCGCTCTCCTACCTGCTCGAGCGCGCGGGGGTCGAGGAGGGCGCCTTCTGGAAGCTCGCGCGCGGGCGGCGCGGGCGGCTCTTCCTGTCGCACTGGTCGCGCGTGTCGCGCGACATCCCGCAGCTCGAGATCTCCGCGTTCGACCTCGACAAGCTGTGGAAGGAGCGCTACCGGCAGGAGCCGCTCACGCTCGGCGCGGCGTGGCACTACGGGTTCTGGCGCTCGTACTTCTCGCACGCCGCGATCACCCACCCCGCGAACGACGGCCTGCGCGAGGAGTTCTCGACCGCCTGGGACCTGGTGCGCAAGCACCCGGCGGTGCTGTTCCGCACCGCCGAGGGCCAGCGCACCACGCCGCTCCGCTCGCTGCGCCTCGACCTGCCGATGATCGTGGGCCCGCTGCCCCACGGCGACGGCGTGACGATGGAGCGCGCGTATCTGGAGGCGATCGCCGCGGCCGACCCGGAGCGCGATCTGCAGACGCGCTCGCTGGTGGTGGCCGAGGCCGCGCGCTGCCTCGAGCATCTCGCCGCGCTCGCGCCGCACGCGGCCGACCTGATGCCGCGCCTCACGCCCGCCGACGCCGCGGCGCTCGCGCGCCCCGGGGCGCTGCGCGAGCTGGTGGCGGGCGCGCGCGTGGTCGAGCTGGAGTGGAGCGGGGACCTGGAATCGAGCGCCGCCCTCGTGCGCGCCACGAATCCGGACGCGCTGCTCTCCGTGTTCCTGCGCTACGGCGGCTTCGCGGCCGAGGGCGCCGAGCGCCCGCGCTTCTGGCGCGCGCTCGAGGACGCGGTGCGTCTCGACGGCGTGGCGGTGATCCACGTGCATTCCGGGAGCGAGAAATCGTACCGGCTGATCCCGCGCATCGACGCCTACCTCAAGGCGCGCTTTCTGCGGGCGCGGGTCCAGCTGGTCTCGGCGGGCGGGGACACCGACACGCTCTCCTCGGCGGCCGCGGTCTACGAGGCGGTGCTGCTGGGCGCCAACGGCGGCGCCATGACGCACGCCGCCTCGCTCGCGCTCGAGCCCGGGCTGGTGGACGTCTACCACGGCGCCGATCCCGCGCCGCTTTCGGCCGCGCTCGCGGCCCGCGACCGCGAAGAGCTCGAGACCCTCGCGCTCAACACGCTCACGTGCTGGCAGCACAGCATCCTCGACTTCCTCTCCTGCATGGGGATCGACGACATCCAGAAGACCTCGGGCAACACCATGGCGATCACGCTCACCGAGGAGTGGATCCACGAGGTGGACCGCCTCGCCACACCCGAGTTCGCGGTCCAGAACGCCGAGCTGAACGCGCGTCGGGTGGCGGCCGAGCCGCCGCCGCGCGCGGTGCGCGAGCGCTTCAAGGTCTCGGGGCTGCTTGCCGAGGTGCGGCCCGACCTGCCGCTGGTCCACGCCGCCCGCATCCTCGCGCACCGGAACGCGAACTATCACCTCGAGAACTCGAACCGCAATCTCAGCGCCGACTTCCTCGAGGTGATCTACCGCATGGCGGCGGGGAAGATGCCGGAGGCGGACGACTTCTTCCTGTCGAGCGACATGGGCGAGCTGTCGCTCGACGGCATCCGAGTGCGGCTCACGCGCGAGTCGATCGCCTGGTCGCTCCAGCGCCTGGCCCGCGATCCGCAGGCGCTCGACTACGTCTCGCTCGCCGTGCCGCGCGGCTTCCTGCGCCCGGGCGCGGTCCCGCCGGGCGCCCGCGTGAGCCTCCACGCCGGGGGCGCGGATGCTGCGGCGCTCGTCACGCTCGAGGCCGACGCGCGCGGCGGGTTCGAGCACCGCTGGGCACCGGCGCCCGCGCTGGTCCAGGCGCTCGAGAAGGGCGCGCCGCTCGCGCTGGTCGCGCGCGACCCCGAGGGCGGCGAGCGGCGCGTGGAGCTGGCCGCGCCCGCGAGCGCCACCGGCCACAGCGTGCTGCGCGCCTCGCGTGACGGCGCCGTGACGCTCAAGCGCGACCCGCGCGGCACGCTCGTGCTCTCGGGCTTCGGGTTCCGCGAGCCGGTGTGGCACGGCCCGGTCTCCCACGCCAGCATCTCGCTGGGCGCGGCGTCGGAGGACTTCCTGATCGCGCGCATCGAGGGGAACAGCGGGCTCGCGATGACCTCGTCGGGCGAGGGCGGGCCCATCCGGCTCGCCGCCGACGAGGACATGAAGTGGGAGAGCCTGCAGGCCGCGAGCGGGCACTTCGGCATCCACGCCGCGGACCTGCGGCGCGTGCGCGACGTCGAGATCAAGATCAACCAGGGCGCCAAGCCCGGCAAGGGCGGAAGGCTTAGCGGCGCCAAGGTCACCGCCACCGTGAGCAAGGCGCGCAACATCCCGGTCGGCACCGACGCGCTCTCGCCCGATCCCAAGCACGACATCTACTCGATCGAGGACATGCCGGCCGAGGTGTGGCTGTGGCTGCTCTATCACAACCACTGCGGCATCAAGATCACGGGCTCCAACTACACCAAGTACGTGGCGGCGGGCATGTGGTCCAACTTCGTCGTGGACTACCTGCTGGTCGACTCGGGCCTCGGCGGCTCGGGCAACTACCACGCCGACTCCTCGCACGTCGGCTGGCCCGACATCTTCCGCACCATGCTCCACACCCACCACGCGCTGGTGCACGAGAAGGTGGACCTCGACGGCTCGGGCGTGCTGCGCCCGATCCGCGACCTGAACGGCGCGCCGTTCGGCGCGGGCGGCGGCACGCGGCTCTTCGCCTCGGGCGGGCTGCGCGGCGAGCTGGACATGCTCAAGGTGCTGATCGCGGGCGCCGACGGCCTGGTGGAGGCCAGCATCGGCAAGGCGGTGGCGTTCGGCTGCAACCAGTGCGGCAACTGCCACCTCGACTGCCCGCGCGGCGGCATCACCACCAAGCACGAGCTGACGGTGCAGAACGACCGCGCGCTCATGCGCCGCCGGTTCCGCAACTGGACCGCGCTCAACCTGGTGAAGCTCGCGGTCCTGATCGACGCGCTCAACCTCGAGCACGGGGCGCTGGATGCGGACGGCAAGGTGGTGGACCGCGCGCGGCTGATCGACGACATCCGCCTGCTGCGCGGGCGCACCGACCTGCTGATCATGCCGGAGCGCAACGGGCGCGCGCCGCAGGCTCCGGCGCCCGAGTCCGAGCACGACTCCTGCCGCGTGGGCTCGCTCGCGGTGAGCGAGCCGGTGCCGGTGGACGCGATCTGGGAGGCGGCACGGCTCTCCTACAACGGCGGCAACAATCGCGGCGGCGGGATCGACTTCGCGGGCTTCGCGCCCGCCGCGGTGCGGGAGAGCACCTGCCTGGTGTTCAACACCATCGGCCCCGACCGGGTGGCCACCATGCACGAGATCCTGGACCACTTCGGCGGCTGTGTCTTCCGCGACGCCGCGGGCGGCGAGCTGACCCTGGTCGAGGTGCACGACCGCCTGGCCCAGCTCCGCATGCCGGTGCGCGAGCGCTACTCGGGGGAGGAGGGCTGGCGCGCCGCGGGGCTGCGCGAGAACCCGGGCGACTTCTACACCTGCTTCGTGGACCTCGACCCCGAGGTGCTGCGGGGCTACGGCGGCACGCTGCTCTCGAGCGAGCACTGGCTCCAGCGCCGCACCAAGTACGGCGACCTTCCCGACGAGATGCTCGAGTTCGCGCTCGTGAACCTGCCCGAACCCGACGACCCCTCCCTCGCGCGGCTCGCCGAGTTCGTGGCGGACGTGCGCGAGGAGTACTTCACCGCGCTCGCCCACCTCGTGGACTCGCGCTACTACCGCACCCATCCGCCGCGGCCCGAGCAGATCGCGGCCGGCCGCGTAGCACCCCCCGGCAAGTACGCGCTCAAGCGCCGCGGGTTCGTGGTGTCGATGGGGGAGGACCTCGCGTCGATCAAGATCTCGGGCTGGACCCACACCATTCCCGAGTACTTCGACCTCGAGCGCTTCTGGGCCGAGTACCCGGGTGCGGCGGGCGGCGTGGAGGTCACGGTCCAGGGGCGCGCGTTCCGCACCCCCGCGCTCCACGCCCACGTGTGGGGCATGCACCACCGCTATCCCACCAATTCGCCCGCGATCGACGAGGAGGGCCGCGGCAACCCTGCCGGCGCCCACCCGTTCAAGGCCTACAACGTGCTGCTGATGCACAACGGCGAGCAGGTGGGCGTGGATTCGACCTCGCCGTTCCTGAACGAGTTCGGCTACGTGCACGCCGACCCCTCGATGGGCGAGGGCGCCGAGATGTACCACGGCGACTCGGTGTACGAGCGCAAGTACCTCACCGACACCGAGTACGCGGGCTACCTGGTGGACTTCACGCGCCGCGTGCTGGGGCTCACGACCGAGGAGGCGAGCCAGATCATCTCGCCGATCACCGGGCTCGACCTCGCCGCGATGGACGAGGCGCGCCGCGCCAAGCTCGAGCTGCTGATGACCAACTACGTACAGCTCACGCCCACCGGCCCCTACAAGTTCACGATCGTCGAGTCGCGGCGCGGGAAGGCCGACGCGGGCGGGAACGGATCGGGCGCGCGGTTCCGCCGCCGGGTCGGGTTCCGCGAGAACATGGACATCAAGTTCCTGCGTCCCCACGAGATCATCGTCACCCGCGACGCGGCCCCGGGCGGCGTGCACGCGGTCGCGAACGGCAGCGAGGCGAAGATCGCGGACGCCATGCTGCGCAAGCTCCACGAGCAGGGCCTGCTCGGGGACGCGGCCGCCGACCTGCGCTTCAACATGCGCCCGGGCGGGAACCCCGGGCGCGGCGACTTCGGGGGCGTGTTCGAGGCGTTCACCACGCCGGGGAGCGGCGCGATCGAGCTCGCCAACCGTTTCGGCGAGGAGGTGGCGGTGGCGCGCGCGGGGGAGAAGGTGGACCTCGCCGTGCCGCTCGAAGAGTCGGTGCGGCGTGCGGCGCCGGAGTGGAGGAGCCTGATCGAGGAGCGCCTCGCCCAGCTCGCGCACTCGATCGAGCGGGCGGCGGGTGACGGGCGGACGTTCGGGCCCGACCAGGCGCTGCCTGCGCCTGCGAGCGAGCTGGTCGAGGCCGCGCTCGAGCGCGCGCGCACGCTCACGTTCGACGACTACCGCGCGCTGGCGGAACACGAGCTGCCCGAGTTCGCGCGCCGCGGCGAGCCGCATCGCGCCGCCGCGATCCGCATGCTCGCCGAGCTGCGCAAGCGCATCGCGTTCGCGAACCTGGGCGGCAAGGCGCTCTCCAGCATGGAGTACCTCACCGACGGCGGCCGTGCCCCGGACGGCGTCGCGGAAGGCGGGCTCTACCGCCTGCTCGACGGCGTCGCCCCGATCCACGAGGCGCTCGCCGACCCCGCGCCCGGGGCGTGGCGCTTCGCCCGGCTCACACTCGCCACCCGCGACGACCTGTGCATGCCCAACGATCCGGCGCGCGACGTGCTGGTGATCGATTTCGCCGGCTTCCGCGGCGAGTCGTTCCAGCTCGACTCGGCGTCGCGCATCCTCACCGAGAGCGTGCGCCTCGGCTGGCGGAACGTGATCGGCTATGACTTCATCGGCGGCCCGCGCTACGTCGGCACCAACCTCGCAGGCCCCGACGGAGCGGCGGCCGCAGGCGTGTCGATCGAGCTCTTCGGGCGGGAGTTCGGCGACTTCCTGGGCGCCCTGCTCGAGGGTGCCGAGCTGCGCGTCTACGGTCAGGCCGAGAGCCACTTCGGCCTCAAGGCCGACTCGGGTTACCTGTTCGTGCTCCAGGACGCGCTCAACACCTGCATGTACGCGGCGCACGGCGGCACCATCAGCCTGTGGGATTCGGGCTCGCGCTTCGCGGTCGCGGGCCAGAACAAGGTCCTGCTCGCCGACGGCAAGACGCCGGCGCCCGGGTTCAAGTCCATCCACTTCGGGATGCCGAACGAGTACGCGTTCGAGTACCTGATGTCGGGCGGCGAGAACTCGCTGCACGTGGTGATGGGACTCCAGAAGCCCGACGCGCGCGGCGAGATCGCGCTCAGGCCCAAGCCCTACGCCGGCAAGTTCTTCATGTCGGGCGCCGCGGCCGGGCGGGTGTACGTGTTCGACCCGGGCGTGAAGCTCGATCCCGCCCAGTATCACGGCAACGTGCTGTCGGCGATCGCGCCCGAGGAGTGGGCGCAGGAAGTCGCGCCTTTCGTGGCGCGCGAGTCGGCGCGGCGCGGCGTGCCGGTGCGCATCGAGGGCGAGCACATCACGGTGCGGCTCGAGGGCCAGTGGCGCCGCTGGCGCTACGACGAGGCGTTCGCCAAGCTCATCCCGCTCAAGGTGGCGAAGGCCTCGCAGGAGAAGGGCGTGACGCCGCCGCAGCTCCTGCAGATCGTGGCGGAGTAGCCGCGCGGCGGGCCGCCGGCTGCGGAAGCGTCCGCTCCGCGTCCGCGGAATTCCGCATCTCGATTCGCGCCGGCGTTCCTTTTCCCGCCGCGGCGATGGGAGCGGCGCCGTCTCACCGGGCGCGCTGGGTGAGAACGAAGTGCGTCGCCCGGGCGGTGGCGACGTGCTTGCTGCACTGGTAGCCCAGCGCGGGCACGTCGATCCCGGCGAGGAGGTGCTCGCCCGAGCCGAGCATGATCGGGCTGATCGCGAGGTGCATCTCGTCGATGAGGCCCGCCTGCAGGTACTGGCGAATCGTCGCCGCTCCGCCGCCGAGACGAACATCCTTGCCGCCGGCCGCCTTCACCGCGCGCTCGAGCGCGGCATGGATCCCGTCCCCCACGAAGTGGAACGTCGTGCCGCCGGCCATGGGGACGGAGGGCCGCGCGTGGTGCGTGAGCACGAAGACCGGCACGTGGTACGGGGGATCGTCGCCCCACCAGCCTTTCCACTTGTCGTCGGGCCATGGTCCCCGGACGGGACCGAACATGTTGCGGCCGAGGATCCACGCCCCGATGTTGGTGAAGCCGCGCGCCGTGAAGTCGTCATCCACTCCGGTCTCGCCGCCGTCCTTCCCGATCATCTTCTGGAAGCTGCGCGTCCCGACCATCCAGTCGTGCAGGGCGAGGCCGCCCTTGCCGAGCGGGTGATCCAGGCCTTGGTCGGGGCCGGCGCCGTAGCCGTCGAGGGAGATCGAGAAGCCGTGGACGCGAAGCCTGGACATGGTGCGATCCTTTCTCTCCGGGCGAAGGTGAAGCGATGACTCACGAATCGAGATCTATGACCGTGCGGAGGGCTCTGTCCATTCGCTTCTCGAGATCCAGGCAGCCCCTGGCGGCAGCGGTCGATCGTCGATCGCCTCGCTCACGGCGTGCTTGGCGAGCAGACGCGTCGAGTCCAAGACCGGCAGCGGCGAGTTCTCCTCCGAGACGATGAGCGGTATCTCCGTGCAGCCCAGGATCACGCAGTCGGCGCCGGCGGCGCGGAGATCGTCGATGGCCCGCACGAACAGATCCGTCGTCGCCGGCCGGAAGACGCCCTGGCAGAGCTCGTCGAAGATCGCATGGTCGATCGCGTCCCTGCGCTTCTCGTCGGGGATCAGGAGGCCATGGCCGCGGCCCCGGAGACGGTTCGCGTACACGGTCCCGGTCATGGTCAGCCTCGTGCCCAGGAGCCCCGGCGCTTTCCAGCCGCACCGGCCGAGCTCCGCGCACACGACGTCGGCAATGTGCAGCCCCGGGATGGGGAAGGAGTCCGCGATTCGCTCCAGCACGATGTGGGCCGTGTTGTCCGGGCAGATGAAGAAGCCGGCACCCGCGCGCGCCACCTGCTCCACGCCGCGGGTCAGGACGCGGGCGATCGTGTCGTGCTCGCCGGACTCCCAGCCCGGCATGCTCGACCCCATCGGGATCGAGCTGACGACGATCTCGGGGTGCATGTGGGGCCCGAGCCGCTTCTGTCCCTCGCGGCACACGGTGAGGTAGCAGAGCGCGCCACCCTCGGCGCTGTGCGCGACGATGCCCAGGGTCTTCATCCGGCTCTCACGTGCGGCCGGCGCGACGCGCGGGTCAGCGCGCCCGGTCGTAGGTGATCTCCAGCACCTTCCACTCACGGCCGTCCATGTACTTCTCGAACATCTCGAACACGTGTCGGTGATCGGAGACGCGGCGCAGGACGGCGCGGATCGGCTTGCCGCGCTCTCCCGTGACCGGCATGTCCATCGCCACCTCGAACGTGATCGCCGTGCCGGTCGAGTCGCGGTCGCCGAGCCCGACCAGCGCCTGAGTCTCGCCGTCGTGGATGTAGTAGCAGGAGTACTTCTCCTTGAACGCGTCGTAGCCGTAGAGGCCGAGGCCGTGGTTCTCGACGCCGTTCACGAGCATCCGGCTCTCGAGCTGGAGGAACCGGCCGCCGAGGATCATGCGGTACTCGGCGCTGCCCGCGAACTCGAGCGGCCTGGCGTCAGGGCCGTCGCGCACCAGCATGCGCGTGGTCCAGGAGCCGGCGAAGGCTTCGAGCTCGCGGTGGTGCGGGCCCGGCGCGGTGTACCGCGACATCTCTTCGGCCACCGGGTTCGGGGCCGGGCCCGGCTCTCGCATGCCCGCGACCGGCCCGCCCGGCTTCGGCGGCTTCGCTTCGGCGGCCGGCGCGAGCCACGCGCAGGCGAGAACGAGCGCGGCGGCGAATCCCTTCGTCATGACCTCCATGCCTCCAGTTGTACCGCGCCCGCCGTGCCCCCGCCAGCGGCGGCTAGAGGCCGGCGTCGAGCGCGCGGCGTGCGTTGTCGCGCATCTCCTTGGCGTCGCGGCGATGCGGGGCGATCACGAGCGCCGACTCCGCGCACGCGATCACGCGGTGCCAGTCGCGGTCGTCGAACGCGAGCAGCGCGAAGCCCACCCACGCGTCGGCGAGGCGGTGGTCGAGCGCCTGGGCCTTCTCGAACGAGGCGCGTGCCAGGTCGGAGCGCTCGAGGCCGCGCTGGGCAAGGCCGATCTGGAAGAAGAAGCGTGGATTGGGCGCCACCGCGGCCGCGGCTTGGAGCTCGCGGATCGCCTCCTCGTAGCGCTGCGCCTGGAGCGCGCGCACGCCGAGGAAGTCGTGCGCCCGCGCCCACGCCGCGTCGCTCCACACGGCGCGGTTCGAGAGCAGGAGCTGGATGCGCGCGAGCTGGCGCGGGGCGCTCACCTGCGTGCCCCACAGCGCCAGGGCCGACGCGAGCGCGGTGGTCAGGACCGGCGCGAGCGATCCGCCCTCGCCGCGGCCGCGCCAGGCCGCGAGCAGGGCGGCGGCCGAAGCGAGCGTGATCACGAGCGCGGCGCCCACGTGCATGTCCCAGTCGCGCATGACGCCCTGCGCGCCGCGCGCGACGAGCAGGATGGCAGCCTCGGGGAGGATCGCGAGCAGGGCGACGGGCGCGAGTGAGAAGCGCGGCGCTCCGTTCCGCGCGGGCGACTCGGCGCGCGCGGGCGCTTCGGCGGGCGCTCCGGTGGGAGGCGGCGCCTGCGCCGGTTCCACCTTCGGCGCCGGCACGGGGCGCGCGAGCCACGCCGCCGCCACGCCCGCGAGCCACAGCGGCGCGAGGAAGAAGAGCAGATTGAGCGCATCCCCGCCGCGGGTGGCCGCATCGGCGAGCGCGCGTGTCGCGGCCGGCGCGTGCGCGAGCGGCGGCGGCGTGAGGTTCTGGACGCGGTCGATGGTGTCGAGCAGGTGGAGCGCGCGCGGCAGCATCACCGCCGCGGTGGCGACGATCGCCGCGCCGGCCGCGAGCGCTTCGATTCGGGCACGCGTGCCCGTCGGGCGGCGGAATCCCTGCACCAGCGCCCACGCCGCGGCCGGCAGCACCGCGTAGCCCGAGCGGTGCGACAGCAGGCACACCACGACGCCCGCGCCCACCGCCCAGGCGCCGCGTCCCTCGCGCGCGAGCCGCATCACGCCGTAGGCGGCGAGCGCGATCCCGACGAGCAGCGGGCCGAACTTGTCGTAGCCCGCGAAGTGCAGCATGTAGCCGCCGCCGAAGACCAGGGCCACGAGCGCGACGAACGCTCCGCGCGCCGCGCCCGTCGCGCGCAGGTAGGAGAGCGCGGCGACGGCGAAGAGCCCGCCCACGAACGCGCCGACGAAGTGGAGCGCCACGTTCACGTCGGTGCCCGGGGCCATGATGCGGCGCGGGATCATGATGTTGATCCAGCGATCGAGCGGGGCGGCCTGCGGGAACACCTTCCCGATCGGAGCGTCGAGCACGAGCTGCCCCACGCGCGTGCTGAGGTCGCCGACCCAGCGCACCGGGTCGGGCAGGCGGTAGAGCGCGAGCCCGACGCCGAGCCCGAGCGCGGCGTCGAGGTAGATTCCCGCACGCCCCGCGAGCGCGCCGGCGGCATCCATCGCATGTTCCAGCGCGCGCGCGACCGCCGGCACGAACCCGGCGGCGCCGAGGAGCAGGACCGCGATCGCCTGGCCGCGCGGCCACACGCGCAACGTGTCGAGCCCCCACACGCCCGGGACCGGGAGCAGGCTCGCGAGCGCGCGCAGCCCGAGGCCGAGCGCGAGAGCGAGCACGAGCAGTCGCGGAGCGGCAGGCCCACGCGGCCGGCCGCCCGCCTTCTCGCGCGGCCGCCGCGTGCCCGCCCGCTTTCGAGCGGTCATGCGCGCATGGTAGCGGAAGGGGAGGGCGGGCGCGCGGCGCGACGGCACGCGGCGCAAGGGCGCTCGCGAGCCCGCCGCGGCCCCGAGCTGCGCCGAGCCCGTGCGCGGCCGCCGCGCGCCCGTCGTGTATCCTGCCGCAATGCCGAACGCGCTCGATCACGCGCTCTTCGTCGTGCTCGCCGTGCTCTTCCCCGTGCGCGCGGCGGTCTTCGGCTTCCGCCGCATCGGGCGCGCGAGCCCCGAGGAGCGCCCGCGCGTGCGCGTCTCCGTCTATCGTCAGGCGATCGCAATCCAGTGGGGGCTCGCGTTCGCCACGGTCGCGCTCTGGATCGCGTGCCGCCGCGAGTGGGACGCACTCGGCCTCGTGCCGCGTCCCACCTGGGGGCTCGGCGGCGTGCTCGTGGGAACCGCCATCATGGCCGGCGTCGTGGTGCGTCAGCGGCGGCAGACGCTGGCGGACGACGACGCGCTCGCCCGGCTGCGCCGGCGCATGGAGAAGGTCGAGCCGATGCTGCCGCACACGCGTGCGGACCTCGTGCCGTTCCTCCAGCTCTCGCTCACCGCCGGCATCTGCGAGGAGCTGCTCTATCGCGGCTACCTGATCTGGTACCTGAGCCACTGGCTCACGATCTATCCGGCCGCCGCACTCGCCTCCCTGCTGTTCGGCGTCGGCCACCTCTACCAGGGCTGGCGCGGCGTGCTCACCACCGGCATGGTCGGAGCGTTCCTCGCCTCGGTCTATCTCGTCAGCGGATCGCTGTTCGCGGGCATGGCGCTCCACGCCCTGATGGACGCCCACTCCGGCTCGCTCATGCAGGCCGCCTACGAGCGCGCGCCGGCCGAGGCGGCGGAGCCGGCATGAGCGCGACGTTCGACGCCGTCGTGGTAGGCTTGGGCGCGATGGGCAGCGCCGCGCTCGCATCGCTCGCCGCCCGCGGCCGGCGCGTGGTCGGGCTCGACCGCTTCACGCCGCCGCACGCCTTCGGCTCCTCGCACGGGAAGAGCCGCATCATCCGCGAAGCCTACTTCGAGGATCCGCGCTACGTGCCGCTGGTCCAGCGGGCGTACGAGCGCTGGGCCGACCTCGAGCGCGAGTGCGGGCGCACGCTCGTGCTCCGCACCGGCGGGCTCATGATCGGGCCGCCCAATGGCGCGCTGGTCGCGGGCGCGCTCGAGAGCGCCACCGTGCACCGCCTTCCCCACGAGCGCCTGAGCGCCGCCGAGGCGCGCGCGCAGGTTCCTGCGCTTCGAGTTCCCGAGGACGCGATCGCGGTGCGCGAGCCGCGCGCCGGGGTGCTGTTCCCCGAGGCCTGCATCGCGGCGCAGCTCGAGCGCGCGCGGCTCCATCGCGCCGAGATCCGCTGCGACGAGCCCGCGGTCGCCTGGCAGGCCGCGGGCGATGGCGTCGAGGTGCGCACCGCGCGCGGCAGCATTCGCGCCGCGCGCCTCGTGCTGGCCGCGGGCGCGTGGCTCGCGCGGCTCGCGCCCGAGCTCGAGCTTCCGCTCGTGGTGACGCGCCAGGCGCTCTACTGGTTCGAGCCCGCCGCGCACCCGGAGCGCTTCGCTCCCGAGCGCTTCCCGATCTTCATCTGGGAGGACGAGCCCGGCCGATTCCTCTATGGCTTCCCCGACCTCGGCGACGGCGTCAAGATCGCGCGCCACCAGGAGGGCGAGGCGACCGACCCCGATCGCGTGCGCCGCGAGGTGTCGGCCGCGGAGATCGAAATCATGCGCGCGGCGCTCGCGCGCACCATCCCCGACGCCGCGGGCCGGGTGCGCGAGACCGCGGTGTGCCTCTACACCAACACGCCCGACCAGCACTTCGTCGTGGACCTGCACCCCGAGCATCCGCAGGTCGTGATCGCGAGCCCGTGCTCCGGCCACGGGTTCAAGTTCGCGAGCGCGCTCGGCGAGGTGCTGGCGGACCTCGTCGACGGCGTGGCGCCCGAGTTCGACCTCGGGCTCTTCCGGCTGGAGCGCCTCCGCACGCCGCGCTGAAGCGCCGCGCCCGCACCGGCGCCGCGGCCCGACGCGCTGCGGAGCGCCGGGGCTATGGGCGCCTTGCCTCGTGCCCGTCCGACGGCGCCACGCTCGCCGTGGCGGCGGGCGGCGGCGGCCGGAATCGCTTCCTCGTCTCGAGCTTCGTCGCCTTCAGCGAATCCAGGCTGCTCAGCAGCTCCCGATAGGTCATCGGGACGCCGAACCCGGCGGACCTCGACGTCTCCCTGCGGTGCGCCTTCTCCATCGTGCGCAGCCGGGCGTCCAGCCAGCGCGAGAGCCGGTCCAGCTCGATCGCCTGGCCCGCGCCCTCCTTCTCGAGGCCGGTGTCGTCGTTCCTCACGTCCAGCGCCACGGCCCGGCGGATCGGCTTCCGGATCGGCCCGGTGAGCCACGAGCCCGGCGGCCCGCTCTTGTGCGCGTTGGCCTCCATGTTCCAGACCCGGTTGATCATGAACCTCCATGAGCCGCCCACGTGGAACTGGTAGTTCTCCTCGTCCATCCACTGGAAGACCTTGGTGAGGATCGCGTCCAGGTGCCGGTTTTTCTCGAGCTTCCGGAAATCCCTCCACTCCGCGCACAGCTCGAAACGGGGATCCACCTCGATGTCCCCGGGCTGGAAGGTGCGCTCCGAGCGGATGCCCATGGCGCTCAGCAGGCTCCGGTTCCGCTTGCCGAACACGCTCGGAAACATCGGGACCGATGCCACGGACTTGCCCTGCTCCCGGGCGCATTCCTCGAACTTCGCCCGGATCACCTCGGCGCAGAACATCCGCCGGTGATCGTCCATGTCGTTGGGGAAGTCGTAGAAGACCTTCTCGTCTCCGCGTCCGGCTTCGACCGCCTCGGCGCGGGCCTTCTCCGCGGCACACCGGGCGATCTCGGGATCCTCGAAGCGGAAGAACGCCACGCGGACGCTCTTGCCGCTCAGCAGGTTCTCGATCGGGCGGTATCGCAGGCCGTCGGTCATCTGCGAATCCACGATGAAGCGCCGGCCGCTTCCGGGATCCACGTAGATGAACCCCGCGTGCGAGAACTGCGAGGCGATGCTCGCGATCCGCGCGACCCCGGCGCTCACGGACGACGGGCTGCGCAGGACGAAGACGTCCCCGGTGCGCAGCTCGAGGCCGGTGGCCGTGGAATCTCGGAACATGAGGCGCGGCGGCCGGCTCCCTTCGATGGGAGAGGTCCTCTTCTGCTTCGCGATCTCCAGCGAGTCGTCCCATTCGATCAGGTAGTCCTCGGCGAACCGGGCCGCGCGGACCATCTGGCGCAAGGCGCGCGCGCACTCCCTCACCCGGGGATCGTCGAGGGACGGGGCCGACTGCAGGATCTCGCGATACCGGTCGCGCAGGAGCTGCCGGGTCGCGAAGACCTCCTCCGCGACCTCGGCCCCCCGGCCCTGGAGGTCGGCCAGATCGAAGTCGATGGGGTCGGCCAGGAAGAAATCGGCGTAGGTGCGGTCGATCTGGTCGGCGAAATTGTCCAGCGTCAGCCGGCGGCTCTCGAGAACGCCCCGGAACGCTCGAAGCTCGGCCCGGAAGTTCCGCCTCCCGATCTCGTGCTTCACCGACGGGGCGCCGGGTGCGACCAGGAGCCAGACGAGCGCGGGGATTGCGAGGACGTTCAGCATGGGCGGCCTCCGATGGCAGAAGCCTACACCCGCCGCACGCCCTCCGCCCAGCAGCGCGCGAACCAGATCGCGGCGTCGGGCCGTGCGCCCCAGGCGTGGATCGCCGCGATCGTGGCGTCGAAGGCGTCGCGCTCGATCGGCCCGGCTGCGAGGATCGCCGCGCGCGCGCCTTCGAGAATCGCCGCCAGGTTCTGCACGAACAGCTCGAGCCGGCCGTCCCCAGCGCAGCCGCCGAAGAAGAGCCAGGCGTTGCGCGAAGGCGCCACACCCGCGGCGTGGAGCAGCGCGACCAGCTTCCGGCCCACGTAGGGATCGTTGCCGTTCCGCTCGTAGCTCCTGATGTAGGCGCGCCACGCGTCCATGAGCCCGGGCGGCTCGGGCGAGAGCCGCAGCACGTCGTGATCGTCGTCCTCGAGCACCACGCGCCCGCCGATCCGCACCGCGCGCGCCATCGCCTGCACCACGCGCTTGGGATCGGGCACGTGCTCGAGGATGAAGCGCGCGTGCGCCACGTCGAAGCTGCCCCACTCGCCCGGGGCGAGCTCGAGCGCCATCACGTCGCCCTCGCGCATCTCGAGCAGGCGCTCCTCGCCGTCCGCGCGCGCCAGGCGGCGCGCCTCGGCGATCTGCTCCGCGCTGCGCTCGATCCCGAGCGCGCGCCCTTGGGGCCCGACCGCGCGCGCGATCGCGCGCGTGAGCTGCCCGAGCCCGGCGCCGACGTCGAGCACCCGCTCGCCGCCCTGGAGGCCGAGCCCGCGCAGCGAGGACTCGTTGAGCAGCTCGTTGAGCGTCGAGAGGCGCCGCTGCTCCTCGGGCGCGGTGCCGTGAACGTAGCGCGAGTCGGAAGCCATGCGACGCTCCTCGAACGGGTGGCGGGGGCCGGGCTCCCCGGCGGTGTCAGGCGCCCGTGAAATCCGCGGCATTTCGCGATACCTGCCCGCCGGAGAAGGCGTATGTATACTGCATCCCGCGCCTGCCGTCCGCCCCCCCGGCGACGCACGAGCCCCAAACCTGGCCGCCGGCAGCGCCGGCGGGCCGCCGCAAGGAGACCGCGCTCATGCGCCGCCTGACGCGTTTCGCCGCCCCGCTTTCGCTGCTCCTCGTGCTGTCGTGCGCCTCGACCTCGGAGCTGGTGCGCCGCGGCGAGAGCGCGCTCAACGCCGGCAACATGGACCGCGCCTACGACTGGTCGAAACGCGCGCTCAAGCAGGATTCCGGCAACGCGCGCGCGCGGGAGATCATGACCGCCGCCGCCGGCCCGCTGCTCGCCCAGAAGAAGGCGCGGGTGCGCAACCTCGGGGACGTGGACACCGTGGCCGCCGCGCGGGCCGCGATCGAGGTCGACGACTTCCGCGCCGAGCTGATCCGCTACCGCGTCGCGCTCGTGCCCGATCCCGAGTTCGACTCCGTGGAGGCGCGAATCCGCACCGGCGCGGCGCGGATCTACTACGACACCGGCACCGCCCACCTCGCTGGCCGCCGCCCGAAGCTGGCCGTCGCTGACTTCACCGAGGCGCAGCGGTTCTCCTCGGGCTATCGCGACGTCGGCGACAAGCTCGCGCGAGCCCGCGAGGAGGCCATCAGCCGCGTGGTGATCCTGCCGTTCAACAACGACGTCGGCGTTCCGGGGCTCGCGCTCCAGCTCTCCGCCGACCTCTATCCCCAGATGGAGTACCAGCTCAGCTCGCGGGACTTCCAGTACACGCGGCTCGTCCCGCGCGAGCAGATCGAGCGGCGCCTGACCGTGGCCCAGGCCAAGGGCATGTCGCGCGAGGAGGCGGTGAGCCTCGGCCGCGCGCTGGGCGCCCAGCGCGTGGTGATGGGGCGCATCCACGACCTGCGCTCCGACACCGACACCCACACCTGGCACGAGAACCTGTTCCACAAGGTGCTCGTGCGCGGCGAGGACCGGACACCGCGCGTGAATTTCGAGGAGGAGCGCTTCGAGGCCGTGGCCCGCGAGCGGCGGGTGTCGATCGCGATCGATCTCGAGGTGCTCGAGACCGACGAGGGCGAGCGCCTCGCGCACGATTCGCAGGCGCGGGCGCTCGAGGCCCACACCGTGTTCACGCACTTCTCGCCCGCCGGGAGCTGCGACGACTACTGCGTCGCGCCGCCCGAGTGGAAGGACTCGGACCGCGGCCAGCGCGTCGAGAAGGACTGGCGGAGCACGTTCGGTTCGTGGACCATGCCCGCGCTGCTCGAGCGCGCGCGCCGCGATCCCGGCCGCACCCGCTACGAAGTGCGCTATCGCTCGGAGTTCTCGGCCTCCGGCACCAGCACCCCGGTGTGGCTCGACGACCTGCCGCCGGTCGAGGACCTGGCGTATATTGCGCTCTCCGACTCGTGGATGCCGATCCTCGACATGCTGCACGAGCTGGACGGCAAGGACGACGTCGACGTGCTGGCGGGGCCCGACGGCCACTGACGCGGGACCGGGCAGGAATCTGATGCGCTGAACCTCGCGCCGCGCGCGGGAGGGAGCGGTGGCGGGCGATACGACCATCGAGGCCGGACCCGCGCCGGGCGCCGCCCCGGCGCCCGCGGCGCTCCCCGCCGGCGTCACGCGGCCCATCCCGGGCGCGCTGCTCTCGCTCGCGCTCCCGGTGCTCGCCTCCCAGATCCTGCGCCTCGGCTACCAATGGGTGGACGCGCTCTGGGTGCGCGGGCTCGGCGTGCACGCGACCGCCGCCGTCACCACCTCGATCTTCGTGATGTGGTGGGTCTACTCGCTCAACGACGTGTTCGCGATCGGCGTGACCGCCTACACCAGCCAGCTCCTCGGCGCGGGCGAGCGCCGGCGCGCCGGCGTCGCCGCCTACAAGGGCCTGCGGGCCTCGGCGCTCCTCGGCCTCACCGGCACGGTGCTCGGCGTGTTCCTGGCGCCCCGCATCTTCGGCCTGATGAGCCCCGATCCGCGCTCGGTCGAGAGCGGCGCCGCCTACCTCGCGGTCGTGCTCGGCGGCGCCCCGCTCTACCTCATGGGGCTCACCAGCGAGAGCATCATGCGCGCCTCGGGCGACACGCGCACTCCGCTCGTGATCGACCTGTGCGCCGTGACGCTCAACGCCGTGCTCGATCCGTTCCTGATCTACGGCTGGGGACCGTTCCCGAGGATGGGCGTGGCGGGCGCCGCGTGGGCCACGGTGATCGCGCAGGCCGCGATGATCACCGGCTACCTCACGGTCGCGGCGCGCGGGCACCGCGCGTTCCCGCTCGCGCGCCACGCCGAGGGGCCGCCGGTCCGGATCGCCGGCATGGCACGGGTCGGCATTCCCGCCGCGCTGATCGGCATGCTGTTCTCGGTGGTGTACGTGGCGTTCGCGCGCTCGGCGTCGCGCTTCGGCGCCGCCTCCATGGCGATCGTCGGGATCGCGAACCGGGTCGAGGCGCTCCAGTTCATGAACTCGGTCGCGATCGGCACCGCGGGCGCCGCGCTGGTGGGGCAGAACCTGGGCGCCGGGCGCCCGGACCGCGCCGCGCGCGTGATCCGCACCGGGCTCACCTGGAACCTGTGGATCGCGGGCGCGCTGAGCGCCGTCCTCATCGCGTGGCCCCAGCTCTTCCTCTCGCTCTTCAGCCGCGACCCCGAGGTGCTGAGGCTGGGCGTGCCCTACGTGCGGATCCTGACCCTGTGCCTGATCGTGAATGGCATGGAGATCGTCACCGCCGAGTCGATCATGGGCTCGGGCCACACCCGGGCGCTGTCCTGGATCTTCGGCACGTTCTCGCTGCTGCGCATCCCGCTCGGGTTCAAGGTGCCCGACTGGACCGGACTCGGCGTGCTCGGGATCGCGTGGGTGATCACCGTCACGTGCGTGGTGCGCGGGCTCATCATCGTGGGCTGGGCCGCGCGCGGCACGTGGAAACGCGGGCTCTACGGCGAGCTGCACGGCGCCGAGCCCCCGCGCCCGGAGCCGCCGGGGGCCAGCGGCCGCGCGTGATAGACTGCGCCGCGTTCTTCCCGCTCTGCCGCCCGATTCGGCGCTGAGGTTCGGATCCACTCGGAGGAGCGATGGCCTCCACTCACTACCCGTACGTGATCGTCGGCGGAGGGCTCACCGGCGCCTCCGCGATCGAGGGCATCCGCTCGCGCGACAAGGAGAGCCCGATCCTCGTGCTGGCGCGCGAGAACCATCCGCCCTATCACCGCCCGCCGCTCTCGAAGGGCTTGTGGTTCGGCAAGGAGACGCGCGACAAGCTCCCCGTCCATCCCGACGACTTCTATCGCGAGAACAAGGTGGAGCTGTTCCTGCGGCGCGAGGCCGTGGAGCTGGATCCCGCGAAGCACGTCGTGTGGGACGACCGCGGGACCGAGATCGGCTACGGAAAGCTCCTGCTCGCCACCGGCGGCCGGCCGCGCATGCTGGATGCCGAGGGCGCCGACACCGAGGGCGTGCACTACTACCGCTATCTGGAAGACTACCTGATGCTGGAGAGCAAGCTGCCGCATTTCCAGCACGCGCTCGTCGTGGGAGGCGGCTTCATCGGTTTGGAGCTCGCCGCCGCGCTCCGCCACAAGGGCAAGGACGTGACCCTGCTCTACCCGCAGGAGTACCCGCTGCGCCGCGTGCTGCCGCGCGAGCTCGGGCTCTACGTCGCCGACTATTACCGGGAGAAGGGCGTGGAAACGGTTTCGGGGGAGAGCGTGGCCGCGCTCGCCGCCCGGGGCGGCGAGATCGTCGCCACTACGCACAACTCGAACTCCGTGACCACCGAGATGGTGCTCGTGGGCGTGGGGATCGAGCCCACCACCGACCTCGCCGACGCCGCCGGGCTCCAGGTCGGGAACGGCATCGAGGTGGACGAGTACGCGCGCACCAGCGAGCCCGACATCTACGCCGCCGGCGACGTGGCCGAGTTCCCGTACCTGGCGCTCGACGTGCGCACCCGGGTCGAGCACTGGGACCACGCCATCCAGCACGGCCGCGCCGCCGGCGCCAACATGGCGGGCGCGAACCATCCCTACACCACGCTGCCCATGTTCTACTCCGACTTCTTCGACCTCGGCTGGGAGGCGGTCGGCGACCTCGATCCCGGCCTGGTGGTGGAGCCGGTGTGGAAGGAGCCCTTCCGCCAGGGCGTGCTGTTCTACCTGCGCGACGACGTGGTGCGCGGCGTGCTGCTCTGGAACTCCTGGGGCATGGTGGACTGGGTGCGCGAACTGATCCGCAAGGCGAAGCCCATGACGAGCGCCGAGCGCGCGGCGGTGATCCCGAGCGAGGGGTGAGGGAGGCGGCTTAGGAAGCAGCTGCTCCGTGCTGTGCCGGCAGCCATGGCTGGGCGGGGGGAATGCATTCCCCGCACGGAGGGCCCGTTGTACAGTGCCCGCCATGCCGAGTCCCGAGACAGGCAGAGCGCCGGAGTCCGCGACGCGCCGGCCATCCGCGGCGCGCATCCGCGCCGCGCGGCTCGTCGCGGTCGCGGCGGACGCGATCCAGATCGGGTTCATGCCGGCCTTTGCGGGCGGCGCGCTGTCGCTGCTGAACGACGCGCTGGACGTGGTGGTCGCCATCATCCTCGTGTCGCTCGTGGGGTGGCACTTCGCGTTCCTGCCCTCGTTGGTGGCGGAGCTGGTGCCCGGGGTGGACCTCGTGCCGACGTGGACGGTGGCCGTCCTCATCGCCACTCACGGGAGCAAGCCCGATCATCCGCCGCCTCCGCCGCCGGGCGGCGGCGCGGGCGCCCCATAGGAGGAGCCGCTGAGCGCCAAGCGGAAGTCCTACTCGTCCGGCACGCGCTGGGAGCCGATCGTCGGCTACTCGCGCGCGGTGCGGGTGGGCGACGTCATCCACGTCTCGGGCAGCACCGCCACCGACGAGCGCGGCGAGGTCGTGGGCCGCGGCGACGCCTACGCCCAGGCGGTGCAGACGCTGCGCAACATCGAGCGGGCACTCCGGGCCCTGGGCGCCGACATGAAGGACGTGGTGCGCACGCGCACCTACGTGACCGACATCTCGCGCTGGGAGGATGTGGGCCGGGCGCACGGCGAGGTGTTCCGCGACATCCGCCCGGCGACCAGCATGGTCGAGGTGAGCCGGCTGATCGATCCGGCGATGCTGGTCGAGATCGAAGCCGAGGCGATCGTCACGGAGTAGGTCGGCTCGGGGAGACTGAGGCCAACCGCGGCCCTTCTAGGCATTTGGATTGGCGTGCTGGTCGGCTCTTTCGTTCGCGATCTCTTCGACCAGAGCCACAAGGCGTTCGGTAATCACCGTAGCCTTGGCCTTCGCGACATCTTTGGAGCGCATCGACTCCGACAGCAATGTCTCGAGCCGGTCCCGCATCGTGGCCGCCAACTCGGCCGGGACGCGGCTCCCTCGCAGCGTCCCCTGGCGTAGTTCCTTTTCGATGCCGTCGAAGATGCTCCCTGCTAGCTCGCTTCTCTTGGGTGGCGCTGCCTTCTCTCGAGTGCCGCCGGCCGCAAGCAACCTTCGAGCCTGACCCACAAGATAGGGCTCCTTGCCTCCGTAGACCCAGTGAGCACCTAGATCCACGGCAAACGTGAGCAGTAGGGTAGAAATCATCGCGTCCCACGATTCAACCGAAACCGACCGCAATGTTACGACAGGTTCCATCTTCGGCTCTTGTCCTAGGACTTCTGCGCAAAGCTTGATCGCCCTCTCTGCCAGATGATGATGGCTCATGGTTCCTCTCCCCATCTAAAGTCCGACCGTGTAGTGCCTAGGAACTCCGCCAGGGCCGCCGCAAACCCGGCCATGCTTGGGTAGCGCTCCTCGACCGACTTTGCGATCGCCTTCAGACAAATCGCGTCAAGTATCGGGTCTATGTCCGCCCGGTATGCCGACGGTGGCTTGGGGGGCTCGTAAAGAATCTGGGCTATCATTGAGGCCGTCGTACCAGAAAAAGGTCGGCTGCCGGTGAGCAACTCGTAAAGCACGACGCCCAGGCTGTAAACGTCCAACCCTGGACCCAGCGCCTCCGTCTTGCCCTCAATCTGTTCCGGTGCCATGTAGGCTGGCGTGCCCAGGAGCGTTCCCGTTTGCGTAATAACAGTCTGCTCCTGCTCTTGTTCGCGCCTCAGGCCGGCCAAACCGAAGTCCATAATGATCGGCTGGCCCCGCTGGTCCAACTTGATATTGGCCGGCTTCAAATCGCGATGGAAAACGCCGGCAGTGTGGGCTTCCTCCATCGCTTCGGCGACTGTGTAAACGATCGCCGCTGCCTTCCTTTGTGGCAGGGGGCCGTCGCGGTGGACGATTTCCGCGAGGGTCCGCCCCTCGACGTAAGCCATTGCGAGGTACACGATGCCTTCGGACTCGCCGACATCGTAGATGGGGCAAATGTTCGGATGACGAACGCGGGCGACGACTCTAGCTTCACGTGAGAAGCGGGACAGGATGAGATCAGGTCTGGAGCCGGAAATATGCGGGATCTTCAACGCAACTTCGCGATCGAGGCGGGGGTCGTGGGCGAGGTAGACCGCACCCATTCCGCCGCGCCCGAGCTGGCGGATAACCTGGTAGGGACCGATCTGCCGTTTCAGAGGGTTGACGACCGAGTCCGCGCGAACGTCGAGGACGGGGACACTCTCCCCGAGGGTCGGCACTGCCGCCCGACTGAAGTCGAGGATTGACTGCACGGACTGATATTTCGCGAGCGAATCCTCGCGCAGGGCCGCTTCCGCTGTCGCTCTCTCCTCTGTCCCCATGTCCGCGAAGATGGGAGTTTGCAGCTTGGCCAGCTCCGTCAGGGCTTCGGCTTGCGTTGTGAAGCGATCGCCAACGCCCTTCGCCAGAAGCCTTGCCAGGTACTTGTCTCCGGTTATCCCCAGAGGGCTTCCCAGAAAGCTTGGCGCAGGGACGGGGTCATGCAGATGCTTCGCGGCGAGTTCCATGTAGTTGTCGGCTGCGAATAGCGGCCGGTGGCAGAGTAGCTCAAACGCGACGCAACCCAGCGAATACAGGTCGGAAGGCGGCGCAAGCTGTCCGCCGCCTTGGAAATACTCTGGTGGAACGTAGCGATACTCGTAGGACAGCCGATCCGACACGACGCCAATCCCCTGCAAGGGAAGCGATGCGTCGCCGAGAACCACACGGTCATCGCCCACGAGAAAGATGTTGGACGGCTTGACGCCGCCGTGGCAATCACCGGCTTGGTGGATTGGACCCAACGCCTCGAGAATCTGATGCAGGATCCTCAGGACCTGTGGCCCGTCAAACCGATGGCCGCCTTCCAGGACCTGCCTGAGGGTGACTCCAGACACGAAGTCACGCACTACGTAGCAGACGTCGCGGTCTGGGAACGCCCGCACGTCGCGCGTCACTACGAGGTTCTGGTGGACGTAGCGCATCGAGCGCAGATTCAGGTCAAGGAACCGCGCTCGCATTTCGGCTTGATGGGCCAGATCCGGCCTCAGTACTCGGACGACGACCTCCAGCCCACTCAATGCGTGTCGGGCGAGATAGGCCGCGGTAAGCAACCCGGATCCCAGAACCTTTTCCAGGTGATAGGGGCTGTTTATCTCGCCAAACACCATGGCGAGCTTGTCTAGATCGAGCCCGAGGCGTTTTCGCTCTAAGAGCGACAAGGCGCGCTGGCGGAGGTCGCCGTGAAGACTGATCACAAGCCTGTCGAGGAGGCGAACGACTTCCGCGTGGGCCTCAAAGGCGCCGAGACCTTCTAACGCGGCGGAAAGACGCTGCTCCTCATTCTGTCGGGCGAGCGCCTCCAACGCCGGTAGAGCCTTATCCCAGCCGACGACTTGAAGCCCCTTCTTTGCCCGCTGTCGAATCGACTCGCTTGGGTGTGGCAAGTGCCGCAGGAAGAATGGCACGGCCGCGGAATGCGCTTTGCCTCGAAGGAACCGTAGCGCGGCGGTCAGGCGCTCCTCGTCCGCGGCGGGCGTCGAGTTGTCGAGTTCGCGAACGGCTTGCTCCGGCCCACGTTCTCGCCAGAGCCGCTCAAACGTCGGGGCGTCGGCCGGCGCTGCGTCCCTCTCGGGTACTCGCGCGATGTATACCTCTTTAGCCCAGGTCGTATGCGTCCAAGGGGTCTGCTCGAGCCCGAACTTGACTCGGGCGTCGTGTGCTACCTCCGTGGAGATATAGCTAAACAGCTCCGCCAAGCCGACACGGCGATCGCCGTCTCGGTCGGCAGCTCCGGCCAGCCCTTTCAGCAGATGGTAGGTGAAGAGGCCGTGCTTGCGCTCGGGCGACTCGATCGACTTCTGTCCCTCGTCGCAGGAAGCGATCAGGAAGCGACCCTTGCCAGTGATGCCCTGCAAGATTGCGGGACCGAGCCCAAGATCTCTCGTAGGGCCGCGCGCCGTCGCGTCGCGCAACAGCACCTTGCCCGAGTGGCAGCAATCGAGAATGACGACCACGGCTCCGGCGTTGAGCCCCTTGACCCACTTTGCCAAGTCAGTCATGGAGACTCCGCGGCCAACAACCATGTCCGGGTCGGCGTCGTAGGCCAAGAGGAATCCTTCCTCGGCTGCGCCGACTTGCTGGACCATGCCGTGCCCTGCGAAGTAGATGACGGCCAATTCGGCCCCCTCGGCTCGTGCCGGGAGCCAGTTCATCAGTCCATCAACGATGTGGTCTCGCCGTGCCCTACGGTCCGTCAGGACTTGGACGCAGTCGGGGGGGAATCCACATACCAAAGGATCACGGAGCAGTCGTGCAATAGCCACTGCGTCGCGGCGCGCAAACCGAAGGGCTCCGATTCGCCCGGCGTGCAAGTAATCGCCGATTCCGACGACGAGTGCGGCCGCTGTTCGCGGCGTATCTCTGGTAGACACCGCGAGGTCCCTACTGCCTAGGTGGGGGGTTGGATGCACCTCCATGCTACCGGCGCTGCGCTAGTTCGCGCAAGGTGACTGCGCCATTTGCGCCGCGCACCGTCTGCACACGCATGGGCGTGAGCGACAACCGGTCAGGAGACGTCGCTCCGGTCCCGGGGGTCGAGCGCGTCGCGCGGTCCGTCGCCGGGGAAGTTGAAGCTCAGGAGCGGGAGCGAGAGCGCGAGGCCACGTGGGTGAGCACGCCGGGACGCGCGGGCTTCGAGCCTGGGCTCAAGCGTCTTCGAGCGTTCCGACCAGACGCTGCCTGCGCCGTCCGGCGAGGAACAGCGCCGCCCCGGCGAGGTTGAAGACCAGGGCGACGCCGATGAGCTTGGCGGCGAACGCGAGGCGACTCTCGACCTTCACGATCGGAACGATCGTGAGGGCGATGTAGAGCAGAGACACGAGCGCGCCCGAGGCCGAAGCGATCCGCAGCCACAGCGGGACGCGCAATCCGATGCGTCGCGCCGCGAAGAGCGGGATGGCGAACAGCACGACGTAGGTGGAGGCGTAGAAGATGCCGGCCGCGTTGTCGAGCAGCTGATTCGCCTCCTGCATGCCGACCCCGGCGATGCCCAGGAGCCCGAAGGCGAGCGCGGTCGCGCCCACGAGCACGATCGAGTTGACCGGGGTCTTGTAGCGCGCGTGCAGGCGGGTGAACCACGCCGGCAGCAGGTGGTCCCAGCCGGCGACCATCGGCAGACGCGCGTTCGCCGTCAGGTAGATGCTCATCAGCGCCACGAGCCGGCCGATGAGCGCGAGGATCACCAGCGAGACCACGTTCGCCGCGACCGCGCCGAACCGGCCGAATCCGCGGCTCAGGACCTGCGCGATCGGACCGATCAGGTCGACCTCGTCGGGGCGTACGAAGGCCAGGACGGAGGTGGTGCCGAGAATGAACATCAGGGCGATGATCGGCGCGGCGATGATCACGGAGCGGCCGATATTGCGCGCGGGCGTCCTGCACTCTCCCGCCAGGATCGCGACGTACTCGAAGCCGGTGAGCGCGCCGAGGGCCAGCTTGCTGAAGATGTTGAGGCTCTTCGTGAAGAGCTCGGGGTTGGACAAGGAGAGGGCGGGCAGCGCGAACGCGAAGGGGTGGAACTCCACGATCTTCCCGCTCCAGAGGCTCACGAAGGGGAGCCCGATGAGCGCGAGAAACGTCAGCAGCAGCAGCACGCCCCCGACATTGTGAACCCACTTGCCGACCCCCAGGCCGCGGGTCGCGACCGCGACCAGCGTCGCGACCAGGGCGCAGCTGAACACGGTGATGAACCATCTGCTCTCGGCCATCCATCGCCCGCCCGGACCCAGGGCGTAGGAGAGGTTCGTCACCACGGTCAGCCCGATGCCCGACATGACGAGGATGGCGAAGATCCACAGGTCCCACGCCACCATGAAGCCGACGAATTCGTTGAAGCCGAGCTTGGCCCACTGATAGAGCCCGCCCTCGAGCGGCATCAGGCGATTGAGGTGGATGACGACCGCGGCGAGCGGCAGATAGAACGTGAGGATCGCCAGCAGCCAGAAGAAGAGCTGATCCGCGCCGAGCTTGGCCGCGGTCCCGACCCAGATCGTGCCGACCACGAAAACGATCTGGGTCAGGACCAGATCGGTGAGCCCGAGCGCCTTCTTGAAGACGGTGCTCTGCTCCTCGACCCGCGCCTCCTCGCGCCTGACCTCCTCGAGCGCGCGCGCCGGCTCGCCCGGGCTCACGCCACGTCGCTCCGGTCCTGCGGGTCGAGCGCGTCGCGCAGTCCGTCGCCGAGGAAGTTGAAGCTCAGGAGCGTGAGCGAGAGCGCAATCCCGGGGAAGATCACGAGCCACGGGAAGAGCGCGAGCAGCCGCGCCCCGTCCGAGACCAGCGTGCCCCACGAGGCGGCGGGCGGCTGCACGCCGAGCCCGAGGAACGAGAGGAACGCCTCCTGCAGGATCACGGCGGGCACGGTGAGGGTGGTGTAGACGATCACCGGGCCGAGCGTGTTGGGCACGATGTGGCGGAAGATGATGCTCGCGTCCGTCGCGCCCAGCGCGCGCGCGGCCTCGACGAAGGTCTGCTGCTTGAGCGACAGCACCTGGCCGCGCACGATGCGCGCCATGGTCAGCCACTGCACCAGGCCGAGCGCGACGAAAAGCATCACCAGGCTGCGGCTGAAGAACACCAGCAGCAGGATGACGAGGAAGATGTAGGGAAGCGAGTAGAGGATGTCCACGAACCGCATCATGGCCTCGTCGAGCCGCCCGCCGCGGTAGCCGGCGGTCGCGCCCCAGGTCACGCCGATCAAGAGGCTCACGAGCGTGCCCACCACACCCACCAGCAGCGAGATGCGCCCGCCGTAGATCACGCGCGCGAAGGCGTCGCGCCCCAGCTCGTCGGTCCCGAACCAGTGCGCGCTCGAGGGCGCGGTGGCGCCGAGCGCCAGGTCCTGCGCCGCGGGGTCCTTCATGGGAAGCCACGGGGCGAGCGCGGCGGTCGCGCTCATCCAGGCGAGGAAGAGCGCGGCGGTGACCGCAGCGCGGTTGCGGCGCAGCCGCCGCCACGCGTCGCCCCACAGGCTCGCGGGTCGCTCGCCGGCGAGCGCCGGCGCAACAGCGCCGATGTGGGCGGGAGGCGCGATGCCGATGCTCACCGCCCGGCGCCCCGCACGCGTCCGCCGCTCACGCCAGCTCCACCCGCGGATCGAGCCAGGTGTAGGCGACGTCCACGATCAGGTTCAGCACCATCAGGAACGCGGCGTAGAACAGCACCTGGCCGAGCACCAGCGTGTAGTCGCGGTTGAACGCGGCGTTCACCAGGTAGCGCCCCATGCCGGGGATCGCGAAGATGCTCTCGACCACGATCGAGCCCATCAGGATGCGCGCGGCCGCGGGCCCGATGTACGAGACCACCGGCAGGATCCCGAGCTTCAAGGCGTGCTTGAGCACCACCACGCGCTCGGCGAGCCCCTTGGCGCGCGCGGTGCGGATGAAGTCCTGGCGCAGCACCTCGAGCATGCCGGCGCGCGTGAGCCGCGCGACGTAGGCGACGTAGGCGGTCGCGAGCGTGAGCACCGGCAGCACGCGGCTCTGCGGGCCCTCCCACAGCGCGGGCGGGAGCAGGTAGAGCGTGAGCGAGAGCCCCAGCACCAGCACGGGCCCGAGCACGAAGTTGGGGATCGAGACGCCGGCGAGCGCGATGCCCATGGCGGCGAAGTCGGCGCTGGTGTTCTGGCGGGCCGCGGCGAAGATCCCGATCGGCACGCCCACCACGATCGCGATCAGGAGCGCCCAGCCGCCCAGCTCCATCGAGACCGGGAGCGCCTCGGCGATGATCTCGCGCACCTGGCGCGAGGGGAACTTGTACGACGGCCCGAAGTCGAGGCGCGCGGCGCTGCCGAGGAAGCGCAGGTACTGGACGTGGAGCGGCAGGTCGAGCCCGTAGTTGCGCATGAGCTGGGCCTTGGCCGCGGCGGGGATGTCGCGCTCCGACTCGAACGGACCGCCGGGGGCGAGGCGCACCAGGAAGAACGCGACCGTCACGATCGCCCACAGCGTCGGCACCAGCAGCAGCACGCGCCGCAGCAGGAACGTGGCCATGCGTCAGCGCGTGCGCGCGGCGCCACGCGCCGGCGGCGCGCCGTCGCCCGCACGCCCGCCCCGAGCCAGCGACGGCTCGGCCGCATGCCGGCGCCAGTCGCGATCGATCCACACGTAGTTGAGCGGGTGGACGTCGAGCGGCGTCTGATAGATGCCGTGCACGTAGGGCTTCACCAGCTCGTTGGTGGAGTAGTGATAGACCGGAATCGTCGGCCCCTGATCGAGCAGCAGGGCCTCGGCCTCGCGCAGGGTCGTAAAGCGCTTCGCCGCGTCCACCTCGCGGGCGGCAGCGTGGATGAGCGCGTCGTAGCGGGCGCTGCTCCAGCCGCTGCGGTTGTTGCCGTCGCTCGTGATCCAGCAGGCGAGGAAGGTGTTGGGATCGAGGTAGTCGCCGATCCACGAGCGCCGCGCCACGTCGTACCGGAGGCCGGTGGTGGCCTGCAGGTACGAGCCCCACTCCTGGTTCGAAAGCTCGACGTCGATGTGAAGCTCGCGCTTCCACATCGCCTGGACGGCCTCGGCGATCCGCCGGTGGTCCTCGCTGGTGTTGAAGAGGATCGAGATCCTGCGGAACCCCTTGCCGCCGGGATAGCCCGCCTTGGCGAGGCAGCGCCGCGCCTCCTCGGGATCGTAGCGGAGCCCGGGCGGATGCTCGTAGCCGGGGTAGCCGGTCGGGGTCATGTTGCCCCACGGCTCGCGGCTGCGCTTCAGGAGATCGTTCGCGATCGCATCGCGGTCGATCGCGAGGTTGAGCGCGCGGCGCACCCACACGCTGTTGAAAGGCTTGCGGGTGACGTTCATCGAGTAGTAGTAGACGCCCTGGTAGCTGCCGTGCCGGAAGTCGGCGAACTCGCGGAGGTAGGGCACGAACTGGGACGGCATGTAGCCGCTCGGACACCAGTCCATCACCCCGGCCTTGTAGAGGTTCGCCGAGGTGTTGAGGTCGTCGATGGTGTAGGCCACCACGCCGTCGAGCTTGACGTTTGCCGCGTCCCAGTAGCGCGGGTTGCGCGCGAACTCGAAGCGGTTGTTCTGCCGCCAGGTACGGAGCGTGAAGGCTCCGTTGCTCACGATGTTGCCCGGCAGCGTCCAGCGGTTGCCGTGCTTCGCGATCGCCTGCCGCGGCACCGGCAGGTAGGTGTAGAACTGGGCGAGGTAGAGGAAGTAGGCGGTGGGCTGGGCGAGCCTCACGATCAGCGTGCTGTCGTCGGGTGCCGCGATGCCGACCGAGTCCGCATCGCGGATCGCGCCGCGGTTGTAGGCCTCGGCGTTGGCGATGGGGGCGAGCAGACCGGCGTAGCGCGCCGCGTTCCTGGGCTCGAGGACGCGCAGCCACGACCATCGAAAGTCGCCCGCGGTCACCGGCGTTCCGTCGGTCCACTGGATCCCGGGCCGGAGATGGAACGTGTACGTGAGACCGTCCGGGGCCATCTCCCAGCGATAAGCCTGCCCGGGCTGGGGCTCGAGCGTGCGCGCGTCCTCGTGCGTCAGCCCCTCGAAGAGGATGCGGGCCACGCGCCCGTCCGACTGGCCCGCGGCGAGCCCGGGGTCGTAGGTCTCGGGCTCGGCGCCGAGGTTGAAGTGGAGCACGTTGTCGCGCGGCGGTGTGACATCGCCGAAGTAGCGCGCCGAGGCCTGCGCGGCGCGCGCGCCCGGGCGCGAAGCCGGCGCGCAGCCGGCCGCGAGCGCCGCGACGAGGAGGAGCGCGGCGAGCGCTACCGTGGCCGGCCCTTTCCGCGTGGGCGACCTCCTTCGAGGGTCTCGATGTCCGCCAAGTCGGCGGCCCGCCCGGTGGCGCGCACCGAGCCGTGCAGGTTGGCGGCCACACCGCCCGCCAGGATGTAGCGAACCCGGTGCCGGTTGAGCAGCCTGCACAGACCGAGAACGCGGTTATCGGTACCAGGGATTCGTCTGGGCACGTTTCCACCGCTCGTAGTCGCGGAAGCTGTCGAAGCTCTTCACGAAGGGTCGAAAGCGGTACGGCGTGAGCTCCCGGAAGTCCAGGTAGAGCCGTTCGGCCTCGAACAGCCGCCGGGCGGCGAGCGATTGTTTGCGGCGTCGTCGGATCCTGCGTGCTTTCGGCATGGGCGGAATATAGCATCGACCCGCGCCCGCGCCCCGCCCGTGCACGCGGCGCGCCCGCGCTCTATCCTCGGTCGCATGTCTCCCGCCCCGCTCGTGCTGCGCTCGCGCCACACCGTGACCCCGCGCGGCATCGAAGACGCCGTCGTGGTGGTGCGCGACGGACGGATCGCCGACGTGCTGCCGCCGGAGCATGCGGCGGCGCGCGTGGCCGAGGACCTCGGAGACCTGATCCTCATGCCGGGGCTGGTGGACACCCACGTCCACGTGAACGAGCCGGGACGCACCGAGTGGGAGGGCTTCGAGACCGCGACCCGCGCCGCGGCCGTGGGCGGCGTGACCACGATCGTGGACATGCCGCTCAACAGCGTGCCCGCGACCACGAGCGCTGCGGCGCTCGCCGAGAAGCGCGCGGCGGCCGAGGGGAAGTGCACCGTGGACGTGGCGTTCTGGGGCGGGGTGGTGCCGGGGAACGCGGGCGAGATCGAAGCCCTGGCCGCGGCCGGCGTGCGCGGGTTCAAGTGCTTCCTCGTGCCCTCGGGCGTGAGCGAGTTCCCGCACGTCGAAGAGCGCGACGTGCGCGACGCCATGCCGGCGATCGCGCGGCTCGGCCTGCCGCTTCTCGTGCACGCCGAGCTGCCGGGCCCGATCGAGGCCGCGGCGCGCGCGCTCGCCGTCGCGCAGCCGCGCACCCACGCCGCGTGGCTCGCCTCGCGCCCGCGCGCCGCCGAGTGCGAGGCGATCGCGATGATGCTGGCGCTGTGCAAGGAGACGGGCTGCCCGGTGCACATCGTCCACCTCGCCGCGGCCGATGCGGTGCCCATGCTGCGCGACGCGCGCGCGCGCGGGCTTCCGGTCACGGTCGAGACCTGCCCGCACTACCTCACCTTCGCCGCCGAGGAGATCGCGGACGGCGCGACGACCTTCAAGTGCGCGCCCCCGATCCGCGAGCGCGGCAACCGCGCGGCGCTGTGGACCGCGCTCGGGGAGGGCGTGATCGATCTCGTCGCCACCGACCACTCGCCGTGCCCGCCCGCGATGAAATGGCTCGAGTCGGGCGACTTCTTCGCCGCCTGGGGCGGCATCGCCTCACTCGAGCTGGCGCTCGCCGCCACCTGGACCGGTGCGCGCGAGCGCGGCTTCACGCCCGCCGACCTCGCGCGCTGGATGTGCGCGCGCCCCACGCGCCTCGCCCGGCTCGAGACCACGAAGGGCGCGATCGCGCCCGGCCTCGACGCCGACCTCGTGGCGTGGGACCCCGAGGCCGAGTGGACCGTGGACCCGGCCGCGCTCCACCAGCGCCACAAGGTCACGCCCTACGCCGGCCGCAGGCTCGCCGGCCGCGTGCGGCGCACCTATGTAAGGGGCGAGCCGGTGTACCGCGACGGCCGCCTCACCGGCGCCCGCCCCGGGCGCGTGCTGGGCGCGGGCTCGAGCGCCGGGGCGCGCTGAGCCCGCCCGGGCGGCGGGAGCATCCGGCTCTCATTGCCCCTTGAACCTGACCGGGATCGCCACCCACACGGCCACGGGCACGCCCTTGGCGCGCGCGGGCTTGAAGCGCCACTGGCGCACGGCGGCGATCGCCGCCTCATCGAGCATGCGGACGGACTTGACGACGCGGACGTCGCCCACGGTGCCGTCCTCCAGGACGAGGGCGCTCAGCATCACCGTGGCGTCGAGGTTGGGGTTGAGCTCCGGATAGGTCGGGGCGACCTTCGTCACCGCCTCGGGGAGCTCGTCGACCTGGACGTACTCGCCGTAGGCGGGGCGGTGCAGGGAAGGCGGGGGTGCGGGAGGAAGAGGCTTCTCGATCACCGCCCATCCGGCGTCCGACACGCGGCGCCAGCGTTGAGTGAGCGGTGAGACGCTGCGCTCCAGATAGGTCATGTGGACACTCGGCGCCTCGGGGTTGCTCCAGTCGATGACGTGCTCACCCATCATGGTCTTCCCGCCATCCGGGGCTCCGCGATCGCGGAACACTCCGCGGTAGATCGTGCCGTCGAGGATGCCCACGCCCTCCCAGCCGGACGAGGATTGGAGATGGTAGACGTCGACGAGCAGGCGCCTCACGGAGATCTCGGTGCTCTCGCCTTCGACGCTGTAGCGGCCCTCGATCCCCCGGCCCGTCGCCCACGCAGGAGCTTCGCGCTGCGGAGGGGGCGGCATCGGCGTGGGGGCGGCCGCGGGTACGGGAGCCTCGGTCGCCGTCACCTGCGCAGGCATCAGCGAGGGCGCGGGCTTCCTCACGGACGGTGGAGGAACGCTCCGCTCTTCAGCCTTCGTCGGTTGCGCGGGTTGGCGCGTTGCCGTGGGCTTGTTCTCGGATGGCGCGGCACCGTGGGTAGGCACCGGGGCCAGCAGCAGGGCTGCGACCGCGGCGAGCAAGGCGCTTCGAAGGAGGCGACCGCGTGCCGATCTCCGGCTCACGGAGGCCGGCGTGCAAACGTGCTGGTTTGGCATAGGTGACGCTCCTTGCACGCTTCGAAAGTTGCCGGCTCCCGAAGGTGCCGTTGCCCGGCCGGGTTGGTGCAGATCGATTCTACCGCGCCGTGCCTCGTCGTGGTACAAGCAGCGCGCCCCCGGCGTCCACGGCCCCCGAGCCACCGGCCGTAGGAGACCCGGGTCATGAGCACGAACCCCTTTTCACATCTCGACGATCACACCCTGCTGTGCAGGCTGGCGGCGTTCGAGGCGCAGGACAGCGCCACCAGCAGCGCGTCTTGCGCGCACTTCGCGGAAGCCGAAGCGCGGCAAATCAGGCTGCCCGACGACTACGTATCGCTTGCGGCGCTCCAGAGCGAGGCCGAGATCGAGCTGATGACGTCGCTCGGGCCCGGGCGCTACACGCTGCTGCTCACCATCGACGAAGGCATCTGGGACAAGCTGCGCTACGCCCAGACTCTCCTGAGCTGCATCCTCGAGGGGAACGCGTTCCCCACGGTGATCGACCGAGCTCTCGATGCACTCATCGAGAAGCTCGAGAGGGACCAGGTTCCGTCTGAGAGCAGTCGGAGGAGCCGTTGGGGCCGTTTGCGAAAGACTTGACTTGACACGGTCCCGGGGCTGAGGCGTCGATCGCCCGCTGATGTCTTCCAGGAAGCGCGCCAGCCTGCGCATGAGCGCGCCAGCGGGGCTTCCTCTCCCGCCACCGCAACAAAGCGGTCCCGCCGCGTCCGATGAGCCCTGCGGCCCGCCCTGAGCGCCGAAAAGGCTCGTGGTACAAAGAGAGCGCCCTGCGATCCCGGCCCCCGACACACCCGCCCCGGGAGATTCGGGCCATGAATTCCGTTTCGCACCTCGGCGACCAGGAGCTGCTCCGTTCCCTGGCGGCGGTCGTTGCCAACGAGCGCGCCTCGAGCCTGCCCGTCCTGGAACACATCGCAGAGGTCGATGCCCGGCGC
>DASXQT010000007.1:0-138097 GCA_036507005.1 Candidatus Eiseniibacteriota bacterium
GCGGATGCGCCTCACCGAGGGCGCGGCCTACAAGCGCCTCACCACGGCGTGCCTGGCCCGCCAGTATCCGGGCATCCAGGTCGTGCTGGCCGACGGGCGGCTCCACATGCGAGCGGTGCTGATGCTGGGGCCGTACCTCACGTCGGGAAACGCGGACGAGCTGGTGGCGGCGGCCGCGGGCAAGACCCGCTTCGAGCTCGAGGTTCTGCTCGCCGGGCGCTTCCCCAAGCCCGATGTGCCGGGCCGGCTCGAGCCCATCGTCTCGTCGCAAGCGGCGTCCGTGATATCCGCCGAGTTCGCTCCGGCGGGCGCACTCGCTCCAGCGGGTTCACTCGCTCCGGAGCGAGTGAAAGCAACCATGCCTGAGGAACGCATGCATGTCGAAGCGTCCTCGTGGGCCACCCCGCGTCCAATCGCCGCGGAGCGAGTGGATGCGTCCGAGCCGCGCTCGAAGCTGACGCCGCTCTCGCCCGGGCGCTACGGGTTCGGGGGCACCTGGGACCAGGAGGGCTGCGACCTCTACCGCGAGGTCCGGGATCTGATGAGCCACGAGGTGCCCTCGGGGGATCTGTCGCTGGTGCTCATAGGCTCTCTCCGGATTGCCAGAGCCGAGCTCCTGAGGCGGCAGTTCGGCGCGACCGCTCGCCCGCGTCGTTCACCCGACAGCGCCTCGCCCCGGCACATTCCCGCCGCGGTCAGGCGCGCGGTCTACGAGCGTGACGGCGGCCGGTGCGCGTTCGTGAGCGACGCAGGGAAACGCTGCGCAGCGACCCGGTTCCTGCAGTTCGATCACATCGAGCCCGTGGCGCGCGGCGGCGAGGCGACGGTGGAGAACCTGCGCCTCGTGTGCTCCGCGCACAACCAGTACTTGGCCGAGCGCGAGTTCGGCGCCGAGTTCATGAGCCGCAAGCGCGAGGACGCGCGCGCGGCCCGGGCATAATGGCGGGCGGCTGCGCACCGCCGCGGCGCGGGTCGCACGGTGCCGGCTGCCTGACACGCCCGTGAGCCCCAAGACTTTGCGGCCTTGCGGGAATCGGGCTAGCATGCACGCTCGGATTTATCGCCGGCCGCTGCCGTGCGCGCGCGGGGACACTCCGCGGCCGGCGCGCCGGCAGAGCGTGAGGAGCGATTCCGATGACGAGACACGAGCAGCTCGCGAGCTGGGTCGACGAGATCGCCGCGCTCTGCCAGCCCGAGCGCGTGGTGTGGTCCGAGGGCACGGAGGGCGAGTACCGCGCCATGCTGGGCGCGATGATCCAGTCGGGCACCGCGATTCCGCTCGATCCGGACAAGCGCCCCAACTCCATCTACGTGCGCTCGCATCCCGCCGACGTTGCGCGCGTCGAGGAGTTCACCTTCATCTGCTCGCGCGACCGCGAGGACGCCGGCCCCACCAACCACTGGCGCGATCCGGTCGAGAAGAAAAGGGTGCTGACCCAGCGCTTCACCGGCGCGATGAAGGGCCGCACCATGTTCGTGATCCCGTATCGCATGGGCCCGGCCGGATCGGCGCTCTCCCGCATCGGGGTCGAGATCACCGACTCGCCCTACGTGGTGGCGAGCATGCACATCATGGCGCGCGTCGGGCGCAAGGTGGCCGAGGAGCTGGGCACCGGCGGCGAGTTCGTGCGCGCGCTCCACTCGGTGGGCGTGCCGCTCGATGCCCCGGGCAAGCCGGATTCGCCCTGGCCGTGCCATCCGAGCGACCGCTCGATCTGCCACTTCCCCGAGACGCGCGAGATCTGGTCCTACGGCTCCGGCTACGGCGGCAACGCCCTGCTGGGGAAGAAGTGCCACGCGCTGCGCATCGCGTCGGTGCAGGCCCGCGACGAGGGCTGGCTCGCGGAGCACATGCTGATCCTCGGGCTCACCAGCCCCGAGGGCAGGAAGATCTACATCGCCGGGGCGTTCCCCTCGGCGTGCGGCAAGACCAACCTGGCGATGATGAACCCCACGCTCCCGGGCTGGAAGGTGGAGACCGTGGGGGACGACATCGCGTGGATGAAGTTCGGAGCGGACGGCCGGCTCTACGCGATCAACCCCGAGGCCGGCTTCTTCGGCGTCGCTCCCGGCACCGGCATGAGCACCAACCCGAACGCGATGCTCACCTGCCGCGCCAACTCGATCTTCACCAACTGCGCGCTCACGCCCGACGGGGACGTGTGGTGGGAGGGCATGACCGACGGCAAGCCGCCCGAGCTCTCGGACTGGCTGCGCCGGCCGTGGACGCCGGCGTCGGGGCGCACCGCTTCCCATCCCAACGCGCGCTTCACGGCGCCCGCGCGCCAGTGCCCGGTGATCTCCTCCGAGTGGGAGAACCCGGAGGGCGTGCCGATCTCCGCGATCCTGTTCGGCGGCCGCCGGGCCTCGGTCGTCCCGCTCGTGAACGAGGCGCTCTCCTGGAGCCACGGCGTCTTCCTGGGCTCGATCATGAGCAGCGAGACCACGGCGGCGGCCGCGGGCGCGGTCGGCGCGCTGCGGCACGATCCGTTCGCGATGCTGCCGTTTTGCGGCTACCACATGGGCGACTACTTCGCCCACTGGCTCGCGATCGGGGCATCGGCCGATCCGAAGCGGCTGCCGCGGGTGTACCACGTGAACTGGTTCCGGAAGGGTCCGGACGGCAAGTTCCTGTGGCCGGGCTACGGCGAGAACAGCCGCGTGCTCAAGTGGATCTTCGAGCGCGTGACAGGGGAGGGGCGCGCGATCCAGACCCCGATCGGGAACCTGCCGGCGCCCGGCGCGATCGACCTCTCGGGCCTCGCGATCGGCGACTCCGCGATGAGCGCGCTGCTCAAGGCGGACGCGGAGGGCTGGCTCAAAGAGCTGCCGTCGACCCGCGCCCACTTCGAGAAGTTCGGCGCGAAGCTCCCCGCCGCGCTGTCGGGCGAGCTCGCGGCGCTCGAGCAGCGGCTCGAGAAGGCGGCCGTCGAGACCCGCCGCTGACAGGCCCGCGCGGCGGCCGGGCTACGCGCCGCGCGCCCAGTCGACCACGCGCCGCGCCACCGCCTCGGGCGTGAAGCCGAAGTGCTGCTGGATCTGGGCGAGCGGCGCCGACTCGCCGAAGCGGTCGATTCCGATCCGGAGCCCCGGCTCTCCCGTGAAGCGCCACCAGTAGGCGGTGGCGCCGGCCTCGAGCGTGGCGCGCCGCCCGCGGGGCGGCAGCACCGCGTCGCGCCACGGCGACTCCTGCTCGAGGAAGAGCTGCGGCGCGGGCATGCTCACGACCCGCACCGGAACCCCCGCCGCCTCCGCGAGCTTCGCGGCCTCGGCCGCGAGCCACACCTCGGAGCCGGTTGCGATCAGCGTCACCGCCCCGGCCGCCGCCTCGCGCAGCACGTAGCCGCCGCGCCGCAAAGCGTCGGGGGTGAACGAGGACGGACGCTCGAGCGCCGGCAGCGTCTGGCGGGTGAGCGCGATCAGCGTCGGCCCGCCGCGGCGCTCGAGCGCCAGAGCCCAGGCGGCCGCGGTCTCGAGCCCGTCCGCGGGGCGCGCCACCACCAGGTTCGGGATCGCGCGAAGCGCCGTCAGGTGCTCGATCGGCTGGTGCGTCGGCCCGTCCTCGCCCAGGAACACGCTGTCGTGCGTGAGCACCCAGATCACCTGCCGGCGCATGAGCGCCGCGAGCCGGATCGCGGGCCGCGCGTAGTCGGTGAACACCAGGAAGCTCGAGCCGTAGGGGATGAAGCCTCCGGCCAGGCTCATTCCGTTCAGGATCGAGCCCATGCCGTGCTCGCGCACGCCGAAGTGGAAGTTGCGCCCCGCATAGGCGCCGCGCTGGACCGCGGGCGAGTCCGCGATGCGGGTGCGGGTGGAGGGCTCGAGGTCGGCGCTGCCGCCGACCAGCGACGGCACCAGCGCCGCGGCCTCCTGGAGCACCGCGTTGCCGTGCGCGCGCGTGGCGCCCGCGCCGCGCGGCGCCTTCGCCAGCAGCCGCTCGAAGAGGTCGTCCGGCACGCGCTGCGCCGAAAGCGCGTCCCAGCGCGCGGCCTCCTCGGGTGCCTCGCGTCGCCAGGCCTTCATGCCCTCGCGCCAGGCGTCGTACTCGGCGGCGAGCGCCGCGGCGCGCCGGGCGAACAGCGCGCGCACCTCCTCCGGCACGAGGAACGGCGGCGACTCGGGCCAGCCGAGCGCGCGCTTGGCGGCCGCCAGCTCCTCGGCGCCGAGCGGCTCGCCGTGCGCCTCGCGCGAGTCCTGCTTCTTCGGCGCGCCGTAGGCGATGTGGCTGCGCGTGATCACCAGGCTCGGGCGCGGGTCGGAGGCGGCGCGCGCGATCGCGGCGGCCAGCGCCTCGCGATCGTAGGGATCGGCGCGGTCCACGTGCCAGCCGTAGGCCTCGAAGCGGCGCCCGACGTCCTCGCTGAACGCCAGCGCGGTGTCGCCCTCGATCGTGATGTGGTTGTCGTCGTAGAGGTAGACCAGGTTGCCGAGCCCCCAGTGGCCGGCGAGCGAGGCCGCCTCCGAGGCCACGCCCTCCATCAGGTCGCCGTCGCTCACGATCCCGAACACGCGCCAGGTTGCGGGCGCGAACTCGCCCCCTGCGAAGCGCGCCGCGAGCATCTTCGAGGCCAGCGCCATCCCCACGCCGTTGCCGAATCCCTGCCCGAGCGGCCCGGTCGTGGTCTCGACCCCGGGCGTGAGCCCGTGCTCGGGATGGCCCGGCGTGCGGCTGCCGAGCTGGCGGAAGCGCATCAGCTCCTCGATCGGCAGGTCGTAGCCCGTGAGGTGGAGCATGGCGTAGAGCAGCATCGAGCCGTGCCCGGCGGAGAGCACGAAGCGGTCGCGGTCGGGCCACGCGGGATCGCGCGCGTGGTGGCGCAGGAACCGGGTCCACAGCACGAAGGCGGCGTCCGCCATCCCCATCGGCATGCCGGGGTGGCCGCTCTTCGCCTTCTCGACCGCGTCGGCGGCGAGGAAGCGGATGGTGTTGACCGCGAGCTGCTCGAGCGCGCGGTCGGTCGCCGGGGCGTGGGCCGGGGAACCCATCATGGGACCGCCCGCGCCAGGGCCCCGGAGCGCAGCGCCAGCGCCGCCGCGCCCCACAGCGCGGTGCGGGGGTCGAGGACCACCGCCAGCGGGATGCGCTCGAGCAGCGGCGCGAGCCTGCCCTTGGCGCAGAAGGCGCGCACGAAGCGCCCGTCGCGGAGCGCGGCGATCATGCGTGGCGCGATCCCGCCGCCCACGAACACGCCGCCCACGGCGAGCGCCGTGAGCGCCAGGTTGCCGGCCGCGGCGCCGTAGACCTCGACGAAGGTCTCGAGCGCGAGCCGCGCGCGCTCGCTCGAGCCGTCGAGCGCCGCGGCGGTGACGAGCGCCGCCGCGTCCTCCGCGCGCTCGAAGCGCTGCGCCCAGTCCCTCGGCTCGCTGCCGCGTCCGGTCGCTTCGAGGAAGCGGTAGAGGTCGGCGAGCCCTGGGCCCGAGAGCACGCGCTCCAGGCTCACGTGCCCGAAGCGCGCGCGCAGCCACGCCAGCAGCTCGTCCTGGAGCGGGTTCGCCGGAGCGAAATCGCCGTGCCCGCCCTCCGAGGGCGTGGGGCGGTGGCGCTCCCCGTCCCACACCAGGATGCTCTCCCCGAGGCCGGTCCCGGCGGCGATCAGCGCGCGGTTTCCGGCGGTGCGCTCGCCGCGCTGCAGGGTCTCCAAGTCCGCGGCGGTGAGCTCGTCGAGGCCCCGCGCGGTGGCTTCGAGGTCGTTCACCAGCAGCACCTCGGCGCCGCCCAGCGCCGCGCCGACCGCGTCGCCGCTCACCACCCACGGCAGGTTGGTGGCCTCGCAGCGGTTGTTCACCACCGGTCCCGCGACCCCGATCACCGCGCGCCGCGGGCGCACGCCGGCGGTGGCGACGATCTCGGCGATCAGGGCCTCGAGCGACGGATAGTCGCGGCTCGGGCGCATGAGGTCGACGGCGGGCCGGCGCGGGGGCGCGTCGTCGGGGTAGAGCGCGAGGATCGTCTTGGTGCCGCCCACGTCGCCGGCGAGTACCATGTGTCGCATCCTAGCATGGCCGCCCGCCTCGCCCGCCGGGCAGGCGCGCGGACCCGGGCGCGGTCGCCAGCGGCACGCGTTCCAAGGGGATCGGCCGCGCCCCAAACCGCGGGCCTCTGACGCGCATCGAATGGAGCATCCCCATGGACCTGCACACGATCACATCCATTCTCGGCACCCCCGGGCTCGTGAGCCGGATCGGCAACACGCCGCTGGTTCCGATCGCCGGCCTCGAGGGCCTGCGGGCCGGCGTCGAGGTGTGGGGCAAGGCCGAGTGGCTCAACCCCGGCGGCTCGGTCAAGGACCGCGCGGCCTGGAGCATGATCCAGGCGGGGGAGGCCTCGGGCGCGCTCGCCCCGGGGAGGACGCTGATCGACGCCACCTCGGGCAACACCGGCATCGCCTACGCCTGGATCGGCGCCACGCGCGGGTTCGCGGTCGAGCTGTGCGTGCCCGCGAACGCGGGCGCCGCGCGCCGGCGCCTGCTCGCAGCACTGGGGGCCGACGTCGTGCTCACGGATCCCATGAGCGGCACCGACGGCGCCGCGCACGAGGCCCGGCGGCGCGCGGCGCGCGATCCCGCGCGCTACTTCCATCCCGACCAGTACTCGAACCCGGCGAACTGGCAGGCGCACTACCGCGGCACCGCCGAGGAGATCTGGGCGCAGACCGAGGGCTGCGTCACGCATCTCGTCGCCGGGGTCGGCACCGCGGGCACGCTGGTCGGGACCGCGCGGCGCCTGCGCGAGCTGAACCCGGCGCTGGTCGCGGTCGCGGTCCAGCCCGATTCGCCGCTCCACGCGCTCGAGGGGCTCAAGCACCTCGCGACCGCCGAGGTGCCCGCGATCTACGATCCCGGCGTGCACCAGAGCACGATCGAGGTGTCGAGCGAGGAGGCCGTGGCGATGGCGAAGCGGCAGGCGCGCCGCGGGCTCGCGATCGGCGCCTCGGCGGGCGCCGCGGTGGTGGCCTCCGAGCGCGTGGCGCGCGCGCTCGCGCGCGGCGTCGTGGTGTGCATCCTGCCCGACGGCGCCGAGCGCTACCTCGGCGACCCGCTCTGGGAGGAGGGCCGCCCGTGACGCTGCGCCTGCGCCCCGCGGAGGACGAGCGCATCCGCGCCCACCTCACCCGCGTCTATCCCGACGAGGGCTGCGGCGTGCTGCTCGGGACCGACGCGGACGGCGCGCGCGAGGTCCGCGGCATCATGGCGTTCGAGAACCGGCGCGAGGACTCGCGCCACAACCGGTATCTGATCGCGCCCGAGCAGTTCCTCACCGCCGAGCGCGCGGCGCGTGCCGCGGGGCTCGACGTGGTCGGGTTCTTCCACTCGCACCCCGACCATCCGCCGCGCCCCTCGGCATTCGACCTCGAGCACGCCTGGCCCTACTATTCCTATCTGATCGTGAGCGTCGAGCGGGGCGAGGCCCGCGCCGCGCGCTGCTTCCGCCTCGCCGACGACCGCTCGCGCTTCGAGGAGGAGGAGGTGGAGATGCCTCCCGCGGCCGAGGGGCGGTCGGAGGAGACGAGGGAGTCGAGATGAGCACGCGGATCCACATTCCGACGCCGCTCCGGCCCTACGTGGCGCGGCAGGCGGTGGTGGAGGTCGAGGCCGCCACCGTGGGCGAGGCGCTGCGCGCGCTGGTCGAGCGCCACGCCGACCTGCGCCGGCACCTCTACGACGACGAGGGCAGGCTGCGGCGCTTCGTCAACGTCTACCGGAACGAGGAGGACGTGCGGCACCTGGAGCGCGAGAGCACGCCGCTCCGGAACGGCGACTCGCTCTCGATCGTTCCCAGCATCGCGGGTGGCGCGGATGCGGGTGCGGCCCCGCCCGCGGCCGGAAGGCCCGCCGCGCGCAAGCCGCCGGCGTGGGCCACCGGCGAGGACGGCCTGCCGCCGCTCTCGCAGGCCGATCTGCTGCGCTACAGCCGGCACCTGATCCTGCCCGAGGTGGGGCTCCAGGGGCAGCGCAGGATCAAGGCCGCGAGCGTGCTCGTGGTCGGCGCCGGCGGGCTCGGCTCACCGCTCGCGCTCTACCTGGCCGCGGCCGGCGTGGGGCGCATCGGGCTCGTGGACTTCGACCGCGTGGACGAGAGCAACCTCCAGCGCCAGGTGCTGCACGGCACCTCGAGCGTGGGCCGGCCCAAGCTCGAATCGGCGCGCGAGCGGCTCGCCGATCTCAATCCCGGCGTGCGCGTCGACACCTACGAGACGCGGCTCACGAGCGCGAACGCCTTCGACGTGATCCGCCCCTACGACGTGGTGGTGGACGGCACCGACAACTTCCCCACCCGCTACCTGGTGAACGACGCCTGCGCGCTGCTCGGCAAGCCCAACGTCTACGGCAGCATCTTCCGCTTCGAGGGGCAGGCGAGCGTGTTCGACGCCCGCATCGGCCCCTGCTACCGCTGCCTCTATCCCGACCCGCCGCCTCCGGGGCTCGTGCCCTCGTGCGCCGAGGGCGGCGTGCTCGGCGTGCTGCCGGGCGTGATCGGCGTGATCCAGGGGATCGAGACGCTCAAGCTGATCCTGGGCGTGGGGGAGAGCCTGGTGGGGCGGCTGCTGCTCTTCGACGCGCTCGAGCTGCGCTTCCGCGAGCTCACGCTCCGCAAGGATCCGGGTTGCCCCTTGTGCGGCGAGAAGCCCACCATCCGCGAGCTGATCGACTACGAGCAGTTCTGCGGGATCGTGCCGGAGGCCGACGGAACGTCCGGCCTCGAGATCACGGTCCGCGAGCTGGCGGAGCGGCAGGGCCGCGGCGACGACCTGGTGTTGATCGACGTGCGCGAGCCGCACGAGTACGAGATCGCGCGCATCCCGGGGGCGGTATTGATCCCGCTCGGCTCGCTGCCCGAGCGCATGAGCGAGCTCGACTCGAGCCGCGAGATCGTGCTCCACTGCCACCACGGCCAGCGCAGCATGCGCGCGCTCGAGCTGCTGAGCCGCTCGGGCTTCCGCAAGCTCAAGAACCTGCAAGGCGGGATCGATTCGTGGTCGCGCGAGGTGGACCCGTCGGTGCCGAGGTACTAGGCCGGTCACGAGCGGCGGCGCGCTCGAGACCTGAGTCAGCGGATGACCGCGCCCCGCGCCAGAAGCGAGCATCCTCCCTGGGTAAGCCTGAGCCAGTAGAGGCCGGCGGGAATCCTCGCGCCATCGTCGAGGCGCTGGAGATGCCGTCCGGTGCCGAGTGATCCCACCTGGCGCTCGATCAACCGGCGGCCCGCCACATCCAGCAGCTCGAGCGTGGCGGGCCCGGCTGTGGGGAGCGTGAAGGAGACCGTGACCTCCCGCACCGCTGGATTGGGCCGCAATCCGTGGAGCGCCAGCTCGAGCGCGTGCGGCACGTCGACCCAGGACTCGCTGCTCAGGCGTTCCACACCCTCGTCGAGGTAGCGCAGCCGGTACGCGTAGCGCTCGCCGGGCGAGACGCTGCGGTCCTCGAAGCGCAGGCGGTCGCTGCCGTCGCGGATCGCGGGGCCGAGAGCCTGCCAGCCCGAGGACTCCGCCCGTCGTTCCACCTCTGCCGCGAGCGCCCCAGCCCCTGGCCCCTGCCACAGCAGGGACACGCGCTCGGGCGTTGACTCGACGCTCGCTAGCGAAAGCTCGACCGCCACCGGACCACCCGCCATGAACCGCTGCGCGTAGAGCCCCAGGCGGCGCTGCGCCAGGCTCGCCTCATCCCACACCACGATTGCCCCTCCCGCGCCGTCGGTGGCGATCTGCGGAGTGAATTGCGGGGTCGGCCCCGTGGCGACCTCGATGCCACCGAAGGGCCAGCCGGGCGCGAGCGACCCGTCAGGTTCCAGATGCTGGACCAGCGAGCGCGTTGCGGAGGCCACCGGATCCCGCTCCCAGGCCACGTAGGCCCCGCCCGTTCCGTCCCCTACGATGCGTGGGAGCATGGTCGAGCCATCCACCGGCTCGCTGAGCTGCACCCCGTTCGGCGTCCAGCCCGGGGCCCGCGAGCCGTCGGGCAGCACCCGCGCCGCAAAGATGTCGGTCGTGCCGAGCCGCGTGTCCCACCAGGTCAGCAGCAGCCCTCCGAAGCCATCGGGGGCCACATCGAGCGCGTTGCGAAAGTCGGGCGCCGCGCACACCAGCGCGCCGCCCTCGGGCCAGCCGGGGGACCGCGTTCCCGCGAACGTGAACCGCTGCGCGTAATATTCCCAATCCGACCCCGGGAGGTACCCAGGAGTGGCGCAGCCCACGTAGAAGCCACCCGCTTCGTCGGGTGCGATTGTGGGCTTGAACTTCCCGGGCACCAGAGCGTTCCCGTCCTGCACCCAGCCAGGCGCGATCGTGCCGTCGGCGAACAGGTGCTGACCGTAGACGGCGAGCACGCCCCCGCGCCCGTCGTTCCAAACGATGATCGCACCTCCCGAGCCGTCGGGAAGTATTCCGAACGGGCCGGCTTGATCCTCCTGATTGGCGCAGACAGGTAACCCATCCACTGGCCAGCCCAAAGCTACGTCGCCCGTGGCGGTAAGGTGCTGGGCGTAGACGTCGACCCGGTTCGTCAGTTGGTAACGCCACTCCTGCCATACCACGTAGGCCCCCCCTGCTCCGTCCGAAGCGATCGCGGGGAGGCTCTGAGAGTCCGGTGCACGCACCACCGGCGCGCCATTCACCGGCCAACCCGAGGCGATCGTGCCGTCGGAGAGGACCCGCTGGGCGTAGATGTCCCCGCCGTTCCCCAATTGCTTGTTGCGTCCGTCCACCCAGCACAGCAGGAGACCACCGCCACCGTCCGTAGCGATGGCCTGGACGCCCTGGGAGTTCTCGGCCACGGACACGGGCAGCCCGCCCGCAGGCCAGCCCGGGGCGATGGTTCCCGAAGCCGTCAGCCGTTGCGCGTAGGCGTCGTCGTCCGTGACGCTGTAGTCGCGCCCTTCGCGCCACGCGACGTAGACCCCGCCCACGCCATCGGGGATGGCCAGCGGCGCATCCGCCACGCACGAGTCCCCGCACACGGGAACTCCGGTTGGGCTCCACTGTGCGCCCACGGCGGCGGGCGTCGCCGCCACGACGGCGAGCGTTAGGAGGAAAGAGAGCGGGCGTCGGATCATCGAAGCTGGGAGCCCCTTGTGCTGCACCGAATTGTAGCAGTCCATGGCGGCAGGGCGGGATCGATTCCTGGTCGCGCGAGGTGGGCCCGTCGGTGCCGAGGTACTAGGCCGGGTCCGCCGAGCGACGAGCCCGAATTCGCCACCTCCGCCCGATGAGGTCGCTCACCCGAAAGACGATCGGGTTCATCGTGATCGAGAGCAGCGCGCCGGCGAGGATGAGGCTGCGCCCTTCGGGCGGCAGCAGCCCGAGCGAGGTCCCGAGCCCGGCCAGGATGAAGGAGAACTCTCCGATCTGCGCGAGACTGGCGGACACCGCCAGCGCGGTGCTCGGCGGGTAGCCGAACAGGATCACGATCGCAAGGGCGGCCAGCGACTTTCCGGCGACGATGATGGCCACCACGGCCAGGACTTGGAGCGGCTGCCGCACGAGGATCGAGGGATCGAACAGCATCCCCACCGAGACGAAGAACAGGACGGTGAATGCGTCCCGGAGGGGCAGGGCATCGGCCGCCGCTCGCCGGCTCAGGTCCGACTCGTTGATCACCACTCCGGCCACGAAGGCCCCGAGGGCGAAGGAGACGCCGAAGAGCCGTGCGGAGCCGAACGCGACTCCGAGCGCCAGTGCCAACACCGCCAGCGTGAACAGCTCGCGCGAGCCGGTGCGTTCCGTCTGCCGCAACAGCCACGGGAAGAACCTCGCGCCCACCACCAGCATGAGGGCGACGAACACGGCGATCTTGCCCAGCGTGATTCCGAGGCTCAGCCACAGGCCGTGAGAGGCAGGGTCATGTCCGGCGTCGAGCGCCCCCGGCGGCCCGGCGAACGCGGGGAGAAGAACCAGGGCCAGGACCATCACCAGGTCCTCGACCACGAGCCACCCGACGGCGATGCGTCCGTCGGCGGAGTCCAGGCCTCCCCTGACCTCCAGCGCGCGGAGCAGCACCACCGTGCTCGCCACCGAGAGTGCCAGGCCGAAGACCAGCCCGGCGCGGGCGGACCATCCCCAGGCAATCGCCACGCTCGCCCCCAGCGCAGTCGCCACGGCCATCTGTGCGATCGCGCCCGGCAGTGCGATGGCGCGGACCGCCCAGAGGTCGCGCACCGAGAAGTGCATGCCGACGCCGAACATGAGCAGGATGACGCCGATCTCGGCCAATTGGGGAGCGAGCTTGGCGTCGGCCACGAACCCGGGCGTGAACGGTCCGACGGCGACCCCGGCCAGGAGGTAACCCACGAGGGGCGGCACCCGCAGGCGCGCGGCCGCGAAGCCGAACAGAAAGGCGAGCCCCAGGCTCACGGCGACGGTCGCGATCAAGCCGTTTTCGTGAGCCATGGGGTGGGTGCCTCCGTGGGTCCGGCTCCGAGGGGTGTTTCAATCCGTCCGGATGCTCCTTCGACGCTCCAACCAGATCCAAGTGTCGAGCGCCAACCCGCTCGCCACGAAGACCGAAGAGTACGTCCCGAGCACAACTCCCGTCACCATGGCCAGAGAGAAGTCACGCAGCACCTCGCCACCCCACGCCAGTAGAGCGAGCGCGGTGAAGAACACCGTAAGGGTCGTGATCACGGTGCGGGAGGATCTCCCGGGGGTTCCGCTGGCTCGATTGACCGCGGGCGCTTGCCCCGCTTTACTCTGCGCGTGATCCGCCCCCGCCTTCTCCTGCTGCTGCTGGTCGCGGCGCTCGCCGCCTCGTGCGCCACCAATCCCGTCACCGGGCGGCGCGAGATCTCGCTCGTGAGCCCGGAGCGCGAGCTCCAGATCGGCCGCGAGGGCCACGACGCGATCGTCGCCGAGTACGGGCTCTACGACGACTCCGCGGTGGCCGCCTACGTGGACAGCGTCGGGCAGTCGCTGGCGCGCATCTCCCATCTGCCCGCGCTCAAGTGGACCTTCAGCGTGCTCGACGACCCCACGGTCAACGCCTTCGCCACGCCCGGCGGCTACGTCTACATCACCCGCGGCATCCTGGCCCACTTGAACTCCGAGGCCCAGCTCGCCGGGGTGCTGGGGCACGAGATCGGGCACGTCACCTCGCGCCACACGGCGCAGCGGATCACGCAGCAGGAGATCGCGGGAGTCGGCTTGTCGCTGGCCGGGGCGCTGTCCGAGGGGTTCCGGCGCTACGGCGACGCGGCGCAGACCGCGCTTGGCGTGCTGATGCTGAAGTACAGCCGCGACGACGAGAACCAGGCCGACGAGCTGGGGGTCGAGTACTCCACCAAGGCGGGCTACGACCCGCGCGAGATCCCGGGGACCTACGTGATGCTCAAACGCGTCGGGGAGCGCGCCGGGCAGAGGCTGCCGGCCTTCCTCTCGACCCATCCCGACCCCGGAGACCGCGAGGAGCGCACCCGGCAGCTCGCAGGCGAGGCGGCCGCGGGCAAGACCGGACTCCTGGTGCGGGGGCGCAGCTACATCCAGCGGCTCGACCACATGGTCTTCGGACGCGATCCCCGGCAGGGCTATTTCGAAGGCGACCGCTACTACCATCCGCAGATGGCGTTCACCCTGACGCTCCCTTCCGGCTGGCAGCGCAACGACACGCACTCGAGCGTCACGGCCGCGCCCTCCGGCAGCCGGGCGGTGATGCAGCTCTCGCTCGCGACCGATGCCGGAACGTTCTCGGCCGGGGGCTACGCGCGCTACCTCGTGCGCACCGGCCGGGTGCTGGACGCCGCCGGGGCGCCCGAGTCCTTCGACGGGCTCGAGGCCTGGATGGGGCGGCTCGAGGTGAAGGTCTCGGACGGAACGTTCGTCTCGCTCGCCACCGCCTTCTATCGGCTCGGGCCGGACCGGATGATCCAGATCCTGGGCCGCGGCGGCGAGCCCGGCGATGAGGACGAGAAGGCGATCGTCGCGAGCATGCGTTCCTTCCGGCAGCTCGTGGATCGCTCGCGTCTCTCCGCCTCGCCCGACCGAGTCAAGGTGGTGAAGGTCCCCACCGGCGGGCGCCTCGAGGCCGTGCTGCCGGGATTCGGCCGCCAGGCCCTGGACGGGGCCGGCACCTCGATCCTCAACAACCTCCAGCTGGACGAGGAGGTCCGGCCCGGGGAGCTGCTCAAGGTCGTGGAGCCCGGCCAAACGCACTGACCCCCCGCAAAGTGCGGGGTTCCCGGGGCGCGCTCCGTATCTTCCGGCCCTCCGCCCGGCCCGACCGGGCCAAATCCACCAGCGCTTCCGACCGGCCGCCCCCGGCTGGCGCGGGAATCGCAACGCCCGCGGCGCGCTGGGCGACGTAGCCCAGGCGCCGTCCCCCCGCTCCCGCCGGGCTCGAATCGGCACGACCCATGCGCAACCAGAACGGCAGAGAACCACCGCGCGCCGCCTGGACCCGGCGCGATGCAAGGACCACCAGGGACCCGTGAGTCCCGCTTCTTCGGGAGTAGAACGTGCCGAGAATCCGAATGCTGACCGTGCTGGCGGGCGCCGCCCTGCTCGCCCTGCCCTTCGTGATGGGCTGCTCCACTTCACCCACCGCCCCCGTCGTGGGCCCGACCGCGCTGTCGCCGGACGCGGTCCCCACTCCAGAGCACGGCCGCGCGGCCTCGCCGGACGCCGCCGGGGCGCCAGGCGAGCCCGGCTCGATCGCGGTTGGCCGGCCGGTGGATGGCTCGGCCGGCGGCGTGGTGGTCTTGGGCCGGTTCCGGGTGACCGTTCCCCCGGGCGCCTTCGACGGGCGCGCCACGATCACGGTGGTCGTCCCGGACCCGGCCTCGTTCAGCTGCTCGCTCGCGATCGATCCTCCCCAGGTGAGCCCGTTCCGCGTTCCGGTGGTGCTGGAGATCGACTGCAGGGGAGCGGGCGTGCTGGGAGCTTCCAACCTCGCGCTGGCGAGCTGGGATCCCGAGCTCGGGGCCTGGCGCCTGCTGGAGAGCAGCCGCTTCGACGGCACGACCTCGACGGTGCAGGGGAGCCTCGACTCGTTCTCGCAGTACCAGGTCGTCGACACGCGGGCGGGTTGGTAGGACGAGGGGCTCCAGGGGGACGGGCATGACGCGCGCGATCGAAGTCGGCGATCGTGGCCGGTGCGTCCCCGCCTGCCTCTCGATCGAGGACCACCCATGACCCCGGGGATGCGGGCCCGCACGACGGCCCTGGTCGCCTTCACGGTCCTGCTCACGACCGCGGTAATCGTGCAGGGCTGGAGCGGGATCGCGTGGATCACGTTCGCCTACTGGCTCGGCCTGTGCTTCGCGGGCGAGCTCCTGTGGGTGCGCCTGCCGCTCGGCTCGGCCACGATCAGCATGGCGTCGTGCTTCAACTTCGCGGCGCTGATCGTGCTCACGCGCAGCGAGGCGATGCTGGCAACCGGGATCTCCACGCTGATCGCCGAGCTCGCGATCATGCGCAAGCCTCCGGTGCGCGCGACCTTCAACGCCGCCCAGACCGCGCTCGCGGTCGGGTGCGCGTGGTGCGGGTTCCGGCTCGCGGGCGGCAGCGCTCACTCGCCGGCGGCGCTGCTCTCGGACCTCGACTTCGCGCCGTTCCTGGCGGCGGCGGTGCTCTACTACGTCGTGAACCGCACCGCCGTCACGCTCGCCATCGCTTCGAGCACCGCGCTCGGCTTCCGCGAGGCGTGGCGCCGCAACTTCGGCGGCGGCTACGAGCTGCTCGCGGCGGGCGCCGCGCTCTCGCTGGGCGCCATGCTCGCCACCCTGTACGCGGCGATCGGCAAGGGCGGCGCCCTGCTGGTCGCGCTGCCGCTGGTGATCGCAGCCGACGGGGTGCGCCGCTCCCGCAAGCCCGAGGCGGGAGAATCGGAGCAGCGCGCGGCCTGAAACCGCGTCGCCCCTGCACCGCGCGGGCGCTCCAGCGTGCCGCCCGCGCGCGCATCACCCCAACCGCGCCACCAAATCGGTTGACAGAGCCCGGACGCGTGCGTAGGTTCCGCCGCTGTCCGCCATGAATCGAGCCCTCGCTCTCGCCCTCGTGGTCTCCGCACTGGCCGGCGGCGCTTCGGCCTGGTCCCAGTCGTTTTGGGCGTCGCTCGGAAGCCGGGCGGGGCCGACTCAGCCCATCCAGTTCAGCCACCAGATCCATGCCGACTCGCTCGGCATGAACTGTCTTTACTGCCATTACAGCGCCGACAAGTCGCCGATCGCGAACCTCCCGCCGGTCAGCACCTGCATGGGCTGCCACAAGCTGGCGCGCGCCGACCGGCCCGAGATCATGAAGCTCACCGGCTACTTCGATCGCGGCGAGCAGGTGCCGTGGGTCGAGGTCTACAAGCTGCCGGCGCACGTGAAGTTCAACCACAAGCGTCATGTCCGCGCCGGCGTCCAGTGCGAGGAGTGCCACGGCAAGGTGCAGGAGATGAAGGTGGTGTACCCGTACTCGTCGCTCAAGATGGGCTGGTGCCTGAGCTGCCACCGGCAGAGGCTGGACGATCCGAACTTCCCGACCACCATGGACTGCGTGGCCTGCCACCACTAGGAGCGCGATGAGCGATTCGTTCGTCTTCGACCGGCGCGACTTCCTGAAGCTCGTCGGCATCGGCGCGGCCGGCGCGGCGTCGGGCTGCAGCGCGCCGGCCGAGAAGCTCATCCCGTACCTGGTGGCGCCGGCCGACATCCTGCCCGGCGTGCCCTACTGGTACGCGAGCACCTGCCGCGAGTGCCCGGCGGGCTGCGGCGTGCTGGTCAAGGCGCGCGAGGGGCGCGCGATCAAGATCGAGGGGAACCCGGACCACCCGGTGAACGCGGGCGGGTTGTGCCCGCGCGGCCAGGCGTCGCTGCAGGGGCTCTACGATCCCGACCGCCTGCGCTCGCCGATGGTGCGCGAGAACGGCGCGTGGAAGGCGATCGGGTGGGACGAGGCCCTGAAGCTCGCGGGGGAGAAGCTGGGCGAGGCGGTGCGGGCGAAGCGCGGGGTGGCGCTGGTGACCGACAACGCCACCGGCTCGCTCCACGAGCTGGCCGCCGCATGGGCCGGGTCCGCGGGCGCGACCCACCTCACCTACGAGCCCTTCGCGCACGAGAGCCTGCGCGAGGCCAACCGCCGCACCTTCGGGCAGGACGCGATCCCGCACTACGACTTCGCGGCCGCGCGCATGATCGTCTCGTTCGGCGCCGACTTCCTCGAGACCTGGCTCTCGCCGGCCGGCTACGCGCGCGGCTTCGCCACGGCGCGCGGCTCGGGCCGCCCGGCGCGCTTCGTCGCGGTCGAGCCGCGGCTCTCGCTCACCGGGGCCAACGCCGACGAGTGGATCGCATGCCGCCCCGGCGCGGAGCTGGCCCTGGCGCTCGGCATGAGCCGCGTGATCCTGGCGGAGCAGCTCGGCCACGCGGTGCCCGAGCGCGGAGCGCTGCTCGACGCCCTCTCGGCGTTCGCGCCCGAGGCGGTCGAGGCCGCGACCGACGTGCCGGCCGCGCGCGTGACCGCGCTGGCGCGCGAGTTCGCGGGTGCCGCCCCCGGCCTCGCCGTCGGCGGCGGCGTCGCGGTCCAGAGCGAGAGCGCGCTCGCGCTCCACGCCGCGGTCAACCTGCTCAACTACGTGGCGGGGAACGTGGGGCGCACGGTGCGCTTCGACCGCACGCCGAACTTCGACGCGGTCGCGAGCTTCGACGAGGTACAGCGCCTGGTCGCGGCCATGGCCGAGGGCAAGGTGGACGCGCTCGTGGTCCAGGGCGCGAACCCCGTCTACGCGGTGCCGGGATGGGCGGGATTCGGCGCGGCGATGGAGAAGGTGCTCTTCAAGGTCGCGATCACGCCGGTGATGGACGAGACCGCCGAGCACTGCGACCTCGTCCTGCCCGCCACGCACTGGCTCGAGACCCTGGGCGACGCCGAGACCGTGCGCGGCGTCCACTCCCTGATCCAGCCCGCGACCGCGAAGCTGCCCATGTTCGACGCGCGGCCCGCGGGCGACGTGTTCCTCGGCCTGGCCCGCGCTGCGGGGCTCAGGGGCCAGTGGCCGGAGAGCTGGGCCGACTACTTGAAGGCGCAGTGGCGGCCGCTCCACGCCCGCCACGGCGCGGGCGCGGACTTCGACAGCTTCTGGCGCGGGTCGCTGCAGCGCGGCGGGGTGTGGGAGGAGGTCTCCTCGCCCGCGGTGCGCTGGGGAAAGACTCCCGCCTTTGCGGTCGCCGAGCCCAAGGGCCAGGGCAACCTGGCGCTCGTCCTCTATCCCTCGCCCGCCCTCTTCGACGGGCGCGGGGCCAACAAGCCGTGGCTCCAGGAGCTGCCCGATCCCACCACCAAGGCGGTGTGGGGATCGTGGGTCGAGATCCATCCCGAGACCGCCGCCCAGCTCGGCATCGCGATGGGGGACCCGGTGCGGGTCGAGACCGAGAACGGGAACGTCGCGCTGCCTGCCTATCTCTACGCGGGGATCCGCAAGGACACGGTGGCGATCCCGCTCGGGCAGGGCCACACCGCCTACGGGCGCTACGCGCGCGCCCGCGGCGTGAACGCGCTCGCGCTGCTCTCGCCGGCGCAGGACGCGGCCTCGGGCGCGCCCGCCTACCTGAGCGCGCGGGTGCGGCTGTCGAAGGCGGCGTCGGCTCCTTCGCTGGTGATGACGCAGCGCGACAAGCAGCAGCACGAGAGCGGGATGGCGCGCGTGATCCCGCTCGCCGAGCTCTCGGGCGGCGGGCGCGAGCCGCACGCCGACCTCGACATGCCGCGCTCGAGCACGCACGCCGCGGGCGCGGGCGAGGCGGCGGGCGAGGAGGGCCACGTCGAGCGGCCCTCGCAGCGCAAGCTCGGCACGCACACCGAGCCGCGCCTCATGGCTCCGGGCGAGAAGACGCCGGCCCACGCCGTGACCGCGTTCGTGCCCGAGGAGACGGTGCGCGGCCCGCGCGCGATCCCGATCCACGAGGGGAGCTACAAGCACGCCCAGCACCGCTGGGCGATGGCGATCGACCTCCACTCCTGCACCGGCTGCAGCGCGTGCGTGGTCGCGTGCTACGCGGAGAACAACATCCCCACCGTGGGCTCCGAGATGATCAAGCGCGGCCGCGAGATGGCGTGGATCCGGATCGAGCGCTTCGAGGAGAAGCTCGCGGTCGAGGGCGGGAAGGCGGCGAGCGACGTGCGGCACGTGCCCATGATGTGCCAGCACTGTACCTCGGCGCCGTGCGAGACCGTGTGCCCGGTCTACGCCACCTACCACAACCCCGAGGGCCTGAACGCGCAGGTCTACAACCGCTGCGTGGGCACGCGCTACTGCTCCAACAACTGCCCCTACAAGGTGCGGTCCTTCAACTTCTTCGACTACTCGGCCCCGGAGAAGGCCACGTTCGCGTTCCCCGAGCCGCTCAACTGGCAGCTCAACCCCGACGTGACGGTGCGCTCCAAGGGCGTGATGGAGAAGTGCACGATGTGCGTGCAGCGCATCCTCGAGGGCAAGGGGAACGCCAAGGACGAGAACCGCGCGGTGCGCGACCTCGAGATCCAGACCGCCTGCCAGCAGTCGTGTCCGACCCAGGCGATCGTGTTCGGCGACCTGTTGGATCCCGAGAGCCGGGTGTCGAAGCTGTCGCGGGCCCAGCGCGCCTACTGGGCGCTGGACGAGCTCAACACCGGGCCGGGCGTCACGTACCTGAAGGAAGTCGAGCTGCCGGCCGGGAACGAATCGTGAGCGAAGCGACCTACGAGCCGGTGAGCGGCGCCGAAGAGGTGGGCGTGGGCGAGCACGTGCCCGCCACGGTCACGCAGAAGTCGCTCAACCGCGACATCCTGCGCATGCTCGAGCGCCCGGGCTGGCTGTGGTGGGTGGTGTTCCTGTTCGATCTCGCCGTGCTGGGGGTCGGGATCGCCGCGGAGCGCAACCAGATCGCGCTCGGGATCGGCGTCGCGGGCCACACCCGGCCGGTGATGTGGGCCTCCTACGTCACCAACTTCGTGTTCTGGGTCGGGATCGCCCACTGCGGCACGTTGGTGTCCGCGATCCTCTTCCTGTTCCGCTCGCACTTCCGCCGCGCGGTGTACCGCGTGGCCGAGGCGATGACGGTGTTCGGCGTGATGACCGCCGGTCTTTTCCCGATCGTCCACCTCGGGCGCCCGTGGTTCGCGTACTGGCTGTTCCCGTATCCGCACCAGCGCCAGCTGTGGCCCAACTTCCGCTCGCCGCTCGAGTGGGACGTGTTCGCGGTCACCACCTACCTCACGGTCTCGACCATCTTCTTCCTGGTCGGCATCATCCCCGACGCCGCCGCCCAGCGCGACCACGGCACGAACCGGTTCCAGCGTCTGCTCGGCGCGATCTTCTCGTTCGGCTGGACCGGCGCCAACCACCAGTGGAAGCACTTCTACAGCGCCTACCTGTACTTCGCCGCCTTCGCCACCCCGCTCGTGCTCTCGGTGCACAGCGTGGTGTCGTGGGACTTCGCGATGGCGCAGCTCCCGGGCTGGCACAGCACGATCTTCGCGCCCTACTTCGTGGCGGGCGCGATCTTCTCGGGCGTGGCGCTGGTGATCAACCTGCTGATCCCGATCCGCAAGGTGTTCAAGCTCGAGCACGTCGTGACCGTGGATCACATCGAGAAGCTCTCCAAGCTGGTCCTGGTCACCTCGACCATCGTCACCTATTCCTATCTGTGCGAGTTCTTCTGCGCCTGGTACGGGCCGAGCGCGCACGATCGCGACCTGTTCTGGTGGCGCTTCGCCGGTCACTTCTGGTGGGCGACCTGGACCATGATGATCTGCAACTCGGTGATCCCGCTCCTGCTGTGGTTCAAGCGCGTGCGCCGCAACATGCCGGTGCTGTTCGTGCTCTGCCTGTTCGTGAACGTCGGCATGTGGTTCGAGCGCTTCGTGATCATCATCACCTCGCTCGCGCGGACGTTCGATCCCTCGGGCTGGGGGATCAACTACAAGATGTCCTGGACCGAAGCCGCGATCCTGGCCGGGTCGTTCGCCTGGTTCTTCATGTACTTCCTGATCTTCATCCGCATCCTCCCCGCGTTCTCGATCGCCGAGATCAAAGAGACCCTGCCCCCGCCGATGCGGAGGAAGGCGTGATCCGGAAGCTGGTGGACCGGCTGCTCGCGCCCGCGCCCCAGAAGGTTCCGGGCGTGATGGGGATCTTCGAGTACGTGGACGACGCCGCCTCCGCGGTGCGCGCGCTGCGGCAGGTCGGGCACAAGGACCTCAGCGTGTACTCGCCCGTGCCGCACCACGAGCTCGAGCGCGCCCAGGAGCAGGGCCCCTCGATCGTTCGCTGGGTGACCTTTGGCGGCGCCACGCTCGGGCTCACCGGCGGGTTCGCGCTCTGCATCTACTCGGTCACGTCCTATCCGCTCGTGGTGGGGGGCAAGGAGCTGATCTCGCTTCCGCCCTTCGTCGTGATCGGCTACGAGTCCATGATCCTGCTCGGGGCGCTCGCGAACCTGATCGGGATGCTGGCGCTCGCGCGCCTGCCGCAGCTCCGGTCCAAGGCGCCCTACGACCGGCGCTTCTCCCAGGACCGCATCGGCATCTGGGTGCCGTGCGACGGCGAGGACGCGCTGCGGGTGGAGAAGATGATGAGCGGCCAGGGCGCGGAGGAGGTCCAGCGCCATGCCTAGGTACGCGCTCGGGCTCCTCGGCATCGTGGTGCTCACGATCTTCACCGCGACCACGGCGAAGCAGGGCTGCCAGGACCTGATCCGGGCCCACACCCACTTGAGCTACTACCCGATCCGCGACATGCGCACCAGCGTCGGCGTGGCGCCGCAGAAAATCGTGATGCGGGCGCCCGACGACGCCAGCGTCCCGACCACCGGACGCGACGTGCCGGGCGAGGAGCCGCCGTACGAGAAGAACCAGCTCCGCCTCAACCCGGTCGCGGCCGACGACTCCTCGATCGCGCGCGGAGAGCGCAAGTTCATGCGCACCTGCGCGCCCTGCCACGGCAAGACGCTGGCCGGTGACGGCCCGGTGGTCCCCAACTACATGCAGCCGCCCGACCTGCTGGCCGAGGCCACGCGCCAGCGCAAGGACGGGTTCATCTACTCCTACATCCGCTTCGGCGGGGTGGTGATGCCGCCCTACGGCGCGCAGGTCACGGCCGAGGAGGCGTGGAACCTGGTGAACTTCATCCGTCACATGCAGAAGACGAGCCCGCGATGAGCGCCCCGCACGAGCCGCAGGCCGCCGCGCGCGAGGAGATCCTGCGCGACATCGCGTCCAAGATCCCGGTCACCCCCAACGCCCGCAAGCGCGCGATCTGGATCGCGTGCCTGGTGATCGGCGTCGCCTCGTTCGGCTGGCTGATCTTCACCCAGCCGCAGCGGGCGTGGGGCTCGTACGCGATCAACACGATCTACTGGCTCGGGATCGCGCAGGGCGCCGTGGTGCTGGCCTGCGCCATCCGCCTCGGGAACGGCCGGTGGGCGGGGCCCATCATGCGCATCGCCGAGTCGCTCTCGGCGTTCCTGCCGTACGGGTACGCGCTGATGGTGATCCTGCTCGCGGCCGGAATCTGGACCTATCTGCCGTGGGTCAAGCACGTGGAGCCGCGCCAGGCTGCGTACCTCAACGTGCCGTTCCTCTACGCCCGCACGTTGATCGGGCTCGGGCTGCTGTGGTGGCTTTCGCGCGACCTGGTGCGGACCTCGCTGCGCACCGACGCCCACCTGCTCAAGGACCACGTGGACCCGGCGTTGAAGCCCGAGTACGAGAAGCTCGCGCGCGACTGGCGCGGGGACGAGGCCGAGGCCGAGTGGCAGCGCCGGCGCCTGGCCGCGCGGGCGCCGCAGATCTGCGTGATGTTCGCGATCGTGTTCACGCTGATGGCGTGGGACTTCATGATGTCGCTCACGCCCAACTGGGTGAGCACGCTGTTCGGCTGGTGGGTGTTCATGGGCGCGTTCCTCTCGGGGATCGCGATGACCGCGCTCCTCGCCACCCAGCTCCGCTCCAAGTACCGGCTCGAGGCCTACATCACGCCCAACCACTTCTGGGACATCGGCAAGATCGCGTTCGCGTTCAGCATCTTCTGGGTCTACCAGTTCTGGTCGCAGTACCTGCCGATCTGGTACGCGAACCTGCCCGAGGAGACCTGGTGGGTGTTCCTGCGCTTCGAGGAGCCCTGGCGCCCGCTGGCCTTCACCGTGTTCACGTTCGTGTTCGTGCTGCCGTTCCTGGGACTGATGAACATGTACACCAAGAGGAACCCGATGTGGCTCGCGCTCTTCAGCCTCATCATTCTCTCGGGGATGTGGATGGAGCGCCACGTGCTCGTGATGCCCTCGGTCAACCCCGATCAGCTCTGGGTGGGCCTGCCCGAGGTCGGCGTCACGATCGGATTCCTGGGCGTGTTCGGCTGGGCGGTGCAGGGGTTCCTGACCCGCTACCCGAGCGTGATGACCGCGGACGCGTTAGCCCACGCGGGAGGGCACGGGCACTAGCGCGCGGTCCTGGTTCTCGCGCGCGGCGGGCGCCCGGGTCCTCGGGAGAGGATGCCGGGCGCGACTGTTTCCGGCGCGCGGCGACGTGATGGGCTAGTGGCGAAACCGGCAAACGCGCGACACTTAAAATGTCGTGGGCGAAAGCCCTTGTGGGTTCGACTCCCACCTAGCCCGCCAGCTTCCCGGCTGGCGGTCGCCAACTCGCTCCGGAGCGAGTTGGAGCAGCGATCCCGCAGCCATTCACGCATGGTTGACGCTGTAACGGCTGTCGTTATAATGTAGCCCGTGATACACTCGTTCCGGGATCGGGGTACGGAGGATGTGTTCGATGGCCGCCCAACACGGGCCGCCCGGCGACGGTGCCCCGCGGCGATCTGGGGCGTCGCGCGGCGCAAGCTGGATCAGTTGAACCGCGTCCGCGAGCTTCGAGAGCTCGCGGTGCCTCCGGCGAACCGATTGGAGCGCCTGCGAGGCGATCGAAAGGGCCAGTTCAGCATCCGGGTCAACGAGCAATACCGGATCTGCTTTCGTTGGGAGTCAGGTCATGCGGAAGAAGTCGAGATCACGGACTACCACTAGCCGTGCGGCCGGGCGGCGCGGGGGCGGGCGTGCGTTGATCGCCCGGCGCCTGCCGGCACATCGAGCGCCTACCCATCCCGGAGAGATGCTCCTGGAGGAGTTCCTCAAGCCGCTCGGGATCAGTCAGTCGGCGTTCGCCGTTCGTCTGGGAGTTTCCTTCCCAAGGCTGAACGAGATCATCCGGGGGAAGAGGAGCGTCACACCCGACACGGCCCTGCGCTTGGCGCGAGTGCTGGGCATGCCGGCCGACTTCTGGCTGGGCCTGCAGCAGGACTGGGACCTGTGGCACGCCATGCGCGGGAAGAAGGCGGCGAAGATCGACGACCTGGAGCCGCTTCGTCGGTCGGCTTGAACCGTCGCCACAGGGCGGACAGGCGGCACCTGTCGTAGCGATTCCGCGTGGCCACCCTGATTGCACTCCATTGGCTCCGCCGACCGCGGCGGCGGCCGGCCGTGTGATAGCCTCACACGTCTGCGCCCATGATCCCGCTCGACGACATCCGCCGCGCCGCGGCGCGCATCGCCGGTGCTACGCACCGCACGCCGGTGCTCACCTCGCGCTCGCTCGGCGAGCGCGCCGGCGTCGAGCTCCACCTCAAGTGCGAGAGCCTGCAGAAGACCGGCTCGTTCAAGCCGCGCGGGGCGCTCAACATCGTGCTGTCGCTCCCGGCCGAGCAGCGGGCGCGCGGGCTGGTCACGGTGTCGGCCGGCAACCACGCCCAGGCGGTGGCGTGGGCGGCGCGGCGCGTGGACGTGCCGTGCGCGGTGGTGATGCCGGAGGGGGCGCCGCGCGCCAAGCTCGACGCGGTGCGCGGCTACGGGGCGGAGGTGATCCTCCACGCCGACCGCGCCACGCTCTTCGACCGGCTGCGCGAGGTCGAGAAGGAGCGGGGCGCCACATTTGTCCACCCGTTCGACGATCCGGTCGGGCTCGCGGGCGCTGGCACGGTCGGGCTCGAGATCGCGGAGCAGGTGCCGGACGCCGCGGCGGTGATCGTGCCGGTCGGAGGCGGGGGCCTGATGGCCGGCGTGGCAAGCGCCGTGAAGCAGCTCGCGCCCGCCTGCCGCGTGATCGCGGTCGAGCTCGAGGCGGGCCCCGGGCTCGCCGCGGCGCTCGCGGCGGGGAAGCCGGTGTCGGTGCCGCGCCCCTCCGACACGCTCGCGGACGGGATGACGCCGCCCTTCGTGGGTGCCTTGCCGCTCGAGATCGCGCGCACCGCGGTGGACGAGATCGTGACCGTGAGCGAGGAGGAGATCGTCGAGGCGATGGCGATGCTCCTCACGCGCGCCAAGCTCTACGTGGAGGGCTCGGGAGCGGCCGCGACCGCGGCGCTGCTGGCCGGCAAGGTGCGCGTGCCGCGCGGGGCGCGCGTGGTCGCGATCGTCTCGGGCGGCAACATCGACGTCGGCCGACTGCTCGCGGCGGTGGGCGGCCACCTCTCGGCAAAGGTGACGGCATGAGCGTGCGGGTGGTCTCGGATTCCGAGGTGCGCGCGCTGCTGCCGATGGCGGACTGCATCGAGGTCATGGCGGCGACCCTCGCCACCGTGGCGCGCGGGGATGCGGTGCTGCCGCTGCGCTCGACGGTGTGGCTGCCCGACCGGCGCGGCCTGCTCGGGCTGATGCCGGCCTATGTCGGCGACCCGCGCGCGATCGGGATCAAGGTGGTGACGGTGATGCCGGGTAACCACGGCACCGAGCACGACTCTCACCAGGGCGCGGTGCTGGTGTTCGAGACCGAGCACGGCGCGCTGCGGGCGGTAGTGGACGCGAGCTCGATCACCGCGATCCGCACCGCGGCGGTGAGCGCGCTCGCCACCCGGATACTGGCGCGCGAGGACGCCGGCGACCTCGCGATCCTGGGCTCGGGCGTGCAGGCGGCGACGCACCTCGACGGCATGCGCTCGGTGCGAAGGCTTACACGGGTGCGGGTGTGGAGCCGCACGCCGGCTCACGCCCGCGCGTTCGCGGAGCGCGAGAGCGCGCGCCTCGGCCTGCGGGTCGAGGCCTGCGCAGGCGCGCGCGAGGCGGTGGCGGGCGCCGATCTGGTGTGCACGGCGACCTCGGCGCGCGAGCCCGTGCTGTGCGGCGACTGGCTCGCTCCGGGCGCCCACGTGAACGCGGTGGGGGCGTGCTTCGCGAACGCGCGCGAGCTCGACAGCGCGGCGGTCGCCCGCTCGATGCTGTTCGTGGACCGGCGCGAGTCGGCGCGTGCCGAGGCCGGCGACTTCCTGATCCCGAAGGCCGAGGGCGTGTTCGGGGACGACCACATCCGCGCCGAGATCGGGGAGGTGCTGATCGGCGCCCGGCCGGGACGCGGCTCGCGCGACGAGGTCACGCTCTTCAAGTCGCTGGGGCTCGCGGTCGAGGACCTGGCCGCCGCGCACCGGGTATGGCAGCGCGCGCTCGAGACCGGCGCGGGCACCGAGATCGAGCTCGGGGGCCTGCGCGCGCCGGCGTGAGCAGGCGGGGCGCCGGGGACCGCGAGGCGCCCGCCGCAGCGCACCAAGCCTCGCCGGGGCCGCGCGGCACGCCGCGCAGCCGCACGCTGAGCGCCAGCGAGGAGGCCCGATGCGCGGCCGCTCGCCATCGAATCCCGCCGCTGGCATAATGCCCGCCTCGTCAGGAGCGCGGGCCGGGCAGCGGCCCGCGTCGTTCGCGAACGGCCGATGGATTCGGAGGAGGTGCCCATGATCCGCAAGGCATCCGCTCGCTGGGAGGGCGGTCTCAAAGATGGGAAGGGCGTCGTGTCCGCGCAGAGCGGCGCGTTCAAGAACCTGAGCTACACCTTCGCCACGCGCTTCGAGGACAAGCCCGGCACCAATCCCGAGGAGCTGATCGCGGCGGCGCACGCAGGCTGCTTCTCGATGGCGCTCTCGGCCGAGCTGGGCAAGGCGGGCCTCAACCCCCAGAGCGTCGAGACCACGGCGAACGTGACGCTCGAGATGCTCCCTTCGGGTCCCACGGTCACCGCGGTCCATCTCGACGTGGCGGCGCGCGTGCCCGGAGCCGACAAGGCGAAGTTCGACGCCGCGGCCGATGCCGCCAAGAAGGGCTGCCCGATCTCGCGACTGCTGAACGCCAAGATCACGATGGAGGCGAAGCTGGCCATGGAGGCGAAGCTCGCGACCTAGCCCGGGCCGCGCACCGCGCGGGGTCCCGGTGCGGCGGGCGAGCCGCCGCGGAGGGGATCGATGCCGCGCGTGCTGCTGCTGATGACCTCGAACACCTACCGCGCCGGCGCGTTCCTCGATGCGGCGCGGGCGGCAGGGGTCGCGGTCACGGTGGGCGCCGACCGCCGGCAGGCGCTCGAGTCCCTGCACCCGGCGGGGCATCTCACGCTCGACTTCGGGGCGCCGGAGCGCGCGGCGCGCGAGATCGCGGCCTTCGCGCAGCGGCATCCGCTCGATGCCGTGCTCGCGGCGGACGACGAGGGCGCGATCCTCGCGGCCCTCGCGGCGGAGACCCTCGGGCTCGCGCACGCCCCGGTCGCGGCGGTGCGCGCCGCGCGCAGCAAGCTCGCGACCCGCGAAGCCTTCGCGCGCGCCGGGCTCCCCACCCCGTGGTTCGAGCGCCACCCGGTCGCCGGCGATCCCGCGGCGATCGCGCGCCGGATCGAGTACCCGTGCGTGCTGAAACCGCTCTTCCTCGCCGCGAGCCGCGGCGTGATCCGCGCCGACGACCCCGCCCAGTTCGCCGCGGCGTTCCGGAGGATCGCCGCCCTGCTCGCGCGCCCCGAGGTCGCGGCCGAGGGTGGGGAGGAGGCGCGCGCGATCCTGGTCGAGCGCTACATCCCCGGCATCGAGGTGGCGCTGGAAGGGCTGGTGAGCGCGGGGAGGCTGCGCGTGCTCGCGCTGTTCGACAAGCCGGATCCGCTCGAAGGGCCGTTCTTCGAGGAGACGATCTACGTCACGCCTTCACGGCTCCCCGAGGCGCGGCAGGAGGCGGTCGCCGCGATGGCGCAGCGCGCGATCGCGGCGCTCGGCCTCTCGCACGGCCCGGTGCACGCCGAGCTGCGGCTCGACGAGCGGGACGTGTGGCCGCTCGAGATTGCCCCGCGGTCCATCGGCGGTCTATGCTCACGGGCGCTCCGGTTCGGCGCAGAGGTCTCGCTCGAGGAGCTGATCCTGCGCCACGCGCTGGGAATGAGCGTGGGATCGCTCGAGCGCGAGGCGCGCGCCTCGGGCGTGATGATGATCCCGATCCCGCGGGCCGGCATCCTGCGCGGGGTGGCCGGCATCGAAGAGGCTCGGCGCGTGGCCGGGGTCGAGGACGCCCGGATCACGATCCCGGCCGGGCGGGAGGTGGTGCCGCTGCCGGAGGGGAACCGCTACCTGGGTTTCCTCTTCGCGCGCGCGGATCGCCCGGAAGAGGTCGAGGGCGCGCTGCGAGAGGCCCATCGGCGCCTGAGTTTCGACATCGCGCCCGCCGCCGTCGCGGGGGCATCGCAGATAGAAAGAGGAGGAGCCACCGAATGAGCGAGCCACTGGTCACCTTGTCCCCCGCCGCGCGCGCGCAGATTCTCGCGCTCATGAAGAACGAGGGCCGCGAGGGCCTGGTGCTGCGCATGGCGATCGCGGGCCGCGCAGCGGGCGGCTTCCAGTACCGGCTCGCGTTCGCGCCCGAGAGCGAGCGCGGGCCTTCCGACCCCCGCTTCGACGCCGGCGGGTTCGACGTGGTGGTGGACGCCGCGAGCGTCGAGAGCCTTACGGGCGCGAGCATCGACTACGTCGATTCGCCCCACGGCAGCGGCTTCAAGATCGACAACCCCAATCCGCTCTGGACCGACCCCAAGGCGCAGGCGGTCCAGAAGGTGCTGGACGACGAGATCAACCCCGCGGTCGCGTCGCACGGCGGGCACGTCGCACTGCTCGAGGTGAAGGACGACGTGGCCTACATCCAGCTCGGCGGCGGCTGCCAGGGGTGCGGCATGGTGGACGTCACGCTCAAGCAGGGGATCGAGGTGCGAATCCGCGAGGCCGTGCCGTCGATCCGCGAGATCGTGGATACCACCGATCACGCGGGCGGCAAGAACCCCTACTACCAGCCCTCGAAGGGCGGCCGCTCGCCGTACGCATGAGCGCGCCCGCCGGCGAGCGGGCGCCGCGCGTCGTTCTCGTCTCCACCTACGATCTCGGCCGCCAGCCGTTCGGGCTCGCGTCGCCCGCGGCGTGGCTCGAGCGATTGGGCGCGGTCGTGACCTGCAACGACCTCGCGGTCGAGCCGCTCGACCAGCGCGCGGTCCGCGACGCGGAATTCGTCGCGTTCCACCTCCCGATGCACACCGCGACCCGGCTCGCGGCCCGCGTCGCGCGCGAGGTGCGGGCGCTCAACCCCGGCGCGCGCCTCGGCTTCTTCGGGCTCTACGCGCCGATGAACGAGGCGCACCTGCGCGGCCTCGGCGCGGACCTCGTGATCGGCGGCGAGTTCGAGCGCGCGCTCGCCGACTGGGTGAGCGGCGGCGCGCCGCCCGGGGGCACGGTTTCGCTCGAGCGCCTGCCGTTCGTCGTTCCCGACCGCCGGGGGCTGCCCGATCTTTCGCGCTACGCCCGCCTGATCCGCGACGGGGAGGAGCACGCGGTCGGCTACACCGAGGCCAGCCGCGGCTGCAAGCATCTGTGCCGCCACTGCCCGGTCGTGCCGGTCTACCGGGGTCATTTCCGCATCGTGCCGCGCGACGTGGTGCTGGCCGACATCCGCCAGCAGGTCGAGGCCGGGGCGCGTCACATCACGTTCGGCGATCCCGATTTCTGGAACGGCATCGGGCACGCGCAGCCGATCGTACGCGCGCTCCACGACGAGTTCCCGGCGCTCACCTACGACGTCACGATCAAGATCGAGCACCTGCTCCGGCACGGCGAGCACCTGGGCACGCTGCGCGACACGGGCTGCCTGTTCGTGACCAGCGCCGTCGAGTCGGTGGACGACCGCGTGCTGCGCATCCTCGAGAAGGCCCACACGCGCGCCGACTTCGTCGAGGTGCTGCGCCGCTTCCGGGCGGTGGGGCTCGCGCTGCATCCGACCTTCGTGGCGTTCACACCCTGGATTACGGCCGACGGCTATCTCGCTCTGCTGCAATCGATTCGGGATCTCGACCTGATCGAGAGCGTGGCCCCCGTACAGCTCGCGATCCGGCTGCTCATCCCCGCAGGATCGCGGCTGCTGGAGCTGCCCGACGTGCGGTCGCTCGTTGGTCCATTCGACGAAGCCAGGCTCTGCCACCCCTGGGAACACCCCGACCCGCGTGTGGACTCGCTCCAGCGCGAGATCGAGACGATGGTGCGCGACGCCACGGCGCGCGGCGAGAGTCGGTCGCAGATCTTCGATCGGGCGTGGGAGTGTGCCGAGGGCGCGGCGGAGGAGAGGGTGCACGCTCCGGCGCTGGAGTACGCCGGAGTCGCGGCGCACGCGGCGGTCGCGGCGCGCGATGCCCTGGCGCAGCGCGCCGGATTCCTCCATACGGCCCGCGAGCCCAAGCGCGCCCCGATCCCGTTCCTCACCGAGCCCTGGTACTGCTGAGCGGAGCCCACCGAGGCGCAGTTCGCGCCTCTCTAAATCGACCGGCCCTCGCCCCGAGCGCGCGCCCCAGGAATGCAACGACGACGGGCGCCGGGCTCGAGCCCGGCGCCCGTGTCTACTACCCCGCGTCCCGGCCTACAGCACCAGCGCCCCGGTGCGGATCAGGTACGCGAGCCGCGCGCGCTGCTCGGGAGCGAGCAGTGCATGGATGCGGCCCAGCGCTTTCGCCACCGTCGCCTGCAGGCGCTCGGCGCTCTTCACCCGCTGCGCCGCGGCCTCGCCCGCCCGCGCCTCGTCGAAGGTCTCGCCCGCCACCGCGTCGGCGAACGCGGTGAGCGTGCGGCGGTCGTCCACCGCCGCCTGGGCGCGTTCGGTCTTCAGCTCGTTCAGGATCGTGGCGAACCCCGTGACCTGCCCCTCATCGAGCTGGAGCTTCCATGCCAGGAAGCGCAGCGGCCGCCGCACTCCGAACGAGCCGCCTCCGAATCCCGGGCCCCCGTACTCGCCGCCATGGTAGTGGCGCTCCCAGCCGTGCTCGCCGCCGGGCGTGCAGAAGCCGCCGGCGGATGAGCAGCAGTGAGCGGAGTGGGGGTGGGACCAATGACCCATCATGCGAGGATGCATGACGTCCTCCTTCTCGCCGGGGCTTTCCGCGCCCGGCGGATCAAGCGCGTGGGCACCATGCCTCACGCGTGCGGATGACTCTAGCACAGGCGGCTAGCCGCCACCTGCGTGCGGCGGTCCGAAGCGCCTCGCCAGCCAGGCTTCGACCTCCTCGGGGTGGTAGCCGAAGGGTCCGGTCTTCCCCTTGAAGGCGATCGCTCCGGACTCGTCCACGATGTAGAAGCGCTCGGGCCACCCGGCGTAGATGCGGTCGGCCGGGTTGGCCATCGGGTCCACGGCGAGCGGGATGCGGTACTCGAACCGCCGCACGAAATCGTTCGCGATCGCCACCCGCTGCGCCAGCGTGCGGGGCTGCGCGTAGCAGACGCTCTCGCGCTCGTTGGCGCTCATCTGCCATTCATCGGTGGGGTGGGCCTCGCGGATGTAGACGGTGAGGAAGTCCACGCGCTCCCGGTACTTCTCGTAGATCGAATCCACCTGCGCGACCCGGCGCCGGAAGGGTGGTCAGGTGAAGCTCCCGAAGACCAGCACCAGGGGCCGGCCGCGGGGGGCGCCCAGGAGTGGGACCGGGCTCCTCCCGTCCAGCGCCACCAGCTCGACCTCCGGCGCGCGGTCCCCGGGCTCGAGCCTTCCCTCGCGCCGCGTGTCGTAGCGCAGCATCCCGATCACGTTGCGCGGACCCATGGCGACCACGAAGAAACCGGCGGCCGCGACCACGAGCCCGGCCAGCGCCAGCAGGATCTTCTTGAGCATCGGTCGCGCTCCGTTGGAGTTCCGAGGCAGCGGGCGGATTCTAGCCGAAGCGCGGCCGAGCCGGGCTCCCGGGTCATCGCCGCCCGCCCCGGCATCGGTCATCCGATTTCCTGCGGCGGCCCGATCGGGCTTGGGGGTCGGGACGCCCTCGGGCAGACTGCCGCTTGCAACCTCGTAACGCGCCTCCCCGTAATAGCCAGCACTTCGGCAGCCTGGAACCGCCCGGCGCCACCCGGCAGGGCAGCCCAGGCCGCCGCCGGTTTCGGTCGCGCTCCCGTCCCCGTTCGCGGCGCCGTCGTGGGACCGCCGCCCCGGAGGTCGTCATGGAAGTCCAGCGAAGCCCCCGCCGCCGCGGTGCGATGATCGTCGCGTCCGCCATCGGCCTCGTGCTGCTCGTGACCGCCGTGGGTCTGAGCTGTGCGTTCAAGAACGCGAACAGCAACGGCAAGAAGAAGAAGGCCGACAAGGACCCCATCACGGCCGCCCCGGTCGAGGTGAGCGAGGTGCGCGACGGCTCGATCTCCACCTTCCTCGAGACCACCGCGACGCTCGAGGCCCAGAACAGCGCCACGCTCCTGGCCCGGCGCGAGGGCCCGGTGGTGGAGGTGGCGGCCGAGGAGGGCCAGTGGATGAAGGCGGGCGACCTGCTGGCGCGCCTCGACGACAAGGAGGCCCGGCTCGCGGTGGACCGCGCCGAGCTGGAGCTCGAGGTCGCCAAGCGCGGGGCCGACCGCGCCGATCAGCTCCAGGCCCAGGGCTTCATGAGCCCCAAGGAGCAGGACGACCTGGTCCTCAAGCGCCGCACCGCCGAGGTCGAGCTCGAGCAGGCGCGCTACAACCTCGGGCTCACCCGCATCGTGGCGCCGTTCTCGGGCCGCGTGGTCGAGCGCACGATCCACCTCGGCGAAACCGTGACCTCGGGCAAGAGCTGCTTCACGCTGGTGGACTTCGACCCGGTGCTCGCCCGCCTCTACTTCCCCGAGCGCGACCTGCCGGCGGTCAAGGTCGGCCAGCAGGCGCTGGTCACCATGGACTCCCATCCCGGCCAGGTCTTCGAGGCCCGGGTCTCGCTGGTCAACCCGGTGGTCGACCAGGCCAACGGCACCTTCAAGGTGACGCTCGAGCTGCCCAATCCCGGCGGCGGGCTGCGGCCCGGGGCCTTCGCGCGCGTGCGGCTCAAGACCGGGAGCTTCGCGAACACCCTGCTGCTGCCGCGGCGCGGGGTGCTGAACGAGGACGGCGAGGACTACGTCTTCGTGGCGCGCGGCGACAGCGCGGTGCGCATCCCGGTCCGGCTCGGGGCGATCGAGAACGACACCGCCCAGATCCTCTCGGGGCTCGGGCGCGGGGAGCGGGTCGTGACCGTGGGCCAGGGCGGTCTCAAGCAGGGCTCCAAGATCCGCGTCGTGCGCTCGTAGCCGTCCGGCGCAAAACGGGGGAATCGCGCATGCGCATCGTGGATGCCTCGCTCAAGCGCCCGGTCACGGTCCTCATGGTGACCGCCGGGCTCGTGATCTTCGGGCTCGTGGCCGCATCGAGGCTCTCGGTCGACCTGCTGCCCGACATTTCCTACCCGTCGCTCACCGTGCGCACCGACCTGCCGGACGCGGCACCCGGCGACGTCGAGCAGTTCGTCACGCGCCCCGTGGAGGAGGCGGTGGGCGTGGTGCCGGGGCTGGTCCGGATCCACTCGGTCTCGCGCCCCGGCCAGTCCGAGGTGACGATGGAGTTCGCCTCGGGCACGCGCATGGACCTGGCCTCGCTCGCGGCGCGCGAGAAGCTCGACCTGATCACGCTCCCGCGCGAGGCCAAGCGCCCGGCGATCCTGCGCTTCGATCCCTCGCTCGACCCCATCCTGCGCGTCCGGCTCGCGGGCGGCGGCAACCTCCAGCGCGTGCGCCGCATCGCCGAGCGCACCTTGAAGACCGACCTCGAAGGCGCGCCGGGCGTGGCGGCGGTGCGGGTCGCGGGCGGCGAGGAGGAGGAGATCCAGGTCGAGGTGGACGCGCGCCGGCTCTCGGCCGCGGGGCTCACGCTCGCGGACGTCACCCAGCGCCTCGGGCAGGAGAACGTGAACGTCGCGGGCGGCTCGCTCACCGAGGGCCAGGCCGAGTACCTGGTGCGGGTCGCCAACCAGTTCCTCACCCCGGGGGAGATGGGCGGGATCGTGCTCGCCTCGAACACCGAGGGGATCGTGCGCCTCTCGGACGTGGCGACCGTGGCGCGTGGGGCGCGCGAGCGCGACGTGGTGGCGCGGGTCGGGAAGGACGAGGCGGTCGAGATCGCGGTCTTCAAGGAGGGCGACGCCAACACCGTGGCGGTGGCGCGCACGGTGAAGGCGCGGCTCAAGCGCCTGCCGCTGCCCGCCGGGATGAAGCTGATCACGGTGGCGGACCAGTCGCGCTTCATCGAGAGCTCGGTGGGGAGCGTGGTCGAGGCCGCGCTGATCGGCGGCCTGCTCGCGATCCTGGTCATCTTCGCGTTCCTGCGCGACCTGCGCTCGACCCTGACCATCAGCCTCTCGATCCCGCTCTCGGTGTTCGCCACCTTCATCGCCATGTACCGCATGGGCCTTTCGCTCAACCTGATGTCGCTCGGCGGGCTGGCGCTCGGGGTGGGAATGCTCGTGGACGATTCGATCGTGGTGCTCGAGAGCATCTTCCGCACCCGCGAGCACGAGCCCGACATCCGCCGCGCCGCGAGCCAGGGAACGGGCATCGTGGCGATGGCGATCACCGCCTCGACGCTCACCACCGTGGTGGTGTTCCTGCCCCTGGTGTTCGTGGAGGGCGTGGCGGGCCAGCTGATCCGCGACCAGGCGCTCACGGTGTCGCTCTCGCTCCTGGCCTCGCTGGTGGTTGCGCTCATCGTGGTGCCGACGATCGCTGCCGTCGGCGGGCGCGCGCGCCGCGAGCCGGCGCCCGCGGATGCCGCGGCGGGGGAGGGCCGCCGCGGGCGGTGGCGCGGGCTCCTGAGCTGGCTGGTGTTCGCGGCCCTCTTCCTGCCGCGGATGCTGGTCCGCGCCGTGGGGTGGATCGGGCGGCGCGTGGGCCCGTGGGTGGACCGGCTCTTCGCACCGGTGGCCATGCTGCACGACCGGCTCGAGGCCGCCTACCCGCGCCTGATCCGGCCCGCGCTCGCGCACCGCGGGCGCGTGCTCGCGCTCGCCGGCGTAGGGCTCGCGGCCGCGGTCGCCGCCGGGGTGCTCCTGCCCCGCAACCTCTTCCCCTCGTTCTCCCAGGGCGAGTTCCACTTCGACGTGCGGCTGCCCGAGGGCACGGCGCTCCACGTCACCGACGCCACGCTCGAGCGGCTGGCGCGCACCGTGGGCGACGACCCGCGGGTGCGCTTCGTCTACACCAGCTCGGGGCAGACCAACCTGACCGAGTTCGCGGGCGCGGCGCGCGAGGCCAACCGCGGGCAGATCGCGGTGGTCCTGAAGCCCAACGGCCCGCGCGGCGCCGAGGACGCGATCGCCTCCCGGCTGCGCGCGGCGCTCTCCGACGTGCCCGGGCTCTCCTACGAGTTCGGCCGGCCGGCCCTGCTGACCTTCAAGAGCCCGGTCGAGATCGAGGTCTACACCTACGACCTGGACACGCTGCGCACGCTGGCGGCGCGGGTGGCGCAGCGGGTCGCGGCGATCCCGGGGATCGAGGACGTCGAGTCCTCGATGCGGATCGGCGACCCCGAGGTGCAGATCGCCTTCGACCGCGAGCGCCTCGCCACCCTCCACCTCGATCCCGCGCAGGCCTCGCGCCTGGTGCGCAACGCGGTGCAGGGCGAGGCCGCGACCGAGTTCAGCGACGTGGACCGCAAGCTGGACGTGCGGGTGCGCGCGATCGAGAACCAGCGCTCCCAGGTCACCCAGCTCGCGAGCCTCGAGGTGGGACGCAATCAGGACCGCGGCGTGCCGCTCGGCGCGGTCGCGAACATCTCGGTCGAGCGCGGTCCGGGCGAGATCCGGCGCATCGCCCAGCAGCGCGCCGCGGTGGTCTCGGCCAACCTCAAGGGCCGCGACCTGGGATCGGCGTCGCACGAGATCGAAGGCGTTCTTTCCTCGCTCGACCTGCCGCCCAGCGCCCGCGTGATCCTCGCCGGCCAGAACCGCGAGCTGGGCGACTCGTTCGCCTCGATCCGCTTCGCGCTCCTGCTCGCGATCTTCCTGGTCTACCTGGTGATGGCGAGCCAGTTCGAGTCGCTGCTCCATCCGTTCGTGATCATGTTCACGCTCCCGCTCGGGGTGATCGGCGTGGTGCTCACGCTGGTGCTGACGCGCTCCACGGTCAGCGTCATGGTGCTGATCGGCGTGCTGGTGCTGTCGGGCATCGTGGTCAAGAACGCGATCATGCTGGTCGACTACACCAACCGCCTGCGCGCCGCCGGGCGCCCCAAGCTCGACGCCCTGTGCGAGGCGGGCTCGGTGCGGCTGCGGCCGATCCTGATGACCACGCTCACCACGGTGCTCGGGCTGCTGCCGATGGCGCTCGGGATCGGCGAGGGCTCCGAGGTCGGCGCCCCGCTCGCGCTCACCATCATGGGCGGGCTGTCGTTCGCGACCGTGCTCACGCTGGTGGTGATCCCGGTGGTCTACGCCACGCTCGACCGCACGCCGTAGCGGCCGCGCGATGAACCTGCCGCGCTGGAGCCTGCGCAACCCCATCACCGCCGGGATGGTGCTGCTGAGCGTGGTGGTGCTGGGGGCGCTCTCCGCCCCGCGCCTGCCGCTCGCGTTCCTGCCCGAGGTCGAGTTCCCGGGGCTCGAGGTCACGATCCCGTACCCCAACTCGCTCCCCGCCCAGGTCGAGGAGGAGATCACGCGCCCCGCCGAGGAAGCGCTCTCCACGCTGTCCCGGGTGCGGCGCATCACCTCGTCGTCGTCGGCGAACCAGGCCAACATCTACGTGCAGTTCGACTGGGGCGAGGACATCGGGCCGCTGCGGGTCGAGGCGCGCGAGAAGCTGGACCGCATCCGCGACCAGCTCCCGGCCGACGTGGACGTGATCCAGATCAACAGCCAGCGCTCCTCGGACATCCCGGTGCTCGAGTGCCGCGTCTCGGCCGGGCGCGACCTCTCGAACGACTACGAGCTGCTGAACCGCCACATCGCGGATCCCCTGCGCCGCGTGCCGGGCGTGGCCAAGGTCGAGCTCTACGGGGTCGAGCCGCCGCAGGTGCGGGTCGACTTCCAGCTCGCCGGGCTCGAGCGCCACCGGCTCTCGGCCGGCGAGGTGCTGGACCGGGTCGAGGCCGCGAGCCGCAGCCAGAGCGCGGGCCGGCTCCATCCCGGGGACGAGACCTGGCCGCTCAGGGTGGTGAACCAGTTCGCGAGCCTGGAGGAGATCCGCGCCCTGCCGCTCGATGCCCGCGGTCTCAAGCTCGGCGACGTCGCCACCGTCGCGATGGCGGAGCCCGACCTCGACTACGGCCGCCACCTCGACGAGGCGAGGGCGATCGGGCTCAACGTGATCAAGGAGTCGGGCGCCAACACCGTCGAGGTCGCGCGCCGCGCCCGCAAGGTGCTGGAAGAGATCGGGCGCGACCCGCAGCTCCAGGGGATCCGCGTCCTCACCTTCACCGACCAGGGCGACGAGATCGAGAACTCGATCAGCGGCCTGCTCAAGTCCGGCATGATCGGCGGGGCGCTCGCCATCGTGATCCTGTTCGTGTTCCTGCGGAGCTGGGTGACCACGCTGGTCGTCGGCCTCGCCATCCCGTTCTCGCTTCTGGCGGCCGCGGCGCTGCTCCACTTCACCGGGCGCACGCTCAACATCCTCTCGATGATGGGGCTGATGCTCGCGGTCGGGATGCTGGTGGACAACGCGGTCGTAGTGCTCGAGAGCATCTTCCGCCACCGCCAGCGGGGGCTCGGGGCCCTGCGCGCCTCGCTCGTCGGCTCGCGCGAGGTGACGGCCGCGGTGGTGTGCTCGACCGCGACCTCGATCATCGTGTTCCTGCCGCTCGTGCTCGGCGGCCGCACCGAGATCTCGACCTGGATCGGCGAGGTGGGGCGCACCATCATCTTCACGCTCCTGTGCTCGCTGTTCCTGTCGCTCACGGCGATCCCGCTCGCCCTGGGGCGCGTGCTGCCGGCCCGTCCCGTGCCCCACACCCGGCTGGTGGCGGCGATCGCCTCGTTCCACCAGCGCGTGCTCCACTGGACGCTCGCCCACCGCCCCGCGACCGTGGGGATCGCCCTGCTGGTCGTGGTGAGCGCGGGACTCGCCTTCACCCGGGTGGACAAGAGCGCCTTCACCGCGAGCAAGGTCGAGGCCGTGCGCCTCGAGTACGAGTTTGCGGACAACCTCAACCACGGTGAGGTCGAGCGGGTGGTGGCGAAGATGGAGCGCTGGATGACCGCGCGCAAGGACTCGCTCCACCTCAAGTACACCTATTCCTACTTCACCAACAACTACGCGTTCACCCGCGCCTACATGCTCCCGGCCTACGCCAACGACGAGGGTGCGTCCAAGGTGCGCAAGCTCCTGCGCGAGCGCCTCCCGGAGCTGGCGGGCGTCAAGATCAAGTTCGACGACCGCGAGGGGGGCGGGAACAGCGGACCGTCGCAGGTCAGCGTGCGCGTCTTCGGCCCGCCCGGCGAGCGCCTCGAGGAGCTGGCCGCCGAGGTCGCGCGTCGCATGGGCCTGGTCCCGGACGTGAGCGACGTGAACGTCGGGGGCCAGAAGGGCAGCCAGGAGCTGGAGCTGGTGGTGGACCGCGACCGGGCGGCGCGCTGCGGGCTTCCCACCTCGCAGGTGGCGGGCGCCGTGGCGCTGTTCTTCCGCGGACGGCCGCTGGCGCGCTACCGCGGCCCCGAGGGCGAGGTGCAGGTGGTGGCGCGGCTCTCGGCCGAGGATCGCTCGAGCCGCGAACGGCTGCGCGAGCTGACGCTCGCCTCTGCCGGCGGCCCGGTGCCGCTCGGCGCGGTCACCGACTTCCGGGTGGTGCGCACGCCGCAGTCGATCGAGCGCCAGCAGCGCCATTCGGTGCGCACGGTGAACGCGAGCTGCGATCCCAAGAAGGCCGGCCAGACCCGCAAGAACATCTCGCGCGAGCTGAACGCCATGAGCCTGCCGACCGGCTACTGGTGGTCCTACGGGCAGGGCTTCGAGGAGGAGGACGCGACGCAGAAGGAGATGCTGGTGAACCTGCTCCTGGCGCTGATGCTGGTCTACCTGGTGATGGCGAGCCTGTTCGAGTCGCTGCTCCACCCGTTCGCGATCATGCTCGCGCTGCCCTTCGCGTTCGTCGGGATCGCGTGGATGTGCCTGCTCACCGGCTCGCCGTTCAACATCATGGCGCAGATCGGGCTCCTGATCCTGGTCGGGATCGTGGTGAACAACGGCATCGTGCTGATCTACCACGTGCACCAGCTTAGGGAGCGCGGCTTCGACCGCCGCCACGCGATCCTGGACGCCTCGCGCGACCGGCTGCGGCCCATCCTGATGACCACCCTCACCACCATCCTGGGGCTGTTTCCGCTCGCCTTCGGCCGCGAGCACGTGGGCGACGTGCTCTACTTCCCGCTGGCGCGCACCGTGATCGGCGGCCTGGCCGCGGCCACGGTGCTCACGCTGGTGCTCGTGCCCTGCCTCTACACGCTGCTCGAGGACGGCGCGCAGCTGATCGGCCGGGTCTGGAAGCTGGGACCGGGGAGGGCCTGAGCGCGGGCCGTCCGGCCGGCGCGGCTCGTAACGCCCGGCCGGTCGCCGCTCGGGCCGTCGGGGCGGCGTCAGGCCTGCGACCGTCCGCCGGAGGAGAAGCTCAGAGCCCCAACGCAAGCGGCCTCGGCGACTCACGAACTCGCCAGGCCCGCCGGCCGATGACGCTGAAGGCCCCCAGCAATCTCTGGCCCTCTTCCGAGACCAGGGTCAGCACGCGGGCGCCCTTCTCCTCTGCGTTCAGTCCCGGGAGCCGAAGCAGGACGACACCGGCCAGGGTGGACCGTCGGCGGAAGCAGACGGCCGCGAAATCCTTGTCCGCCGTGAGCAGGAGAGCGCCACCTGACTCCGCATAGCGGAAGACCTGCTCGTCTTCGGCACCCGGTGACGCCTCGGCGACGTACAGAACGTCGTGCCCGGCCGCCCGAAGGCGCTCGACGACGACGGACTCAATGTTCTCGTCTGCAACCCAGTTCACGACTCCGCGTCATGCTGGGGGCGGGTCTCTCCGTTGCGCAGGATGCGCGCGGCATAGGCGAGCGCCGCCAGGATCGATCGCCGGGTGAGGCGCGGATGGGAGGCCAGCAGGTCTTCGAACGACCGGCCAGCGCCGAGTTCCTCCAGAATGTGCTCGACGGTCACGCGGGTGCCCGCGACGACCGGCTTGCCCATCATGATCTTGGGGTCGACGATGATCAGGTCCTGGTCCATGGCTGGCTCTCCGCCGCGGCGCGTCCGTCCGCGCATTCCGGCGCGAGGACCCTATGGCTGGGAGCGGAGCGAATCAAGGCGGCCTGGCCGCGGCCACCGGGCTCACGCTGGTGCTCGTGCCCTGCCTCTACACGCTGCTCGAGGACGGCGCGGAGCTGATCGGCCGGGTCTGGAAGCTGGGACCGGGGAGGGCCTGAGCGCGGGCCGTCCGGCCGGCGCGGCTCGTAACGCCCGGCCGGCCGCCGCTCGGGCCGTTCCCGCCGGGCGGCGCGGCACCCGGATGACGGGCGCACCGGCTTCGGCTAGTGTCGCGACGTGACGCGCCCCTCCGCCACCCTGCTCGCCGCCTGCGCCGCGCTCGCGTGCGCTTCGCCCGCGCGGGCCCGCAAGCTCGATCCGCTCCTCGGCACCGTGGACACGCTCTCCTCGCCCGCCGCACCCGGGAGCGGCGAGCCGCACCTGTCGCGCTCTCGCGAGGGCCAGGTGTGGATGAGCTGGATCGAGCCGCGCGCGGGCGGAGGCAACGCGCTCGAGGTGGCGCGGCTCACGGACCAGACCTGGGGCGCGCCGCTCACCGTCGCTGCGGGCGACTCGTTCATCGTCAACTGGGCGGATCGCCCGAGCGTGGTGGCGCTGGGCGGGGGCCGCCTCGCGGCCCACTGGCTCGTGAAGGCCGGCCCGGGGCCCGAGTCGTCCCGGATCCTCATGGCGTTCTCGAACGACGAGGGGCGCACCTGGGGCAAGCCCACCCGACCCCACCGCGACTCGGATCCGGTCCAGCACGGGTTCGTCTCGATGATCCCCGAGATGGACGGGGTGCGGGCGATCTGGCTCGACGGGCGCAACTTCGTGAACTGGGTCCCGCCCAAGGACCCAGACTCGGAGGAGGAGGCGCACAAGCCGGGCCCGGACATGACGATGCGCACCGCGCTGGTCCACGCCGACGGATCGCTCACGGACGAGTTCGAGCTCGACGGGCGGGTGTGCGACTGCTGCCCCACCGCCGCGGTCCTGCTCACCCACGGGCTCCTGATCGCGTACCGCGACCGCGGGCCCGAGGAGGAGCGCGACATCGCGCTCATCCAGCGCATGGACGCGAAGTGGAGCGGGAGCTATCCGCTGCACGCGGACGGCTGGAAGATCGCGGGGTGCCCGGTGAACGGCCCGGCCTTGGACGCCGCGCCCGAGAACGTCGCGGCCGCCTGGTACACCGAGGCGGGCGACACCATCCGGGTGCTGGCCGCGATCTCCGACGACCTCGGGGGGAGCTTCGGCGCCCCGGTGCGGGTGGACGAGGGGTCGGCGATCGGGCGCGTGGACGTCTCCCTGCTGGAGGACGGCTCGGCGCTCGTGCTGTGGCTCGAGACCAAGGGCTCCAGGGCGCAGATCCTCGCGCGCCGCGTGGCCCGGGACGGATCGCGGTCGCCGCCGGTCAAGATCGCCGATACGGATCCCTGGCGGACGAGCGGCGTGCCGCGCATGCTGCGCGAGGGCAAGCGCATGATCTTCGTCTGGACCGAGGCCGGCTACCCCTCGCACCTGCGCGTGGCGGCCGCCCGGCTCGGCGCGCGCTGAAGCGCCGCTACTCCCAGCGGAACCAGCGCAGGGCGGCGTAGAAGCACACGAGCCCCCAGGCGACGAGCATCCCCATCGCCGGGGCGACCGCCCCAAGGCCCGCGCCCTCGTTCATGATCGCGCGCAGCGCGTTGTTGACCAGGGTCAGCGGCAGCGCCTGGATCAGCGGCTGGATCGCGGCGGGGAAGCGCTCGGAGGAGAAGAAGGTGCCCGAGAGCAGCCACATCGGGAGCTGCACGACGTTCATGAGCCCCGAGACCGCCTCGATGGTGCGCGCGCGCATCGCGACCAGCAGGCCGATCGCCGAGAAGGCGATCGTGCCGAGCACGGTGACGAGTGTGAAGGCGAGCCACGACCCGCGCACCGCGGTGCCGAACGCCAGCGCGCCGAACCCCAGGATCACGCCCACCTCGAGCACCAGCCACACCATGCGCGCCAGCATCAGGGCGAGCAGGAAGTCGCCGCGCCTCATGGGCGTGGCGGTCAGGCGCCGCAGCAGCTTCTGCTGCCGCCAGTTCGCGATCGCGAAGCCCAGCCCCCACATCCCGGTGCCGAGCAGGTTCAAGCCGATCAGGCCGGGGAGCAGGAAGTCGATGTAGCGGCTGCCCGGCCTCACCACGTCCACGGCGCGCGGCCGGGCGACGTCCACGCGGCCCGCGGCGCGCTCGAGGGCGTCGGCGGTCGCGAGCCGCGCGAGCCGCGACTCCGGGCGCGTGGGGTCGGACACCAGCTCCGGGGGCCCGGCGGCGCCGGCGCGCACCAGCACCGCGACCTTCCCGCGGCGCAGCGCCGCGTCCGCCTCGGCCGGCGCGATCGGCACGACCTCGAGGTCGCTCGAGCGCGCGAGCGCGGCGGCGATCTCCGCGGCCCGCGGCCCCTGCTCGACTCCGACTCGCGAGCGCGGCGCGCCCGAGGTCCGGAACGCGATCCCGAGCGCCAGCGCCATCAGGACCGGGAACGCGAACACCCAGAACGCCACCTCGGGCTCGCGCATGAACGAGAGCACGCGCGCGCGCGTGAGCTGCCACAGCGGGCTGCGCGCGAGCGCGCGGCGTGCGGTGCCGTTGCGGGACCCGGCCTCGCGCGCCGCGGTCGCTCCCGTCACGCCCTCACTCATCGCGCAGCGTCCGGCCGGTGAGGCTCACGAACACGTCCTCGAGCGTGGCGTGGTGGGTGGCGAGCTGCTGGAGCGCCGCTCCCTGGCGCGCGAGCTCGGCGAGCAGGGCGGGAATCGAGACGTGGGGCTCGCGCACGATCAGGGCGAACGCGTTGCCCTCGCGCCGCGCCTGGCTCACGCCGGGAAGTCCCGACACCGGGGTGAGGTCGAGCGTCCCTTCGACTGCGAACTCCACCACGTGGTCGGCGCCCAGGGTGGCGATCAGCGCGGCCGGCGTGTCGAGCGCCAGGATGCGCCCGTGGTCCATGATCGCCACCCGGTCGCACAGCCGCTCGGCCTCCTCCATGTAGTGGGTGGTGAGGAGCACGGTCCCGCCGCCGCGCCGGAAGACGGCGACCAGGTCCCACACCTGGCGCCGGGACTGCGGGTCGAGGCCGGTGGTGGGCTCGTCCAGGAACAGCACCTCGGGCTCGTTCACCAGCGCCACCGCGAGCGAGAGCCGCTGGCGTTGGCCGCCGGAGAGCTTGCTCACCCAGGCGTCGCGCTTCTCCTCGAGCTGCACGGTGCGGATCACGTCCTCCGGATCCGGCCCGCGGCGGTAGAAGCTGCGAAACAGCTCGACCGTCTCGATCACCGACAGCTTGTCCTGGAACTTGGCCTCCTGGAGCTGGATCCCGAGCCGCTCGCGCAGCGCGCGATCGCGTCCGTCGCCCCGTCCCCAGGGCTCGCCCAGCACCCGCACCTCGCCCTCGTCGGCGGGGGTGAGCCCCTCCAGGATCTCGATGGTCGTGGTCTTGCCTGCCCCGTTGGGGCCGAGCAGCCCGAAGCACTCGCCGGACCTGACCTCGAGGTCGAGGTGGTCGACCGCGAGCACCTTGGGGTAGCGCTTGACCAGGGCGCGGCAGGCGAGCGTAAGGCTCGTTTTCGCGTCGGGCATCGAAAGTCCGGGCATGGAAGTGCCGAACATTAGTGAGCCGCGGGAGCGGTGCGCAACTCACCGCCCGGAGCGCCGGGCGCGCGATTCGTGCTAACCTCGGTCGCCGAGCCGGTGACGGGGAGCGCCGCCCGGGCGCCGCAGCTTCGCGCGGCGCTTGGAATTGCGGCCCGGGGCCGGCCCGGGAGGCGGCCCGGCAGGGCTCGCGGCCGGGGACCCCGCGCCCAACACTCGAATCCCAGGGAGACGGATGCCCACGCGGCTCGACTCGATCCAACGCGCGAACCTCGCCTACATCGAGGAGATGTACGAGCGCTACCGGCGCGACCCGGCCGCGGTCCCGGAGGAGTGGGCGCTGTTCTTCGCGGGCTTCGACTTCGCCGAGACCCGCGCCCCATCCGCCCACGTGCCGGGCCAGCCTTCGGGCGAGGTCTTCGCCCTGGTGCAGCACCACCGCGCCTTCGGCCACCTGGTCGCCGACATCGATCCCCTGAGCGATCCGCCGCAGCCGACGCCCCTGCTCGACCCCGCGCAGTTCGGGTTCCGCGAGGCCGACCTCGACCGCGAGGTCCCGGGCGTGCCGTTCAAGGGCGAGCACCAAGGCACGCTGCGCGAGCTGATCGCGGCGCTGCGCGCCACCTACTGCGGCCCGATCGGCGTCGAGTACATGGCGATCACCGACTCCGAGCGCCGCGAGTGGCTGCAGGAGCGGATGGAGCCGGTGCGGAACCGCCCCGCGCTCCCGCCCGAGGAGCGGGCTCGCGTCCTGCGCCAGATGCTCGCGGCCGACCGGCTCGAGGAGTTCCTGCACGTGCGCTACCCGGGGCAGAAGCGCTTCTCGCTCGAGGGCGCCGCCTCCCTGATCCCGATGCTCGACGCCCTGGTCGAGACCGCGGCCGCGACCGGGGTCGAGCAGGTCGTGATCGGCATGCCGCACCGCGGGCGCCTGAACGTGCTCGCCCACATCCTGGAGAAGCCGCTCGAGCGGATCTTCAGCGAGTTCGAGTCGACGTTCCTGCCCGAGGACGTGCAGGGCCACGGCGACGTGAAGTACCACATGGGCTACTCCTCGAACCGCGTGACGCGCGCCGGGCGCACCGTGCACCTCGACCTCAACTTCAACCCCAGCCACCTCGAGTTCGTGAACCCGGTGGTGCTGGGCGCGATGCGCGCCCGCCAGGACTACATGGGCGACGGGGAGGGCGCCCGCGGCGTGCCGGTGCTGATCCACGGGGACGCGTCGTTCGCGGGCGAGGGGATCGTGCCCGAGACGCTCGCCATGGCCCAGCTCGCGAACTACCGTACCGGCGGGACGATCCACATCATCGTGAACAACCAGATCGGCTTCACCACCTCGCCCGAGGACGGGCGCGCCTCGCGCTACGTCACCGACGTGGCGCGGGTCGAGGACGCGCCGGTGTTCCACGTGAACGGGGACGATCCCGAGGCCGCGGTCCACGCCATCCGGGTCGCGGTGGCCTACCGCGACCGGTGGAAGGGCGACGTGTTCGTGGACCTGGTGTGCTACCGCAGGCACGGCCACAACGAGCTCGACGACCCCACCTTCACCCAGCCGGTCATGTACCAGAAGATCGCGGCCCACCGCCCGGCGGCGCTGCGCTACGGCGAGCAGCTCACCCGCGAGCGCGCGCTCGAGCCGGCCGGGCTGCGCGAGATGGAGCGCGAGATCGAGGCCACGCTGCGCGAGGCCCACGCCCGGGCCCGCTCGGAGCCGGCGACCAACGACGAGGCCCGGCTGGGCGGGGCGTGGACCGGCTTCGAGTGGGCGGGCCAGGACTGGAGCGCGCGCACCGCGGTGCCGCGCGCCACCCTCGATCGCGTGCTGCGGGAGGCGGCGCGGCTGCCCGCGGACTTCCACCCGCACCCCAAGGTGGCGAAGCTGCTCGACGACCGGATCCGCATGGCGGAGGAGGATCGGATCGACTGGGGCTCGGGCGAGGTGCTGGCGATCGGCACGCTGCTGCTCGACGGCTTCGGCGTGCGCCTGAGCGGGCAGGACACCGCGCGCGGCACGTTCAGCCACCGCCACGCCGTGCTCCACGACCACGAGAACGGGCGGCGCCACGTGCCGCTCCAGCACCTGACCGGCGCCCACGGGCGCTTCCAGGTGTTCGACACCCTGCTCTCCGAGGCCGCGGTGCTGGGCTTCGAGTACGGCTACTCGACCGCCGACCCGCACGCGCTGGTGATCTGGGAGGCCCAGTTCGGGGACTTCGGCAACGTCGCGCAGGTCTACATCGACCAGTTCCTGGCGAGCGCCGAGTCCAAGTGGCGGCGCATGTCGGGGATCACGCTGCTGCTGCCGCACGGCTACGAGGGGCAGGGCCCGGAGCACTCGAGCGCGCGCCTCGAGCGCTTCCTCGAGCTGTGCGCGGACGGCAACATGCAGGTCTGCAACCTCACCACGCCCGCCCAGCTCTTCCACGCGCTGCGCCGCCAGATGCACCGCCGGTTCCGCAAGCCGCTCGTGATCATGAGCCCCAAGAGCCTGCTGCGGCACAAGCTCGCGGTCTCGGCGGTGCGCGACTTCACCTCGGACGCGTTCCGCACCGTGATCGACGACCTCTCGCTGCCCGACCCGCGCGCGATCCGCAGCGTGCTGCTCTCCTCGGGACGCATCGGCTACGCGCTGCAGGAAGCCCGCGCCCAGCGCTCCCGGAGCGACGTCGCGCTGGTGCGGGTCGAGCAGCTCTACCCGTTCCCGGCCGACGAGCTGCGCGAGGTCTTCAAGCGCTACCCCGAGGCGCGCGACCTGCGCTGGGTGCAGGAGGAGCCGGCCAACATGGGCGCGTGGCGCAGCACGCGGCACCGCCTCGAGGCCATCCTGCCCGAGGGCGCGACCCTCACCCGGGTCGCGCGCAAGGCCGCGCCCACGCCCGCCACCGGCTACTACCAGATGCACGTGGACCAGGAGAAGGCGCTGCTCGAGCGCGCCTTCCGCGAGCTGCCGCTCCACCCGCACGCGGCCCGGCGCGACACCCCCGCCGGGGCGAGGGCCGGAGGCAAGGCGTGAGCGTCGAGATCCAGGTGCCGCGGCTCGCCGAGTCGGTCTCGGAGGCGGTGCTGGTGGAGTGGCTCAAGCCCGACGGGGCCGCGGTCGCGACCGACGAGCCGGTCGCGGTGCTCGAGACCGACAAGGCCGCGGTCGAGATCGCGGCCGCGGCGACCGGGACGCTGCGGCACGCGCGCGCGGTCGGGGACCGGGTCGTGGTCGGCGACCTGCTCGCGCGCATCGAGCCCGCGGCGGTCACCGTGGCGGTGCCCGCCTCGGCTCCGGCGGCCGGCGCGGGCCCCGCGGCGCAGGCGCCGCCCGCCCCGGCGCCGGGCGTGGCGCCGTCGCCGGCCGGCGACGGGCACGCGGAGGGCCGGACCCTGAGCCCCGCGGTGCGGCGGCTGGTCGAGGAGCATGGGCTCGAAGCCGCGGCGATCCCCGCCACCGGGCCGGGCGGCCGGCTGCTCAAGGAGGACGTGCTCCGGCATCTCGAGGGCCGGGAGGCGAAGGAGTCGGCCGGGAGCGGAGCGCCCGCCGCGGCGGACGCGGCGTCGGCCGCCACGACAGCGCCGCCTCGGGCGCCAGCGCCGACTCCTGCGCCTGCGCTGGCAGCCACGGCCGCGCCGCCTCGGGCGCCGGCTCCCGCGCCCGCGCCGGCCCGGGCGGAAACGCCGGCTCCGCCCGCTGCGGCCGCTCCGCCCGTGGGCGCGGAGGAGGAAGAGCGCGCGGTGCCGATGAGCCGCATCCGCCAGCGCATCGCCGAGCGGCTGGTGCGCTCGCAGCACACCGCCGCCACGCTCACCACCTTCAACGAGATCGACATGAGCGCCGTGCTCGAGCTGCGCGCGCGCCACCGCGAGGCCTTCGAGAAGCGCCACGGCGTGCGCCTCGGCCTGATGAGCTTCTTCACCCGCGCCGCGGTGTTCGCGCTCGGAGAGATCCCCGAGCTCAACGCCGAGATCCGCGGGACCGACATCGTGTACCGGCGCCCCGTGCACATGGGGATCGCGGTGCAGACCGAGCGCGGGCTGGTGGTGCCGGTGGTGCGCGGCGCGGACGCGCTCTCCTTCGCCGGGATCGAGCGCGAGCTCGCGCGCCTCGCCGACCGGGCGCGCGCGGGCCAACTGTCGCTCGAGGAGCTGTCGGGCGGGACGTTCACGATCTCGAACGGCGGCGTCTACGGCTCGCTGCTCTCCACGCCCATCCTCAACCCGCCCCAGAGCGGCATCCTCGGCATGCACAAGATCGAGAAGCGTCCGATCGCGCTCGACGACCAGGTCGTGATCCGCCCCATGATGTACGTGGCGCTCTCCTACGATCATCGCATCGTGGACGGCGAGCAGGCGGTGAGGTTCCTGGTGCGCGTGAAGGACCGCCTCGAGGACCCCGAGCGCATGCTGCTCGACGTGTAGCGCCCGCGCGTGAGCGATTCGGCCTTCGACCTGGTCGTGATCGGCTCGGGCCCGGGCGGCTACGTGGCCGCGATCCGCGCCGCGCAGCTCGGCATGAGCACCGCCTGCGTCGAGAAGTATCCCGTCCTGGGCGGCACCTGCCTCAACGTCGGCTGCATCCCGAGCAAGGCGCTGCTGGACTCGAGCGAACACTTCTTCCACGCCCGCCACGGCCTCCTCGCGCACGGCGTGAAGGCGTCCGTGGAGCTCGACCTCAGCGCGATGATGGCGCGCAAGGACGGGGTGGTGCGCGACCTCACCCGCGGCGTCGAGGGGCTGTTCCGCAAGAACCGGGTGACGCGCTTCACCGGCGTGGGCCGCATCCCGAGGCCCGGCGAGGTCGAGGTGGCGGGGGAGGGCGGGCGGCAGACGCTCGCCGCGCGGCGCATCCTGATCGCCACCGGCAGCAAGCCCACCTCGCTCCCCGGCATCGCCTACGATGGCCGTCGCATCGTGCACTCGACCGACGCGCTCGCGCTCCCCGAGGTGCCGCGGCGGCTGATCGTGGTGGGGGCGGGGGCGATCGGGCTCGAGCTGGGCTCGGTGTGGCTGCGGCTCGGGAGCGAGGTCACGGTGCTCGAGTTCATGGACCGGATCGCCCCCGGGATGGACCGCTCGAGCGGCCAGATCCTGCAGCGCGCGCTCGAGCGTCAGGGCATGCGGTTCGTGCTCGGCGCCACCGCCGAGGGCGCGGCGGTCGAGGGCGACCGCGTCCAGGTTGCGGTGCGGGCGGCGGGGGAGCGGCGCGAGGAGACCTGCGACGTGCTGCTGGTGGCGGTGGGCCGCCGCCCGTTCACCGACGGCCTCGGCGCCGAGGCGCTGGGGCTCCGGCGGGACGAGCGCGGCCGGCTCGAGGTCGACGGGCGCTACGAGACCGGCATCCCCGGCATCTTCGCCATCGGCGACGCCATCCCGGGCCCGATGCTGGCGCACAAGGCGGAGGAGGAAGGGATCGCCGCCGTCGAAGGCATGGCGGGCGGCAAGGCCCGGGTGGCCTACGAGTGCGTCCCGAACGTGATCTACACCTGGCCCGAGTTCGCGAGCGTCGGCCTGGCCGAGGAGGACGCCCGGGTGCGGGGGGCCGAGATCGCCGTCGGGGTGTTCCCGTTCCTCGCCAACGGGCGGGCCCGGGCCATGAACGAGCGCGACGGGCAGGTGAAGCTGGTCGCCGACGCGCGAACCGACCGCCTCCTCGGGGCCCACATCGTGGGGCCCAGGGCCAGCGACCTGATTGCCGAGCTGGTCCTGGCGATGGAGTTCGGGGCCAGCGCCGAGGACGTCGCCCGCACGGTCCACGCCCACCCCACCCTCCCCGAGGCCGTGCGCGAGGCGGCGCTGGCCGTCGGCCGGCGGGCGATTCATATCTGACAATATACTAATCGTCGCAATTAATATTGCTCTGCGGCGCGCGCTTTAGTATAAGACCGTGCTTTTCGCATTGATAATCGCGGTCGGACTCTGCTAGCCTTAGATCGGTGTCCGCTGCCGTGTCGCCCCACGGGGGTCCCCTCCCTTCTGACATGGACGCCTGCGGGGCCTCGGACCCGCTCGATTCGCGCCGAGTCAACATCCTTGCGTAACACCATCGGGGGAGCGTTTCCATGCGGGGTCCCGTGTGGCTGTGCCTTTGGCTTTGCGCCGCGATGACCTGGGGTGGCCCGAACCGGGCCCTGGCCGCCCTTCCCGTGGAGTTCGGCGATCACGTCCGGGATCTGCAGAAGCTGGTGGACCACCGATACGGCAAGGGCCGTATCGACGTCTCGACCGACTTCATCGGCGCGCAGCCGGGCGACGCCGATCCGGTCTACTGGGTCACGAGCCGGGCGGGAAGCCTGCGCATCGAGCTGCTCCGGGTCGGCCACGACCGTGACGCGCTCGGGTGGTACGTGGAGAACGGCGCCCAGCCCAAGGATGGCGGGGTGCTGTTCCGCGAGCATAGCCACCAGGGCGACCGCGCGACGCTGACGTTCGGCGAGCGCCACCTGGCGTTCGGTTTCTACGTCGAGCCGGGACGGGGTCACACGACGGGCAAGAGCGAACGGTTCTTCACGAACCGCCTGCTCAACGACGCCGGCGCCGCGGGGACGGGCGCGATCCATCCGCCGCTCGACGGGGACGTCCAGGCGCTGGTGTTCGACGTCTCGCGCTGCGTGGGGACCGAGGCGTACCTGGTGTGCTTCGAGGACCGGGACACCGGCGGGCGGCCGAAGCACCGATACCGGGACTCCGCCGACGACGGCGACGACGACGGCGACAACGGAGATCTGAGCGACGCCGACCCGGACGGGCACGTTCCCTGGGTCTCCGACAACGATTTCCTGGACGTGGTGTTCGAGGTGAGGCCCGACGGCGCCACTCCGGCGCGCCCGATCTCGTTCGGGGCCCTGAAGCGCCTCTACCGCTGAAGTCCCCCCCGGCGTCCGCCCCCCTCCTGGGTTCCTAGGGGCGGACGCCCCTCCCATCTCGCGCCGGCGCCGGCCCGCCCGTGGCCCCGCGGGCCCAGCGCACGCACCCAGCGCACGCACGGTTGACGCTCCCCGGGCCTTCGGCGATTCTGCCGCCATGGCTCGTCTCACGCTGGGCGGGTGGACCGCGCACACCCTCGAGACCGGATTCCTGTGGCTCGACGGGGGCGCGATGTTCGGCTCGGTGCCGAAGGCGCTGTGGAGCCGCGCCCATCCCGCGGACGAGAAGAACCGCATCCGGCTCGCGATGCGCTGCCTGCTGCTCGAAGGCGAGGGGCGGCGCATCCTGGTGGACGACGGCGTCGGCGACAAGTTCACCCCGCGCTTCGGGGAGATCTACCGCGTGGAGCTGGGCGAGCACACCCTCGAGCGCTCGCTCGGATCGCTCGGCCTCTCGGTCGAGGACGTGACCGACGTGCTGCTCACCCACCTCCACTTCGACCACGCCGGGGGCTCGACCCGGCGCCAGGGCGAGCGTCTCGTGCCGCGCCTGCCGCGTGCCCGCTACCACGTTCAGCGGCGCAACTGGGAGAACGCGCTGGCCCCCAACCCGCGCGAGCGCGCCTCCTACCTGGCGGAGAACTTCGCGCCGCTCATGGAGGCGGGCGTGCTCACGCTGTGGGACGGGCCGCAGCGTCCCTGGCCCGGGATCGAGCTCTTCACCGCCGAGGGTCACACCCGCGGCCAGCAGCTGGTGCGCGTGAGCGGCGGCGGCGCGACGCTCTACTTCGTCGCGGACCTGATCCCGACCGCCTCGCACGTGCGCATCCCGTTCGTGATGGGCTACGACGTGGCGGCGATCGAGACCATGGCGGAGAAGCGGGCGCTGCTCGAGCGCGCGTGCCGGGAAGGCGCCTGGATCTGCCTCGAGCACGATCCCGGGACCGCGCTCGCGCGCCCGGTCGCGGACGGCCACGACTTCGGCTGGGGGGAGAGGGTGGAGGCGGGCGCGGGAGCCGCCCCGGCGCCCGGCGCCCCCGCGCCGCTCCCCGCGTCCTGATGTTCCACGATCTCTTCGCCGGCTGGTTCCACCTGATCCGCGACTGGCACTACGCCGGCGTGTTCGTGCTCATGGCGATCGAGTCCACCGTCTTCCCGCTGCCGAGCGAGCTCGTGATCCCGCCCGCCGCCTACTGGGCGACGCAGGGCGAGATGCATTTCTGGGGCGTGGTGGTCGCCGCCACGCTGGGGTCGTGGGCCGGCTCGGCGATCTCCTACGGCGTGGCGCGCTCGGTGGGTCGGCCGATGATCCTGCGCTACGGCCGCTACGTGCTCGTGCCCGAGGCGAAGTGGCTGCTGGCGGAACGCTGGATCCATCGCTACTCGACCGCCGGGGTGTTCTTCGCGCGCCTGCTCCCGGTGGTGCGGCACCTGGTCTCGCTCCCGGCGGGGGCGGCGCGCATGCCGTTCCTGCGCTTCTCGGTCACGACCCTGGCGGGCTCGTTCCTGTGGTCGGCGGTGCTGGCGTGGTTCGGCGCGCGCGTGCTCGCCGACCAGCCCGGCCTGCTGGCCGACCCCGACGCGCTCGGGCACCTGCTGCGGGCCAGGATGTGGTGGTTCATCGCCGCGGTCCTGGTCCTGCTCGGGCTCTACGTCGCGGTGGACCTGATCGGCCGGCGCCTCAGGCGCGAGGCCGCCACCGAGCCCCGGCTCGGCTGACCGCGATGCCCGGCCTCGACCTCCAGCACGTGACCAAGTCCTACGGCCGCCCCGCGCCGGCCGTGGACGATGTGAGCCTCCAGGTGATGGACGGCGAGCTGCTGGTCCTGGTCGGGCCCTCGGGCTGCGGGAAGTCCACCCTGCTGCGCATGATCGCGGGGCTCGAGACGGTGACGGGCGGCGAGATCCGGATCGGCGAGCGCGTGGTGAACGACGTCGCCCCGCGCGACCGGGACATCGCGATGGTGTTCCAGAACTACGCCCTCTATCCGCACATGACGGTGTTCGACAATCTGGCGTTCGGGCTTAGGCGCCGCAAGACCCCGGCCCCCGAGGTCGACCGCCGGGTGCGGGAGATCGCGGAGATGCTCGGGCTCCAGCCCCACCTGGCGCGCAAGCCGCGCGAGCTGTCGGGCGGCGAGCGCCAGCGCGTGGCGCTGGGGCGCGCGATGGCGCGGCACCCGCAGGTGTTCCTGTTCGACGAGCCGCTCTCGAACCTCGACGCCCAACTCCGCGGCCAGATGCGGGTCGAGATCAAGCGCCTGCACCAGCGGGTCAAGGCGACCATGATCTACGTCACCCACGACCAGGTCGAGGCCATGACGCTCGGCGACCGGATCGCGGTGCTCAAGGCGGGGGTGCTCCAGCAGGTCGCCGATCCCTTCACGCTCTACCGGCGCCCGATGAACCAGTTCGTGGCCGGCTTCATCGGCAGCCCGCCGATCAACCTGTTCGCGGCCAGCGTCGCGCGCGACGGGCCGCTCGCGCTCGAGGCGGGCGGCGTCGCGTTCCCGGCGCCGCCCGCGCTCGCCCCGCGCCTCGCCGCGCTCCGGGGCAAGGCGGTCCGCATCGGGGTCCGCGCCGAGGACCTGACGCTCGCCGCCACCGAGCCCGGAGGCGCGCTCGAGGGCCGGGTCGAGCTGTGCGAGCCGATGGGAGGGGAGGCCCTGGTGCACTGGAGCACTCCGGCCGGCCGCCTGATCTCGCGCGTGGCCGGGCAGGCGCCGCAGGTGGGGGAGAAGGCGACGCTCCACTTCGCGCATTCCCGGCTCCACCTGTTCGACCCCGAGACCGAGAAGGCGATCGACGGCGCGAGCTAGGGCGCGGGCGTCACTCCGCGCGCGTGCGCCGTGGCCCCGACCGGGGCGGGCGCGGGAGCCGGCATCGCACGCGGCTCGGCGATCTCGCCCTCGACCGTCACGGGCTTGGGAGCCCCCGCCCAGCGGGCGAGCAGCGTGTAGACCACCGGCACCACCACCAGCGTGAGCAGGGTCGAGAAGATCATGCCGCCCACCACCGCCATCCCGAGCGGCTTCCTCGACTCGGCCCCGGCGCCGAGGCCGAGCGCGATCGGCAGGATGCCGAAGATCGTGGCGAGCGTGGTCATCAGGATCGGCCGCAGGCGGATCTTGGCCGCGCCCACCACCGCCTCCACCAGCTCGAAGCCGCGCGCGCGCCTCTGGTTCGCGTACTCGACCACCAGGATCGCGTTCTTGGTGACGAGCCCGATCAGCATGATGAGCCCGATCTGGGAGTAGATGTTGACGGTCAGGTGGAGGGCGAACAGGGTGAGGAGCGCACCGAACACCGCGAGCGGAACGGAGAACAGGATGGTGAGCGGGTGGACGAAGCTCTCGAACTGGCCCGCCAGCACCAGGAAGATGAAGACCAGCGCGATCACGAACAGGAAGTTGAGCCCGCCGCTCGACTCGACGAACTCGCGGCTCTCGCCGGCGAGATCGGTGCGCACGCCGGCGGGAAGCACGCGCTTCGCGATGGCGTCGAGGTCGGTGAGGGCCTTGCCGATGGTGACGCCGGGGATCAGGCTGGCCGAGATCGTGGCGGAGCGCTCGCGATTGAAGTGGTTGAGCTCGCGCGGTGCCACCACCTCGCGCACGCGGGTCACGCTCGCGAGCTGCACCAGGCCCTGCGAGCCGCGCACGTAGAACCCGTCGATGATCGAGGGCTGCGAGCGGTCGGCGCGCGGCACCTGCAGCATCACCTCGTACTCGTGGTTGCCGCGCTTGAAGCGCGTCACCTGCTGGCCGCCGAGCAGCGTCTGGAGCGTGCTGCCGATGTCCGCCACCGAGACGCCGAGCTGGGCGGCGCGGTCGCGGTCGATGTCGATCTCGAGCTGCGGCTTGTTGAGCTTGAGGTCGGTGTCCATGTTGACCAGGTACCCCAGCTTCTGCGCCTCCATCATCATCAGGCCGGTGGCGCGGGAGAGCTGGTCGTAGGTGTCGGCCTGGAGCACGAACTGCACCGCTCCGCCGAACCCGCCCCCGAGGCCGGGAGGAGGGAACGCGAAGGCGAGCACGCCCGGGATTCCCATCAGCTGCGGGAACAGCATCTGGCTCAGGATCTGCACGGGCGGGCGCTGGCCCTGGGGCTTGAGGCCGACGAACATGAAGCCGTCGGTGACCGGGCCGAACAGCCCGATCGCGGTGAACATCCGGTCCTTGGCTGGGAGCCGGTCGTAGGTGGCCTCCACCATCCGGGTGTAGCGGTCGGTGTACTCGAGGGTCGAGCCCTCCGGGGCGCGCACCACGGTGAAGATCCAGCCGCGGTCCTCGGTCGGCGTCAGCTCCTTGGGGATGAAGAGGAAGAGAACGACGATCGAGGCCGCCAGGACCCCGGTCCCGGCCATCACCAGCGCGCGGTGGCCGACCGCGAAGCGAAGCGTGCGCTCGTACGCGGCGCTGACGAGGCCGAACAGCCGGTCGAACCAGCCCGCGCGCTGCGCCGGCTCGGCGTCGGGCTCCGCCGCGCTGTGCCCATCTCCCGCGCCGGCGCCGGCGGGTGAGGCGTCGTCGGCTTCGCCGCCGTGGCCGCCCTGGCGGCGCAGCCAGCGCGAGCACAGCATGGGCGTGAGCGTGAGCGCCACGAATCCCGAGATCAGCACCGAGACCGCGACCGCGATGCCGAACTCGTTGAAGAGACGGCCCACCCGCCCGGTCAGGAACGCCACGGGCACGAACACCGCGACCAGCGCGATGGTGGTGGCCAGGATCGCGAAGCCGATCTCGCGCGCCCCGTCGATCGCGGCCCGCATGCGCGGCTTGCCCATCTCGAGATGGCGGTAGACGTTCTCGAGCATGATGATGGCATCGTCCACGACCAGCCCGATCGCGAGCACGAACGCGAGCAGCGTGAGGATGTTGATCGAGAAGCCCAGCAAGTAGAGGGCGGTGAACGTCCCGACGATCGAGACCGGGATGGCGACCGCCGGGATCAGGGTCGCCCGCAGCGACCCCAGGAAGACGAAGATCACGACGAACACCAGCAGCACCGCGATCATCAGCGACACCACCACTTCACGGATCGATTCCTCGATGAACGTGGCCGAGTCGTACGCGACCTCGAGCTGCATCCCTGCCGGCAGCAGGCCGCGCAGCGTCGGCAGCGCGGACCGCACGTTGTGGGCGACGTCCACCGTGCTCGCCTTCTGCTGCTTGACGATGCCCAGCCCGACGGTGGGGACCCCGTTGTAGCGCGCGACGTTGCGGTCGTCCTCCGCACCCACGTGGACCTCGGCGATGTCGCTGATGCGCACCACGCGGTCGCCCTGGTGCTCGACCACGATCGCCCCGAACTCCTCCGGCTGGGTGAGGTCGCCGCGGGTGTGGACCGAGAACTCGCGCCCCGAGCCCTCGATCCGGCCCGAGGGGATCTCGGCGTTCTGGGTGCGAAGCGCCCGCTCGACGTCCGCCACCGTCACCCCGTAGGCCGCCAGGCGCTGGGGATCGAGCCACACCCGCATCGCGTACTTGCGATTGCCGCCGATGACCACTCCGCCCACGCCGTTCAGGCGCTGGAGCTTCTCGGCGAACACGTTGTAGGCGAGGTCCGACAGCTCGAGGGTGCTGAAGTTCTTGCCGAAGAGCGCGAGCCAGATGATAGGCTGGGCGTTGACGTCCTGCTTGGCCACGATCGGCTCGTCGGCGGTGGAGGGAAGCTGTCCGCGCACGCGGGACACGCGGTCGCGCACGTCGTTCGCGGCCTTGTCGACGTCGCGCCGCAGATTGAACTCCATGGTGATGCTCGAGACCTGCTCCTGCGACGAGGAGGTCATGACCTTCACGCCCTCGATCGTGGAGAGCTGCTCCTCGAGCACGTCGGTGATCTCGGTCTCGACCACCTGGGGGTTCGCGCCGCGGTAGAAGGTGGTGACGGAGACCACTGGCGACTCGATGTCGGGGTATTCGCGCACCGGCAGGAACGTGAACGAGAGCGCGCCGAACAGGATGATGGCGAGGCTCATCACCGTCGCGAGGACGGGACGCTCGATCGAGACCTCGCTGAGCTTCATTCGCCGCTTCCGGCTCCGGCGGCCCCCGCGGCCTGCGAGGCCGGTGCTCCGCCGGAGGGGATCGGCATCACGCGCGCACCCTCGTACACCTTCTGGTGTCCGGCGCGGATCACGCGCACGCCGGGGGAGAGCCCCTTCACCACCTCGACCTGCATCGAGTCGCGGGTGCCGAGTTCGACTGCGGCGCGCGTCACCGTGCTGTCGGCCTTCACCACGTAGACGAAGTTCTGGTTGCCCTCGGCGAACACCGCCTCGTCCGGGACCGAGAGCGCCTGGCTGCGCTCGGCGAGGGTCACGTAGACGTCGGCCGACATGCCCGGCCTGAGCCGCCGGCCCTGATTCGGGATGCGCGCCACCAGGCGGAGCGTCCGGGTGTTCGGGTCCACCAGCGGATCCACGACGCTCAGCCGTCCGATGAAGCGCTCGCCCCGGAATGCGGGCGTCTCGATCTCCACCGCCACCCCGGGCTTCAGCTCCTTGGCGAAGCGCTCGGGGGCGGTGAAGGTCACCTTCATCTCGTCCACGCGCGTGAGATCGGTGATCACGGCACCCTCGCGCAGGTAGGCCCCCGCCGCGACCCGGCGCACGCCCACCAGGCCCGTGAACGGGGCGAGGATGCGCGTCTTGTCGAAGCGCGCCCGGGCCAGGGCGGCCACCGCCTCCGCCACCCGCAGCGCGGTGCGCGAGTCCTCGAGCTCCTGGGGCGAGAGCAGGTTGTCGTCCGCCAGCTTCTTCGCGCGATCGTAGTTGGACTGCGCCTGGTCCTGCTGGGCCTGGGTGCGCTCCGCCTCGGCGCGGAACTCGCGGTCGTCGAGCCGCGCGATCAGGGCGCCGCTGTCCGCGGCCTGGCCCTCGGTGAACGGCAGCGCCACGACCCGGGCGGCGAGCTCGCTCACCAGCTCGACGTTGGCGTCGGACTCGATGTTCCCGACCGCGCGGAACTGGTCGCGCACCGTGCGTGGCTGGACCTCGGCGACCTCGACCGGCGTGGGCGGCATGGTGAATCCGCCCTGGCCCCCCGGGCCGCCCGCCTTGCGAGCGCAGGCGCCAAGAGTCAGGAGCGCTGCCGTGAGCGCGAGCCGACGGGGGAGGCGATCGAGTGGGAAACGGGGAGCCATTCGCGGCTAGGATAACCGCATCCGTCCTCCCACGCACGCCGGCCCCTAAGGCGTCCGACCAGCGCGGCCTAAGGCCGACCAGCGCCGGGTTTTCGCGCGATGAGGCGGGCCGTCACCGGTCCGCCCGCGGGCGAGAGCTCGGCGTAGTGCACCACCGCGAGGGTCGGGAAGGCGGAGCCCAGCTCCCCCGGCTGCAGCAGGAAGCGCCCGCGCCGCGGGCGGCCGTAGCGCTCCTGGCCCAGGCGGTAGGTCTCGTAGACCAGCCAGCCGCCCGGCGCGAGCGCGCCCTCGATCTGCTCGAACAGCGGCCGGTGCAGGTAGCGGAAGCAGACCACGAGCCGGAAGCGCTCCGAAGGGAGCGTGGCGCCTTCGCGCTCGAGGTCGGTGAGGACGGTCGCGATCCGCACCCCGTGGCGCCCGGCGAGCGCAGCGGCGCGGGCCAGGGCGTCGGGGTCGCGGTCCCGCGCCTCGACCTCGAAGCCGCGGAGCGCCAGGTAGACCGCCTCGCGCCCCGCACCGGCCGCCACGTCGAGCGCCGCGCCCCCTTCGCGCGCCTCCGGGATGCGCGCCAGCGCCTCCTCCAGGAACGGCGCCGGGCGCCACAGCCGGGCCGCGGGGCCGCGGTCCGCGAGCCCTCCTTCGAGCGAGGCGAGCGGCGCCTCGAGCCACCCCACGCGCGCGAACCCCAGCGCCTCGAGCTCGGCCGCCGCGGCCGCCGCCTGCTCTGCGTCGTCCGCGACCACGAGCAGCGGCTCGTGCCGCGGCGGCAGCTCGCTCGAGCGCACTCGCATCTCGGCGCGCGGGAGGTGGCCGCTGCCGGCGAGATGCCCGGCCCGGAACGCGGCCTCGGCACGCACGTCGAGCACCGCGAAGGCGTCGCGCCGCGCGCATACCGCGTCGGGCCCGAGCGCCTCGGTCACGATACGATGGGCAGCGCGCAGCAGTTCCCGGAGGGGATCGGGCGGCCGTGCGGGCACTGGCGCGGGTGGCCGAGGAACGAGCAGATGCTGGCCGTGACCTCGGGGTCGATGATGTGCTCCATCCGGCACGCCACGTTCTCGACCTCGGGCTCGGAGAGGTGGAGCGCGGAGGAGAACAGCACCTCCGCGAGCCGGCGGCGCCGCACCAGGTCGCGGGCCTCGAGCCTCCCGCGCGGCGTGAACTCCAGGGTGGGGCCGGCGGCGAGGAGGAGCCCGCTCTCCACCATGCCGAGCAGGGTGCGGCGGTTGTCCACCACGTCCGGCACCCGGATGCGCTGCGCCTCGGGGGTGCGCCCGTCCTCGATCAGCGACCACATCTGCACCAGCACCTCGTCGTAGCGGCGCTCGATCTCCTCGCTCGGCACGGTGAGGTCGCTGAGCCGCCCGTGGCGCAGCTCGACCCGGCGGTCCGCGAGGTTGCCGACCTTGGGGGCGTGGGTGACCGTGACCAGCGTGTGGCCCTCGGCGTGCAGCGACTGGAGCAGCCGCAGCACCAGGTCCTCGTTCTCGGCGTCGAGGTTGCCGGTGGGCTCGTCGGCGAGCACGAGGCGCGGGCGGTTGATCAGCGCGCGCGCCACGCACACCCGCTGCTGCTCGCCGCCCGAGAGCTGCGAAGGCAGGTGGCGGGCGCGGTCCGCCATGCCCACGCGCTCGAGCGCCTCCATCGCCTCGCGCGCGTCGGCCATCGAGTGGTAGTGCTGGGCGACCATCACGTTCTCGAGCGCGTCGAGGTAGGGGAGGAGGTGGAACTGCTGGAAGATGATCCCCACCTTCTCGCGCCGGAACCGCACCCGCCCGGGCTCGGAGAGTGCTCCGATCTCGGCCCCGTCCACCCGGATGCGCCCGGCGGTCGGCTGGTCGAGCGTCCCGAGCAGGTTGACGAGGGTGCTCTTGCCCGAGCCCGAGGGCCCCATCACCGCGAGCCACTCGCCGGCGCGGATCTCGAGGTCGACGTGGTCGAGCGCCTTCAAGCTCCCGTAGTGGCGGGACACGTCCTCGAGCCGCACGCGGATCTCGCCCACGTCACTCCCCCTTGAGCGCGGCGGCGGGCTGGACCGCGAGCGCGAGCCGGATCGGCCCGAGCCCGGCGAGGGCGGCGATCGCCAGCGCGACCGCGAGCACCAGCGGCGGCACCTGCCATTGCACGGCGATCGCGGCGTGGAACACGTTGCGCCCGATCACCTCGGCGAAGAACAGCCCGATCAGCCAGCCGCTCACACCGCCGGCGAGCCCGATTGCGAGCGACTCGGCCGCGAGCTGGCGCACGACGTCGCCCGGCGAAGCGCCCAGCGCCTTCATGAGCGCGATCTCCCGCCGCCGCTCGAGCGCGAGGTCGGTGAGCGTGCCGAACGCGCACAGCCCGGCGGCGGCGAGCACGGCGACCGTGACCAGCGCCATCAGGCGCCGCATGCGCTCGAGCAGCCCGGCCTCGGTCGCGGAGAGCGCGTGAAGCACGAGCGCCCGCATTCCGCCTCCGCGCTCGAGGCTCGCGACCGCGCGCGCCGCCGCGCGCTCGTCGCCCTCGACCCGGGCCTCCACCAGGCTCACGCGGCCGGGGAGTCCGGCGAGCGCCTGGGCCCCTTCGAGCGGGATCCACCACGCGTCGTCGTCGGCGCCGCCGGCTTCGAGCCGCCCCCCCGCGGCGAGCGTGAGCCGCGCGCCGCCGAGCTCGAGCGTGAGGGAGTCGCCCTCGCGCGCGCCGAGCCGCGCCATGAGCCGCGCGCCCATGAGCGAGCCGTGACGGCCGGGCGCGACCGACCACGCCGGATGGAGGCGCGCGAGTGCTTCGAGGTCGCTTCCCACGACCTGCACCGGCCTGCCGTTCACGCGCGCGATCGCGAGCAGCAGGGGAGCGCCGTCGATCCCGGCCGCGGCGAGGCGCGCGCGCGCCTCGCCCGGGTCGAGGTAGCCCGCCGCCCCGCCGGCGCCCGGGACCGCCGCTACGCCCGCCGTGGCGCCGCCCGGCACGAGCAGCAGGTTGGGGCCGAGCGCGCGCAGCTCGCGGGTGAGCTTGCGCGAGACGTCGCCCGAGACGTGGAGCAGCGCCGAGGCCACCGAGGAGCCGATCGCGACCGCGAGCACCGCGAGCAGCACCATGCCGCGCCTGCGCGACAGCGCCGCCGAGAGCAGGCGGATCTCCATGCGCAGCCGGGCGTCAGCCACGGAGCACCGTCGCCGGGTCGAGCCGGAGCGCCAGGCGCAGGGGCGCGAGCGTGCCGAGCACCGCGAGCGCGAGTGAAAGCACCAGCGCGAGCGGCAGGAGCAGCGGCTGCATCGGGCTCGCGCTGCCGAAGGTGTGCCCGCGGATCGCCGCGGCGGCCGCGCTGCCCAGCCAGAAGCCCAGCGTTCCGCCGAGCAGCGAGATCAGCACGGTCTCGCCCAGCAGCAGCACGGCGATCTGCTCGGCCGAGGCCCCCAGCGCGCGCAGCAGGCCGAGCTCGACGCTGCGCTCCACCACGGTCGCCGTGGTGGTGGAGAGCAGCCCCAGCACCGAGGCCGCGAGGGCCGCGAGCGCGAGCAGGAGCATGAGCAGGTTGAGGCGCTCGACCACCCGCCCTTCGCCGGTGACCACCTCGGTCATGGGCAGCACCTCGGCGCCGCCCAGGTGCTCGGCGAGGTCGCGCGCCACGTTGGCGGGGTAGGAGGTGCAGGAGTAGCGCTCGTAGCCGCGCGGGTCGCGGGCCGGGTCGGGCGCGGCCTTCTTCGAGGGGGCGCGCACCAGCGCGCTCATCCACACCCGGTCCACGCCCTGCTGCTCCGCGAGCGCCTCCACGCGCTCGAGCGGCGCCCAGGCCCTGCGGTCCTCGAGCCCTCCCGCCGTGACGATGCCGGTCACGGTCCAATCCTCGGAGCGCGCGGCGAAGCCGATCCGCGCGCGGGCTCCGGGTGCCAGACCGAGGCTCGCGGCGAGGTCGCGGCCGAGGGCCAGCTCGGGAGCGTTCTCCGAGGGCCAGCGGCCTTGGATCCGCCACGCGGGCCGCAGGTGCTCGAGCCCGGTGCGCCACGGGCCGTCCTCGGTCGCCACCTCGCGGTCGAACCAGGTGCCCGAGAGCGGCGCCCTAGCGCCCTCGATCTCCACGCTCAGCACCCGCTCCGGCGCGGCCTCGAGCACGTTGTTCTTCCAGAACGACGACTTGAGCATCGCGGTCGTGCTCTCGGGGAGCGCGAGCCCGGCGCGCGCGGGCTCGATCGGGGCGCCGCCGAAGTCGAGCCCGGCGGTGGCGCCGGCCGGCAGCACCACGAAGTTGGGCCCGGCCGCGCGCAGCGTGCGCGCCAGGTCATCGCCGACCTGGAGCGCGAGCGTGGCGAGCGCCACGGTCACCGCCACCCCCAGCGCCACCGCCACCACCGCGAGCCCGACCCGGGCGCGCCGCGCCGCGAGCGAGGCCAGCATCAGCCGCGCGAGCATGACGTCGTTACTTCCCCTTGAGCCTGGGCAGCGCGGCCTCGATGTCGGCGGCCGAGACCACGATCCGTCCGCCTTCCATCCGGCTCGGAAGCGGGATGGGGTTGCAGCCCCCGGGGCGTCCGATGGAGCGGAGCACGATCGGCGACATGCAGTTGCGGCACACCATGGCGCCCTTGTCCTCGAAGTAGCCGATCGCGCCGCAGATCTCGCAGGCATCGAAGCAGGTCTTGACCGCGTCGCCCACGCGCAGCGCGAAGAAGCGGGCGTGGCCGGAGGGAAGGTCGACCTCGAAGAACCGCGATTTCCCGCCCGCCACCGAGGCCGGATCGAAGCTCACGACGCCGCCCGCGACGGCGAGGCTCTCGGCCGGCGGGCGCTCGGGAACGCGCGAGCGCTGGACGAACGCGGTGGCGAGGAAGCCGGTGACGACCAGGCCGAGCATGGCGGTCCAGCGCCGGCGCCGGTCCTCACCGGCACGCTCGGCGCGCGCGAGCCGGGCCTCGGGCCCGGTGGCCTCGGCCCCGGCCGGCGCCGCGGCCGCGCGCGGGCCGAACAGGAGCCAGGCGGCCGCCAGCGCCACGGTGAGCGCGAAGAGCAGCAGCTCGCTTTTCACGATCGGGCCGATCAGCGCCATCTCGGCGCGGCTCGAGGGCAGGACCTGAGCCTCGGACAGCTCGTGGAGGCCGCCGACGAAGAGCTGGAGGGCGACCAGCAGCAGCACCGCGGTGGTGAGCGAGAAGAACGGGCGGAGCGGGATCCGGATCGTGCCGCGCACGAACAGCACGCCGAACGCGGCGGCCAGCACCAGCCCCGCGAGCGCGCCGATCCAGAGCGACAGGCCCTGGCTGTTGAACCCCGCCGCCGAGAGGAAGATCGCGGTCTCGGCGCCCTCGCGGAACACCATGCCGAAGGCGAAGAGAAACAGGCCGATCGCCCCACGGCGGCCGCGCGTGGCGCGCATCACGCCGCGCTCCACCTCCTCCTTCATGTGCGGCGCGCTCTTCCACATCCACGCCACGAGCGAGCCCACCATGGCCGCGCCCGCGAGCATCGCGATGCCCTCGGCCAGCTCCTCGTTGTAGGTGACGCGCGTGGCGAGCGCCGCACCGACCGCCGAGAAGGCGATCGCCAGCGCCGCGCCGCCGAACAGCGCCCCGCGCAGGCGGAGCGCGCCCGCGCGCCGGAGCATCGCGAGCGCGACCGCGAGGACGAGCGCGGCCTCCACTCCCTCCCGCAGCGTGATGACCAGGGCTTCGAACACGGCAGGCTCCTTCCGTCAGCCCCGGATCCGGCCGGGCGCTCGCCGCCCGGCGCGCGCGCGCGGCCGGCTCGCGCTCCGACCCCGCGGGGCGCGCTCGATCTCGAGCGTCTGCTTCCACGCCAGGCACACGCGCGGCGCGCAGAAGCCGAACGCCTGCTCGTTGAGCGCGTAGAGCTGGCTGCGGCCCTCGCGACGCACCCGCACGATGTCGAGGTCGCGCAGGATGCGGAGCTGGTGGGAGGTGGCCGAGAGCGAGGCGCTGAGCGCCTGCGCGAGATCGCTCACGCACAGCTCGCCGAGCGAGAGCGCGAGCACCAGCTTGCTGCGCGTGGGATCGCCGAGCGCGCGGAACGTGCGCGAAAGACGCTCGACCCGGGCGTGGTCGTCCAGCGCCCGGCGAACGCGCACCGCGGCGGGGGTCGGCGCGGCGGCGCGCGCCTCACGCGCCGCGGAGGCGGATCGAACGGTGGGCACGTGGAGATGCCTGAATACTTGAGCAATCGTTCATGTAAGTCGCGCATCTTCGGGGAGCGCGCGGCGCGCGTCAAGCGCATGACGCCGGGGGTTCCCAGGCGCGCGACTCCTCCACGGTCTGCGCCTCCACTCGCTCCGGGGCGAGTGTGCCGGGCGCTCCGGGGCGCGCGATCGATTCCGGGCGGCCCAGGCCGCGCTCACCCGATTGCCGGCGACGGGCGGTGACGCGGGCACAGGTGCGATAGCGCGAGGCGGATCCGGTCCTCGAGCGAAGCGTCGGGAATGCGCTCGCACACCTCCGCCCCGCGCCGCGCCTGGTCGGCGCGGAAGCCCAGCGCCCGCAGCCAGGGCACCACGTCGTTGTCGTTGGCAGGCTCGATTGCCATGGCGGCGTGCGACCCCTCCGACGGCTGCATCCCACCATGCCCCGGGGCATGTCGTGACGCCGCACGCCCGGCCTCGCGCTTCCGCCTCATGAACTCCGCCCCGAACGCCTGCTCGGCGGCGTACTGGTTGTGGGCCCGGCACTTGAGGTGCAGGTTCTCCACCGTCGCCGCGCCCCCGCGCGCCACCGGGACCTCGTGGTCGTACTCGAGCCACTTGCGCGCCGGGCAGCGCCTGCCGCCCTCGCTCACGAACGTGCACTGCCCGCCGTCGCGCTCCCACACGGCGCGCTTGACGTGGTTGGGGATGGTGCGAATCCCGATCGCCCGCCCCGAACGGGAGCGAGGCCGCGTGGTAGCGGCGAACCGGGTCTTCTCCAGCTCGCGGATCAGCGCATCGTAGGCGCGGTCGATCAGCAGCGGGTCTCCGGCCGGAAGCGGGCCGAACAGCGCCTGGGCGTACTCCACCTTCTCCTGGGTGCCCTCGCCGATCGTGGCCTGCAGGAGGGACCGCCGGGGCGAAAGCGGCGTCAGCTTCGACGGCGGGCGGGGCGTCTCAGTTCGCGCCCGGGCGAGTGCCTCAACAGGTTCCGGAACCAGTTGGCCCACCCTGGCGGCGGTGGTTGCCCCGGTGTCCGGCACGGGAGCCTGAAGGGTGTGCAGCGCCGCCGGCACGTCCAGGCGGGGGAACCACTCGGCCAGGAGCTGCTCGATCTCGGCTTTGGTCTTGTGGGTGGCGGCCGCCAGCAGCTCGGCCTGGTTCTCCGCGGTCAGGTGCGGCGCCAGCTTCACCGCGCCGGTGAAGTGCAGCCGGCCCTCGGCCAGCGCGGGAAGCAGGGCCTGGCACTTCCGGGCCGCGCGCGCCACGAGGATGCGCTTGAATGCCTCGTCCTTGGAGAAGTGCAGCTCGTGGACGCAATAGGCGTGCATCGAGGGGTAGGCGGCGGGCAGGTAGAGGCGCCGGGCGTCGACCTCGGCGATGTGGGCGAGCGCCTCGGCGGTGGCGCCCCGCTCGCGGGAGACAGAGGTGGCCAGGCCGCTCAGCAGGGAGCGGTCGTCGAGGTGGGAAAGCGAGTACGCGTTCATCACGTCTCCGATGGCCGGGGGCGGGACTCGGGGGCCAACGGTCGCGAGGGCGCACTCTTTGTAGCATGGCGTTCGGAGGCTCACGCACGGCCGCGCAGGGCACAGGAGACGAGGCGCGACGGGATTTTTCTGCTCCGAGCGGTGATCAGGCGCGGGTGCGCCTCCTGGGTGCGTCGTTGCGCGAGCGGGGCAACGCCTGGCAGGCAGAGCGCGATGCACCCGCGTAGGCCGTCAAGTGAAATCGGGGGTCCAGACCGGGCACACTGGTAACAGATCTGACCGGGGACATGGGTTACAGCCCGGGTGCATCCTTGAGGGTCCGAGGAGGACCACACGATGCCCTGGGCAAGGACCGACTGGATGTCCGAACGCATGAAGTTCATCGCCACCTTCCTGGAGTGCGAGGCCAGCTTCCGAGATCTGTGCCTCGACTTCGGGATCAGCCGGAAGACCGGCTACAAGTGGGTCCGTCGTTACGAGGCCGAGGGGATCTCCGCCCTGCAGGAGCGTTCGCGGGCGCCCCACTCGCACCCCAACGCGGTCTCGTCGGACGTCGTGGACTCGATCCTCGCGATCCGACGCCGGCACCCGCGCTGGGGCCCCGCAAGGTGAGGGTGGTTCTGGGACGTCAACGGCCGCGGGTCGTGCTCCCCGCGGCCAGCACGATCGGGGACATCCTGAAGCGCCACGACCTCGTTCGTCCCCGCAAGCGGGTGCGGCGGAGCTCGCCGTACGGGGACCGGCTCGGCGAGTACAACGCGCCCAACGCCGTCTGGTGTGCCGACTTCAAGGGGTGCTTCCCCATCGGCGGCCACCGCGGGGGCGAGCGATGTCACCCGTTGACGATCAGCGATGGATACAGTCGCTTTCTCCTGCGCTGCCGAGGGCTGCGTCGTCCCTTGTCTCAGTACGCCTGGCGCGTCTTCGAGTCGGCCTTCTGCGAGTACGGCTTGCCGCGGGCGATCCGCACCGACAACGGGCCCCCGTTCTCGACGCTCGCCCCGGGCGGGCTCTCGCGACTGGCCGTGTGGTGGATCCGCCTCGGGATCCGACCCGAGCGCATCATGCCGGGGCGTCCCGAGCAGAACGGCCGCCACGAGCGCATGCACCGCACGTTGAAGGCGGAGACCGCTCAGCCTCCTCGCGCGAGCTTCGGGGCTCAGCAGCGCGCGTTCGACCGCTTCCAGATCGAGTACAACGAAGAGCGGCCTCACGAAGCTCTGGGACAGGCCGTGCCCGCCTCGCTCTATCGTCCCTCGCTCCGCTCGTACCCCCGTCGGCTTCCCGAGCTGGTGTACCCCGGCCACTTCGAGACCCGCGTGGCGTATCCCAACGGCGTGATCTCGTTTGGCACCACTCAGTGGTACGTGACCCACTGCCTCGCGGGCGAACGGGTTGGGCTGGAGCCGTGCGACGACGGCCGCTGGCGTGTCCACTTCGGTCGGGTCCCGATCGGCATCCTGGACGTCCGGCGAGCCGCGGAGAGAAACCACCGCAACTTCGGGACACTCGTTCCGATCGTCGACCCCGGGTTGGGCAGGCGTCGCCGGCGGGGCTATGGCAGCTAAGGACTGTTACCCATGTGCCCGGCTCCGGCGCCTCCGACGTGCGTCGAGTGCTTCAGCACCGGCCCGCGTGATCGGCTCAACCCCCGCCGTTGACCGGCTCATTCTCCCCGCCGATACTTGAGCGTCCGCTCCCCGGAGGATGCACAACTGCCGAGAATCGCCCGCGCACTCGTGCCGCTGCTCGTTCCGCTCGCATTGTGCCTCGCGGGCGGCGCCGGGAACGCCGCGAGCCGCTCGGTGCGCGCCGAGTCGCTGTACCGGCGGGCCCTCGCCCATCTGACCCGCAACACGCTCGATGCCCGGCGGTTGGCGATCGACGAGCTCGAGCGCGCCACCCTGCTCGCCCCGGGCACGGCCGAATACGAGCTGACGCTCGCCCGCACCTACTACCAGGCCGGCTTCATGCGCCACGCCCGTGAGCGCTTCGTTCGCGTCACGCGCCTCGCCCCCTCCGACGCGGATTCGCGCTACGGGCTGGGGCAGGTGTGGCGGCACGACTGGCTCAAGTACCTGGAGACCGCCTCCCTCCAGCGTGCGGTGGAGAACCTGCGGGAGGCGGTGCGGCTCGCGCCCTCCTCCTGCGACGCCTGGCTGCTGCTCGTGCCGTTGCTCCAGGAGCAGGGCAACCCCGCGGCCGCCGCAGCCGCGGCCTGGCACGCGCGCGAGGCGGACCCGGAGCGGCCGGAGGCGCTGATCGCCGACGCCTACACCTCGTACCACCTGGGGCGGCTGGACCACGCGGACAGCGCGTTCGCGGCCGGGATCCCGCGCCTGCGGCGGTCGGTCCGCGAGCGCTTCGAGGACATCGCGCCGGTCGCGACCGAGCGCGACACGTTCGAGCTCCACCGCCTCTCGCCCGAAGGCCAGGCCGACTTCGTGCGCCGCTTCTGGAAGGAGAACGACCCCGATCTCGCCACCGCGCGCAGCGAGGCGCAGCTCGAGTACTGGTCGCGGGTGAGCCACGCCTTCTTCCTCTACTTCGACCCGCGGCGCGGAGAGTGGGACGAGCGCGGCGAGCTGTACGTGCGCTACGGTCCCCCGTCGCTCGCCGACTACAACCCGCTCTCGGAGAAGCTCTACACCACGACCGGCTTCGGGCGCGCGATCCCCGCCAACATCCTGGTGTGGAACTACCAGCCCCTGGGGATGCGCGTCGTCCTGCAGGACCGGCTGCTCTCCGAGTACTTCCTGCTCCCGGTCGACCTGTTCGAGAGCACCGACCCCCGGCCGGACCCGGACTCGCTCGCGCGGCTCGGCGCGCAGGTGACGAGCGGCGGGCGCGGCGTGTTCCCGATGCTGCCCCCCGGCACGCGGCCGCGGCCGGTCGACGGCGTGCTGTCGCGCTTCGAGGCGTCGGGGCGGCCGCTGCTGCGGGTCGGGCTCGAGGCCGCGGGGCCCCCGGACGACAGCCTGTGGGCCGAATGCGTGGTGCTCGATTCGGCCAGGGTCGAGGTCCGCCGCGAGCGCGCGACCCTGGTGCCCTCGGCGTGCGATCCGGCCGCGGCCCAGGTCGCGGACTTCACCGCCGAATGCCCGCCCGGGAAGTACCTGGTGGGCGTCACGGTCAGGGACCGCTACGGGCGGCGCGGCGTCTACCGCGCGCCGGTCGAGCTGCCGGCTCCGCCCGCGCTCCTGAGCCTCAGCGACGTGGTGATCTCGTGCGGGCTGCCGTTCACGGGAGCGCCGCCCGAGGCCGCGCCGGCGGTGCGTCCCGAGCCCAACCCCAACGCGCGCGTGCGCGGCTCGGATCCGCTCACGGCGTACTTCGAGATCTACCATCTGCAGACCGGCGCCGACGGCCGCGCGCGGTTCGAGTACGTGTACGCCGTGCGGTCCGCGGAGCGGGACCGCCGCATCTGGCTCCAGCGCGTGTTCCAGCCGCGGGCCCCGTTGCCTTCGATCTCGGCGACGCGCGCGGAGGAGCAGGTCGGCGACCTGCGCCGCCAGTTCGTGCGCGTGCCGGTGCAGTCGCTGCCCGCCGGGCGCTACCGGCTCGAGATCGCGGTGCGCGACCTCCTGGCCGGCAGCGAGTCGAAGCGGGTCGCGGAGTTCGTGCGCGTCGCGGAGCCGCCGCCCGGGAATTGAGAGCGGCGGGCGCGCGGCGAAGAAGATTCCGGTGCAGCCTCCGCGCCCGCCTCCCGATAACCTCGTTGCGAAGCCGTTTTCCATCCACGAGGGATGCAACGATGGCGAGCAAGCCGCGCATTCTCATCGTCGACGACGAATCCGACCTCGTCTCCGTGCTGCGGATCGGGCTCGAGATCGAAGGGTTCGAGGTGGCGGCCGCGAGCGACGGGGAGGAGGGGCTGAAGAAGGCGCGCGAGGAGCGGCCCGACCTCGTGGTGCTGGACCTCATGCTGCCCAAGCTCGACGGCTACCGCGTGTGCCGCGCGCTCAAGTTCGACGAGCGCTACCGGGGGCTGCCCATCCTGATCCTGAGCGCCCGATCGGGAGAGCAGGACCGCAGGCTCGCCTTCGACATGGGGGCGGACGCCTTCATGAGCAAGCCCTACGACATGACCGCGCTGGTGAAGCTGATCCGGGCCCGCCTGCGCACCCCGTCGCACCGCACCGCCGCCTGACGGCCGCTCGGGCTCAGCGCCCGACCGCGCTCGAGCGCCCGACCTCGCCCAAGCGCCCGACCGCGCTCAGGTGCCCGCCAGCACCCGCATCATCGCCTCGTGGAGGCGCCCGTTGGTGGCGAGGATCGACGTCTCGCCGGGCCGGAACGCGCCGCCGCGGTAGTCGCTGACCCGGCCGCCGGCCTCGCGCACGATCGCCGTGCCGGCGCCGGTGTCCCAGGCCGAGAGCGCCAGCTCCCAGAACCCGTCGAAGCGCCCCACCGCGACGTAGCACAGGTTGAGCGCGGCCGAGCCGTCGCGGCGCACGCCCTGGGCGCGGGTGAGGAACGCCTGGAACGCCGGCATCACGCGCTCGGGGCGCTCGCGCACGTCGTAGGGAAAGCCGGTGACGAGCAGCGCGTCCTCGAGGCGCTCGATCCCCGACACGCGGATCGCGGCGCCGTTCAACGTGGCGCCGAGGCCGCGCGCCGCCGCGAACATCTCCTCGCGCACCGGATCGAACACCGCGCCGGCCGCGATCTCGCCGTCCACCTCGACCCCGACCGAGACCGCGAAGAACGGGTAGTTGTGCGCGAAGTTGGTGGTGCCGTCGAGCGGGTCGATCAGCCAGCGCACCCCGTCGGGCGCGGCCCCCGAGGCGTGCGCGCCCGACTCCTCGGCCAGCACCGCGTGGCCCGGGAAGCGCTCCGCGACCCGCGAGAGCAGCAGCCGCTCCGAGCGCCGGTCGAACTCGGTCACGAGGTCGATGCGCCCCTTGCGCTCGGGCGCGTGCGCGGCGCCCCAGCCCTCGCGCACCAGGGCCCCGGCCTCGCGCGCGAACTCGACGGCGGCATCGCGCAGCACACGCGGGTCGCGCCCGGGCTCCCCAAACGCCGCGCGGTCGCTCAGCGCGGATCCCGCGCCGCGCTGTGGATGCAGAAGCGCGAGTAGGGGCAGTAGCCGCAGCTCCGCGGGTCGGGCCGGGGAGGGAACTGGGCGCTGCGGATCCCGGCCGCGGCCTCGAGCGCGCGCGCGCGGGCGCGCTCCAGGTGCTCCGGCCGCACCTCGGCCGAGCCGCTCACGCCCTGGCCCACGAACTGGAGCTCCACCCGCGCGGGCATCACGCCGTACATCTCGTGGTAGGCGAGCGCGTAGAGGCCGAGCTGCTCGCGCTTCAGGCTGCGCTCGGCGTGCTCGTCGGCCTTCTCGGGGCTCGCGATCTCCGAGGTCTTGTAGTCGACGAGCACGATCCCCTCCGGGCGCTCGTCGATGCGATCCCAGCGCCCGACCACCCCGTCGCCGGTCGCGAGCCGGAACCGGAACTCGCGCTCGATCGCGAGCGGCACGCGCGCCGAGGAATTCTCGCGCGCGACGAAGCGGCGCAGGCTCTCGCGGCCCTCCTCGAGCCGCCGCTCCTCGTGCTCGCGCGAGTAGAAGCCCTCGCTCGACCACGCGCCCTCGAACACCGCGGTCACGTCCGTGGCCGCGATCGGGAGGTTCCGCATGCGGTGCTGGTGGTAGACGCGGATCGCGTGGTGGATCGCGATCCCGTACATCGCGCGCGGATCGCTGCCGAGCGGCACCTGGGCGACGTGGGCGTAGCGGTACTTGAGCGGGCAGGTGAGGTAGTCGTCGATCCTGCCGTGCGAGATCTCGAGCGGCTGGTCGGCGGGGACGGGCAGGACGGCGGCGGCCGGGGACTCGGCGGCGGGCGCGAAGCGCGCGATCGACTCGAGCGCGCTCGCGGCCGCGGCGCCGCGCGGCACACCCGGCAGGTCGAGGGCCTCGACCACGAACTGGCTGGGCTTCGCGGCGCGCCGCCCGCCGTAGTCCGCCGCATGGCAGAGCACCAGCCGGTCGCAGGCCCGGGTCATGCCGACGTAGAACAGCCGGCGCTCCTCGCGGTAGTGGTCCTCGCGCCGGTCGCCCGATCCGGGCACCAGCTCGGGAGGGAGGCGCAGCACCTCGCCCTGCGGGTAGCGCGGGAAGCGCCCCTGCACCAGGTGCACCAGGTAGACCACCGGGAACTCGAGCCCCTTGGCGTTGTGCGCGGTGAGCAGGTGCACCGCGTTCTCCTCGAGCTCGGCCTCGGCGGCCGCGGGGTCGTCGCCCATCTCGATCAGCAGGTCGAGGTGGGGGATGAACTGGTCCACGCGGTCGTGCCGGAGCAGCGGGCCCACGCGCCCGACGATCTTGAACAGCTTGTTGAGGTTCTGCACCTTCTCGGCCGCCTCGGCCGACTCGTCGGCCGCGAGCCGGCCCAGGAGCCCGCTCTCGGTCACCAGCTCGTAGAGCACCTCGGAGGTGGGGCGGGCGGCCGCGAGGCGCGAGAGCCGGCGGTGGAGGTCGAGGAAGCGCAGCACCGCCTCGCGCGTCTCGTCGCGCACGCCGCCTTCGGCGGCGGCACGCTCGGTCAGGGCGAGGAACGGGCGGTGGAGGAGCCGCGCGCGCGCGGAGAGCCGGGCCAGGTCCACGGGGTCGGCGCCGAACAGGGGATCGGCGAGCGCCATGTAGGCCGCCCCGCCGTCGTCGGGCGAGGCCACGACCCGCAGCAGGTTCAGGCACAGCAGGACCTCGGGCCGCGAGTAGAGCCCGCGCATGCCCACCCGCCGGAACGGCACGCCGCGGCCGCGGAGCGCCTGCGCCACGGGATCGAGGCTGGCGTGGGCCCGCGCCAGCACCGCGAAGTCGCGCGGCGCGCGGGCCCCGCCCTCGATCGCCGCGGCGATGTCGGCCGCGACGAAGTCGGCCTCGTCGCTCGCGGTCTCGAACGCGCGGTGCTCGATCCCGCCCGGGACCGCGCGGACGGCGGTCAGGCGCTTGTCGAATCCCGCGCGCGCCTCGAGGCGCTCCGGATCGTTGAAGCGGATCAGGCGGTGGGCGGCGTCGAGGATGCGCTGCCCCGAGCGGTAGTTGCGGGTCAGCACCACCGTGGTCGCGCCCGGGAAGTCGTCGCGGAACGAGAGCAGGTTCTCGATCTTGGCGCCGCGGAAGCGGTAGATGCTCTGGTCGTCGTCCCCGACCACCGTGAGGTTCTTCCGCGTTCCGCCGAGGAGCTTCAGCAGCTCGAACTGGACGTGGTTGGTGTCCTGGAACTCGTCCACCAGCACGTAGCGGAAACGGTCCGTGAGCTCGCGCCGCACGTGGGGCCGCTCCCTAAGCAGCCGGAGCGCGAGGCTGATCTGGGCGCCGAAGTCGACGCGCCCGTGCTCGAGCAGCAGCCGCTGGTAGAACGCGTAGGCGCGCGCCTTCTCGATCTCGGCCGCGGCGCGGTCGCGCCGCTCCGGGTCCTGGCCGGCCTCGGCCGCCAGCCGCTCCGCGAGCTCGAGGTAGCGCTCGGGCGAGACGTCCTCGTCGCGCGCCCGGTCGAAGAGCGCCACCAGCGCGCGCAGGTGCGAGTCCGGGGAGCCGAGCGGGCGGTAGCGCGCCAGGGGGAACTCCATCACCCGCTCGCGCAGGAACACCAGGATCCCCGCCGGCGTCTCGACCGAGAGCCGCGCGGTGAGCCCGATCTCCACCGCGCGCTCGCGCACCAGCCGGTCGCAGAAGGCGTGGAAGGTGGAGATCGTGGCGCCCACCAGGCCGTAGGGCACCAGCAGGTCGACGCGCGCCTCCATCTCGGCCGCCGCCTTGTCGGTGAAGGTGAGCGCCAGGATCTCCTCGGGGCGCGCGCGCTTGCCGGCGATCAGCCACGCGATGCGGCGCGTGATCACCTGAGTCTTGCCGGTGCCGGCGCCGGCCACCACCAGCAGCGGGCCGTCGCCGTGGGTGACCGCGAGCCGCTGCTCCGGGTTCAAGCCCTCGAGGATGTCCGGGGCGCTCGGGGCCGGCGGCGCCTCGGTGGAGGGGCTCATGCGCGGCGGTGCTTCGGCCGCGGATCGATCGGAGCGTGGTTGAGGCGGCGCGCGCCCCCGTTCTCCACCACCACCAGGTCCTCGAGCCGCACCCCGAAGCGGCCCTCGAGGTAGACCCCGGGCTCGACGCTGTGGACCATGCCCGGGGCGAGCGGGGCGCGGTTGCCCGCCACCAGATAGGGCGGCTCGTGCACTTCGAGCCCCACGCCGTGGCCGGTGCGGTGCGGGAACTCGCGCGCGAACCCCGCCGCCTCGATCACCGCGCGCGCGGCGCGGTCCACGTCCTCCGAGGCGGCGCCCGCCCGCACCGCCGCGATGCCGGCCTCGCGCGCCGCGTTCACGACCTCGTAGACCTTGCGCGCCTCGGCGGGCGGATCGCCCAGCCAGTAGGTGCGCGTGATGTCCGAGCCGTAGCCGCCGGTCGAGGCGCCGAGGTCGAGCAGCACGACGTCGGACTCCACGAGCCTGCGCGCCGAGGTGAAGTGGTGGGGGTGCGCGGCGTTCGGCCCGGAAGCCACGATCACCCACGGGTCGGTGTCCCCCAGGGCATCGAAGCGCTCGATCACGAAGCGCGCCACCTCGCGCTCGGTCATGCCCGGCTTCATCCAGTCGGCCGCGGCCTCGACCACCTGGTCGGCGTGGGCGGCGGCCGCCGCGAGCAGCGCGAGCTCGTCCGCGTCCTTGACGGCGCGCAGCGGCGCGAGCGCCAGGCCGGCCGGACGGCAATCGGTCCTGTAGGCGAGGCGGAGCAGGGTGGCCGCGGGCAGGCCGTCGCCCACCAGCACCGGCGGGCGGGCGGAGAGCGGGAGCCGCCGCTCGAGGCGCTCGAACGGATCCTCGCGCTCGTCCCACACGTCGAGCTCGAGCCACGGGCACTCGTGCCCGAGCGCCGCCGCCTCGAGGCGCGGCACGATGCAGAAGGGGTCGCCGCGCCGCGGGAGCGCGAACAGCACGAGCCGCTCGGTGGAGCGCGCCACGGCGCCGGTGAGCCAGCGGAAGTCCGCGGAGGGCGGAATCAGCAGCCACTCGGCGCGCTCGCACTCCAGTCCCTCGCGCGCGCCTTCGAACCGCCGCGCGCGGCGCGCCGCCGCCTCCATCGCCATGATTCCGGACGCTAGCACGCGTCCGCGAGCGGCGGCAACGCGTTTGCCGCACGGAGCGCGCCTCAGTAGAGTGCGAAGCCATGCGCGCTTTCGCGGGGATGCGACTCCGCTCGCTCCCGGGCGCGTTCGCGCTCGTCCTCCTCCTCGGCGGGATCGCCTGCGGCCCGCGGCCGCGGCCCATCGTCAGCCGCGCGTGGTGGGTGGGGCGCGCCGCGCCGAGCTTCGATCCCGGCGGGCCGCCGGACCCGGTGCGCGGGTCGCTCGAGCGCCTGCTCACCCGCGGGCTGGTCGAGGAGGACGCGGAAGGGCGCATCGTGCCATCCGCCGCCGCGCGCTTCGAGGTCGCGCCGGGCGGCCTCACGGTCCGCTTCCACCTCCGCCGCGACCTGCGCTTCGTGAGCGGCGAGCGCTGCCGCAGCCGCGACTTCCGCGCCGCGCTCGAGGCCGGCCTCCAGCGCACCGATCACGGCACCGCCGCCTGGGCGCTCGCGGCGGTGCGCGGGGTGGACGCGGTGCGGAGCGGCCGCCCGCTGCCCGCGCTCGGCATCGCCACGCCCGACGACAGCACCCTGGTGCTGGAGCTCGCGCGCCCCGACTCGCTCCTGCCGCGGAAGCTCGCGCTCCCTTCGATCGGCGCCGCGTGGCGCGAGCCCGCGCCCGGGGCGGGCTGGATGGGAGCCGCCGGGCTCGGCCCCTACCGCGTGGCCGCGGAGGAGCCGGGCCACAGCCTGGTGCTGGCGCGGGCCGGGCGTCCGCGGCGCGGCGCGCCGGAGCGGCCCGACACCGTGAGCGTGCGGTTCGAGGCCAGCGCCCCGCGGCTGCGCGCGGCGCTCCGCGCGGGGCGGGTCGACCTGCTGTGGCCGGTGCCCGGGAGCATGCTCACCGAGGCCCTGCCCGAGCCCTACCGCCGCGCCGCGGCCCCGGCCTCGCCGCCGCGCCGGCTGCTGCTCGTGATGCGCGGCGACGTGCCGCCGACCTCGAAGCCCGCGGCGCGCCACGCGCTCGCCCACGGGCTGCTGCGCGCCGAGGTCACGCGGCTGCTGGGCCTCGGGGCGCGCGAGCCGGTCGCCTGGTGGCCGGGAGCCGCGCCCTTCGAGTTCCCGAACCTCGACGCGCGCGCCGTGGCGGCCTGGCTCGAGCGCGGCCGGCTCGGCCGCTCGTTCCACGCGGTGATGATCTTCGACGCCGATGGGCCGGGTGCCGCTGTGGCGCGCTCGCTCCAGGGTGAGTGGGCCCAGCTCAACCTCTACGTGGATCTCACGCCGCTGCGGGCCGGGGCGCTCGAGACCGAATCCCTGAGCGGCTGGCGCGCGCACCTGGTGCTGGCCGACTGGCAGGCGCTGATCGACGAGCCGGCGGCCGAGCTGGCCATGCTGGTCGTGCCCGCGCGGGGCCCGGCCGTGGGATCGATCCGAACCGGATGGCGGACGCGCGAGTTCGATCCATGGATCCGGTCGGAGCGCGGCGCTCCGCCGCTCGATCTGGACCAGGTGGAGCGCCGCTTGGCGGAGCAGCTCGTGGCGATTCCGCTCGCCGACATGGGGTGGACCTGGGTCGAGCGGGGCGGGGGTCCGGAGCTCCCGGTCCACCCGCACTTCGGCCCCGAAATCGCCGGGCCGAGCGCCCCGCCCTAGCCGCCGCCCCCGTCTCCGGAACGCAGCTCAATTGAGCGTTGACCACCCGCGCCGCGGTCCCCTATCCTTAGCCGGCGTTCGATTTCCATTTTGCCTGCACGCCCGTGATCGTCCGGCAACCCTGCTCGAGCCCCTCCTCCGCCGCAGCGGTCAGGAAACGTGCTCCCGGAGGCCCCACGGACATCCTGCTCTTCGCAACCGGGGGTTCCATCGGATGACGCCACGGACGTTTGCCCTGCTCGGCGTGTCGCTGCTGGCAGCGGCCACCGCGAGCCCGCTCGCGGCCCAGACCACGATCGAGCGCGAGTTCTCCTTCGACCCCTCCCGGGTGAAGATCGAGCGGGCGGGCTCGACGGTCCAGGTCGCGGTTCCGGGCGCGGCGCGGGAGTTCCGCCCCGGGATGCCCGACCTGCCGTGGCGGAGCGAGCGCATCGAGCTCCCGGCCGGAACGCGCGTCCGCGACGTGCGGGTCATCGCTCTCGAGACCCGGCTGCTCGCCGAGGGCGTGCGCCTTCCCAGCTCGGTCCGCCCGAAGCCCGGGCTGGACCTTCCGCTCGAGCGCACCGCCCCCGACCCCGAGGTCTTCGCCCACCGCGGCTTCCTGCCCGACCCCGCGGCCGCGCTCGGGGCCCAGGGCTTCCAGCGCGGGACGAACCTCGCGCTGGTCCAGATGAGCCCGGTGCGCTGGGATCCCGCGACCGGGCGGCTCGAAGCGGTGACGCGCATCCGCGTGCAGCTCACGCTCGAGCCCGGGAGCGAGCTCCCGGTCCCGCGCGGCCGGGTGGTTCCCGAGTGGGAGGCCCAGGGCGGCGGGCTGCGGCCGGCGATGGGGGCGCTGCGCGCGGCGCCGGCGGGCGGGCGCGGCGGGCCGGCCCAGCCGTTCCGCGCCACCCAGATCCCCTCGCTCCTCGGCAGCCCGGTCCAGTACGTGATCATCACCGACGACGAGATGGAGTCGCAGTTCCAGCGCCTCGCCGACTGGAAGACCCAGAAGGGGGTGCCGGCGGTGGTGCGCACCATGACCTTCATCCGCCAGCAGTACCCGGGCGGGGCGGACGACCAGGAGCGCATCCGGACCTTCATTCGCGACGCCTACAGCCGCTGGGGCACGGAGTGGGTGCTGCTGGGCGGGGACACGGAGGTGCTGCCGGCGCGCTACGCGTTCACGACCTTCTACTACGGCAGCCGGATCGCGAGCGATGTCTACTACCAGTGCCTGGACGGCAACTGGGACGCCGACGGCGACAGCCTCTACGGCGAGGGCTACGCCTCGACCACGGATCCCGGCGACAACGTCGACCTGTTGCCCGACCTCTACGTGGGCCGCGCGCCGTGCACGACGGCGGCGCAGGCCCAGCTGTTCGTGGACAAGACGATCCTGTACGAGAAGACGCCGGTCACCGACTACCTCGCCAACGTCCTGTTCTTCGCCGAGGTGCTGTTCCCGCAGGACTGGCAGCCCGGTCAGGACACCATCCTGGACGGCGCGCAGATCGCCGAGCAGGTGGTGCCCTACGTCCAGGCCAGCCCCGCCCGCCACCTCGTGCGCCTGTACGAGAACTACGCCGACACCACGTGGAAGCCGGGGGCGCTGCCGGAGAACCGCCAGGCGGTGCTCGACTCGCTCGACCGCGGCTACAACCTCGCGGTCCACATCGGGCACGGCTACCGCAACGTGATGCACGTGGGCGACGCCACCATCGACAACACCGACGCCGGCGGGCTGACGAACGGGAACCGGCTCATCAACCTCTACGCGATCAACTGCACCTCGAACGCGATCGACTTCCCCTGCATCGGCGAGGCGTTCATCCTCAACCCGAACGGCGGGGCGGTCACCAACATCGGCTCGACCAACTTCGACTTCCCGTACGCCGGCCAGGTGTACGAGGACGAGTTCTTCCGGCTGGTCTACGAGGACAGCGTGACCTCGATGGGCGAGGCGCACGCCCTGGCCAAGATCCCCTTCATCGGGTACTCGATCTACGACGGCGTCAACCGCTGGACGCAGATGACCCTGCTGATGCTCGGCGACCCGGAGCTGCGGCTCTTCACCGGGCCCGCGGGCGCGCTCGCGGTGAGCCGCAACGCCACGATGGCCGCCAGCGACTCGAGCTTCGCGGTCCACGTCACGAAGGGGGGCTCGCCGCTCTACGGGGCGCGGGTCGTGGGCTACGCGCCGGGCATGGACTACCGCACCGTGACCACCGACGGCGCGGGCAACGCCGTCCTGCCCTTCCGACCCGACACCGTAGGCAGCTTCACGCTCACCGTGACGGCGTTCGACTGCGTGCCCTACCAGGCGACGGTCGGGATCGTGCCCGCGTCCCCGCCGGTGCTGAGCGCCAACCCGCCCACGATCGACGACGACTCGAGCGGCGGGACCGTGGGCAACGGCGACCACATCGTGGACGCCGGGGAGACCGTGGATCTCTCGATCACGCTCCGCAACAACGGGGGCAGCACCGCGTCGACCGTGAACGGCACCCTGACCACCACCGATCCGCTGATCTCGATTCCGGTCGCGAGCGGGACCTTCGGAACCCTGGGCGTGAGCGGCAGCTCGACGTCCTCGCCCGCCTTCCGCGTGGTCGCGGCGCCATCGATCGAGGACCAGCACGAGGTTCCCTTCGAGCTCGTGCTCACGGACGCCGGCGGGCGCTCCTACCGCTCGCGCTTCCAGCTCGTGGTGCGGGCGCCCGAGCTGCGGCATTTCTCGCATTCCGTCGTGGATCAGGGCGGCAACTCGGACGGCCGGCCGGATCCCGGTGAGACGGTGCTCTACTACGTGAAGCTGCGGAACGCGGGCACCGGGACCGCGAAGACCGTGACCGGTAAGCTGCGGAACTTCGACGGGATGGCCACCGTGATCGACAGCGTCGCCTCGTGGGGCGACATCACCGCCGGCCAGGAGAAGCAGGGCGACGCCCTGGTCTTCCAGCCCTCGAACACCGCGGCCAAGCTCCAGCTCCAGGTCTCCGACGCCGCGGGCGTGGTGCTCACCCAGATGCTCGATCTCCTGCCCCCCGCGCCTCCCGTCGGGATGCTGGGGGCGGGGCGCGCCACCAGCATCGACCTGACCTGGGCGCGGAACGCGGAGAGCGAGCTGCTGGGCTACAACTGCTACCGCAGCTCGAACCCGAGCGGACCCTTCATCAAGATCAATCCCGTTCCCACCGATCGCATCGCGGCGTACACCGACGCGGGCCTGGCGCCCCTCAGCCGCTACTACTACAAGCTGAGCGCGGTGGACTCCTCGGGGAACGAGTCGGCGTACTCCGTCGTCGGGTCGGCGAGCACGAATCCCCCGCTCCACACCATCTTCCCGGTCCCGATGGGCCGCGAGACGCCGGCCCCGGTCGCGATCGACCACGTGTACTCGGGCTACCCGGAGGACATCGTGGCCGGCGCCGAGGCGCTCTACATGCTGCACCCGGACGGCACCGCCCCGGTGGACGCCGACGGCGCCGGCAGCAGCCACGGCGACTTCACCCGGCGCGGCTACTACTACGCCGCCGGCGCCTCGATCGCCGACCTGAACGGAGGCGACCCCGAGATCATCGGGTTGTCGTGGGGAACCCAGCCCGACCCCGGGCTGACGGGCGACTCGATGATGGTGGTCGTGTTCGACAAGAACGGCCAGACGAAGTGGTCGCGGCCGACGCTGGCCTCCATGTGGTCCTCGGCCGCGGTCGGCGACGTGGACGGGGACGGCGTCCCGGAGATCGTGTTCGGAACGAACCAGTGGTACGTGTACGCGTTCCACGCCGACGGAACGGAGCTGATGGACGGCGACAACAACCCCAGCACGATCGGGGTGTTCAAGACCGTGAACACGTACTACAACTACGGGACGCCGGCCCTCGCCGACCTCGACGGCGACGGGCACAAGGACATCATCTTCGGCACCTTCGGCGGCACCCTGTACGCATGGCGCGCCAACGGCACGAACCTCCCCGGCTTCCCGCAGACCCTCACCGGCTCGATCACCGACTCGCCGGCGGTGGGGTACCTCGACGGGCCCGGCGACAACCAGCTCGACATCGTGGTCGGCACCGCCGGTCCGGACTCGCTGTACGCGTTTCGCGCCAACGGCTCGCGGCGCCCCGGGTTCCCGATCTGGGTCAAGCTCGGAGGGAACAACCGGATTCCGTCGCCCGCGCTCGCCGACATGAACGGTGACGGCTACCTCGACATCGTGGTCGCGAGCACCGGCGGCGGCCTCTACGTCTGGGACCGCAACGGCGCCATCGTCAACCCGTGGTCCAACGTGCGGTTCAGCACCTCGACCAACTACGCCTCGGAGTGCAGCCCGGTGGTGGCCGACATCAACGGGGACCACATGCCCGACATCGTGATCGGGGACGAGAACGGCACCCTGTCGGCCTTCAGCCAGGGCACCCTGCTGCCCGGGTTCCCGATCACGCTGAGCGCCGAGGTGCGGGGAGCGCCCGCGCTCTGCGACTGCGACGGCGACGGAATGACCGAGATCGTGATCGCGGGCTGGGATCGCAACCTGTACATGTGGGACTACGATTTCCCGTTCTCCCCGGGCAAGAGTCCGCCGTGGCCGCAGTACCACCACGACGCGGCCCGCTCCGGGCTCTACACCAACCCGGTGTTCGTCGGCGTCGAGGACCCTCCGGCCCCGCCGCCGGCCCCGCTCGCGCTCGAGTTCTCGGTCCCGTCCCCGAATCCCGCCCGCACCTCGGCGCAGGCGAGCTACGCCGTGCCCGCGGCCTCGGCCGGGGCGCCCTACGAGATCGCGATCTTCGACGTGTCCGGGCGCCGGCTCGCCACGCTCGAGCGCGGCGCCGCGCAGGCCGGGCACTTCTCCGCGAGCTGGAACCTGCGGACGGCGGGCGGCGAGCCGGTGCGCAACGGCCTCTACTTCTTCCGCCTCACGCTCGGCTCGATCGTCCAGTCGCGCAAGGTAACCGTGCTGCGTTGATCGCCGGCCGCCCCGGGCCGGCGAGCTCACTCGCTCCGGAGCGAGTGGAGGCAGCGATCCCGCGTTTCGGCGCCGAGCTTGACCGTGCCGGCCGCGCTCCGTAGTGTGCGTGGCTCGCCGCGACCCCGAGGAGGCGAGCCACCATGAGCGTTCGCGTCCGCTTCGCGCCGAGCCCCACCGGCTATCTCCACGTCGGCGGCGCGCGCACGGCGCTCTTCAACTATCTCTTCGCCCGCCGCCACGGCGGCGTCTTCGTGCTGCGCATCGAGGACACCGACGCGGCGCGCTCCACCGACGAGGCCGCGCGCGCCATCGTCTCCAGCCTGCGCTGGCTCGGCCTCGGCTGGGACGAGGGGCCCGAGGCGGGCGGGGGCTTCGGCCCGTACTTCCAGTCCGCGCGTCGCGAGCGCTATCACGCACGCGCGGCGGCGCTGGCCGAGGCGGGGAACGCCTACCGCTGCACTTGCACCGCCGAGGAGCTCGAGGCGCGGCGCGCGGAGCAGGTGCGGCGCGGCGAGCCGCCGCGCTACGACGGCCGGTGCCGGAACCTCGACGCGGCGGAGCGCGCTCGGCTCGAGGCCGGGGGCCGCGCGGCGGCGCTGCGCTTCCGGGCGCCGGCGGAGGGCGAGACCGCGTGGGAGGACGTGGTGCGCGGGCGCGTGGCGTTCGCGAACGCCGTGCTCGACGACTTCGTGCTGCTGCGCTCCGACGGGCACCCCACCTACAACTTCGCGTGCGTCGTGGACGATCACGAGATGGAGATCACCCACGTGATCCGCGGCGACGACCACATCTCGAACACCCCGCGCCAGATCCTGCTCTACCAGGCGTTCGGCTGGAGCGCGCCGCGCTTCGCGCACGTGCCGATGATCCTGGGCGCGGACGGAAGCCGGCTCTCGAAGCGCCACGGCGCGACCTCGGTCGAGGCCTTCCGCGACCTCGGGATCCTGCCCGAGGCGCTGGTCAACTTCCTGGCCCTGCTCGGCTGGTCCTACGACGGGCAGCAGGAGCTGTTCGGCCGCGAGGAGCTGGAGCAGAAGTTCTCGCTCGAGCGCGTGGGCTCGAATCCCGCGGTGTTCAATCTCGAGAAGCTCGAGTGGATGAACGGCCAGCACCTGAAGGCCATGCCCGAGGAAGAGCGCGTGCGGCGGGTCGAGGAGTATCTCGCCGCGCGCGGCTACGACCTCGGGGGGCGGACCCCGGAATGGCGGCGGGCGCTGGTGCGCGCGATCGGGGACCGCCTGAAGACCCTGGCCGATGCCGAGCGCTACGGCGCGTTCGCCTTGAAGGCGGAGCTCGAAGTCGACGAGGCGTCGTGGGCCGAGATGCGCGAGCGCCCCGGGGTCGCAGAGCGGCTGGAGGCGCTGGCGAAGCGGCTCGGCGCGCTGCCGGAGTTCACGCTGGAAGCGCTGGAGCGCGAGACCCGCGGGCTCGCAGCCGAGCTCGGGATCAAGGCGGGGGAGGTGATCTCGATCGCTCGTGTCGCGCTCACCGGGCGCAAGGTGAGCCCGGGGATCTTCGAGGTGATGTGGCTGCTGGGTCGGGAGCGGACGGTCGGGAGGCTCGAGGACGCGGCAACGCGCTGGCGCGCGGAAACCCAGGCGGGGCGGGTCTGACTCGAGGACGCCGGGCGCGGCGTCAACGTATTTGCTTCGCGCGCGCGGGCTTTGCTAGCTTGTCGCGCCGCTTCCACTGCCCGGTGGTGTAACGGTAGCACGACTGGCTCTGGACCAGTTAGTCGAGGTTCGAATCCTTGCCGGGCAGCCAACGTGTGGCGCTATCGTCTAGGGGTCCAGGACAGGTGGTTCTCAGCCATCAGACCGGGGTTCGAATCCCCGTAGCGCTACCATTCCCGATTCTTCGAACCGACCCGAGTTGCGGCGGGCGTGACACGACGCAGGCCTCGCGGCGACGCCTTCGTCGCTACCGGTATAAGGTCTTCAGCTGACCCCAGGACCGCCGGATCGTAGGCGTAGCCGCTTGGCAGTCGAAATGGAGGAAGTCCGTTGCTCGGATTCCTCCTCCCGGGATGATGAGGTCGGCGCCGTAGTACCCGGTGGGGGCACCCACCACCATCCCGAGAGAATCCCATGCCGCGGGTGATGGTGATGACCCGATCCCCCAGTTCGAGTTCGGTATGCAGGGGTTCGCACTGAAGATCGCCACGCCCGCCGAGTCGATCGTGCAGGCGAGCACCGACGGGGTGATGCAGTCCAGAATCGGATTGTTCGGGACGCCGTAGGCTTCGACGGGCCGAATCCGGACCGCGCAGAGATCGCCGTAATTACGAGCGTTGTAGAGCTCGAACTTGAGGACGATGCGCGGGGGAGCCGTGCCGAGCGTGTCGCAACCGCGCTCTGCCGTGAAGCCTCCCGCACGGCCGGGCGTGGCCACAGAGACGGCCGCCACGACGAGTGTCGCGGCAAGAACGAGGGTGCGTGCCTTCACGGTTTTCCTGAACCTGTGCTGGCCCCTGCGAACGCCTGGCGGGGATCATACTCCCGGAGGAGTTGCGGGGAGCGTGCTCCTGGCGGCGGCCCCGCCGTACATACCCCCCCTCGGGGTGCCGGGGTTCCACCCCGCGTGACCAGGGCGGCGCGCTCGGCGCCCAAGTCACGACCGCGGGCAACCGAGCGTGTGGCTGCGCGCGGGCGCCGTTGCGGGCATTAGGGGGTCGTGCCTGACGGAGCGAGTCCATCTCCCGGAGCCACGCGAGCAGGATGTTCGGCTCGGCTCCCCGTAGCGCTACCAGCTTCCTTTCATCAGCACCTGACGGTCATTGCCTTGTCGGTATTGCGTTCGGTGAGGAGGGTGATGGGTGCTGAGTTGCGTGTCTTGGTGGCTATGGTCGCCCACTACCCGGCTGCCTTGGCGCATTGCCCTCGTTGATTTCAAGGCCTGGATGCCCGAGGGCATTACCGTATTGACGAAGTCTGGCCTTTCCCTGCTTTTTCACGAGAGACGGGAAGAGCAGACGGTGCCAAGGTCCCCGAAGGTAGGCGGAGTCCTCTACGCGCACCGACGTGCCGCCGTGGTCCGGAATGAAGGTGTCCACTCTCCAGATCTCCACGGTCGGCGAGCCATAGTGACTAACGATGCGCGAAGTGGGCTCGTAGAGGAGGATCAGCGACCCCATCCTATCGCCAGGCTCAGCCTCGTACCTCACACCATCTGCCCGTTCGCGCACCTGGGTGCGACGGGGGGGAAGCTTGAGCGCACTCCAGATCTGATCGGGGGATTCCTCGAAACGTGCGGCCCACACGAAGGAGACGTGATCCGGGGCTCCTGATCCGATGAGGAATCCGATGACAGCCACAACGATGAAGAGGGCAAGGACCGCGCCGGCTGCACACAATAGGTAGACGAGCCATTTCTTTGCGGCCATGGACCCTCCACCCCCTTGCTCCGCGCTGGGATCATGGGGGCCAGCGGTGACACTATCGGTCGGACGTGGTGTCTTCAAGAGCCCAGGAGGGGGGGGCCGGGCACTGGGCGTTCCCGGGCTGAAGGGGTGCTTGCCGCTCACGTCGTTGGCTTGTGTCGGTAGCGACCCTATCGACGCTCGCTCACCCCCAAACGTCGCAGCAGCGCGCCCCGTGACAGGCGGCGGGCGACGATCTCCAGCTTGTCGGCGCGCGGCCGGCGCTTGAGGCGCCGCTCGACCCGCAGCGCCAAGCCGCGCTCGCCGAGCCTGCGGCGATAGACGATCGCGAGCGGCTCGCGGCCCCGCAGGTAGCGCGCGCCGCGTCCGCCCGCGCGATGCTCCGCGATGCGGCGCGCGACATCGGTCGTGACGCCGGTGTAGAGGGCGCCGTCGCGCGTGCGTACGACGTAGACGTGCCACGCGGGCGTCCTCACGACCTTGCTCATGTCCGCGCGTTCCTTTCGCCGCGTGTCCGGACGTGGGAGCATGAGGGCACCTTCATGAAATGGAGCCCCCCTTGTCACCCGCCGTGGCTGACATCATGACCTTCGCCGAGCTGGCCGTGCCTGCCGATCTCATCGCCGCCCTGGCCAAGCAGGACATCACCGACCCGATGCCCATCCAGATCGCGGCGCTGCCGGTGTTGCTGGCCGGCAAGAATGCCTACCTGAACTCCGAGACCGGGACGGGCAAGACGCTGGCCTACGTGCTGCCGATCCTCTGCCGGCTCGATGCGCAGCGGAACGTGACGCAGGTCGTGATCGTCGCGCCGACGCACGAGCTGGCCATCCAGATCCAGCGCCTGTGCCGCGACCTCGCTCAGCATGCCGGCCGAGCGGTCCGGACGCAGCTGCTCATCGGCGGCACGTCGATGGCGCGTCAGATCGACCATCTGAAGCGGAAGCCCCACATCGTGGTCGGTTCACCGGGGCGCATCCGCGAGCTGATGACGATGGGCAAGCTGAAGGCGCAAGCGATCGGCTGCATCGTGATCGACGAGGCGGATCGGTTGCTCGCCGACACGAGTCTCGCCGACGTGCAGGCGATCGTTCGAGCCACACCTGCCGCGCGGCAGCAGATCTTCGCATCGGCCACCGAGCAGCCCCAGAGCGCGGCCGCCATCACGGCGCTCGCTCCCGACGTGGTCATGGTGCGCGCGGGTGCGGCGCTCGTGAACGAGAACATCGAGCATCTGTACCTGGTCTGCGAGGAGCGCGACAAGCCCGAGGTGCTGCGCAAGCTGCTCCACGCGCTCGGGGCCGAGCGCGCTCTGGTGTTCGTCCATCGCAACGACACGGCCGAGACGGTGGCGGCGAAGCTCGCCTACCACCACGTCGCGGTCGCCAATCTCCATGCCGCCTCGGACAAGCGCGATCGCAAGCAGGCGATGGACGACTTCCGCAGCGGCCGGGCGCGCGTGCTCATGGCGTCCGACGTCGCTGCCCGCGGCCTCGACGTCGCGGGCATCACCGACATCGTCAACCTCGACGTCCCGACCCAGGCCAAGGCGTACCTGCACCGCGTGGGTCGCACCGCGCGAGCGGGGGCGAAGGGGCGGGCGACGACTCTGATGACCACGGCCGAAGTGCGTCTGGTGCGCCGCTTCGAGGCCGAACTGGGCATCGTCATGCGTCACGTGCGGCTGCGCGAGGGTCGGGTCGTCCTCGCGGAACGCTCCGTCGGCCCCGCTCCAGCGCGGCGCCGGGACGCGAACCGCGCGTAGAGATCCTCGACCTTCTTCCGGGCGCGCGGCGCCTTGCGCAGATACTTGAGCGCCGACGTCATGCTGGGATCGACGCGGAAGCACTTGATCGGGAGGTCGCGCGCCAACCCTTCCCAGCCGGCGTGGTCGACCATGTCGCGCAGCATCATCTCGAGCGTGATCCCGTGCAGTGGGTTGTTGGGCTGCTTCGAAATCACGACGCATCGCTCCGCGGGCGTCCGCGCCGGAGCGCCTGAATCGCCCGATCCAGCGCCTGCAGGTAGCGCGAACGATCCTGGGGGTGGAACGGCGGCGGACCCGCGGCGACCATGCCGGCACCGCGCCTCTCGGAGAGCAGGTTGCGGGTCGCGAGCGCCTCCCCGATGTTCGACTCGGTGAAGGGCCGCCCCGTCGGGGCGATCACGCAGGCGCCCCGCTCGATGCAGCGCGAGGCGAGCGGGATGTCGGCGGTGATGACGATATCGCCGCTGCCGGCGTGCGCGGCGATCCAGTCGTCCGCGGCGTCGAACCCCTTGTCCACGACCTCGAGTGTGAGATTCGGTTGGCTCGGAATGCGCATCCAGCTTCCGGCCACGAGGGTCACGCGCACGCCATGGCGGTCAGCGACCCGATAGGTTTCGTGCTTCACCGGGCAGGCATCGGCGTCCACATAGATGTGCAGGGCTGGCCTCGAGTGATCGCGTGCAAAGCGGTGGGGGCCCGCGAGCTCCCGGGAACCCTCGCGGAAGCCGATCGTAGCACTCCGCTTCGGACCGCGCCGAGCGGGTGGCCATGTGGGCGACGTTTGGAAGGCGATCGCCTCCTGTGGGCGTCCCGGCGCCGGGGTTGTAATAAGATGGGGCCCGGATGAACCCCAAGAAGATTCCGCGCTTTCTGGTCTTCACCGCGGGCTACGCGCTGCTGCTCCAGGCGTCCTATGCGGCGGCGCTGCTGCTGCGCTTCGACGGCGAGGTGCCCGCAAGCGGGTGGAGCGGCTACGCCGCGGTCGCCCCGGCGTTCACGGTGCTCTCGCTCGCGGGCTACTTCGCCTGCGGCCTGTACCACGGCCTGTGGCGTTACGCGGGAACCGCCTCGCTCTTCCAGATCCTGCGGGGCGTCACGCTGTCGGCCGCGGTGCTGGCCGGCATCGGGCTCTTCGCGCGCGCGCCGCTCTTCCCGCCGAGCCTCGTCCCGCTGGTGTGGATGTGCGAGCTGGTCGCGCTCGGCGGGGCGCGCCTCGCGTGGCTCTTCCTCCGGCGGGGTGCGCTCGGAGCGGCGTCCGGCCGCTCGCTGCCGGCGATCGTCATCGGCGCCGGGCACCCGGCGGTGGCCCTGATCCAGGACCTGCGCCGCGGCCGGGCGGGCAGCGAATCCCTGAGCCCGGTCGGCATTCTCGACGAGGATCCGCGCCTCACCGGCCAGCAGATCGAGGGGGTGCGCGTCCTGGGCAGGTTCGGCGATCTCGCGCGCGTTCTCACCGAGCAGCGCGTCGAGATCGTGGTGATCTCGGACGCGGCGCTCCCCGCGCGTCAGGTGCGCGAGATCGTCCGCGCGTGCGGCGCGGCCGGGGTGCGGGTGAAGGCGCTGCGCGGGCTCTCCGAGCTCCCGCCCGGGCGCACCGCGCTCGCGCAGATGCGCGAGGTGCGCATCGAGGACCTGCTGGGGCGCGATCCGGTGCACCTCGACCCCGCCGAGCTTAAGGAGTTCCTGCGCGGGCAGCGGGTGATGGTGACCGGCGCCGGCGGTTCGATCGGCTCGGAGCTGGCGCGCCAGGCCGCGGCGTTCGAGCCCGCCGAGCTGGTGCTGCTCGACCACGCCGAGAACGGGCTCTACTACCTCGAGGCCGAGCTCAAGGCCGCGCGGCCCGGCCCCGCGCTCCACGCGGTGATCGCCGACGTGAAGGACGCGGACGGCATTGAGCTCGCGTTCCGCCGCCACCGGCCGACGGTGGTGCTCCACGCCGCGGCCCACAAGCACGTGCCCCTGCTCGAGGCCCACCCGCGCGAGGCGGTGCTCAACAACGTGCTCGCCACCCGGCTGCTGGTGGAGGCGGCCGAGCGCCACGGGGTGGACAAGTTCGTGCTCGTCTCGACCGACAAGGCCGTGAACCCGACCAGCGTGATGGGGGCCTCGAAGCGGGTGTGCGAGATGCTGCTGCAGGCCCGGGCCCGCGACAGCCGGACGCGCTACGTGGCGGTGCGGTTCGGCAACGTGCTGGGGAGCGACGGCTCGGTGATCCCGCTGTTCCAGCGCCAGCTCGAGCGCGGCGGGCCGCTCACGGTCACGCACCCCGAGGCGCGGCGCTACTTCATGACGGTCCCCGAGGCGGTGCGCCTCACGCTCCAGGCCGCGGCGATGGGGCGCGGGGGGGAGGTGTTCCTGCTCGACATGGGCGAGCAGGTGCGCATCGTGGACCTGGCGCGGCAGCTGATCCGCATGGCGGGCCTGCGGGAGGGCCAGGACGTCGAGATCGTGTTCACGGGCTTGAGGCCGGGGGAGAAGCTCTACGAGGAGCTGCACTCGGCGGCGGAGCAGGCGCGCATGACGCGGCACGAGCGGGTGCTGCGCTGGGAGCTGGACGCTCCCGACGAGGCCGCGCTCGCGCGCGGCGTGGAGGAGCTGTGCGCGCTCGCGGCCGCGGGCGACGCGGAGGCGATCCGGCGGCAGCTCGCGCGCCTCGTGCCCGAGTATCGCGAAGCCAAGGGGGAGGGCGCGCCGCCCGCGCCGGCCTCGGAGGTAGTGGAGCTGCCGGCGCTCGCGGGCGAGCCGCGCGACCGCGAGGGGCCGCCTGCGCGCTGAGGGGCGCTCACGCCGCTGCCGCCCTCGCGGAGCTGCCCGGGCGCGGGGCGTTCGCCGCCGCGCCAGGTCGAAGGCGCCGCGCCAGGTCGAAGGCGTCGCGCCGCTTGACGATCGACTCGCCCGCTCGCTAGCGTCCCGCGGGCGTCGACTCTGCGGACGCCCGCGGCCTCGGCGCGCGCCGAAAAAGCTTCACCCCGCTTCCGCCTCGGGGGCGTCCGCGGGGTGAAATTTTATGGGGGACGTCGTTCTCAGAATCGCGGGCCGCACGCGAATGTCATCGAACTAGCCCCCCAACTCACTTCTTTTGTGCTCATCAAGATGCACGCGGGCAGACGGGGATTCCAGAAAATTCTTCTGGCTGGCTCGACATTGTGGGCGTTCACCACACGATGACCTCAAGCGTTCGGGAAACGTCAAAGAATTTGCTCGCTTCTGATCAGGCCTTGACAGGAAGGGTGTGCGCCCAGTGAACCCGGGCTATTTTCTCGCCATCGCGGGCAACATCGGGGCGGGCAAGACCGAGCTGACCCACCGCCTGAGCGCCGAGCTCGGATGGATGGCCTACTACGAGCCCGTGATCGAGAACCCCTACCTCGATCCGTTCTACCGGGACATGCAGCGCTGGAGCTTCCACCTGCAGATCTACTTCCTGAGCGAGCGCTTCAAGGCCCAGGTCGAGATCGGCAAGAGCTCGCTGCCGTTCATCCAGGACCGCACGATCTACGAGGACGCCGAGATCTTCGCCCGCACGCTCCACCAGCAGGGCTCGATGACCGAGGTGGACTACCGCAACTACGTCGCCCTGTTCGAGTGCATGGTGTCTTTTCTGCGTAAGCCCGACTTGATCCTCTACCTCAAGGCCAGCCCCGAGGCGTTGATGGAGCGGATCGCGCGCCGCGGGCGGGAGAGCGAGCGCTCGATCGGGATCGACTACATCGCCCGCCTGAACCACGCCTACGAGGGCTGGATGGAGCGCGCGCGCCACGAGATGGAGGTGCTCGAGATCGACACCGAGAGCGTTCCGCTCCAAGGCGAGGCGCCCGCGTTCTCGCAGCTCGTCCTCGACCTCAAGCGGCGCTATCCGCGCCAGGCCGAGCTGCCGCTCGGAGCCGAGTAGGCTGCGTTAGGGAACAGGGTTTCGCGCCGCTCTCGCGACGCGCGGAGGCAGGAGGCGGAGAGCGTCGCGAGGAGCGAGGCGGAGCCAGGGATGGCGGAGCCGAGCGGGCGGCGCGAAACCCGGTTCCCTGACGCAGCCTGCTAGGCCCCGCGGCTCAGGGCGCGGCCTTGCGCCCGGTCGCCGCCAGCACGCCGACGCAGCGCGTGCACAGCCCGCGGTCCGGCCCGTCCTTCGCCACGTCGTCGCGGTAGGTCCAGCAGCGCTCGCAGCGCGGGTGGGAGGTGCGCCGCGCCCGCACCTCGATCGGCGGGGCGGCGCCGCGCTCGCGGCCCGCGCGCACCGTGGCCCCGGCCACGAGCAAGAGGCCCTTGAGCTCGTCGCGGTAGGGCTCGAGGCGGCGCGCCATCTCGTCCGTCACCGCCAGCTCCACCTCGGCCTCGTTCGTGGTGGCGAGCTCCTTCGCGGCCCGCAGCGGCTCGAGCGCGGCGTTCACCGCGTCGCGCACCTCGATCAGCAGCGCCCAGGCGTCGTCCTCGGGCGAGGGCGTGGCGGCCGGCCACTCCGCGAGGTGGACGCTCTCGCACTCGGCGCGCAGCGCGGGGTGGTGCTGCCACACCTCCTCGGCGGTGAACACCAGCGCCGGCGCGGCCGCCAGCGCCAGGTCGTGGAGCGCGCGCCACAGCACGGTCTGGGCCGAGCGCCGCGCGGGATCGTCGGGCGCCAGGGTGTAGAGCCGGTCCTTGGCCACGTCCAGGAACACCGCCGACAGGTCCACGGTGCACAGGTCGAGCAGCACGTCGAGCGCGCGATGGAACTGCACGGCCTCGTACTCCGCGCGGATGCGCGCCACGCGCTGGGCGAGCCTCCGAGCGAAGGCGCGGTCCACTGCGGTGAGCCGCGTGTCGGGGAGCGCGTCCGCGCGGTCGAAGTCCGCGAGGTTCCCGAGCAGGAACCGGAACGTGTTCCGCACCTTGCGGTAGGCCTCGGCCACGCGCTGCAGGATCTCGTCGCCGATCCGCACGTCGTTGCGCCAGTCGGTGGCGAGCGCCCACCAGCGCAGGATCTCCGCGCCGTAGCGCCCGATCAGCTCCTGGGGCGAGACCACGTTGCCCTTCGACTTGTGCATCGCGAAGCCCTGGGCGTCCAGCACCCAGCCGTGGGTGAGCACGTCGGTGAAGGGCGCGCGCCCTGTGGCGCCCACGCCCACCATGAGCGACGAGTTGAACCACCCGCGATGCTGGTCGGGGCCCTCGAAGTAGGCGATGCGGCCGCCCTTCTCCGCCCGCTCCCAGCGCTCGGAGAGCTCGGGGTGCGTGACCCGCACCGCGCGGTGGGTGGATCCCGAGTCGAACCACACGTCCAGGATGTCGGTCTCCTTGCGGAACGGGCCGGCCGCGCCGCAGGTCGGGCAGCGCAGGCCCGCGGGCAGGAAGCGCTCCGCCGGCCACTCGTACCAGACGTCGGAGCCGTGCTCGCGGGTCGCGGCCGCCACGCGCTCCATCACTGCCGGCTCGAGCAGCGCGGCGCCGCAGGCCTCGCAGTAGACCGCCGGGATCCCCACACCCCACGAGCGCTGGCGCGACAGGCACCAGTCCGGGCGCTCGCGCACCGACTCGCGGATCCGGTTCTGGGAGGCGGGCGGATCCCAGCGCACGTCGTGGTCGATCGCGTGGAGCGCGCGCGCGCGGTGGCCGTCGTGGTCGATGACCATGAACCACTGGTCGGTGGCGCGGAAGATCACCGGCTGCTGGCAGCGCCAGCAGTGCGGATAGGAGTGCACGATCTTCTCGGCGCTCAGGACCCGCCCGCGTCCCTCGAGCCAGCGGATGATGTCGGCGTCCACGTCCAGCACGCTGCGCCCCACGAAGGGCTCGGTCCCGGCCAGGAAGCGGCCGGCCTCGTCCACCGGGCACAGCACCGCGAGCCCGGCGCGCTCGCCGACCTCGAAGTCCTCGCGGCCGTGGCCGGGCGCGGTGTGGACCAGCCCGGTTCCGTCCTCGAGGCTGACGTAGGGCGTCCCGTCCACCACCGGCGAGTCGTTGCCCCACGGCCCTTCGAACACCACGCCCACCAGGTCGGCGCCCTTGATCCGCGTCTCGACCGCGGGCTGCTTCCAGCCCGCCAGGGCGGCGACCGCGGCGAGGCGCGCCTCGGCCAGCAGGAAGCGGCGCTCCGCGGCCCGCACCACCACGTAGTCGGCGGCGGGGTCCACCATCAGGCCGAGGTTGGCCGGCAGGGTCCAGGGCGTCGTCGTCCACGCCAGGGCCTCGAGGTCCCTCGGCAGCGCGAGCCCGCCGGCCGGGTCGCGGCGCAGCGGGAAGCGCACGATCAGCGAGTGCGCCGGATCCTGCTGGTACTCGATCTCGGCGAGCGCCAGCGCGGTGCGGTCGGTGGGGCACCAGTGGATCGAGCGCAGGCGGCGCTCGACGAAGCCGCGCCGCGCCAGTACGGCGAACGACTCGATGATCTCCGCCTCGAAGGCGGGCGCCATGGTGAGATACGGGTTCTCCCAGTCGCCCCACACCCCCAGGCGCTCGAACTCCTCGCGCTGGATCGCGACCCAGCGCGCCGCGTACTCGCGGGATCGCCGCCGCAGGGTCAGGCGGTCGGGAGAAACACCCTCCTCGCGGAGCTGGCGGCCGACGTAGGTCTCGATCGGCATGCCGTGATTGTCCCAGCCCGGGACGTAGGGCGAGTCGAAGCCGCGCGCCGAGACCGAGCGCACCACCGCGTCCTTCCAGATCTTGTTGGCGGCCGTCCCCATGTGGAGGTGGCCGTTCGAGTAGGGAGGCCCGTCGTGGAGCAGCCACACCGGGCGGCCGGCCCGCGAGGCGCGGAGCTTGCGGTGGATCTCGAGCTCGCGCCACCACCTAAGCCGCTCGGGCTCGCGCTCGAGCAGGTTGGCCTTCATCGGGAAGTCGGTCCTGGGAAGGTTGAGCGTGTCGCGATACCCGGCCACTTCGCCTCCTGACTCCCGCGCGCCCGAAGACACGAACGCCCCAACGGGATTCCGTCGGGGCGAGCCGACTCACGGAACGCCGCAATCTGCCAAAAGCGGCGCGGCTCCGTCAAGAGCTGTCGCGCTCGACGCTCACGGCCCGCAGGGGCTCGCCGGTCGCGGGGCGCGTCGCCGGTGGCGGCGGCCGCTTCTTCGTCTTCTTCACGACCGCCCACGGGTCGACCACGTCGGCCAGCAGCAGGCAGGCGTCCGCGATTCGCGGCTCGCCCTTGCGCTCGGAGAGCCGCTCCAGCGCATCGGCGGGGCGCGGAGAGGAGAGCCGGTTCTGGCATTGCGCGCGATGCGCCGAGGTCGTGAGCGGAGGACGGGCGACCGCCGTGCCGACCTTGCGCAGGCGCTCGAGGTCGCGCGTCATCTCCTTCCACGACAGGGCCGAAGCGTCCGCGCGCGCCACGCTCGCGGGCAGGACCCCGGCGGCGGTCAGCATCTGCCGCAGCCCGTCGGGCGTGTCCGGAAGGTCGTCGCGATCGACCCGGGCGGAGCGGGCCAGCATGCGCCACCACGCTCCGCGGCTCAGCAGGGAATCGCCGCGGTCCTCGCTCGCCACCAGCGCCGCGCACCGCGCCCACTCGAGGTAGGGGGCGACCGCCGAGGTCTCCGCCCGCACCGCGGGCAGCCGCGCCTCGACGAACGGCACCGGGTCCAGCACCTTGCACTTCTGCCACGGCTCGGCGGGATCGTTCACCTGCCGGACCTCGAAGTGCAGGTGCTCGGAGCTCGCCCGGCCGCTCCTGCCGACGTGCCCCAGGACCTGGCCGGCCGCCACCCGCTGCCCCACGCGGACCCGGAGCGAGTCGGGAGCGAGGTGCGCGTAGACGCTGTAGACCCGCGTGCCATCCTCGAGCCGGTGCGCGATCACCACGTGGCGGCCGTAGCCTCCGTGCCAGCCGTGGGCCTCGGCCTCGATCACCAGGCCTTCCGCGGCGGCGCGCACCACGTCGCCCCCCCGGCCGTTGGAGAGGTCCGCGCCCGCGTGCCGGCTCCCGCCCTCCTCGGGAGCGCCGACGCCGCGGTTCACGCGGTACGGCAGCACCCGTCCCGGGCCGGGCTTGCCGAGCTCGTAGCGGTCGCCGACCGGGAGGAGCCAGGCGCCGCTCCAGCCCCACTTCGCGGCGGCGGGGGGCGCCGCGCGCGCGGTCGCCACGGCGTGGCGCGCGGCGGCGGCGGCGTGCCGGGCGGCGGGGGCGGCGTGAGGCGGGGAAGCGAGAGCCACGCCGAACGCCAGCGTTCCCGCGAGCGCCCGGACGCGCCGCCGCATCAGCGCAGGACCACGATCCGGGCCGCGGCCGAGCCCCGCGCGCGCGCGAAGTAGACGCCGCTCGCAAGCCGCGAGGTGAGCGCGGGGGAGAAGCGCGCCCACCACCGGTCGGCGCCGCGCTCGAGCGTGGCGGAGGCCACGCGCCGGCCGGAGAGGTCGAAGAGCTCGACCCCGCCCTCTGGCCTCGGCGCTCGCGCGCTCCACTCCAGGTCGAGCTCCTGTCCGGCGCGCAGCGGATTCGGCCGGATCGCGAGTGCCACGAGCGGCTGCGCGGCGCCGCGCGCCGGGATCGCCTGCGGCACGCCGTCCAGGGCGCGACTCCGCGACATGAAGCGCGGGCCGGCCGCTCCGTAGGCGAAGTAGAGCACGGTGACGTTGCCGGGGGAGGTGGGCATCACGAGAGGCGCGGAGGCGGTGCCTTCCGCCGCGGAGGAGACCTCGGTCCCCATGAAGTCCCAGCCCTCGACCGGGCGCCAGCGCTTGTAGAGCACCTGCTGCCCGTTCTCCCCGATCAGCACGTAGCCGAGATGCGTCACGCCCGAGGGATCGACCGCCAGGCTCGGGCTTCCGAGCGGGGCGCCGCTCGATACCACCGAGGAGTCGCGCGGCGAAGGACGCCGGGACTTGTACCGCCGCTGGTAGTGGATCTCGGTCGCGCCCGAAACGCCCACCACCCATGCCAGGTGCAGCGTCCCGGCGGCATCCACCAGGGCGTTCACGGCGGTCTCCGCCCCGGTCGCCAGGGTGAGCGGGGCATTCGGCGTCATCCCGCTGTCGGGCTGGAAGCGCGAGAACCACAGGCGCTGCGGATTGTCGGCTGCGTCGGGCCACATGATGTATGCCACGCCTTCCTGGTCCACTGCGACCGTCGGGCTGCCCGGCAGCCGGCCCGCAGCCGTGACCGGTATCGGCTGCCCGAAGGGGGCGAAATACACGAAACGCGTGAAGTAGACGCGCGGCACGCCGCCCTGGACGCTGAGCCAGGCAAGGTACACGCGCCCGTGCCCGTCCGCGCCGATCGCGGGATAGCGATTCTCGCCCGGCGCCTCCACCAGCACCGCCTCGGGGCTCCATCGTCCCTGCATGCGCACGCGGCCCCAGATGCGCGAGCGCCCCCCGCGGCTGTCGCTCCACGCCACCGCGAGGTTGCCGCCGGGCGTGAGGGCGATCGTCGGGGTCAGGGCGGCCGTGGGCGAGGAGCTCAGCTCCTCGGGCGGGCCCCAGATCCCGCCCACGCCCCGATGCAGCACGACCTGCGGATGGCCCGCGCGGAACTCGCAGCTCACCACGTCGACCGAGCCGTCGGGCTCGGTGAGAGCCAGGCTCCCGGAGGAAGCCTCGCCCAGGGGCTGGAACTCCGGGTCGGTGTGGTCCTGCGCCGGGAGCCATCCCGGGGCGCGGACCTGCATGTCGAGATGGATGTTCTCACCGACCTGGGTGATGCCGCTCAGGGCGGTGTTCGTGACCAGGTTCTTGAAGGTGCGCGCGCTCGGCCTCGTCTCGTCGTCGAAGCGCGTGCGGAGGCTCTCGCCGGGGAAGGGATCGGAGCCGGTCCCTCGATCGTGCCCCAGGATGAGGTCGCTGTCCCCGTCCGCCTCGACCAGCACCAGGCCGGGCGTGGGGCCGGAGTTGACGCGGTTGGCGGCGAGCCGCTGTCCGATCACGGCCTCGTCCACGTGCGTGATCACCAGGCCCGAGCCCCGCAGGGAGCGGTCGAATCCCTCCTGCCGGCGGTTCTCGAGCAGGAAGTGCTCGGGATAGGGCTGGCCCTGGAACCAGAACTCCACCACCGGCGACCCGTGGACGAGCGGGGCGATGTCGAGCGCCCCGTCCACCGCGGGGCGCACGGTCTCGTTCCACCCCAGCAGCACCGACGCCCACCCTCCGGGGTGCGACGGGTACTCGGGCTGGAGCCCGTTGCCGCCGTACGCGCCGGTGGACATCAGGGACCAGTTGCCGGGGCCCACGTTGACGACGTCGCTCAGCGAGGAGGTGTCGTAGAGGTCGGGGAGCCCCAGGGCATGGCCGAACTCGTGGCAGAAGACCCCGATCTCGGAGCGGCGGCCGGGGATCAAGCCCGAAAGCTCCGGCACCGAGGAGAAGCGATCCACCCGGTAGCGCTGCGTGGTGCTTCCCGGGACGACCTGCGAGGTGACGTACACGCCCCCGTTGCCCCACCCACCGGACATACGGGAGGTGATGGACCACATGCGGTTTCGATCGAGCAACGACGCCTCGCCTCCGATCCCCGAGTGGAGGAACCACAGCATGTCCACGTACCCGTCATGGTCCTGGTCGAAGCGCGACCAGTCCACGTCGCGCTGGCACGAGTCCAGGGCGGTGCGCACCGCGCCGTAGAGGTTGTTGGGTGTGCGGCTCGTCGAGAGTCCCCAGCTCTGGTCGCCGTAGTAGGCCAGGGTGTAGGGCAGGCGCACGGTCGCCACGACCTCGCCCACCACCGTGATCCGCCCGCGGGAAGCCCACTGGTAGTACTCGCTCACCGAGCCGGTCGGGATGGCACTGCGGCTCCCGAAGAGCGCCGAGTCGAAGTCCGCCGCGCCGTAGGTGAGGTTCTCGTCGGCGAAGCAGACGAGAAGGATGGGCAGGCGCCAGAAGGACTGCACCGCGCTGGTGCCGAGGCCCACGGGCGGCTCGGGCAGCGCGAACAGGCCGCGCTCGAACGCCTCCGCCACGGGGGCGGGCACGTGCCCGGACGGGGTGGGCATGGTGGCGGAGGCCGGGGCCGAGAGCAGCGCCCCGGAGAGTGCGGCCACTGTGGTGATGCTACGACTGACTGAGATTCGCACGGGATCTCGATTCCGCCCGGTCGAGACGGCCTGCCCGGCCACCCGCCCCATGACTATAGCGCCTTCCCGGGGCGCGCAGGCAACCCGTTTGCGACACGTCGACCGGGCTGGCTCGCGCCCAAGGGCCTGTGTTAGCTTGCGCCCAACGTGCCGTTCATGCTCTCGCGGACCCTCGTTCGGCTTTCCGCTCTCGTCCTCGCGCCGGTCGCCGCGATCGGCGCGGCTTCGTCTCCCGGCGGCGCCCTGGACATCGCGCCGCTGCGCTCCGACCAGCCGCCCTACTTCTCCGCCGACATCGCGATCTCGGTGGACGGGGAAGGACACCCGGCGATCGTGGTCTCGATCACCGTGCCCTACGGCGAGCTGCAGTGGGTGAAGCTCGCGCGCGGTTACGGAACCGGCGCCGAGCTCGCGGTGGTTTTCGAGCCCCGCAGCCGCGGCCGCAGCTACGGGGACGCCTGGGTGCGGCGGGTCGCGGTTCCGAGCTTCGAGGCGACGCGCTCGCCGACCGCGGCGCTGCTCGAGAAGCGCAGCTTCGCGCTCCCGCCCGGCCCCTACGACATCCGGATCACGGTCGAGGACCTGGATGCCCAGGAGAACTCCTCGGCGCGCGAGCGGGTGGTGGTGCCCGACTACTCCCGCGTCCCGATCGGATTCGCCGACCTCGAGCTCGGGCTGGCCGACTCGACCGGAGGCTTCAACCCGCTCCCGACCCGGCGCCTGGGGAAGAACGTGAACCGGCTCGCCGCCCGGGCGGTGCTCTTCGATCGCCGGCCGGGCGACTGGCCGCGGCACTATTCGTTCCGCTACCGCATCCGGGACGATCACGGCGAGGAGCTGACGAGCGGGGTGCAGGAGGCCACGGTCCAGCGCTCGGCCGAGCCGTTGGTGATCCGCCCCGCGGCGACCGACCTCTTCCTCGGCTCCTACGTGTTCGAGCTGGAGCTGGTCGAGGGCAAGGCGCGGTGGCACGTGGAGCGCTCGTTCGAGGTCGAGGAGAGCGGCCCGCCGCGCGGCAAGGAGTTCGAGCGCATGCTCGAGCCCCTGTCCTACATCGCGGAGCCCGGCGAGATCGAAGAGCTGCGCTCGCTCCCCCCCGAGCAGCAGGTGGAGGGCTGGGAGGCCTTCTGGAAGCGCCGCGACCCGACCCCCGAGACCCCGCGCAACGAGGCGATGCTCGAGTTCTTCCGGCGCGTGCGCTACGCCGAGGAGCACTTCCAGGGATACGGCCCGGGCTGGCGCTCGGACATGGGCCGGATCTATATCAAATACGGCCCGCCCGATCAGGTGGAGAGCCGGCCCGCCACGGCGCAGACCCCGCAGCAGGAGATCTGGTACTACAACCAGCCCTACCGGCGGCTGGTATTCGAGGACCGCGAAGGCTTCGGCCGCTACGTGCTGCGCACCGTGCTCCCCGAATGATCTCGCGGCGGCCGAGTCACGCCGTCGTGTGCCTGGCGGCGCTCGACGTGCGCCGCTCGCCGAACCACCGGAGCGAGCTCAAGAGCCAGCTCCTGATGGGCGAGGTGGTGCGGGTGCTGTCCGCGTCGCGCGACCGGCAGTGGTGGCGGGTCGAGAACGAGGGCGACGGCTACCGGGGCTGGGCCCGGAACTGGGGCCTGATCCCGGCCACCCGGGCCCGGGCGGCGCGCTGGCGGGCGCGCGCCAGCGCGCGCGTCGTGAGGTCCTCGGTCGAGGCGCTCTCGACGCCGCACGGCGGCGTCGTGGTGAGCCCGCTCTTCCTCAACAGCCGGCTCATCCCGCTCGGCGCCCGGACCGGCTTCCGGCGTCTCGAGCTTCCCGACGGAAGGAGGGCCTGGGTGCCCGGCCGCGCCGTGGCCGTCGGCCGGAGCCGGGGCATGGATCTCATGGAGCGGGTCCGGAGCCTGATGGGCGTGCCCTATCTCTGGGGCGGACGCACCGCGACGGGCTTCGACTGCTCGGGGTTCACGCAGCAGGTCCTGGTCGAGCAGGGGATCGCGCTTCCGCGCGACGCCTGGCAGCAGTTCCGTGTCTCGCGACCGCTCGGAAACGGCGAAGACGTCCGGCCCGGGGATCTGGTCTTCTTCGGTCGCCGCGGGGAGCCGGTTTCACACGTCGGGCTGGCTCTCGGCGGGGGCTATTTCGCCCACTCCCGCGGGCGGGTGAGAGTCAACTCCATTAACCAGGATAATCCGTTGTGCGACAAGGAAATACTGCGTCAGCTCGTGTCCGTCAGGAGGCCCCGTCAGGGGGGCCCCCGGGGCGGGGCGGGAACCCGGGGCCGGCCAGAATCGGCTTGACAAGCTTTCCGCGCCTTCCATACCTTACCGCGGGCGTTCGCCAGGATCCTCCCACTGCATCAGTGTGGTCCTGGCTTTTTTTTGCGGCCCGCTCCAGGGACGGAACGGGAACAGAGACTTACCCAGTAGAGTCATAGACGGCTTCGAAAGGAGGTGGGCTTCGACAAGCACCGCGTTGTAGTGGACAGGCCACGTCCCGGCTTGCATTCTGCATCGTGGCTCTCGTAGCTCTCACTTTCCTTACCAACCTCGCCAAGGAGGCTTGAAGCTATGTCGTCTCGCTGGATTTCGAAGGTTGTGGTCCTGGCTGCGCTGACTCTGACGATTCCGATGGTCGCGCTTGCCCAGACCTCGCGTCTCGAGGGCATGGGTAACCTGCAGTCGGACTTCGTCAAGGACTACACCAGCATGTTCAGCTACCCGTCCCAGGTCTCGAGCGTCGGGAACATGGTGTACGGGGAAATCGGGAACAACTACTTCACCGGCGGAACCCCTGCGGACCGCGGCATGGGCGCGGTGCTCGGGAACCTCTGGGAGGGCCGGCTCGGCACGTGGGCGATCCACCTGCACGAGACGACCCCGCAGATCGGCCGCGGCGACGCGACCTCGGGCACCGGGGTGGGCAACGGCTCCGATCCGAACTTCAACAGCAACGAGTCGTTCGACCTGATGTGGGGCAAGAAGATGGGGACGGCCACCGTGGGCGCGCGGCTCAACCGCTCGTTCTGGGGGCGCGAGGTCAACACGCCGACGGTGACCACCAAGCTGGCGTTCGACCCCAGCGCGGGCTCGCCCAACGGCCGCAACCTGTCGCGGAACATCATCGGCTTCGGCGGCGGTGTGGGGTTCGAGCTGAACCCGAACACCAACATCGACATCGGCCTGCTCTACCAGAACCGCACGTTCGAGCAGACGACGTCGCCGATCGGCGCCAACACCAACGAGAAGGAAGACAGCCCCACGACCTACGTGCTGTCGGGCCGTGCGATGTGGCAGTGGCAGTCGAACATCATGGTGACTCCGGTGTTCAAGTGGTACTCGTTCGACCTCTCGCGGCAGACGGTCACCGGCGCCACGACCACTTCATTCAGCAACACGCTCAAGGGCTGGCAGATCGGCGCGGCCGGCAACTGGTCGGTGGGCTCGAACGACCTGTTCGTGCTCGGCCTGACCTTCGCCCAGAACAAGGTCGAGCAGGACGAGCTCCTGTTCGGCGGTCCGCTGGGAGTGGATGACAAGGAGATCACCGAGACCCTCTCGCCGCTGGTGTTCGCGGCGCTCGAGACTCACGTGAACTCGTGGCTCACGCTCCGCTTCGGCGCCAACAAGGCGGCGTTCAGCAAGATCAAGGGCGATCCGCGGGTCGCGACCGACCCGCGCGTCGAGATCACCACCACGTCGTTCGACATGACCCTGGGCGCCGGCGTCAAGGTCGGCACGCTCCAGTTCGACGCCGTGGTCGCGAACGACTTCTACTCCAACCTCGGATGGCTCGGGAGCGGACAGACGTCGTCGACGACCGGCAACGGCGGCTACTTCCCGAAGGTCACGGCCACCTACTCGTTCTAGTCCGGCCGGACCCGAAACGCGAGCGGCCCGCGGGGTTTTCCCCCGTGGGCCGCTTCGCTCTACGCCCGAAGGCGTCTTACGCGTACACCCCGCGCAGCATGATGACCTTCACCACCCGCTCGATCGCCACCATGAAGGCCGCGACCCGCATGTTGACGCGGTGCTCGAGCGACTTCGAGAGCACGTCGCGGAAGGCGTGCACCATGGTGTGCTCGAGGCGGCCGTTCACCTCGTCCTCGGGCCAGTAGAAGCCCATGCGGTTCTGCACCCACTCGAAATAGGAGACCGTCACGCCCCCCGAGTTGCACAGGATGTCGGGGATCAGGAACACGCCCTTCTGCTCCAGGATCCGGTCGGCGTCCGGGGTGGTGGGGCCGTTCGCCCCCTCGGCGACGATCCGGGCCTTGACCCGCGCGGCGTTCTCGGCGGTGATCTGGTTCTCGAGCGCGGCCGGGATCAGGATGTCGCAGTCGTACTCCACGATCGGAGTGGTGAGCGGCTTGCCGCCCGGGAATCCCGCCACCCCGCGGTGGTCGGCCGCCCAGTGGAGCAGGGCCGGCACGTCGAGCCCGGCCGGGTTGTGGACGCCGCCGCTCACGTCGGCCACCGCCACGATCGTCGCCCCGTCGCGGGAGAGGAGGTCGGCGGACACCGAGCCCACGTTGCCGAACCCCTGCACCGCCACCCGGGCGCCCGCGAGCGGCATGGCGAGGTGGCGGCTGGCCTCGCGCGTGCAGAGCAGCACCCCGCGGCCGGTGGCCTCGCGCCTTCCCGCCGAGCCGCCCACCTCGAGCGGCTTGCCGGTCACGACCGCGTACTCCGTGCGCCGCTCGTGCATGGAGTAGGTGTCCACGATCCAGGCCATCACCTGCTCGTTGGTGTTCACGTCGGGCGCCGGAACGTCGCTCTCGGGCCCGAACAGGTCGGAGAGGTCGGCGGCGTAGCGCCGGGTCAGGCGCTCGAGCTCGCCCTTGGACATCTTGGACGGGTCGCAGATGACTCCGCCCTTGCCGCCGCCGAAGGGGATGTTCACCACCGCGCACTTCCAGGTCATCCAGGCGGCGAGCGCGGCCACCTCGTCCAGGCTCACGTCGGGGTGGTAGCGGATGCCGCCCTTGGCGGGACCGCGCACGATCGAATGCTGGACGCGGTATCCGGTGAACACGCGGAGGGTGCCGTCGTCCATCTGGACCGGGAGCGAGACGATCGTCGCCCGGCGCGGGCGCTTGATCACCTCCTTGATGCCGGCAGGCAGGTTGAGCCGCGCGGCCGCCTCCTCGAACTGGCGCTCCGCGTTGGCCAGGGGGTTGAGGTCCTTCTGGATGTTCGAGCCTTCGGCCGGCATGAGCCCTCCGGGTGTCTCGCGGCCGGGAGCGGACGCGGCCCCGGACCGGTGGCGCGTGAGCGGCGAGGCATCCGGGCGGCGCCCGGACGCCCTCACGAGTGGTACGAGCGGGAGTATAGGGCGGCGTTCGCCGGGGCGCTACGAGGGGCGCCGCGCCCTCGTGGCTACGGAAGCGCTCAGCGCTCCGGGCGCCACACGCGCTTGACGAAACCCCACGAGACCGGGTGCGGCGGCGAGAGCGCCCGGGCCGGGCGCGTCGCGAGGTCGCCGGTCGCGGGCCGCCGTGCCTCGAGCCGCGGGTCGCGGTGGCCGAGCAGGGCCTTGTAGGCGCCGGCCTGCGCGGTCTCGTCCTCCCAGCGCTCGATATACCAGCGCGACGCGTCGTGCCCGAAGCCGCGGGCGAGCAGCTCGGCGGGGATCGCCGCCGAGTCGCCTCGCACCAGGAAGAATCGCGCCGCGCCCGTCACCTGGTAGTCCTCCTGCTCGGTATCGATCCGGAGCACGACCGTGGTCACGATCTCCTGGTGATAGGTGGTGTTCCCCTTGCCGGGACGGGGGTCGGGTCCCGCGATGAGGTTCTGGTCCAGATCGAGCGAGATGCTGTTCGCCGGCGGGCTCGAGCCGCCGCCGACGAACAGGTGACGTGCGGTTTCGATCTCGTCGGTGCGGGTGATCACGCCGCCGAGGAACGCCTGGCCGGAGCTGTCGGCGGCGGCGAACTGGAACAGGAAGTCGTCGGTGAAGATCTCCTCGTACTCCGCGATCGCGCGGTGGTCCCAGCACCACTCGAACAGCCGGATCGCCAGGTCGGGGCGGCTCGGGACGGGCGGCGGCTCGGCGGTTCCGACGCGGTTGCGGACCACGAGCGGGTCGAAAGGATTGAAGCAGCCGGAGACCGCGAGCGCGCCCGCCAGCACGGCGAGGACCGCGAGGCGGCGGGGGAGGATCCGGAGCGCCTGTCTCATGGCTGCGTCTCCAGTCGGCGCCGGCCCAGGGTGACGGTGTCCGCGCCCGCGTCGATCGCGCGGTAGTCCTGCCAGCGCACGATGACCCAGCGGTTCAGGGCGGCGGACTTCACGAAGTAGAGATCCGCGGCGCCGACCGCGAGCGGAGACCGCGTCGCGGTGCTGCCCGTTCCGATCACCTGGACGACCGTGTACCTCCGGTGGAGCGTCGAATCCCGGCTGCCATCGCCTTCGCTTCTCTCGTCGCCCCCCGGCTCGTACGGCCCCCAAGTCATCTCGTAGGGGTGAGAGTACTTCCGCACCAGATCCGAGTACAGGACACTCTCCAGGTCCCGGTTCCAGTCGCGGTTGCGATCCCAGGTCGGACGCTGGTTCAGGTCGCGGAGGTCGAAGAAGGCGTGGAAGGCGCGCAGGTCCTGGGTGCTCTCCGCGAGCGCGCCCATGTAGACCTCCTGGCCGTTGCTCCCGTTCTTGTCCACCAGGCCGCGGGCCAGGGTCTGGAGGGTCGCGGTTGGGGTGGAATAGTCGCCGATGATCGGCGCCCGGTTGGGCAGCTCCGGCACCGCGGGCTTGAAGAAGTTGCAGGTGCCGAACGCCCCGGTGGCCGAGAGCCAGACCGCCAGCACCCACGCGCAGCCCCGGAGTCGTCGCACCATCACAGCCCCCACGAGAGCCGCAGGCTCCCGGTCCAGAAGTCGTATTCCGAGCTGGGCCGCGGCCGCGGCGCGCCGCTCTGGTACTCGGTGGTGCCATCGGCCTGGAACCTGCGGCCGATGTCGCCGGTGAGCTGCCCGTGCTCGCCGAGCGTGAAGTTGAGGCTGGCGCCGCCGGTGAAGATCAGCGTGCGGCTGGTGCGCTGGGGCACGACGACGCCTTCCGACACCGAGTGCCGGTCGGACGCCGTGTACTCGGGCGAGACGTTCAGCGACAGCGCCGAGGAGGCCCGGTATCTCAGGTTGGCCTTGAGGCTCGAGGAGCGGCCGTCGTCGGCCTGGCTGAAGTAGCTGGGCCCCTCGCCGAGCGGATCGATCGGAGCGTAGCCCCCGCTCGGCTGGTAGCGGTAGTCGTGCGTGACGTCGAGCTGGAGGCTGGGCAGGATCACGGCGTTGAGCACCGTGTGGGTGTAGTAGTCGAGCGAGAGCCGGTCCGAGCTGGCGGGGAGGAATGTGTAGTACGTGTAGTCGGCGTTGATCTGATTGGTCTGGGTTGCGGTGAGGCCGCTCAAGAGGCGGTAGTTCCAGTCCCACGCCGCCCGGTAGCCGCGCGATTCGCTGTTGGCCGCGGTGCTCGCCGCCGGCAGGTTCACCTGGAGCGTCCGGTTCACCTCGAGCCGCACGCCGCTGCCCACCTTCGGCGACGGACTGTAGCGCCCCTCGAGCCGGTAGTACTGGCGGTACGAGTCGCGCGGCACCGGCAGGTTGGGGTAGTTGCCGAGCACGAAGTAGCGGGAGCGCGACAGGCTCACGCCGCCCGCCGCCTTCGCGTTGATGAACCGCGACAGGGTCCAGGTGAGCGTGGCGTCCACGTTGCGGTTGTCACGGTCCTCGCCGTAGCCGCCGTTCTGGCCGCGGAAGGGATACTTCGAGGTGCCGAGCAGGCGCCCGAAGCTCGCGTCCAGCGACAAGGCCCGGATGCCGTATCGACCGCTCAGCGTGAAGCCCTGGTCATTGCTGGTGTTCTGGCTGGACGGGACGGAGGCGTTCGCCTGCCGCGAGCTGTTGAGCCTCTCCGCGAACGAGAGGTAGCGGTCGTTGTCGATGCGCAGCCGCAGCGTGGCGTCGAGCCCGTTCCGCCCGGTCCGCACCTGCTGGATGGCGTTCAGCTCGGCCGGGATCTCGACCCGGGAGTTCTGGAGGTTGTAGTTGAGATTGAGCCCGACCGGGGCGCTCGTGAACAGGCCCATGGTGCCGCGCACGCTGTTGGAGAGGTCCCGCGTGTTCGAGCGCTCGAGCGAGCCCGGCGATCCGGTGCGGGCCAGGTTGCCGGTGAGCTGGCCGCCGAGGTCGTTCACCAGCCAGCTCCCGCGCAGGTAGCGCACGCGTCCGTTGACGTCCCCGGAGAGGCCGCTCTTCTCCTGGGTCGAGCCGGAGACCTTGAGCAGGCCGCCGGAGAGATTGAGCTCCGAGTTCAGCCCGCGCGCCGGCTGCTGGCGGCTGCGCGCCGAGACCTGGAACAGGCTGTTGTTGATGCTCTGGTTGTAGATCGCTCCCCGCGTCCGGTTGTCGGTGCGGTCGAGGTTCGCGCTGCCGCCGAGGGAGAAGTTGTTCGAGAACTTCCAGTCGGCCCGGGTGGCCAACGCCTGGGTCTGGTCGAGGTTGGTGATCCCGCCGGCCCGCCGGCGGTCGATCTGGATCGAGGTGTTGCTGTTGACGATGATCGAGCCCGCCACCAGGGAGTAGTCCGATCCGTTCACCCACGTGCTGCTGTTCCGGCCGATGTCGTAGGTGCTGTTGTACGCGAACGAGCGCGAGTTGCGGGCGCCGGCGGCCGCGAGCGGGTTGAAGCGCTCGCGCCGGAGGACCGGCCCCACGCTGTCCACCACCACGCCCAGGCTGTCGGCGAGCGTGAGCAGCCGCCCCAGGGCGTACCGGTAGCGGATCGAGAGCGCGCGCAGGCTGTCGGGCGTCATCCCGAGACTGTCGGCGAGCGGGAAGAGACCCTCGAAGGAGAGTCCCAGGGTGTCGCGCAGGAGGGTGGTGTCGGCGAAGGCGAAGCGCCCCTGGGTGGACTGCTGCGCGCGCCCCGGCAGAGCCGCTGACCCGAGGCCAAGCCCAAGCGGCAGAAGGAGAAACAGTAGACGGCGGAGGCGGGTCATTCGGTGGTGCGGGGAGGCGTCTTCACTCGCAAATGAGCGTAGCATCGGGTTTGGAGCGGGTCAACGAATTGCGCGGCCACGCCACGATTCCGAGGTCGGGCTCCGGGGCCGCGGAGCGCTCCGCCCGCGGTGGGCGCGGGCAGCGGAGGCACTTGCGGCGCTCAAGTTTCCAGTGCTAGCGTGCCGATAGCTCGCGGGGAAGTGACTCCCTGTTCGCATCGACCTCCCGCGCTCGACCGCCCCGCACCGGCGATTCTCGGGACGCCGGCTCACCAGCCCGAACTCCAAGAGAGGCAAGGATGTTTCTCGACAACCTGATGGGGTTCCTCTCCACGGATGTCGCCATGGACCTCGGCACCGCGAACACCCTGGTTTTCGTCAAGGGCCGCGGGATCGTCCTGAACGAGCCCTCCGTGGTCGCGGTGGACCGGTCGAACGGCCGCGTGTATGCGGTGGGGACCGAGGCCAAGCTCATGCTGGGCCGCACCCCGGACGGGATCAACGCCGTCCGCCCGCTCAAGGACGGCGTGATCGCGGACTTCGAGCTCACCGAGGCGCTGCTGCGCGAGTTCGTCCATCGCGTCCACAAGCACAAGTTCAACGTCCGGCCCCGCATCGTGATCTGCGTGCCCTCGGGCATCACGGCGGTGGAGAAGCGCGCGGTGCAGGACTCGGCCGAGCGCGCCGGCGCGCGGGACGTGAAGCTCGTGCCCGAGCCGATCGCGGCCGCGATCGGCGTGGGGCTTCCGGTGGACACGCCGACCGGCAACATGGTGGTGGACATCGGCGGCGGCACCACCGAGATCGCGGTCATCGCGCTCAACGGGATCGTGACCAAGACCTCGATCCGGGTGGGCGGCGACGAGATGGACGAAGCGATCATGAACTACGCCAAGAAGGCGTACAACATGCTCATCGGCGAGCAGACCGCCGAGCGCATCAAGATCGAGATCGGCTCCGCGTTCCCGCTCCCCGAGGAGATGGACATGGAGATCAAGGGGCGCGACCTGGTGCGCGGCATCCCCCGCACCCTGCGGGTGTCGAGCGTCGAGATCCGTGAAGCGCTGCAGGAGCCGGTCGGCAGCATCGTGAACGCCCTGCGCGAGTGCCTCGAGCGCACCCCGCCCGAGCTGGCCGCCGACATCGTGGACCGCGGCATCTTCATGACCGGGGGCGGCGCCCTCCTCCGGGGGCTCGACCTCCTCATGCGCGAGGTGACGAACCTCAACATCCGCGTCGCCCAGGACCCGCTCACCTGCGTGGTTCTCGGAGCCGGCAAGATCCTCGAGAACATCGGGGACTACGAGAAGGTGCTCCTGAGCGGCCACAAGGACTGACGGATGGGAGGGTTCCTCCCGCCGGCCGAGCGGCGCAGCGGGGCGCTGCTGGGTCTCTACACGGCGCTCTCGCTGTTCCTCCTGCTCACCGGCGAGCGCCTCCCCGCGACCGCGCTGCGGGGTGTGGGGGCCTTCCTGTTCGCGCCCCTCGACCGCGTGGTGCTGAGCGCCGACCGCATGGCCGCCGCGTGGTCCGAGAATCAGGAGCTCCACCAGCGCATCACCGAGCTCACGCTCGAGAACGAGCGCCTGCGGATCGGGGGCGTCGAGAACCAGGAGCTGCGCCGCTCGCTCGGCCTGCCGGTCGCCCGGCGCTTCGCGGTGCAGCCGGTCGAGATCCTGTCGCTCGCCGGCGAGGTCCTGCCGACCGCGGCCACGATCAGCGCCGGGCGGCGGCAGGGGATCGAGACCGGCGATCCGGTGGTGACCGGCGAGGGGTTGCTGGGCCGCATCGGCGAGACCTGGGACAACCTGAGCCGCGTGATCCTGGTCACCGATCCCAACTCCGCGGTGGCGTGCGAGGTCGAGAGCACCGGCGTGCTCGGGGTGCTGCGCCTCGCCCTGTCGCCGCGCGCGCGCCTGGTGCTCGCCAACGTCCCGATCACCGACACGCTGCGCGCCGGCCAGCGCGTGCTGACCTCCGGGTACTCGCGGCACTACCCGCGCGGGCTCGCGGTGGGCCGCGTGCTCAGGGCGGTCCCCGATCCGAGCCGGCTCATGCTCGAGGTGGACGTGGCGCCGGCGGTCAAGCTCTCGCGCCTGCGCCACGCCTTCGTGATCCGCCGCGGCGCGCTGTCCAAGGAGGGGTTGTGAGAGGCCTGGGCGGCCTGGCGCTGCTGTTCGTGGTCGCGCTGCTCCTGCGCTCGACCGCGCTCTCCGCGTTCGCCGCGCGCGGGGTCGTGCTCGACGTGCTCGCCTTCGCCACCGTGGTCTGGGCGCTCGGCCACGGCGAGACGTCGGGGGCCTCGCTGGGATTCCTGCTCGGGCTGGCGGCGGATCTGGACGCGGCACACTGGCTGGGGCGGCACGCGCTCATGCTCGCCCTGATCGGCTACGCGGTGGGGCGCCTCAACCAGACCCTGGTGCGCGACCGCGCGACCACGCACCTGATCCTGCTCGCGATCGCCACCGCGGTCCATCAGACCTGGACCGTGGCGTTCGAGCTCGGCGGCCTCACCAGCTGGCTCTATCTGCTCGGCCGCGTGGGGCTGGCCGTGGCCTTCACCGCCCCGCTCGGCGCGCTGCTGCTCGCCGTGGTGCGGCGCGTGAGCGGACGACCGCTCTTCAGCGATGTCGCTTTCGCCACCGACTCGGCTAAGTAGAGAGCTGCGCTTCGGCGTGCTCTCGCGCCTCGCGATCGCGGGGTTCGCGCTCGTTACGCTGGGGCTCCTGCGCCTCCAGGTGGTCGAGCACGACAAGTACCTCGAGCTCTCGAAGGAGAACCGGGTGCGGCTCGAGGTGCTGCGCGCGCCGCGGGGCGTGATCTACGACGCCTCGGGCGAGCTGCTCGCCGACAGCGCGCCGAGCTTCAGCATCGTGTTCCAGCCGTTCCCGGCCGAGAGCGCCTCGCGCGCCGCCGACGTGCTGAGCCCGGCCTGGGTCCGCGAGGTCTCGACCCTGGTCGAGGTGGACACCGCCCAGGTCCGGGCCGCGGTCGCGACCGCGAACAAGAACGGCCAGAGCGCGATGCTGCGCATCGACGCCCCGTTCCGGGTGCTGGCCGCGGTCGAGGAGTCGCGCGCCGAGCTGCCCGGGATCGAGGTTCAGGTCGAGCCGGTGCGGCGCTACCCGCACGGCCGGCTCGCGGCCCACCTGCTGGGCTACGCGGGCGAGGTGAACGAGCAGGAGCTCGACTCGCTCTCGACCGCGGGCTACCGCCTCGGCGACCTGATCGGGCGCACCGGGGTCGAGCGCCGCTACGAGGAGATCCTGCGCGGGCGCGACGGGGCCGAGTTCGTGGTGGTGAACGCGGTCGGCAAGCGCGTCTCGACGCTCACCGAGGAGCCGCCGCGCCCGCCCGTGAGCGGCCACGACCTGGTGCTCACCCTGGACCTCAAGGTGCAGCGCGCGATGGAGGACGCGATGGCGGGCGTCGAGCGCGGCGCGGCGGTGGCGGTCGATCCGCGCGACGGCGCGATCCTCGGCATGGTGAGCCGGCCCACGTTCGATCCCAACGAGTTCTCGCGCGGCATGAGCTGGGAGCGCTGGAACGTGCTGTCGCGCGGCGGCTCGAACCCGCTCCTGAACCGCGCCATCCAGGGCGCGTACCCGCCGGGCTCGACCTTCAAGGTGGTGGTGATGCTCGCCGCCCTGCGCTCCGGGGTCGCCGGCCCTCACACCTGGCTCCAGGCGTGCACCGGGAGCTACTTCTACGGAGGGCGGATCTTCAACTGCTGGAAGTGGGACGGCCACGGGCCGCTCGACTTCATCGGCGCGCTCCAGAACTCCTGCGACGTCTACTTCTACCAGATCGGCCCGATGCTCGGCCTGCCGCGCCTCGAGGCCGCGGCGCGCGAGTTCGGGCTCGGCGACCGCACCGGCGTGGACCTGCCCCAGGAGCGCCGCGGGCTGATCCCGGATCCGACCTGGTACGACCGCCACTGGGGTGTGGGGCGGTGGCGGAAGGGTCTGATGCTGAACCTCGCGATCGGCCAGGGCGAGCTGCTGGTGACGCCGCTCCAGCTCGCGCTGGTGGCGGCCGAGGTCGCCAACGGCGGCCGCGCCGTGCGCCCCCACGTCGTGAAGCAGGTGCGGGGCGAGGCGCTGTTCACGATCCCGCGCCCCGTCCAGACCGGCGTGACCGCCGACCGTCCGGTGTGGGACGCGCTCCAGGCCGCGATGGAGAAGGTGGTGAAGGACGGCACCGGAGCCGCGGCCCAGGTGCCGGGGATCCGGGTGGCGGGAAAGACCGGCACCTCGCAGAATCCCCACGGGCCCGACCACGCGCTCTTCCTGTGCTACGCGCCGGTCGAGGATCCCCGGGTCGCGATCGCGGTGGTGGCCGAGAACCGCGGCCACGGCGGCACCGTGGCCGCGCCGATCGCCGCCAAGGTGCTGGCCCGCCTGCTGCTCCCGGACTCGCTCCAGAATCGCCCGGCGCCCAGGCCGCCGCGGCGGGATACCACGGAGGTGGTGGTTGGCGACTAGCTGGCAGATCCCGGGTCCGCTCAAGCTCCGGGTGCGCGTGCCGGCGATCGACGGCTGGATGGCGGGCGCGGCGCTCGCCCTGGTCGTGATCGGCCTCCTGACCGTCTACAGCGCGACCTCGATGCCGGGCCAGCACCAGGGCCTGTGGATCAGGCAGCTCCAGTGGGCCGGGCTGGCGGTGGTCGCGGCGTGGCTCGCGGCCGCGATCCCGTACCGCGTCTACGACACCCTCGCCTGGCCCTTCTACGGGGCCGCGCTCACGCTGCTGATCGCCGTGCTGTGGACGGGGAGCACGGCGATGGGCGCGCGGCGCTGGCTCGACCTCGGGCCGATCCACTTCCAGCCCTCCGAGCTCGCCAAGATCGCGACCGTGCTCGTGCTCGCCCGTCTGTTCGACCATCCCAAGCTCGACCTCACGCGCATCCGCCACTGGCTGCCGCCGATCGTGCTCACGCTTCTGCCGTTCGGCCTGGTCGCGAAGGAGCCCGACCTCGGGACCTCGCTCTCGTTCCCGGTGGTGCTGGTCGCGATGTACTACTGGGCCGGGCTGCCGGTCGCTTCGCTCATGCTCGGGCTCTCGCCGGTGTTCAACGTCGCGCTCTACTTCGTGACCCGCTCGCCGTGGTGGTTCCTGATCATGTTCCTGCCGCTGCTGCTGTGGGCCCGCCCCCGGCTCGGGACGCTGATCGTGATGGTGATCCTGAACGGCGCGGTCTCCTACTCGGTGCCCCACATCTGGGCGCACCTGCACGACTACCAGAAGCGGCGCATCGAGACCTTCCTCGACCCCAGCCAGGATCCGTACGGGGCGGGCTACCAGATCATCCAGTCCAAGATCGCGATCGGCTCGGGCGGCGTGGGCGGCAAGGGCTACCTCAAGGGATCGCAGAAGGCGCTCGCCTACCTGCCCATGCGGCACACCGACTTCATCTACTCCGTGGTGGGGGAGGAGCTGGGCCTCCTGGGCTCGTTGACCGTGGTGCTACTGTACGCGGTCGTGATCGTGCGCGGCTTCCGCCTGGCGGTGAGCTGCCGCAACGGATTCGCCAGCCTGATGGCGGTGGGGCTCGTCACCGCGCTCTTCTATCACATCATGGTGAACATGCTGATGACGGTCGGCTGGGCGCCGGTCACGGGCCTGCCGCTGCCGCTCCTCTCGTACGGCGGAACCGCGCTGCTCGTGAACGGCATCCAGCTCGGCATGCTGGAGAACGTGGCGCTGCGGCGCCGGGAGTTGTGACCGCTGCATCCCGAGATCCTCCACTGGGGCTTCCTGCACGTCCGCTCGTACGGGCTGATGCTGGCCGTGGCGTTCCTGTTCGGCACCTGGCTCGCGCTGCGCGAGGCGCGCCGCCTCCACCTGGACGAGGACAAGCTGGTGACCGTGATCCTGGTGGCGCTGGTCGCCGGCGTGCTCGGGGCGCGGATGCTCTACGTGCTCGAGCACGTGTCCGAGTTCCGCCGCGAGTGGGGGAGCGTGCTCGCGCTGTGGCAGGGCGGGCTCACCCTGTACGGGGGCCTGGTGGCCGGCGTGTTCGGCGGGCTGGTCACCGCGCGCCGGCTCGGGCTGCCGATGTGGGTGGTGGCGGACGCGGTCACGCCCTCGATCGCGATCGGGAGCGCGTTCGGCCGCGTCGGCTGCTTCCTCAACGGCTGCTGCTACGGGCGCCCGACGCGCCTGCCGTGGGGCGTGAGCTTCCCGCCCGATTCCTTCGCCGGGCTCGAGTTCGGGAACGCCAAGATCCACCCGTCGCAGCTCTACTTCGCGCTCGCCGGTCTCGCGCTGTTCGTGGTGACGTGGGTGCTGCGGCGCCGCGCGAGCCTGCCCGGGACCTTGTTCTGGACCTTCCTCATGCTGTTCGCGCTGGTCCGCATCCCGCTCGACTTCACCCGCGCCTACGAGCCGGAGACGGCGCTGGTCACGGTCGGCGCGCAGCCGATCGTCGAGAGCCAGATCTCGAGCCTCGCGATCGCGCTCTTCGGCCTGCTCATGCTGCTGCGCCTGCGGCGCGAGAGCACCACCCCGCCCGCGGCGTGAGGCCGCGCGCGTGAAGCTCGCGGTCCTCGGCGATCCGCTCGCCTACACCCGCTCGCCCGACCTCCACCGCGCCGGGCTCACGGCGCTGGGCCTCGCGGGCGAATCGCATGCGATCCGCACCCCGCTCGCCGAGCTGGGCGCGCGGCTCGGCGAGCTCGCGAGCGCGGGCTACCGCGGCGTGAACCTCACCCACCCGCTCAAGCGCGCCGCGCTCGACCACGTGGCCCGCGCCTCGGACGACGCGCGGCGCGCGGCCTCGGTCAACACCGTGGGGTTCGAGCCCGGAGGCGCGTGGGGCGAGACCACCGACGGCGCGGGCTTCCTCGACCTCCTGATCGCGCTCGGGCGGCGGCCCGAGGCCCAGCGCGTCGTGCTGCTGGGCGCGGGGGGCGCGGCGCGCAGCCTGGCGCTCGCTCTTGCCGGCGCCGGGTGCGCGCGCATCGCCGCGAGCGCGCGAAGCGTGGCGGAGGCGCGCGAGGCGTGGCGCGGGATCCCGGGCGCCGCGCTGGTTGCGTGGCGCTCGCAGGAGGAGGCAGGAGAGCTGGCGCAGGCGAGCGTGATCGTCAACGCCACCCCGCTCGCCGGGGAGGAGCCCGCGGCGCCGGTCGAGCGGCTGCCGCGCGGGGCGCTGATCGTGGACCTGGTGTACGGTGCTTCGATCACGCCGTGGGTGCGGAGCGCGCGCGCTTCGGGGCTCGAGGCCTACGACGGGCTCGGGCTGCTCGCCTTCCAGGCGCGGCGCTCGCTCGCCCTCTGGACCGGGAGCGAGGTGTCGATCGACGCGCTCACGGCGGCCGTGGGCTGGCCGCGATGAGCGGGGCAGGGCCACGCGGCGCCGCGCCGGCGCCCGCCCCGGCGGGCGCGCCATGATCGCGCGCGGCGCCCTGGCCTCCGCGGCCGGCGCGCTGGTCGCGCGGGCGCGCGACCTGGCCGCCTTCGCCCTGCCGCAGCGCTGTCCGGGCTGCGGCGCGCGCGCCGAGCCCGAGCGCCTGCTGTGCGACGCGTGCCACGCGGCGATCCCGCGCGTCGCGATGCCGCTGTGCGCGCGCTGCCTGGCGCGCGGGCGCGAGCCGGTGGGCTGCACCGCCCACCCCGGGCGCACGGTGTGGCCCGCGTGGCTCTACGACGAGCGCGCGGCCTGCGTGGTGCACGCGCTCAAGTACCAGGGCCGCACCGGGCTCGCGGCCGGCCTGGGCGCGGAGCTGGCGCGCGTGGTGCCCGGGGCGCCGCGGCCGGACCTGGTGATGGCGGTTCCGCTCCACTCCGCCCGGCGGCGCGAGCGAGGGTACAATCAGGCCGAGCGGCTCGCGGAATCACTCGCCGGACGGATCGGCGTCCCGCTGCTGGAGGGGGCGATCGAGCGTGTCCGCAACACCCCGCCCCAGGCGCGGCTCGATCCGCGCTCGCGCCGCGCCAACGTGGCCGGCGCGTTCCGGGTGCGGCACCCGGGCCGGCTCGAAGGGAGGAGCATCCTCTTGGTGGACGACGTGATCACCACCGGCGCGACCTTCGAGGCCTGCCTCGCCGCGCTCGCGCGCGCGCGGGTGCGGGCGGCCGGCGTCGCGCTGGCCTGGGCGCAGTAGCCGTGTCGCACCTCCACGTACCCGACGGCGTGCTGCCCCCGCTCCTGTGGGGGCCGGGGCTCGCGCTCGCGCTCGTCCTGCTCGCCCTGGCCGGACGCGCGGGCGGCCGCGACGCGCCCAAGCGGATCGCCTACCAGGGCGCGCTCGGAGGGCTGATGCTGGCGGTGATGTCGATCCCGATCCCGCTCTTCGCGCTCGAGTACTGCCTCACGCTCGCGGGGCCGGTGGGCGTGCTGCTGGGGCCGGCGGCGAGCTTTCCGGTGGTGTTCGTGGTGAGCGTGATCCTCGCCCTGCTCGGCCAGGGCGGGCTCACGGTGGTGGGCCTGAACGCGCTGGTGCTGGGGTCCGGCGCCGCGGTCGCGCGCCCGGTCTACGTGCGGCTCGCGACGCGCCTCGGCGCCCCTAGCGCGCTCGCGCTCGCGACCGCAGCCGCGCAGACGGTCTCGGGGCTCCTGTGGTTCGCGCTCTTGGCACTCGCGCTGCGCCTCGGCCCCGGCGTTCCGCTCGCGATCGGTCACGGCGATGCGCGCGTCGGGCTCTTCGCCGGGCTCACGATCGGGCTGTGGATCGTGGCGATCGCCGCCGAGTCGGCCGTGGCCTTCGGCATCGGGCGCTTCCTCGCCCGGGTGCGCCCCGATCTCCTGCCGGCCGCCGCGGCTCCGGCCGCGGCCCCGGCCGCCGCGGGGGTCGCGCCGTGATCAACACGCTGGCCCAGATCGACTACGTCGCGAGCGCGGGCGGCTCTCCGTGGCATCGCGCGAGCGCGCTGCCCAAGCTCGCGCTCGCCACCCTGGCGATCGTGCTCGCGGTGTTCGCGCCCGGCCTGCGCCTCCAGCTCGCGCTCTACGCCGTCGGCTGGCTGCTCGCGCTCAGCAGCCGGCTCCCGCTTCGGCTGCTCGCCACGGCGGCGGGCTATCCGCTGCTCTTCGCCGTGCTCTACCTCGCCCTGCGCTGGGACGGGAGCTGGCTCCACGCGCTCTCGATCGCGCTCCGGCCGCTCACTGGGAGCCTCTACGCCGTCTGGCTGGTGGGCACCACGCCCTATCCCGACCTCTTCGCCCCGCTCTCGCGCGTGCTGCCGCGCGCCGCGGGCGACGGGCTCTTCCTCACGTATCGCGCCGTGTTCGAGCTGATCGTCCGCGCCCAGCGACTGTTCCGGGCGTTCCGGCTGCGCGCGGCGGAGAGCCTGCCCGCGCGCCGCAGGCTGCCGCTCGCGGGCGAGGGCCTCGCCACCCTCGTGCTCTACGGCTTCGAGCGCAGCCAGCGCATGTACGCGACCATGCTGCTGCGCGGCCACTCCGGGCGCATCTGCGGCTGCCGCCACTGGGCCGAGGCCACGCGCGCCGACCTGTGGGTGGCGCTGGCGGCCGGAGCGATCGTCGCCGCGGGCGCGCTGCTGTGGGGGATGCGGTGAGCGAGACCGTGGTGCGGGTCTCGTGCGTGCGGCACACCTATCCCGACCGCACCCAGGTCCACCTATGCGGCCTCGACTTCGTGGCCGCGCGCGGCGAGCGCGTGGTGGTGCTGGGCCCCAACGGCTGCGGCAAGAGCACGCTGCTGTTCCACATCCTCGGCCTGCTCGAGCCCCAGGAGGGCGAGGTCTCGGTGTTCGGCGTGAACCCGGCGCGCCACTTCAACCGCATCCGCGAGCGCATCGGCGTGCTGATGCAGAACGCCGACGAGCAGATCCTGGCGCCCACGGTGTGGGACGACGTGTCGTTCTCGCCCCGCAACTACGGCTACGCCGCCGCCGAGGTGGAGAGCATGGTGAGCGAGACGCTCGCCCGGGTCGGCATCGCCCACCTGCGCGACAAGGTGTGCCACCACCTCTCGGGCGGCGAGAAGCGCAAGGTGGCGCTGGCCGGTGCGCTGGTGCTGAATCCCGAGCTGCTGGTCCTGGACGAGCCCTTCGAGGGTCTCGATCCCGCCTCGCGCACCGACCTGGTGTCGCTCCTGAACCGCCTGCACTCGGAGCACGGCGTAACGCTGGTGATGGCCACCCACGACGTGAACGTGGTGCCGGCCATGGCGGACCGGGTCTACGTGCTGCTGCGCGGCGGCGAGATCGTGGCGCAGGGCCCGCCCGCCGACGTGTTCGCCGACGCCGCGCTGCTCCGGCGCAGCAACATCGAGCCGCCGGCGCTGTCGGAGCTGTTCGAGCGCCTCGAGGCGCTGGGCGTGGCGCTCGGCCGCCCGATGACCGTGGAGGAGGCAGCGCGCGCGCTGGCGGAGTGGGGTGCGCGACGGGGCGCGGCGTCGATGCCGGCGCCCGCTGCCGCGCCTTCGCCCGCGCCCCCTGCCGCGCCTTCGCCCGCGCCCGCGGACGGGCGCCCGCCGGAGCCCGCGGACGGCGAAGCCGCCGAGCCCGCCGCGCGTCCGGTGGCGGGCGCAGCGCCTGCGTCGGTCGCTCCCGCCCGCCGCGGCGACCCGGCATGAGCGGCGAGCTCTTCCGCCCCGAGCCGGCTCCGGAGCGCGCCGCCTCGGGCCCGCTCGCCGACCGCATGCGGCCGCGGACCTTCGACGAGCTGGTCGGCCAGTCACAGCTCCTTTCGCCCGGGAGCCCGCTCGCGCTGATGCGCGAGGGCACGCACCTCTCCTCGCTGATCCTCTGGGGCCCGCCCGGAAGCGGCAAGACCACCATCGCCCGGCTCCTCGCCGGCACCTCGGGAGCGCCGTTCGTCCAGTTCAGCGCGGTGCTCTCGGGCATCAAGGAGGTGAAGGAGGTCATGCAGCGCGCGGCGGTCGAGCGCCGGAGCGCGGGCAAGCCCACCATCCTGTTCGTGGACGAGATCCACCGCTTCAACAAGGCCCAGCAGGACGCCTTCCTCTCGCACGTCGAGAACGGCGACATCGTACTGATCGGCGCCACCACCGAGAACCCGTCGTTCGAGGTCAACTCGGCGCTGCTCTCGCGCGCGCGGGTGCTGGTGCTGAAGGAGCTCGGCCCCGCCGACCTCCGCACCCTGCTCGAGCGTGCGCTCGCCGATCCCGAGCGCGGCCTGGGGGACCGGGTGAAGGCCGAGCCCGCCGCGCTCGACCTCATGGCGCAGGCCGCCGACGGCGACGCGCGGCGCGCGCTCAACACGCTCGAGGTCGCCGCGGCCGCCGCGCGGCGCGGGACCATCACGGTCGAGGACGTGCGCCGCGCGCTGGCGCGCAAGCACCTGCGCTACGACCGCGCGGGGGAGGAGCACTACAACCTGATCTCGGCGCTCCACAAATCGCTGCGCGACTCCGACCCGCACGCCGGGCTCTACTGGCTGGCGCGGATGCTGGCGGCGGGCGAGGACCCGCTCTACGTGGCGCGGCGCCTGGTGCGCTTCGCGAGCGAGGACGTCGGCAACGCTGACCCCCAGGCGCTGCCGCTCGCGGTCGCGGCGTTCGAGGCCTATCACCAGCTCGGCACCCCCGAGGGCGAGCTGGCGATCGCCCAGTGCTGCGCCTATCTCGCCACCGCGCCCAAGAGCAACGCCGTGTACCGGGGGTTCGGAAAGGCGATGGCCGAGGTCGAGGAGAGCGGGAGCCTTCCGCCTCCGCTCGTGATCCTCAACGCGCCCACGCCGCTGATGAAGGACCTGGGCTACGGCGCCGGCTACCAGTACGCCCACGACGAGGAGGGCCGGATTGCCGACCAGGACCACCTGCCCGCGGAGCTGGCGGGCAAGCGCTTCTACGAGCCCACCGGCGAGGGCTTCGAGGCCGAGATCGCGCGGCGCATGAAGGCCTGGGAGGGGCTGATCGCGAAGCGGCGCGGGGCGGGGGAGAGTCCGTAGCCGGCGGTGTCTTGCTCCGAGAGCGGCACGAGAGGGATATTCGGTGTGAAATCCCATCGTCCCCCCCGGCCGCCGATGGAGAGAATCGCCCCCCGGCTTCAGAATCCGCTGCGGTGCCGGCTGCCGGCTGCCGATCTCTGGCCGTGGGCTCCCGCTATTCCCTTCAAGACGGAGAACCGAAATTGGGCAAGCGGCTCGAGGCGTGCGGATTCCTGCTGGCGGTGCTGGTTGGTCTCACCCCTCGCGCCGCCGTCGCTCAGACGGCGGAAGCCCCACCCGCGGCCGCCCGGCCCACGGGCACGGTGCGCGGCCGGGTGCTCGACTCCCAGTCGCGCGAGCCGATCGGCCTGGCCGAGGTGGTCGTGGTGCGCACCGGGCCACGCGCCTTCAGCGAGGACGACGGGCGCTTCGTGCTGGAGCACATCCCCGCCGGCGCCTGCACGCTCAGCGTCACGCGCCTGGGCTACGCGCCGCTGCGCCGCGAGCTGACGGTCGCGGAAGGCCAGGAGACCGCGCTCGAATTGCAGCTCACGCGCAACGCGGTGCGGCTCGAGGAGATCACCGTGACCCCGGGCAGCTTCTCGTTCATGGGCCAGGGCACCGGGGTGCGCCAGACCATGTCGCGCGAGGACGTCCAGGCGGTGCCGCAGATCGGCGACGACATCTTCCGCGCGGTGAACCGCCTCCCGGGCCTGGCGTCCAACGACTACGCCGCGCACTTCGGCATCCGCGGCGGCCGGCACGACGAGACCCTGATCCTGCTCGACGGCCTCGAGCTCTACGAGCCCTACCATCTCAAGGACTTCAACGAGGGCGCGATCAGCATCATCGACGCCGAGACCATCGACGGCGTCCAGCTCATGACCGGCGGGTTCCCGGCGCGCTACGGCAACAAGCGCAGCGGCGTGTTCGACATCACCTCGCGCACGCCGGAGAGCGAGCACACCCGGCTCGACCTGGGCACGAGCTTCATGAACACGCGCGGCATGGGAAGCGGCTCGTTCGCGGGGGACAAGGGCTCGTGGCTCGGGTTCGGCCGCGTCGGCTACATGGGCCCGGTGTTCCAGTTCATCGATCAGGCCGACCTGCCCAAGCCCGACTACGCGGACGGGTTCGGCAAGCTGAGCTACCGGCTCTCGCCCCGCAACGAGCTCGCGCTCGAGATCCTGCACGGCGGCGACCGCTACGTCTACGACATCGCCGCCACCACCGGCTTCCTCGACACCATCAACACCCGCGAGGTCGCGAGCACTCATTACAACAACAGTTACGTGTGGACCACGCTCAAGTCCACGCTCAGCCCGCGCACCACGGTGCGCACCCTGCTCTCGGGCGGGCTCGTCAAGCACGAGCGCGAGGGCTCGGAGCGCGACGTGCGCAAGCCGGCGCCCTTCTACCACCTGAAGAACGATCGCACCTTCACCACGGTCGGGCTGGTTCAGGACTGGACCCACGGCTTCTCCGACCGCAACCTGCTCGGCGTGGGGGTCGACTTCCGGGCGCAGCACAACGAAGACTCCTACGAGACCAACGTGTATCAGGATCCCGACGATCCCGAGGCGCCGGATCCCGGCGAATTCCCGATCAACACCAAGTCGCACATCGAGAAGTCCGGCTCGCGGCTCGCTGCGTACCTCTCCGATCGCTGGCGGGTGGTGACGCCGCTGGTGCTCGAGGTCGGGGTGCGCTACGACCACGCCACCTGGACCGGCGACGACGACGTGAGCCCGCGCGCGAGCGCCGCCTTCGATCTGGGCCGCGGCATGACCGCGCGCGTGGGCTGGGGGCACTACCGGCAGATGCAGGGCATCGACGACGTGGCGTCGCTCAACAACTCCACGACCTACTACCCCTCCGAGCTGTCCGAGCAGTGGACCGCCGCCTGGGACCGGGTGGGGGCCAAGGGCTCGCTGATCCGGATCGAGGCCTACTGGAAGCGCGGCTCGAACCTCAGGCCCGTGTTCCGCAACTGGAAGGGCGCGGTCGACGCGTTCCCCGAGCCCAACGAGGACCGCATCGAGGTGTTCCCGGACCGCAACACCGCCCGCGGCGTCGAGGTCTACTTCGACCGGCCGATCGGCGAGCACCTCACCGCGCGCGCCAGCTACTCGTACTCGATCGCCGACGAGGACGTGAAGCAGATCGTGAACGTGAACAGCCCCAAGGAGCTGCTCACGTTCGACAAGTCCCACCCCAATCCGCAGGACCAGCGCAACGCCGCCAACGCCGATCTCACCTGGCGGGTGCGCCGCTGGACGCTCAACGGCTCGTTCGCCTACCACAGCGGCTGGCCGTCCACGCTCGAGCACTTCGTGCCGGTTCTCAACGACCTCGGCCAACCTGACGTCGCGATCCGGCCCGAGAAGATCTACGGCGACCGGCTGCCGGACTACCTCCGGCTCGACGCGCGCCTCACGCGCAAGTGGCTGACCGGCTGGGGCGACTTCGGCGCCTCGCTCGAGGTGATCAACGTCACCAACAACGCGAACGTCTTCGGCTACGACTACTTCCGCTTCAGCGACAACGGCGGGCCGATCCGGCTCGAGCGCGGCGACGAGACCTGGTTCTCGATCTTCCCCTCGCTCGGAGTCACCTGGAGCAAGAGCTTCTAGCCCCGACTCGCCCCGCTCCACGCCGCCTCCGAAAGGGACCCCCGGCAGTCCGCGGAACGATGTAGACTCCGCCCGGTCCGGTTGCTGTCGTCCGACGCCTCGTCGGATTCGTCCCAGGTCCCCAGCCGGTGCACCGGCGCAAGCGGAGGTGTTCCATGAAGCCGACTCTCGCGGTTTCCATCGCGCTCCTGTTCCTCGTCCCCCTCACCGCCTCGGCGCAGCGCACCTCCGTCTCCGGAGACTTTCCGATCTATGCGAACGGCGGGCTCCCCGATCTCACGCCGGATCCCAAGCGCTTCAACTCGCAGATGGAGATCGTCGACCGCCTGTTCGACGCGTCGAGCTGCGAGCTGATCGAGGGCTCGGTCGGTGGGACCGGTTACCGGCGGCTGCTCCGGTTCGACATCGTGCTGATCAACGCCGGCGGCGGCGACCTCGTGGTGGGCGACCCGACCGATCCCAACAACCCCTATCACAGCGTCTTCGAGTTCTCGCCCTGTCACCACCACTATCACATCACCGGTTTCTCGAACTACCAGCTCCTGAAGCTCGACCGCTCCGTGGCCGCCCAGGGCCACAAGCAGGCGTTCTGCCTCGAGGACCTGCTCAAGTACTCGAACGATTCGAAGAGCCACGGCTACACCTGCGCCAGCCAGGGCATCACCTCCGGCTGGGGCGACTGGTACTTCAAGCAGTTGAGCGGCCAGTGGATCGACATCACCGGCGTGCCCGAGGGCGATTACATCGTGCGCGCCGAGATCAACGCCGCCCACACGTTCTCCGAAGGTGAGAACCGCTACACCGACGTCGTCGAAGCGCAGATCCACGTGCCGGATCCGCGCAACAAGGTGACCTTCGACACGTCGGCGCTCGATTACAACCACTGAGGGGGTTGCGCGCGGCCGTTTCAGGAAGAGAACGATCGCCCCGCTCGCGGCGCTGCGAGCGGGGCGATCGATTTCGGGGGAGTCGCGGGATCAGCCCGTGGTGGCCCCGTAGGTCAGAAGGACAGAGCAGAGGGCTTGGAGTTGACCCGGTTTCGTGGACACCTGACCATTGGGGTCGGAGGTTGCCACGATGCCGAAGAAGCCCGCACCACCAGCACCGTACCCGCCTGAGTTCCGCCGCCGGCTGATCGAGCTCGTCCGCGCCGGGCAGACGCCCGAGGAACTGGCCCGCAAGTTCGAGCCGAGCGCCCAGACGATCCGGAACTGGGTCCGGCAGGCCGATCTCGATGAAGGCAAGCGCACGGATGGGCTGACCAGCGAGGAGCGCGAGGAAGTCGTCCGTCTCCGCCGCGAAGTCCGCACGCTGCGGGAAGAGCGGGAGATCCTAAAAAAAGCAGCCGCCTGGTTCGCACAGGAGACGCAGTCGAGCCCGAACAAGCGTTCGGGTTCATGAGCGAGCACCGGGCCGTGCATTCGATTCGCGTCATGTGCCGCGTCCTGGGGGTCTCCGCCAGCGGGTACTACGCGTGGGAAGCTCGCGAGCCGTCGACGCTAGCACGTGCGAACCAGCAACTGCTCGAGCGCATCCGCGCCATCCATGGGGAGTCGCGCGAGACCTACGGTTCGCCGCGGGTGCTGGCGGAACTGCGCGAGGGCGGCGAGCGAGTCGGCCACAACCGGGTCGCCCGGCTGATGCGGCAGGCGGCGATCCAGGGCGCGAGCCGGAGGAAGGGCTGCGGGACGACGCGCCGCGACCGGGATGCGCGGCCCGCGCCGGACCTGGTCGATCGCAAGTTCGAGGCGGACGCGCCCGATCGGTTGTGGGTCGCCGACATCACGTACATCCCGACCTGGACCGGGTTCCTGTTCCTGGCCGTGGTGCTGGATGTGTTCAGCCGCAGGATCGTCGGCGGGGCGATGGCGAACCACTTGCGGACCGAGCTGATCCTCGAAGCGTTGAACATGGCCCTGTGCCGTCGTCGACCGCAGGAGGTGATCCATCACTCGGATCAGGGCTGCCAGTACACCTCGATCGCGTTCGGCTCGCGCTGTCGCGAAGCCGGCGTGCGGCCGAGCATGGGTTCAATCGGCGATTGCTTCGACAACGCGATGTGCGAGTCGTTCTTCGCCACCCTCGAGTGCGAGCTGCTCGACCGGCATCGGTTCCCGAACCAGACCGCGGCGCGCATCGCCGTGTTCGACTTCATCGAGGGCTGGTACAACACGCGGCGCCGCCATTCGTCGCTGGGCCAGATCTCGCCGATCAGGTTCGAAAAGAGACACGAAGTGAGCTTTGGGGCCGCGACGCCGAAAAACGGCCTCCAAGGATGCCCCAGGATCGACGATCATGCCTCGGCATGAGTCGCAGGTCGGGGGCTGGCGAGGCGAAACCGCGCCCCGCGCGGCTCCCGATCAACCGCAGTCCTCACCCGTCCACCGAAACGGGGGAACTCCAGCCAAACACCGTCGCGAGGGAGCCCGCCAGTGAGGGAACCGAGGAAGACATCCCCGAGGTGAGACTGGAGTACGCTCTCGCGGCCGTCCTCCCCAATGCTACCGACGTTGAACTTGCGCGGTTGCTGCTGGCCCTCTTCGACGTGATTGACTCCGCCATCCACGAGGCCGCCCAGGTCACCGAGTGACCCCGCGGCGCAGCCCCGCACCCTGACAGAGACCGCTGAACCCTAAGTTTCCGGGTCACCTCTGTGAAGGAAGTGGCCTACAGGCCGCTACAGAGCGTCTGGGGGGCCTTCCTGAGGCCCCTCCGTCCACACCCCAAGAACACCCTGCCGGCCCAGCGCCGCGCCCCAAGGAGACCTCCATGCCTGAAGACCTTTCCCCACGCCCCGAGGAGGGCTATGCCGCATGGATCGAGCGGGCTGATCCTGCCCTCGCGCGCCGTTCCGCCGAGATCGCCGACTTCGATACCTACTCAATCGGCTTCTCGAACGGAATGCTCGCCGCCCTCTGGGAGCTGCGTGACGTTCCTCCCGAGTTGTCGAAGAACGTCCTCACCGCGGTCATCATCGCGTTGATGCGCCAGCGCAACTCACGCCGCTTCGTCACGCGACTCCTCGCCGAGTCCCGGTTTCGGCACGAGGTCGAGAAGGACGCCGCCGCCGAGGGTAGCGGACCACCCACGCAGCAGGGAGGAGAGCCAGCATGATCACGTTCCGAAACATCTTGAAGCAACTTGAGCCCGCTGACGTTCACGTCGTCGGGTTCAAGCCAGAGGGCAGCCCCATCGTCGGAGTGCCGCCGAAGGCTCCCGATCCCGATACGCTGAAGAAGCTCGCGAGGAAGTCGGCGGTCGTCCGACTGCGCAAGAGATACCCCGACCTGAGTGACCTCACCGACGTTCAGCTCCTCAACGGGGTCCACCGGCTCATGGTCGAGGACGGCCTCATGTCGCCCGACACCACCGTGGATGACTTGGTCGGGTGGTTTGGTCGGTGAGGGTGGGGAGAGCCGGCGACTAGGCCAGTACTTGGGCGTCCACGCGCGTTGTCACGACGCTTGACGACGAGGCCAGGGGAAACGTAAGCTGCTGCACGAGAGGGAGGGGTCCATGCAGACGTTCAAGCCAGGAACACGCGTTGTCCACATCGAGACCGGTCTCAAGGGCGTCGTCCGTAAGCAGTTTATCGACGGCTACGTGTCCGTCGATCTCGAAGGTGATCGCCCGGCAGAACTCGCGGCTTCTCGCCTTTGCGAAGACCCTCGGGCGGCCGAAGAGCCGCGGAATCGCTAAGCTTCCTTCACGATTCCCTTCTCTCGCCCATAGGCAAGAGCCTCTTCTTTCATCCGGTCAAGTCTTTCAGTCCATGCCTTCACTCGCTCCCGGGCTGATTGCGCATGCGACGCTGGCACGACATCGTTGAACTGTTTGAAGACCGTCTTGCCGGCAGCTACCGCCGCTTGCCGCATCTCCTGCCTGCTTCGATTGTGATCCCTTGTCTCTGGGTACTCATACTCTTTCAGGAACACGACCAGCTTGATCCGAGCCTGAATGAGTAGCTTGGTGCAGCCCACGCACGGGTTGTGGGTCACGTAGCATTCCGAGTCCTCAACCGGGATTCCGTAGCGTGCTGCCGAGATGAGGGCGTTCTCTTCCGCGTGCACACAGATACATCGGTCGAGTTGTTCGCCCGTAGCAATCGTTAGATCACGGCAGCGCGGGCAACCTCCATCAAAGCAGTCGTCGAAGTCCTCAATCGTACCGTTGTAGCCAACAGCCCGTATCCGATCTCCGAGGAGAATGATGGCACCAACGCGCGATTTCATGCAGTTACTCCGCGAAGCGACCTCGACCGCTAGGCCCATCTTGTACTCCTCGACGCTTGGTCGTGGTTCCTGCATACCGCTGATCTCCTGACTTGGTGCGGTTGGAGCGCGCACGGCCCGCCTCCGCATCCCCCTGAGTACCGCGAACGAGCCGATGTTCGCTCCAACCGCAATGGCGGTGAGGGGGATCGCGGCCCACCCGTTCTCGATCTGCGCCATCCGCCGGATGAAGAACCAAACCGCTGCAACAGGATAGCCGACGAACAGGATTGAGCCCGAGAGCGTACCTGTCCAATCCGCGAACGCCGGTGCCCATGCGTGAGTCCGTAGAGCTTCCGGGAAGGCGCCGCGCGCGTGCAGAAGGTGGAACAATATGAGAACCGCGAGGCTGGCGAAGATGAGTGGGACGATCCAGACCGCAAGGCTGTTCTCCAGATAGAGACCGAGGATCGTTACATTGCCCCGTTCGCGAAGAGCCTCTGCGCGCTCCTGGAGAAAGCGCCGAGCCGCTGGAAGTTCCATCTCAGCGATCTCAAGGAGTACCGGCTTGATCCTGTCCACGGGTGCGAGGGCAGCAGCACCCACCGGGCGGACGACTAACTTCGAGTAATCGTTCCACCTTACGGAGGTGGGCCACTCCCTGTTGCTCAACCATGTCTGCCGCTGGAAGTATGGGATCATCCGCCAGGAGAGGGTGCGCACCGCAAGGAAGTAAGTGGAGTCAGGCGGCACTGCGACAGTGAACGAGTCCTGCCAAACCGCCGGCACTGAGGGAATGTGCCGGTAAAGGGCCATCTCTTTCGCATTAACTTTGACATGGACTCGCTGTATTAGGAGCCACTTCCCGTCGGCATCCGATGGATCGAGAGAGAAGTCGATCGCCAGTAGTCTATTCGGTGGAGCGATGGAGTCGAGCTTCGGATAGGCCCTTGCGTACAGGGAGTCGAAGTTCGGGGCAGCCAGCCGACTGACTGATCGGACGGCTTCAAGGAACGCGATCAGCGATGGCATGCTGTGATCGGGGGCAAGCTTGATTCGTGCGCCGAAGGGAATGAGGTCACTGGAGACACTCGACTGACGCGCCTTGAACCTGTAATGGGTCCCTAAGCGTACCTCGTACGAAAGTGAGAGGGGACCCATGGTGGGCGTCGCCATCGGATCGAGTTGGCGCAGGACTGAATCGACCTTTCCGACGCTTTCCCCGAACCTTCGTGCGAGATCGTCCGTGGACGTGTCGATGGCGCACGGGTAGTAAGGAAGGCTGTCGAGCGCGGCGGCGGCACGAGCATACCTTTCCGCCCTGTTCGGGGACAGTCCGATCAGCCCGATAGTCGCAGTTGAGACCAGAAGCAGCACGCTGATCGACTGGATGGAACGAAGGGCGTCCTTCACGTCCTCGGTCAAGGCTTGAGTACCCTCGCTGGCGCTGGCTGAGGCGGCGCGTCTCCTACAACCCACCGGATCGAGTCCACGGGCGGGTAGGTCCACTGCGTGCCGTCCCAATGCACCGGAGTGGTGATCCACCCCCGCTCACCTGGAGCGAGGTGCGGCGGAACGGTTGGCGCGCTCACAATCCAGCTCGACCCGTAGTTGTAGGCACCGTGAGAGTAGAAGCGAACGTCGAGGGCGAATCCTCCGCCTCGATTGACCACGCTCCCGAGGGCGGAGCCGACCGGCGCATAGTCCGAGCCCGGCACCAGCCTGTGCCACCGCTCGAACTCGACGGATGCCGCGCTCGGCGCCGTGGGCGGTGAGGTCGGGGAGTCCTTCCCGCATCCGCTCGCGGCGAGCAGGGCGAGCAGGACCGAGACGAGGGCCGGGGCCGTCGCCCCGTGGTTGCCCACCATGGTCATCGCTGCGTCCTCGGGCGCGCACTCTCCCGCGCCTTCTGGAGGGAGTCCCAGCGGATGAGGCTGTCCAAGTAAGCACTTCGCCCGCGAACGGTCGGTGCGCTCGGCGTGCGCGGCGCCACCGCTGCCGGTCCGCGCAGGCGATCTAGGACGGTGGACAGCGGCGCGAGGATCGCGAAGGCGACGAGGCCGAGCGACACGGCCACCACAAAGAGCACGAGCATCGCAGGGATCGCGGCCAGCGCCCACTTCACCATGAACACGACCATCGAGAGGAAGGGCATCTGCACGTCCCTCACGATTACATCCTGCTCCGGCGGCTTCTCTGCCATCGCTTTCACTTGTTCAGCGGCGTGGCGTGCTTCTCCGGCCGATAGCGTGCCTTCACGCTGCCCCATGTCGCGTGCGCTGCAGAAGTAGTGCCACCGAATACGTTACTGTGAAACGTGAAGATGGGGGGCCACGCGTCCAGGGAGGACACGTAGATGTCTCCGCTCGCAGTTCCCACGATGAGTCCGCCAGTGACCGCGAGATCGGCGCTCAAGGACACAGGACGGCCGGGGATGTGGTCGGCCACGATCCAACCACCCGGCGACTCCACGCACACCGTCCCTGCCTCGTCCACGGCCGCGTACGAGGTTGCGTTCCGCGTTACTCCAACGAGAGCCACAGGTGCCTGCGCCGTAGCGCTCCCAGCTCCGAGATGATAAGCGAGCGCGAGACAGAGCAGCCCGGCACAGGCGTAGAAGAATCGCTTGACGAACATGACGGCCTCCGAGGTTGCGGCCCCGCCTACGTGGCGGCGGCCAAGTGGACCCCGAGTATACGCCTGCGCGCCGAGCTGGGCAGCGAGCCGAGGGAGCCCTAAGGGACTGCCGCGCTGGTCACCCGATCAGTGGGGTTTCTTCATGCCCCTCATCAACGGACAAGAAGTCAACGTCTGAGCCACTGCTCCTGCCAACCCTTCAAGAGTTCCTCCGTAAAAGCGGCGTCGAAGATTGCGAAGAACTCCTTGGCTCCTTCGAGTGCAAGCCCCCGCGGGTTCGCGCCGAGCTCCGCCCGCGACAGTTCCCGGATGAAGTGGAAATCATCCAGCCCGGCCGTTGGCTCGGACCTCAGGTGTAGTCGGTTTGGATCATCGGACACGAGCCGTCGCTTGCCGAGGTTGCCGACGTTCACCGCGACGTGCATGTCATCCCCGCCCATGTCCGTGAAGGCCAGCCGCGCAGCGAACTCAAGCGCCAGCGTGAATCGGAAGAGTGAGTAGCCAACACCCATGAACGGCTCATCGTCTGCGACCCTCTCGAAGGGGGAGAGCATGTGGCGGTAGCCCCAATCCGCGTGGTTCGCCGAGAGGTGATAGAACTGGCCGCTGAGGTACGCGCGCCAGAGTTCCAGGTATGACCCTAGGTCGAGGAACTGACCCACCCAGTCTGCTTCACTCTCGGGACGCTCGTTCTCGCTCATGTGTGGGAAGTGGTAGCCCTGATACGTGACTGTCGCGCCCCGCACAATCCGAGTTAGGAGATGTCGGTTCGCTACCCGCTGCTCGACGAAGTCGTTCGGGCGAATCACGACCTCCCAGTAGCACTTCGACTTTATCCTCCCGGCGTTTGGGTTCACCGCAGGAACTCCCCGAGCTGGCGCAAGAACTCCGCATCGGAGGCTGGCCTCGCGGGGGAGGGCCGGTACACAATCAAGCCAGCACCCACAGCCTGCTCGACGAACTTGCGAATCCCCTTCTGAATAGCCAGGTCGAGAAGATCGCGCATCTCGTCCTGACTCGGAATCTCACTCGTCTCGGGTTTCCCGAGGGAGCGCACATAGCAGCCGCCCTTGCGGATGATCTGTTTGTTGCGCTCCCCAAGCATGTCCTTCTTCGCCAGGATAGGCACTTCGGCGAACTCGTGGACCCTCAGCACGACGTAGGGCATTCCGTTGTAGGTACGAATCTCGTGCTCAAACGAAAGAGTCGGATCGGAGCACGCCGCTAGGATGGCTGCGATGTCGTCGTAGCCCCATGTCTCAAGTTCTTCCGGCGTCAGTCCAACGGGGCGCGGGCTCCCTCCGCTCTCATCGACGCCGATGATGACGATGCCCCCATCACGATGATTCGCCATGCCGAGGGCAGCCCGTGTGACCCACGCCATTAGGTCGCCAGCACCCCTCTTGCCGGGCGGCTTGTACTCGATACCCCGAAGTTCGTGCCCCCGCTCGATCAGTCGAGCGAAGTCGTCATCGGTCACGGTGTCACTCGTTTCGGTGGGTTGGCGTTCTGTTCATCCGCATCCCGCTTCGGCAAGACGCCCCGCCTCTCCGCGTCCTTTCGAGCTTCGTCGGGTGAACGGTGCCTCTGCCAGATTCCTGCGCCCACCCGTTGCAACCAGTTCGCCGGGATAGCGCCGAAGAGTGCCTCGTATAGCTCATCTCCCTGCGCCCTCTCGTGTGCGGCGTTCCTCTTGAGGTCGGCGTAGCGCGCTTCGTATGTGCGTCGAACTCCTTCGTCGCGCCGGATGGCGTCGGCCTCGCTCGTGCGGTCTATGTTGAGAGTCTCTGCTTGGAGCTTGATCCGCTTGACGTTGAGAAACCACGCCGCTGTCATCACGTCCACGCCTCTGGGAAGCAGCGGCAGCTTCGTGTGCAACTCATCGTACCCCCTCGTCGCATTGTCCATCTCCCGCCAGAAGTCGGGGCCGCGAACGCTCTGCGTTTGGGCGGTACTCTCTATCCCTTCAAGGTATACGCCAAGAACCGCGACCTCTGTCATGAGCACCCGCCGGATGCGCTCGCGCTCGCGGTTATCGTCGAGCAGTACGCGAAACCACTGCGCCAGCACCCCGGCGACGACGGCCGCTACAGCCGTGATCGTCGTCAGCACCCAGGTCGGAGGCTCGTGGCGTTCTCGGGCGGCTACGCGGATGATCGTGTCGCGCACGGTGTCGTGGACGGTTTGGATGATCCTCAACGTCTCAGGAAGAGCGGCGGCCATGTCGGCGGGGCAGGTTCGGGCTGGCTTCACGGCGGCGGGCGTGTGATCGGGGTCCACTGCGCTGAAGACGACGCGCACGCCTGCGGACGGGACGGCGAAGAGCCTGCAATGTCACGAGAACTTCTTCGCGCGTTCGGCCTCGAAACGCTCCGAAGAGCCTTCGACGTCGCTTCGGACTCCGCATACACACCGTCGGCAACCTCGTACAAGGCCATGAGCCAGGGACCCGGACGGAACAACTCGATATTGTCCTCCCTGTAGTTCTCCGTGTACGCGTTGCTGGAGGAGACAAGCTGAATCTCCAGGACCTTGTTCGTGGGCAGTTCGACGACATGCGCCCTGTACGCGTGGAAGAGTTGCCATCTTCCCATTTCGTCAGGCTCGTCATCGTCCAGCCAGTAGGGGGTAAGGTCCGAGTGGACGCAGAACGCGTAGCTCCTCCCTTGGGCCGAGAACTTGTACACGAGAGCATCGTCCCCAACGTACTCTTCCTCGATCCCGTACTCCTTCAGCCGCTCGGCCGATACGGTCGCAATGGCCGCCTCCGGGATGACCACGCTACTCCATCGAGAGTCCCTCGGAGACGGAACCCGGCTCTTGTACCAGGACGGGAAGTACTTGATCCCGTCGTAGAGCTTGTACATCGTCAGACCGAGATGTATCTGCTGGGCGAATCCGATGCGGGCCTTCATGACGGCCTCGGGATTATGGCACAACCGGACCCATGCTTGGTGTAGGCGAAGGAAGGACAGGAGCGTTCCCGGCTGAAGCCGGCCGGCGTCGTCCCACACCTTGCTCGCCGAGTGAATCAAAACCCACAAGGAGAGAAGCAGGAACGGGGCTCCGACGACAAGAGCCGTGGCGTACTCGTGGTTCCTCCAGAAGTACATTCCGAACGCCATCGAGCCGAGGACGACCGGGATAGCGAGGATAAGAAGGAACCCAGTGAGCGGCCGACCGAAGAGCAAGAACAGCACGACGACCGCGACGACGAGCACACAGGTCGGGATAAACATGACGCCCCTCCTTCAGCACCACTGCCGCCACGGTTGTCGGCTACGGAGCCCGCCACACCAGTTGCTTGTTCTTGTCGAGCAGGAGGAACGTCGCCACTGACCGCTTCTCGGCGTTGGGTCCAACCCCAACGGCGGCCCTCATAGTCCCCGCTTCGTCCATCAGGGACAGCATCGGTTCGCCCGTCGCGGCTACGGCCACCTGAGCACGAGCCTGCCTCGTCATGTCGGCCAGTGTTAGCACCGCTCCTTCGTCACCGACATGAAGCGCGACTCGCACCGTTCCCTTCGCGTCGCTCAAGGCCATGACCGGGGAGCCATCCGACTTCAACGTAACCGCAGCGCGCATCTCCCCGTTCTCATCATTCAAGAGCATCGAAGGGCAGCCACCGAGAACTCCGAGGGTTGCTCGCGGCTTGCCTCGTTCGTCCACGATGACCAGCTCTCTAGCAGTGATCGCCTCGGGGATCGCTGAGTCATTCGGCTGCGCCCGAGCGGACATCGCTCCGACGTGGTAGGCGAGCGCGAGCAGAAAGATGCCGGCGCTGACGTAGAAGAACCGTTTCGCGAACATGACGGCCTCCGAGGCTGCGGCCCCGCCTCGATGGCGGCGGCCTTGGTGGAGCCACGATCCTACGCCTGGCCTCGCAGCGTGGCGAGCGACGAGGAGGGTGAGGCGCGGCTCTCAGCCATCGTGGTCGGGAGCCACTCGACTTTCACCGCGCGCGGCTTCCTGCTGTCCCCAGAGCACTATCGGTGAGGGCGGCTCCGCGTATGCGGACGGACATATGTGCCGTTCTTCCGGTAGTAGCCTCGCACGGACACGTCTTTGGTCTCGGTTGATGTCGGCGTGTAGCTCGATGCGGCTGGAGAAGCCTCAGGTGACTGCTGGAGGCCGAGGGGCTCTTCGCTTGGGAGCAGGCTAGACAACTCGGCTTCCGAGATGACTCCCTTGTGGATCAGAATCCGGATCAGTTTCTCCAGACGCGCCTCGGTGCTGATTGCTGCGTTCGACGGGGCGGTGGTGGGAGTTGCTGCGGCGGTAGGAGCTGGTCCCTGCCGTGCATTGAGCGCCGCCAGTCCCTCTGCCTTCGAGCCGAACGACTGCCCTGCCAGAGGACCACGGTGGAAGTGATAGCCGCCGAATGCGCGGTTGTTGTGCCCTCCGTATGCGTCCAGGCCACCAGGATGCGCGAGAAGTGGCGCTGGCAGCGATCCCATGAGTAGGGCCGCGACAGCAAGACACTTGAGACGTTGTGTGGGCCGCATAGCGGTTCCTCTTTCTCTTGGGTGGTGGAATCACCCGTGCATGGTCACCTGCTCCGGCACCGGCGCGACGTTGCCCTGCAAGTCGATGATCGCGGCGGGGGTCTCCACCTTCACAGGGACTCCAAGGCGCGCCTCACGTCCGCGATGTTCTCGCAGTTCTTCAGCATCTGGATCGCAACATCAAGGGGGTGCTTGTCTGGCATCGAGTGGTCTGTGAGCTTGCCAAGTATCTGCCCCTGCGGAATCTCCCAAAGCGTCTGCGTTGGGATGATCCCAAGGAACAGCCTGGTTACTCGGAAGCCAGTCTGCGCCATTGAAAGTAGAATCCGCTCGCCGCTGGCCAGTCTGATCTGCGAGAACACGCCACCTGTTCCCTCGTTCTTGTATGTGATGACTTCACCCAAGCTCTTACTCCGCGCCGTCGGGCGCGCACTTGCCGCTCGTGCCCGAACAGGTGATCGTCCCAAGCATGATGCTTAGGTGATCCATGTACCGGAACCTCGGCCCCCACGAGCGCACGGAGTCGGGCAGCGAGTGGGTGTCGAGCATCTTCAGGTAGCCTCCGCCGTTCGTCGGGGTGAAGTACTGGAATGCTCCAGACACACTGCGCACGAGTTCGCGGTTCTCACGAGATGTCCAATAGCACCGGCCGTGTCGATGGATGATCGTCACCCGGTGTTCCATCCGCTCCTTCTTCGAGAGCACGCGACGCATGGTGCTGAGGGCGTTGTTCTCGACCTTGGTTTCTGGGCTCGCGTCGAGAACGAGTTGCGCCCTCGCCGCGGGAGCAAGGCTGAGGCGCAGGGGCAGCGCTACGAGACGCGCCAGACTCATTGTCGCGTCCTGATACGGTCGATCTCGGCCACGACGATTGAATCTGCAAACGCGATGCGTCCCTCGATCTCGCGACGTTGAAGGAGCACACTGTCAGGTGTGCCGCTCGCTCGTGTGTTCTCAACCTGCGCCAGCAGGCGACCCTGGTACGAGTCGGCAAGGTGACTTTCACGCAAGAAGCGACGCTCCCACGCGGCGAGGCGGAGGATGGTCCGCTCCTCTATCTCGTGGGCCACCGACTGCGCCGTCAGCATTCGCATTCCGGTCTCCTCCTCAACGTGCATGCCCCGTTCTTCATCCTGAATCGCCTCAAGCATGGCGACTTGGGCATTGATGCGATCCTTGAGGGTCGAGACGAGTCCAGCCAGCGTCTCAGTCAGGTAGCGATGTTCCGCTCCCCTGGTAGATGGGATTGCGGCCAGCGCGCTGTCGAGCGACATGATTGCTGCCCGTGCGTCCTCCTTGAAGCGTGCGATGGACGCAGCCGTTGCCGCGCGGGCCGTACCAACCGGCGACGATGCCTGCGCATCCGGTGACTCGACCAGATGTGCTCGCCACGCAGCGTTCAGCGCGGTTCGGATGGCATCACGGCTCGTGCTCACCTCGCGGGGAACGGATGGCTGACAGGCAACATGCCACAACGCGAGTGTGACGACGGCGATGCCGACGAGAATGCGCTTCATAGCGGCTCCGATGGCAGATTCCTCTTCCCTGGCAAGAGGTTACCACGCTCGGCGGCTGCCCGCGGCCTGGCGTCGTGCGATAAGATGATTCGGTGGAGGGAAAGATGACCGGGACGGACGAGAGGGCGAGTGCCATACGTGAGGAGCCAGTGGCCGAGTGCGATGTGCTCAGGGGACTTGAACGCATTTCCAGCGTGGACCCGCGATACGCGGCCCGCGCCGCTGTCGATCCGAAGGTTGAAGTGGGCTACCGGCCCATGACCATCGAGGACCATTGGAACGACATCTCCGCGATGGCTCTCCACGAGGGCGTCCCCAGGTCGATCCGCGTCCAGTTCGAGACTGCGCGGAACTTGGTACTGTACTCCTGGTTCGCGTACCGATTTCAGCAGGTTGCCGAGATGCAAGCGTACGCCTCGGTCGAGTTTGCGCTGCGGCGTCGGGCTGGGCTTGCGATCAGGGACCTCGGACCGGGCCTAAAGCGCCTTCTCGAAAGAGCGGTTGAGGAGGGCTGGATTCACGACGAGGGATTCCGGCACTACCGCAGGGTCGCCGAGCAGAGGGCTGAGCAGGAGGAATCTCCGCCGGTGGGGACTGAGCCAGATTCTCCTGTAACTCGGGAACTTCAGGCGTACGTGAAGATTCTCGCTGAGACGTTGCCCTTCCTAAGGAACGAACTGGCACATGGGAGCGCGATGCTAAGCGGTTCCGCCAAGAGAACCCTCGCGCTGTGCTGTGACCTCATCAACCAGCTTTTCCCGACCGTGGCACCCGAAGCCGCTGGAGTCGGCCAATGATCCTGGCCGACTCGCTCCGGCACGTCATCGCCCACAAAGACTCATTGCTTGAGGCTGCGGCCACGCACGCTATTCACGTCAGCGTGCCACCGCAACACGTCACGGTCACGCCATCGCGGGACTGGTTCGACTGGCTTCAACTTCTGGCGACGCTGGTCATCTCGACCGCCGCCGCGATCCTCGCCGCGATTTGGGGCGCTCGGATTGGTGGTCGAGAAGCCAGGAGGGCCACGCTTGCGGCCATGCGCGAGGAAGCACGCCTTGATCAGGAATCCAAGAGGAACCAGCTTGTGCAGCGTCTGCGATACGTCCTTCCCCGCATCCGAGGCATGGGGAGAAGTTTGGGCAAGCAAGATCCTGAGCATCCCATCCTGCGAGATGTGCTCGAAGAAGTCGTGCTGATGTGGGAAGCGTACGACCGGTTGTCAGATTACGGCACGTACCTTGACACGCCGGAGTTTGTTGCGCGCGTAAGAACCTTCCTGGCGGAAGCAGCTACGACGGCGAAGCTCGGGATTGCGGATGAAGATCGCGATCTCTCGATGAAGCTTGCCGGTCACCCAGCGTTCACCGGACCTCAAGCCAACAGGGGCACGGTAATGCGCCGCCAACAAACCATTACGCGGATCAGCGCATGGGCGAGCGAAGGCGACAACTTGATTCGCGAGCTTGATCGGTTGGTGTCCCACTCCCAGCCCAGCACTCTGTAGCCGCCGCCGAACATTGCATAGGTGAGCCCTTTCGGGCGAGACCGCGCCTTGCCTCTGATTTCCGGCCGGCCCCTTGGGGGGTTCCGGGGAGGGGTCCGCTCGCGCGGGTTCCGAGTTCGATTTCGGTTCGACGGAAACGAAGAAGGCCCACCCCTCGTGGAGCGAGCCCCCTCGTGCGCGAGGGAAGGTCAGAGCGGCTCCTCGATGTAGATCCCCGTCCTCGGTTCCCAGTGACGCAGAACGTAAGAGAGGCACGACACGGCAAGCGCGCACGAGACGAACGGCACGCCATCGCAGACATCGACTCGCCCCACGGTCAGGTCCTCGCACACGAACACGCGCGGTACATCCTCGACCGCGAGGGCAGCGTACTGCGCCAGCCTCGCGAGCATCCGCGTCCTCGGTCCCTGCTCTCGGCTCGCGAACGCCTCCATCACCAGCTCCACCAAGACCGGCACGGTCGTCGGATTCACCATCAGGCACCATCGCTCCGAGGCCGGATTCCGCTCCGCAAAGAGCCCGGTGTCCGTCCGTCGTCGCGGACCGTAGACGAAGGGTTGGCCGGTTCGCCGTAAGTGCCCTCGTGCGCGTCGCAGGAAGCTCGTAGGGATCGTCTGAGCGCGACTCATCGTAGCTCCCCCGAATGCAGTTCGGGCGTCGTGTCCGGCTGGACGTACCGCCACCGAAGCTGCCCCTCGCGCTCGGCGATCACCCAGGCTGCGGCCCGGCTGATGAACCTGCCGCGCGTCGTCGTGAACCCCTGACCTTGCGAGCCGATCTCGGACCAGACGGTGGTGGGGCTGATGCCAAAGGCGAGTGATGCGACGAAGACTGCCACCTTGTGGCTGCTTCCTACGTAGACGCGGCCCCGGAATCGGACTGCTGCCCGTGCAACCCGTTCCGCCGTCACATCGCACCCGATGCGCGGAGGCTCGTAATGCCTCGACGGGCGACGACTATGTGGTCGAGAACGCTGATCCCGAGGATTTCCCCAGCCTGTACGAGGCGACGGGTGATGGTGAGGTCTTCGTCACTCGCCTGGGGGTCGCCGCTCGGGTGGTTGTGGACGAGCACGACAGAAGCGGCTGAGGCGAGGATCGCGGGCTTGAAAACCTCACGGGGGTGGACAATCGAGGCGTTCAGGGAGCCCACGCTCACCGTGATCCGGCGCATCATCTCGTGGCGGGCGTTGAGCAGCAGGACCACGAAGACCTCCCGCTGCGAGCGACGTAGGCCCCTGCACACCTCGGCCACGTCCTCCGGCCCCCTGATCGCCACCAGCCGCGAGGGCGCGTGATCCCTGACGAACCCGGCCACTGTGTACCCGCGCGCGGTCACGACTGCCCCCACGCTAGGAGCTGCCAAGGCTCAAGGGTGACCTCAACGGGCTCGCCCGCTTCGAGGGCCTCGGCGATCTGGAGCATGGGCCGCCAGTCCCCGCCAAACGAAAGCTCCCGGCCCTCGCGGTCGGTGCCGTGACCGATGGCGATGGTGCAGCCGGGAGTCAGGGTGATTCGCTGGACGGTGACGAGGAGCGGGGGAGAGGTGCCGCTCTCGGTGAACGGCTTTTGGGTGTCGTGCATGGTGCGTGTGGCCTTTCTGCCGGGAGACCCCGGCTGTTGGGCCGTCCCTGGCAGTGATCGCGTTCCCTGCTCGAACCTACTTCGTCTGGGAGCTTCCTCGGTGGGTCCGAGAGTGAGCTTGGTTCACGTTTGGTTCACAGCGCACGGTCATAACGTCCGCAGCCCGCTGGGGCCACCTCACGAAAGCCGCGCCATTCCTGCGCGAAATCGAGGTCACCCGCACCAGTCACGAGCCCGAAAAGGCCCGGCGATATTTCCTAAACCGCCTCATTCCTCCGCCTCAACACCATGAAGAAGAACATCGCTGCGTACTTGAATGGCCAGCGACGCGCGATCTCGAACTGCGCCCGGTTCACGGCGGCGAAGAACGGCGCGCCTGCGAGCGCCCGGAGCATGCGGCCATCCCAGAACAGGTTCGTGCCAGTGGTGCGCACGAGCTCGAGGCCGTGGGGGCGGAAGAGCTCGAGTGATCGCCAGAACGGGTACTTCAGGTGGTCCTCGAAGACCGGGTCGCGGGGCTTGCGGCGGAGCCGGTACGAAGCGCGAGCCAACATGTAGGTCAGCGAGAATGCGTTGGGGAGCGTCACTACTGCCACGCCGCCGGGCGCCAGCGACGCGGCAATGTTCTCGATCACACGCTCCGGGCGCGCGGTGTGCTCGATGACCTCGGTGCAGAGAACGAAGTTGTAGCGCCTGCTGCGGTCCAGCTCCTCGGCGTTCGCCACCCGGAACTGGACCGATCGCTCGGGCGACGACGCGGCGAAGGCGGCCTCGGCCTTCGCGACCTGGCCGGCGTCGATGTCGATGCCTTCGACGCGGCGGAAGCCGAAGTCGGAGAGGATCTGGGAGTAGACGCCGGCGTTGCAGCCGATGTCGAGCGCCGATTCGAAGCGCGACACCACGCCCCGGGCGATCAGCTCGCGCAGCAGCAGTAAGAAGAGGTTGAGCCGCAGGCGGTGGAGGACGCGGGTCTCGACGTCGTCGCGATACCCGTACAGCTCGTCCAGGCGGTGCTGCAGCGGATCGCGGTCGTCGCAGCGAAAGGCCACGCGATAGAACATCGGGGCTCCCGGGTGGGGACGGCGGCGGCGGGCGCGCGTGGACCGCGCGCGGCGGCAGGATAGAACCTATTTCAAAACCTGTCGAAGCGTGAGCATCGCGCAGGCCAAGTGGAAGAACGCGGCATAGACGCTGAGGAACCGCTCGTGTCGAACCAACAGGCGCCGGCACCAGCCCAGCCAGGCGAACGTCCGCTCGATGATCCAGCGCCGCCGGTAGCGCCGGAGCTTGCGGCCGTCCTGGTGCGTCGCGTTCGGGTGGTTCTTCTGCGCCGGGATGATCGGTTCGATCCCACGCGCCGCCAGTCTCGCCCGCAAGCCGTTGCTGTCATAGCCTCGGTCCAGTACCAGT
>DASXQT010000008.1:0-51604 GCA_036507005.1 Candidatus Eiseniibacteriota bacterium
GCGGATGCGCCTCACCGAGGGCGCGGCCTACAAGCGCCTCACCACGGCGTGCCTGGCCCGCCAGTATCCGGGCATCCAGGTCGTGCTGGCCGACGGGCGGCTCCACATGCGAGCGGTGCTGATGCTGGGGCCGTACCTCACATCGGGGAACGCGGACGAGCTGGTGGCGGCGGCCGCGGGCAAGACCCGCTTCGAGCTCGAGGTTCTGCTCGCCGGGCGCTTCCCCAAGCCCGACGTGCCGGACCGGCTCGAGCCCATCGTCTCGTCGCAAGCGGCGTCCGTGATATCCGCCGAGTTCGCCCCGGCGGGCGCACTCGCTCCAGCGGGTTCACTCGCTCCGGAGCGAGTGAAAACAACCATGCCTGACGAATGCAGGCATGCCGAAGCGCTTTCATCGGTCGCGACAGGCGCACTGGATCCGGAGCGAGTGGACGCTTCCGGGCCGTGGTCGAGGGTGACGCCGCTCTCGCCGGGGCGCTACCGATTCGGTGGCACCTGGGACCAGGAGGCGTACGACCTCTACAACGACTTCCGGGCGCTGGTGAGCCACGAGGTACCGTCGGGGGAGCTGTCTCTGGTGCTCGAGACTGCCCTCAGGATCGCGAAGGCCGAGGTCGAGAAGCGCAGATTCGGCGCGACGGCCCGGCCGGGTCGCTCGCGCGGGAGCGCTTCACCTCGCACCATTCCGGCCGCGGCCAGGCGCGCGGTCTACGAGCGTGACGGCGGCCGGTGCGCGTTCGTGAGCGACGCGGGGAAGCGCTGCACAGAGACCCGGTTCCTCGAAATCGACCATGAGATCCCGGTCGCCCGTGGCGGCGAGGCGACGGTGGAGAACCTGCGCCTGGTGTGCTCTGCGCACAATCAGTACTTGGCCGAGCGCGAGTTCGGCGCCGAGTTCATGAGCCGCAAGCGCGAGGAGGCTCGGGGCGCAGGGAGGAGGCGATAAGGGCTGCGGGCGGTCACAACGCCGGGCGTGCGGCGCCGTCCATCTGACGCGGCCTGGGGTCGGAACAGTGAGGGAAGCCGCCCGCGCCTCGCGCGTTTGAGCGCGCAGCACGCGCTGGCTATCATGCCCGCGGCTTCGCATTCGGCGCGGCTCCGTGCCTGCGCCGTCCCCTTCCCGATCCCGGCCCGGAGATTCACATGGCGCTGGATTTCCTGGTGTTCGGGCCGCACCCCGACGACGCCGAGATCGGCGCCGGCGGCCTGCTCCGCAAGATGAAGAAGCGCGGTCACAGCACCGGCATCGTGGACATGACCTCCGGCGACATGGGCTGGGGGACGCCCGAGATTCGCGCCGAGGAGAGCGCCGCGGCGGCGCGCATCCTCCAGCTCGACGTGCGCGAGAACCTCGACCTCGGGGACTGCCGGATCGAGGACACCTTCGAGAACCGCTGCCGGGTGGCAGGGGTGATCCGCAAGCACCGGCCCCAGGTCGTGCTCTCGCCCTACTACAACCTCCCGATCGGGCGCGGTCTGGGGCACAACGACCACTACAAGACCGGCCAGATCGTCGCGAACGCCTACAACCTCGCCCACCTGCGCAAGGCGCCGGTCGAGGGCGGGCCCTTCCAGGCCAAGGCGATCTACTTCTATTTCCTGCCCCCCGGCACGCTGCCGACCTTCCTGGTGGACATCAGCGAGGAGTTCGACGACTGGATGGCGGCCCTCGACTGTCATCGCAGCCAGTTCTACAATCCCGACAAGCCGCGGCCCAAGAACCTCCCCACGGTGCGCGATGTATTCGCGACCTTCGCCGCCTACTGGGGCTGGCAGATCGGCGTCAAGTACGCGCAGGCCTATCTCTCGACCTCGCCGCTCAACGTGGCCGATCCGCTGTCCCTGGTGAAGGACGTGGTGCCGCGGCCCTGACCCGCACGATCCACGAACCGAAGGCGTCGCGCGGAGGGTCCGCACGGCGCGCGAAGGAGCGCGATGAAGCTCCGCCTGGTCACGCTGTTCGTCGCCGCGGGCCTCGCCCTCGGCTTCGTCGCGCCGCTCACCTCCGGCGGCCCGGAGGCGCGCCTCGCGCGGCTCGGCGACGAGTTCCTCGACGGCTGGCTCGAGCGCCGGCCCCACCTCGCCACGCGGCTCGGGATGCACGACTGGGACGGGAGGCTCCAGCCCGTCACCGCGGCCTCGGTGGCCGCGGACCTGCGCTGGCTCGCCGCGATGCGCGAGCGGCTGGGCGCGATCCCGCGCGACCAGCTCTCGTTCGAGCGCGCGCAGGAATACGACCTGCTCGCCGCGCGCCTCGAGCGCGAGCGCATCGAGCTGGCGGAGGTGCGCTCGTGGGAGCGGAACCCGGGCTCCTACCTCGACCTGGTCGCGGGGTCGGTGCTCGCGGTTCTGGAGCGCGACCACGCCTCGCCGTGCGAGCGCGTGGTGCTCGCCGCCCGCCGCCTGCGCGTGGTGCCCGAGGTGCTGCGGGCCGCGCGCGTCAACCTCAAGAACCCGCCGCGGCTCTACACCGAGGTCGCGATCTCGGGCTTCACCGGCGCGCTCGCCTTCTACCGCACCACGCTGCCGGCGCTGACCGAGGGCTGCCACGAGCCGCGCCTGCAGGCCGACCTCGCCGAGGCCGACTCGCAGGCGGTGCACGCGGTGGAGAAGTTCCTCGCCGAGCTCTCCTCCGACGTGCTGCCGCAATCGAACGGCGCCGTGGCGCTGGGGCGCGACCTCTACCAGCGCAAGCTGGCGGCGGACGAGATGGAGAGCGCCCCGCTCGATTCGCTGCTCCAGGCCGGGTGGGCGGCGCTCGAGGAGACCCGGAAGCGCATGGCGGTGGTCTCCGAGCGCATCACCCCCGGGCTCCCGGTCGAGGCCGCGCTGGAATCGCTCGCGCGCGACGCCCCCGGGCCGCGCGAGCTGGTTCCGTTCGTGGCGTCGACGCTCGACACGATCCGCGCGTTCCTGCGCGGGCACGCGCTCCTCACCCCGCCGGCCGCCGAGGACCTGGTGGTGCGCGAGACGCCGCCCTTCCGCCGCAGCCTTTCGTTCGCCTCGATGGACGCACCCGGGGTGTGGGAGCGCCGCGCCACCCGGGCGTTCTTCGACGTCACCCCGGCGGAGTCGGGGTGGAGCGAGCAGGACCGGCGCGACCACCTCGCGTTCTTCAACCGCGCGGCGGCCCAGATCGTGGCGATCCACGAGGCGCTGCCCGGACACTACTGGCAGCTCCTCGCGCTCCAGCACGTCCCCTCGCGGCTGCGCCAGGCGCTGCGCTGCGGCACCGCGACCGAGGGGTGGGCGCACTACTGCGAGCAGATGATGGTCGAGGAGGGCTACGGCAACGGCGATCCGCGGATCGAGCTGGCCCAGCTCGAGCTCGCCCTGCGGCGCATCGGTCGCCTGATCGTCGGGATCTCGCTCCACACCGGCGGGATGTCGCTCGAGGACGCCGCGCGCCTGTTCGAGGAGCGCTGCTACATGGCGCCGGTCAACGCCGCGCGCGAGGCGCGGCGCGGCGCCCTCGACCCCACCTACCTGGTCTACACCCTGGGCAAGTGGCGCATCCTCGCGATGCGCGACGAGGCGCGCCGGATGCTCGGACCCGCGTTCCGGCTGGGCGAGTTCCACGACGCGCTGCTCCACCAGGGCGGCGTGCCGCTCCCGCTCGCGCGCGAGGGCGTGCTCGCCGAGCTCGCGCGCCGGCACCGGGCGGCGGTGGAGGGCCAGCGATGAGCCGCCTGCTCGCCGGGCGCTGGCGTCTGCTCAGGCCGATCGGGCGCGGGGGCATGGGGGAAGTGTTCCTGGCGCTCGACCTGACGAGCGGCTCGGAGTGCGCGCTCAAGCGGCTCGCGCCCCGCAACGGCGCCGCGCTCGACACGCCCGACCTGCGCCGCGAGTTCGAGGCGCTCACGAGGATCCGGCACCCGGCGGTGGTGGCGGTCCACGAGCTCGGCTTCGACGAGGACGGTGCGCCCTTCTACACCATGGAGTACGTGCCGGGGCGGCCCGCCGACGAGGCGCTCGCGCGCGGCGACTGGGCGGCCCTGTGCTTCACCGCGGCCGAGGTGACGCGCGGGCTCGAGGCCCTGCACGCCGCGGGCGTGGCGCACGGCGACCTCAAGCCCTCGAACGTCCTGGTGGTGCCGGGCGTAGCACCGGGCTCGCTCCCGGCCGCCGCGCGGATGCTCGACTTCGGCCTGGCCTCGATGTTCGGGACGGACGACCTCGGCCACCGCGGCACCGCCGGCTTCGCGGCGCCCGAGGTGGTGCGGGGCGAGCCCGCGCGCGATGGCTCCGACCTCTACGGGCTCGGCGCCACGCTCTACGCGCTGATCGCCGGCCGCCCGCCCTTCGAGGGCAGCCGCCGCTCCGCGGTCCTCCGCCTCCAGCAGGCCGGCCCTCCCCCGTCGCGACCGCTCGAGGAGGCGGGGCCGCCTCCCGCGCTGGTGCGGCTGATCCTGCGCTTGCTCTCGAACGAGGCCGAGGAGCGCCCGCGCGATGCGCGCGAGGTGAGACGCGAGCTGGAGCGCATCCACCCCGCCGCGCTCCGGCCCCTGGCCGAGCGCCTCAAGGCCGAGCAGGTCGTGGGCCGCAAGCGCGAGATCGCGCGGCTCTCCGCCTTCGCTCCCGCGGCGCGGCGGTCGAGCGTGATCCTGCTGTGCGGCGGGCCGGGCGCCGGCAAGTCCGCCCTGCTCTCGGCCCTCGCGGTGCGCGCCGCGCTCGCGGGCCGCGGCGTGGCGCTGATCTCGGGCGCCGCGGCCGGGTCGGGAACACTCGTCATCGCCCGCCGCCTCGCCGCCGAGGCCGGGGTCGAGTCCGGGGCGCGGGTCCTGCTGCCCGACGCCGCGCGCGTAGCACTCGCGGGCGAGAGCGAGGAGCTGGGCGAGCAGGACCTGGGCGCGCTCGCGGACGCCGCGGCCGGCTGGATCAAGGCGTGGGCCGGGCGGCGCGGCGCGCCCTTGCTGCTGCTCGACGATTTCGACCGCATGGACGCGCGGTCGCGCGCGTTCGTGCGGCGGGTCGCGCTCCATCCCGGGGCCGCGCCGGTGCGCTGGGTGTGGGCGCTGCGCAGCCGCGCGGCCGCCGTCCCGGAGGAGGAGCGCCTGCTGCTCGAGGCCGGCCGCGGCGAGGCCCTGGACCTCGCCCCGCTCTCCGCCGACGATCTCGCCGGGCTGGCCTCGGCGCGGCTCGGGCAGCCCGCGCCCTTAGCGCTCGCGACCTTCCTGTGGGGCCGCAGCGGCGGCCATCCGGGGCTCGCGGTGGAGCTGCTGCGCGCGGCGGCCGCGGACGGCGCGCTGCGCGAGGACGACGCCGGCCTGATCGTCGCCGAGGAGCGGCTCGCCGCGCTGCGCGCCGGAGCGAGCTTCGAGGAGTCGCTGCTCGCGCGCCTCGACGCGCTGGGTGCCGCCGCGCTCGAGGCCGCGACCGCGCTCGCGGTCGCGGGGTGCGCCGCCGACGCGGAGCGCCTGCGGGCGATCTCGCCGGCCGCCGATGCGGAGCCACTCGCGCGGCTCGAGGGCGCCGGGCTCGCGAGCCGGGATGAGGCGGGAAGGTTCTCGCTCTCCCCTCCAGCGCTCGGCCCCGCGCTGCTCGAGCGGCTCGAGGAAGGAGCGCGCCGCACGCTGCACCGCGCGGCGCTCGCCGCCGGGCCGCTCCCCCCCGCCGCGCGCTTCGCCCACCACGCCGCGGCGGGCGAGGTGGAGGCGGCGCTGGAGGCGGCCGCGGCCGCCTGCGCGGCGGGAGTGGACGCCGGGATCGCAGCGCGCGCCGCCACGCTCGCGGAGCGCGAGCTGCCGCAGCGCGCGGCGGAGTGGCACGAGCGCGCGGCGCGCGCGCTCGCCGCGCGCGGGCGCTACGACGCGGCGGCGCCGCACGCCGCGCGGGCGCTCGAGATGGATCCGGAGCCCGGGCCGAGGCCCGCGCGCTGGCTGCTGCTCTCGACCGCCACGCTGCGCGCCGGCCGGCCCGGCGAGCACGCGCGGGTGGCGGCCGACGCCCTCGCGTCCCCGCTTCCGCCCGCGATCCGCGCCGCGATCCTGAGCAACGAGGCGGTGAGGCTCGCGGCCGCCGCCGACCTCGAGGGCGCGCGCGCGCGGGCGCGCGAGGCGCTGGCGCTCGCCGAGCGCGAGGGCGACCGCGACGCGCTGGCGGTGGCGGCGCACACGGCGGCCGGGATCCCCGGCCCCGACACGCCGCCCGGCGAGGCCGAGGCGCTGAGGCAGCGTGCGCTCGAGGCCTACGCGGCCGCCGGCAACCTCACCGGCCAGCTCCGGGTGCGGTCCGCGATGGGCAACGCCGCGCACGGGGGCGGCGAGCGCGAAGCGGCGCGCCGCATCTATCGGGAGGCGATCGCGTGCGCGCGCGAGGGCGGCGCGCGGCTCGCGCTCGAGGAGCTCCTGACGAACTCCGCGGTCGCCGAGATCGAGAGCGGGCGCTGGTCGGAGGCGCGGGAGGCCCTGAGCGAGGCCGCGCGCATCGCGCTCGAGGACGGCCGCCCGCGCGGCGCCGCGCTCGCGATCGCCAACCTCGCGCAGGTCGAAGGGCTGTGCGGGCGGCGCTCGACCGCGCTGCGCAACGCGCGCGCCGCGACCCGGCTCGCGGCCGCCTACTTCCCGGATCGCGAGGCGTTCGCGTGGCGGTCGCTCGCGCAGGCCGAGCGCATCGCCGGCCGGCGCCGCCACGCGCTCGCGGCCGCCCGCCGCGCGCTCGCGATCGCCGCGCGGTTCGCGGACCCCGACGAAGAGGACTGGTGCCGGATCGAGCTCGGCCGCATCGAGGCGGCGGCCGGGCGCTGGAGCGAGGCCGGCCGGGTGTGGGGCCGGGCGCTCGAGAGCCGGCCGGCCGCGATCTCGGCGGGACGGCTGGTGCTGCTCGCGCTCGCCGGCCGCGCGGCGCTCCGAAGCGGCGACCTCGGCGCCGCCCGCTCGCATCTGGCCCTCGCCGACCGCTCGCTCCCGGCGCTGGCCGCGCCCTACGCCGACGCGATGGCCGAGGCCCTGCGCGCCGAGCTGGCGCTCGCGCGCGGCGGGATCGGCGAGGGGGCCGAGGCCGCCGCGCGCGCGCTCGACCGCTTCCGCGCCCTCGGGGCCTCGGCGGAGCGCGCGCAGGCGGCGCTCGAGCTCGCGCGCCTGGTGATGAGCCGCGAGGGGGAGACCGGGGCTCCCGCCGGCGCCTGGCTCGCGCTCGCCGCCGCGACCTTCGAGCGCCTCGGCGACCACCGGAGCCGCGAGCGGGCACTCGCGCTCACGGTGGAGTGGATGCGCCGCACCGCACCGGCCGCGCCGCGCCCGGCGCGGGAGCGCGGCCTGCTCGAGGCGGTCGGGGGGCTGATCGACTCGATGAGCGATTTCGGCGAGGTGACCCGGCGCTCGATGCGCCTCGCGGTCGAGCAGCTCGACGCCGAGCGCGGCGTGCTGCTGCTCGCCGACCCCGAGAGCGGGCACCTCGAGCCGGTCTCGGAGCACGGGGCCGTGGACGCCGCGACCCGCCGCGACGCGGTCGGCTACAGCCGGCGGGTGGTGGAGCGGGTGGCCGAGAGCGGCGGGAGCCTCTTGATCGGCGATGCGCCCAGCGATCCCGCGGCGCGCTCGCCGAGCGTGGTGGACCTCCGGCTGCGCTCGATCGTGTGCGTTCCGATGTACATCGGCGGGCGGGTGGTGGGCGCGGTCTACCTCGACGACTCACGCCGCGCCGAGGCGTTCTCGGACGCCGACCGGGCGCTGCTCGAAGGGTTCGCCCACCTGATGGCGGTCGCGATCGAGAACAGCCGGGACCACGAGGAGATGGTGCGCACCAACGAGCGGCTGGTGGGGGAGAACCTGTCGCTGCGGCGCGAGGTCGGCGCCCGCTTCCAGGCCCAGAGCCTGATCGGCGGAAGCCTCGCGATGCGGCGGGTGATGGCCATGGTGGAGCGCGCCTCCCAGGTCAGCTCCACCGTGCTGCTCACCGGGGAGAACGGCACGGGCAAGGAGCTGATCGCCCGCATCCTCCACCACGGCGGCAAGCGCAGGCTCAAGCCGTTCGTCGCGGTCAACTGCGGCGCGATCCCGAAGACGCTGCTCGAGAGCGAGCTGTTCGGCATCCTGCCCCAGGTCGCCACCGGCGTCCGCGGCCGGGACGGGCGCTTCGTGCAGGCCGACGGCGGCACGTTGTTCCTGGACGAGGTCGCCGAGATGCCGCTCGAGCAGCAGGTGGCGCTGCTGTCGGCGATCTCGAATCGCGAGGTCACGCCGGTGGGGGGCGGCCGGGCGATCCCGGTGGACGTGCGCATCATCACCGCCACCAACGTGGACCTCAAGGCCCGAGTGGAGAGCGGCGCGTTCCGCGAGGACCTCTACTACCGGCTCAACGTGATCCCGATCGAGATCCCGCCGCTGCGCGACCGCAAGGCGGACATCCCGGCGCTCGCGCGCCATTTCGTCGAGATCCACGCCCGGCAGCAGGAGCGCGCGGTGCCGCGGCTGGCGTCCGACTTCATGGCGGCGCTCATGCAGAGCGACTGGCCCGGGAACGTGCGCGAGCTGCAGAACTACGTCGAGCGCGTGATGGCGATGACCCCGGGAGACCTCCTTCATCCCACCCCGCCCCCGCTCCATGCCGCGCGCCGGGGGCGCACCGACTCCGGGGGCGGGCGCCCGCTCGCCCGAATGGTCGAGGAGGTGGAGCGGCGCGCGATCGCCGAGGCTCTCGAGCTCGCGCGCGGCAACCAGAGCCTCGCCGCCCGCCACCTCGGCACCAAGGAACAGACCCTCCGCTACCGCATCCGCAAGTACGACCTCGCCCCTCCTCGCAGGAATCCGCGAACTCGCAAGAATCGGCGACCAGCGAACAATTGATTAGCTGAACAAGAGTTGCGAGGCTTACCATGATCGCAGCTCGCCAATTTTGGCGAACTGCGGGTCAGCGGTGGGGCCGAGACCGGCCCATTGAGTCGCTCGCAATTCATTGAAGCGCAAGCAGTTGGCAGGTCGCGTGACATCGATATTGCAAACGGCACGGTACTCGCCTTGGCCCTCCCGACCACCCCTTGTCCAAGGAGGCGCCAGATGCGATTCCGTCCGATGTTCACCCCGTTCACGCTGCTCTGTCTCGCCGCCACCCTGTGCGCCGCCGCTTCCGCCAGGGCCCAGGGATCGGGATCCTCGATTGGAGGCGGCTCGGGCGCAACCCTGAGCCGCACCGAGGGAGCGGTCTCCCGGCCTGGATTGCTCTCCCCCGCGGCCGTGGAACCGCTCTGGAGCACGGTGCAGAGCATCCTCGGCCGCTACCGCCTCCCGGGTTGGACCCGGACGCGCGAGCTGGGCGTCGGAAGCCCGGTCGCGCTGCCGACGCGGAAGCGGGCTCTCGGCGGGTTCCCCGGTTGACCGGTTCTTCGGCGGCCGGTCGCCTCGAGTCGTTCATGAGCCGCCGGCCCTCGCTCTCACGGCGAGGCCGGGCGACCGCGGCACGGCCGTGCCGCACCCTTCGGGGGGTCGCTCGTCGGGCGTCGCCGTGGCGGAGGCGTCGCGACTCCTCGCGGCGGGCCGCACGTCCACGGGCGGCCTCATGAAGGGCTCGAGCGAGGGCCCTCCGCGGGATCGAGGCGGCGGAGCGCCCGGGCCTGGCGAGCGCGGACTCGACTTCTCCGAGCGGGAGCCCGATTCCGCCCGCGCGAGCGGGACGATCCCGCGCGGCACGGACTTCCTCTGCACCATCCGATCGGACCGCTACATCGAGCTCCCGCCCGAGCTCTTCGGCCCGGGGATGGATGGATTTCGCGAGACGGTAACGCTGATCGGCGCCACGCTCTTCCCCCGGATCGGGAACACCGACACCATCGTCGAGCGCCTCGTCGACGGCGAGATCGGCCGCGAGATCCCCACGCGCCACGCCGCGCTCTCCCAGGTGAGTGCCGCCCCCCTCCGGCTCGACGGGCACTCGCAGGCGGCGGGCTACTACGATCTCTACCTCACGCTCTCCCCCTCGGCGGAATCCCCGGGCCGGGTCGTGTACAGCTCGCGGGACGGGATCGGCGGGACCTTCGAGAGCCAGGCGGTGCTGTGGCCGCTCTTCGAGCTGCGGCCGCTCGGCGGCGGGCCCTCCATCTTCGTCGATGCCGGCAAGGCGCCGGTGCCCGGCTTCCCCATGACGCTGCGCTGCCGGGGAGCGGCGTGGTCGCGCACTCCGGACGCGCCCAACGCCGTGCGCGGGTTCCGCAGCCGCGGCGTCTTCACCCTCGGCGAGGCGGTCTGGACCGCGAAGCGCACCGAGCAGAGCGCCGCGGTCCGGATGGGCGGAGCGGGCGACCCGCTCGCCCGGTGCGTGGCGGTCCAGGCTCAGTTCCCGTCGGAAGCGGCGCCGGCGCGGCGCGCCCGCATCAACTTCCCGAACCCGAAAGAGTTCTCCAACCTCGAGCTGGGCTAGTGAACCTCGCCCACGGACCCGGGCCCGCGCGCGTCGATCCCTTCCGCACGAAGGGCCCGGCCGATACTGCCCGATCCGGCGCCCCGGCCATGGCCCACGCCGACCTGATCCGGCTCCATCGCCACAGCCTGGTCCACCTGCTGCTCGTCGGCGGCGGGGCGCGCGAGCGCGCCCGGCTCGCCCTGGCGTTCCATCGTGGCAGCCTGCTCGGGCGCGGCCCGTTCGTGCGCCTCGCAGGACCCCGCGACGAGGAGCGGCTGCGCTGCGCGCTCGAGTGCGCGCTGTTCGCCGTGAGGTGCTGGCGGCCCGACAGCCCGCTGCTCGCATCCGACGGCGGAACGCTGTTCGTGGACCACGTGGCGCGCCTGTCGCCCGCCACCCAGCGCCTGCTGCTCTCCTTTCTCGCCGCCACCGGCGGCGAGCGCGCGGGCGGCTGGTTCGGGCGGCTCGCGGTCGGCAGCGCCGAGCCCCCCGAGGCCGCGGCGGCCGCGGGCCGGCTCCTTCCCGCGCTCTACGACATGCTCGACAAGATCCGGGTGGAGCTCGACCCGTGGCCGGGATTCAGCGCGAGGGCGCGGCGCCCGAGTCGGGCCGCGCCCCCGAACCTGCCTCCACGCCCCGCGCGGGCGCTCCCGCGGGCTTCCGCAGCATGCGGACCGAGGCGCTCTCGGGGATGAACTCGACCACCGGCAGCGGTGTCTGCCGGTTGATGTTGCGCGCGATCGCGCGCTGCGCCTCGCGGAGCAGGGAGTCGCTCCCCGGCGCGAAGGCCATCGCGGGAGTGATCTGCGGCGCGATGCCGGCCAGGGGATCGAAGCCGTTCTCCGCGACGAAGCGCCGCCGCGCCTGGTCGCTGACGAGCAGGTAGGGGTTCACGACGCGGAGACCCGGCTTCTCGCCCTGCAGCAGCTGGTATTCGCGCAGCCGCTGGAACATGTCGTCGCCCCAGGCGACGAACCCGCGCTCGAAGGGAATCGAGCCCCACATGGCGCGGACCAGCTCCTCGAAGCGCTCGTAGACCCGCCGGCGCTCGAGACTCGTCCGCACCCAGAGCGCGCCCTGGGCGATCAGGGCGAGAGCGAGGATCACTGCGGCGGCCGCGCGCGCGGGCCGGCGCCCGCGGGCGAAGAGCCACGCGCCGCACGGGCCGACGCCCGCGAGCCCCAGCGCCAGGCCGGTCATGAAGTAGGACGAGGGGTCGAACGCCCCGTAGGCGAACGCGTGCGCGGTCGGGAGCAGCGCGGCGATCGCGAGCGATCCCAGCACCCGCCGCTCGCCGGCCTCGCGCGCCCGCAGCGTCACGGCCGCGAGCGCCACGAGGCCGAGTGCGAGATACGGGTAGACGTAGAGCGCGAGGTACCTTCGCTGCACCCCGGACGGGGCGAAGTGCCCGAGGAGCGGGGCATACTGGGCGCCCGTGAGGTGCCGCAGCACGCCGGACCACGAGGGCGCGAGCACCGGCCACTGGACCGCGACGGGATGGAAGGCCCGCCAGGCGATGATGCCGTAGCTCGCGAGCGGGACCAGGCTCGCGGCGAGCGCCACCCCCGCCAGGCTCCACCGCCAGCGTCCCGCGCGCGCGAGGCCGAGCGCGAGCCCGGCCGACAGCGGAGCGGCGACCAGGACCGACGTGACGTGGTGGGCGGCGCCCACGCCGCACAGGGCGCCCCACGCCGCGGCCCGCGCGACCAGGCCGCGGTCCGGCCCGCCCGGCGTGGCGACGCGCCGCATCGTGTCCACGAAGAACAGGCTCGCGCCGAGCGCCCACGCCACGTGCCAGCTGTAGACCTCCGCGAACGTGGTCTCGAAGGTCCACATCGGATCGAGACCGAAGATCAGGACCGGGGCGAGCGACCATGCGATCGGCAGCGCGGGGGCCACCGCGAGCCGCAGGACCAGGGCATGGAGGAAGGCCACGGCCAGCGCGCCGCCCACCGCGCTCCACGCGTTCGCCGCCAGCGGCCAGGGCGCCCCGAGCGCGTGGACGCAGCCCACGAACAGGTGCCCGAGGAGGGTGTAGAGCGGGTAGCCGGTCGGATGGGCGACGCCGTTGGTGGCGAGGACGAGGGTGAACTCTGCGGCGTCCTTGTCCCCCGTGACGTGGGGGGCGAGCAGCAGGTAGGCGAGCAGGACGCACGCCCCCACCAGGACCGATCCGTGGCGCCCGGGTTGTGCTCGGAAGATTGGAGACGGCAGGGCTCTTGCGCTCAAGCGGTTGGCACTACGTGCACGACGGGTTCTTCGAATGGCGGGATGCCACGGTTCGGAGCCTGGCGAAGTGGGGAAGATGCCCCAGACCGGCGCCGCTGTCACCCGCAACCGCCCGGGGAACGAGGCGAAAGCCCTCGATCGGCGCGAATTGCGTCCCGGCCCGACTCTTGCGGGTGGTTTTCGTTGACGGCTCGCTCCAACGATGGCTAAAGTGGGACACTTGCGGTTGCCGATAGCGTCGCCGGAAGGATGTTTCGCCCCCGCCCGGGGGCTTCGAGGAGGATTCGTGCAGATCCGCGTCGGGCGCACGGGCGCCCTGTTGCTTTGCGCTTCGCTGGCGTGCCTGGCCGCGGCGGCTCCCGCCTCGGCGACGGCGGGCCCCTCCGCAACCGGCGGGCCCGGCCTGAGCCGGGCCGGCGTCAGGACCCCGGCGCGCCGCGTGGTCAGGCGCGCGCGGCGCGCGCCTCCCGGCGGCTGCTACGCGCGCAGCGCGATCGTGCTCGACCCCGGCACCGGGCAGGTGCTCTACGAGAAGAACTCCGGCGTGGCGGTCCCGATCGCGAGCCTGACCAAGCTCATGACCGCGCTCGTGTTCCTCGAGCAGAAGCCGCAGCTCGACCGCATCGCCGAGGTGACGCGCGAGGACCTGCGCGGCGCCGGGCACACGCGGCTGCGCAACCGCGAGCAGGTGGCGCTCGGCGACCTCCTGCACATGAGCCTGATGTGCTCCGACAACGCGGCGACCCGCATCCTGGTGCGCGAGTCGGGGCTCGATGCCGAGGACTACCTGGCGCGCATGAACCAGAAGGCGCTCGAGCTCGGCCTCACCCACACCCGCTACGTGGAGTTCACCGGGCTCGACGAGCGCAACGTCTCGACCGCCGCCGACGTCGCGCGCCTGCTGCGCATCGCGGCCAACCACCCCACGATCCACGCCATCAGCATCACGCGCTCCTACGAGTTCCGCAGCGCGTCGCGCCGCCACATGGTGGCCAACACCAACCGCCTGCTCTACGGGCGCTATCAGGTGCTGGGCGGCAAGACCGGCTTCATCCAGGAGTCGGGCTACTGCCTCGCCACCTGGCTCAGGGCCCAGGGACGCGACTTCATCGCCGTCGTCCTCGGCGCCCCCACCAATGCCACGCGCTTCGCCGACGTGATGCGCCTGGTGCAGAAGACGCTGGCCTCGCCGTCCCAGTCCTGATGCCTTCATGACCCCGGGCGGCCGATTCCGGGCGCTGCTCGCGGGGGTCGCGGCCGGAATCGCCGGCGGACTGTTCGGCGTGGGCGGCGGGCTGGTCCTGATCCCGGTCCTCACCGCGTGGTTCGGCGCCACGCAGCATCAGGCGCACGGCACCTCGCTCGCCGTGATCGGCGCTACCGCCCTGGCCTCGATCGTGGTCTACGGCGCATTCTCGAACGTGAGCTGGGGAACGGCGCTCGCGGTCGGCGTCTCCAGCGCCTTCGCCGCGCGGCTCGGGGCCCGCGCCGCGGCCCGCACCTCGTCGCGGGCCCTCACCATGTCCTTCGCCGTCTTCCTGCTCCTGGTCGCGGTCCGCCTGCTGTGGAAGGCTCCCGAGGCACTGGGGCCGCCGATCCGATCGCCCGGGGCGGCGCTCGCGCTGGACCTGGGGCTCGGCCTCGCGGTCGGAATGCTCGCGGGCTACATGGGTGTGGGCGGAGGGATTCTCGCGGTCCCGGCCTTCACGCTCCTGCTCGGCATGCCCCAGCAGATGGGCCAGGGCACCTCGCTCGCGGTCATCCTCTTCACCGCGCCGGCCGGGGCCATCGAGCACACGCGGCACGGCAACGTGCTGTGGCGCCTGGTGCCCGCCCTGGCGGCGGGGGCTGCGGTCGGCGCCGTGGCCGCCTCGTGGTGGGTGCAGCGGATCCCGCACGCCCTGCTGGCACGTGCCTTCGCGATCTTCCTGCTCGCCAACTCCGTGGCGACATTCGCGCGCGCCCGCCGGGTCCGCGCTCCGGCCGCCCCCGCCGCCTGAAGCTGCCCGCCATCGCGCGGCGCAGCGCGGGGCTCGCCGGTCCTCTCTTCCAGGATATCGGACGCACCTTTCGTCCTTGAGTCCGGGCCCGCCGCGGGGTACGATCATGCTTGGCTGCAGACGCATCAAGGCTTGCCTGCGAGCAACGCCATGGGAATGCCCCCGTTTCGCGGACGGATCCTCCTCCTGCCCGCTTTCCCCCGCTGGAGGGGATTCTGCGCGCCGTACCGCGCGTTCTTCGGGACGGTTCCGACAGCTCGGCTGGTTGTCCGTTTCAACACAGCTCGGCACATCACACCGAAGGAGGGCGTCATGAAGAGAGTTGCCACTCTGATCGTCATGCTGGCTCTGGGGGCGCTGCTCGCCCAGAGCGCGTTCGCGGCAGGCGTCGTCCGCATCAGCCAGGTCTATGGCGGCGGCGGCGGAAGCACCGGCTACTACAACGACGACTACATCGAGCTGTTCAACAGCAGCGGCTCGGCGGTGGTCGTGCCCGCGGGCGGCTGGGCCATGATGTACGGCTCGGCCACCGGCACGTCGTACGGCAGCGCATCGACCAACGTCGCGCTGATCCCGGCCGGCACGAGCATCCCGGCCTGCGGCTACCTCCTGATCCGGTGCGGGACGACCGGAACGAACGGGCTGCCGCTTCCCGTCACCCCCGACCTCAGCACCACGGGACCCAACATCAGCAACAGCACCGGAAAGATCGCGCTGGTGAACAACCAGACCGTGCCCGGGCCGGCCTGCAGCGGAAACGTGTTGGGCCTGGAGCCCTCTCCGATCATCGACGCGGTCGGCTGGGGACCGACGTCCAACTGCTACGAGACCGCCGTCTTCGGCACGGCGACCTCCAGCCAGCAAGCCGTGGTGCGCGGCGCCGGCGGCATGACGGACAACGACAACAATTCGACCGACTTCTCGCTCGTGGCGAGCCCGACGCCGCGCAACTCGGCGTCGGCGCCGAACCCGGACTGCCTCGTGACGCCCACGCGCTCGAACACCTGGGGCCAGCTCAAGGTCCTCTATCGCTGACCGGAACCTGCGGCCGCGAAGCGCGGCCGTGACCGAGCAGGGAGAAGCCCCCCGCCTCGCGGGGGGCTTTCTCGTTTCCGGCGTCGGCGCACATCGCCGACTGCCCGGCTCGTTGCACTTTGCACGGCGTTCGCAGAATCGCGGTCGCGGGCGCAGCCGTGGTGGGAAAAGCCCCCACCGTCAAGGTCATGTTCCCCACGCGTCTCCCGAGACCATCCCCCCGGAAGCCCCCGCGCGGGCCGGCCGGGATCATCTAACTCGCTGCGCTCCAGGCGAGTGAAGCCGAGCCCCGATCCCGCCGACAATTCCGCAGTATCCGGCAGTGCTTTTGCTAATCGCAATAGGTGACAGTCGAGGCCGGAACCTTCCGGACAACGGTTCCCCTCCGAACGAAGCGCTCCTCGACCGACCCGAACGTTTGGAGAAACGAATGCCTCGCACTCCACGCCCGCGATCGCTGCGAGGTCGGAAGCCCGATCCGAGCATGCGCGCCGAGAGCGCCACGACGCACGCGCCGAACGGCACGGGCGGCGCGGGGGCCGCGGTTCCCCCGCAGGCTCCGCCCGGGCGCATGCCGATCGAGGTGACGCGCCAGGCGCAGCGCGAGATGGACCGCCTGCGCCGCCTGCCGCCCGGCTCGCCCGAGGCCGGCACCGTCCGCGCCTACCTCCAGTGGCTGTGGTCCATGCCGTGGGAGCGCGCCACCCCCGAGGACGCGGACCTGAAGCGCGTGGAGGCGGTGCTCGAGCGCGATCACCTGGCGCTCAAGAAGGCCAAGGAGCGCATCGTCGAGTACCTCGCCGTGCGCCGCTTGAAGCCCGACCTGCCGGGGCCCGCGCTGTGCCTGGTGGGCCCGCCGGGGACCGGCAAGACCTCGCTCGGCGCCGCGGTCGCGCGCGCGCTCCAGCGCCCGTTCGCGCGCATGAGCGTGTCGGGCACGAGCGACGCGAGCGAGATCAAGGGCGTGAGCCGCACGCTTCCGGGCGCCCAGCCCGGCAAGCTGGTGCGCGCGGTGCGCGAGGCCGGCGTGCGCAACCCGGTGCTCATGATCGACGGCGTCGACCGGCTGCTCGGCGAAGGCGGGCTCGGCGTCTCCGAGGTGCTGCTCGAGCTGCTCGATCCCGAGAGCAGCGCGCAATTCGTCGACCACTACCTCGGCCTGCCGTGCGACCTGTCGCACGCCGTGCTGCTGCTGTGCGCGAACTCGATCGAGATGATCCCGGATCCGCTGCTCGAGCGCATCGAGGTGATCGAGATCCCGGGCTACAGCGAGGACGAGAAGCTCGAGATCGCGCGCCGCTACCTGATCGCGCGCCAGCTCCACGACCACGGCCTGTCCATGCGCGACGTGGCGCTGCCCGACGAGACCCTGCGCGTCATGGTGCGCCACTACACGCTCGAGGCGGGGGTGCGCAGCCTGTCGCGCCAGATCGCGACCGTGTGCCGCAAGGTGGCGCGCGCCCGCGCCACCGGCGATTCACAGCGCCATCTGGTCACGCCCGCGAAGCTCGAGCGCTACCTGGGGCACACGATCTACGCCCCCGAGGTGGCGGGCAAGAACGACGAGGTCGGGGTGGCGGCGGGGCTGGCGTGGACCGCGGCCGGCGGCGAGGTGCTGGTGGTGGAGGCCCTCAAGATGCCGGGATCGGGCCGCGTGGTCACCACCGGCCAGCTCGGCGAGGTGATGAAGGAGTCGGTGCAGGCCGCGCACTCCTACGTGCACTCGCGCGCCGAGATGCTGGAGATCGACGCCGAGGCGTTCTCGAACTACGACATCCACATCCACTTCCCCGCCGCGGGCGTGCCCAAGGACGGCCCCTCCGCGGGCATCACCGTGGGCCTGGTGATCGCCTCGGTGCTGAGCGATCGTCCGATCCGCCACGACGTCGCGATGACCGGTGAGGTCAGCCTGCGCGGACGCGTGCTGCTGGTGGGCGGATTGCGCGAGAAGGCCCTGGCCGCCTACCGCGCCGGGTTCCGCACCATGCTGTTCCCGGCCGCGAACGTGAAGGACATGGACGACATCCCGCCCGACGTGCGCCAAGCGCTCGAGCTGGTGCCGGTCGCGACCATGGACGAGGTGTTCGCGGTGGCGCTCCACAAGGTGATCGTGCCGCAGCGCATCGCGGGCAACTTCGTGATCCAGGTGGACGACGAGAGCCCGGCGGAAGACGAGCCGCGCGCGCGCAGCGCGCCGCGCGCCGCACGGGGCGCCAAGCCCGGAGAGTGAGCGCGGGGCCCACGCGCTCCCGCGAGCTTCGTCAGCCCGGCGCCGGGCCCTCCACGTCCTCATCGCGCACCTCGCCGCCGCGCTCGAGCGCGCCCAGGTAGTCGGCGATCAGCGCGCGCGCCTCGGCCGCGTTCCTGCGCGCCACCAGGATCTCCCCCCAGGCGGTCGTGGACCAGTCGCGCCGCACCGTGCCGTAGCCCGGGAGCGTGGCGCTGCGCAGCACGGTATGGATGCCGTGGAGCTCGAGCACGCCGCACAGCAGCGCTCCGGCCGCGGCGTCGGGGACGCGGTGCACGACCTCGGGCTCGAGCGCCTCGGGCCCGGGCGGCGGCTCGGAGGTGAGCACCGCGCGGCAGCGCGGGCAGGCCGCGACCTCGGGCGGGTAGCGTTCGCCGCACTCCGGACAGTAGCCCATCGCCCGCTCAGGCCGCGGCGGAAGGAAGCGCGGGGCGGTCCACCGGCTACCGCGCGGGCGCGCGCACGCCGGGCGATGCCGCGAAGTGCTCGCGCAGGCGACGCGCCGCCTCGGCCACGTCCTCGCGGCGCGTGGCGAGCGAGATCCGCACCCGGTCGCGGTACTCGGGGCCGAAGGCCGTCCCCGGCAGCACCGCGACGCCGAGCTCGAGCCACTCGTCGACCAGCGCCCAGAGGTCGCGGCCGGCGAGCGCGGCGGAGACGTCCGGGAACGCGTAGAACGCGCCGCGCGGCGCCGGCACGCGCACCTCGTCCTGCCCGGAGAGTCCCTGGAGCAGCAGATCGCGCCGCTCCTGGTAGGCGCGCCGCATGGTCTCGACCGCGTCCTGCGGGCCGAGCACCGCGGCGCGCGCCGCGCTCTGCACCGCCGGGAACACGCCGTGGGTGGTGTAGAACGAGAGCAGCGGCCCCATCACCGGCCTGAGCGCGGGCGGCGAGACCGCGTAGCCCACGCGCCAGCCGGTCATGGCGTACGACTTGGAGAACGTGAACGCGGTCACCGTGCGCTCGGCCATCCCGGGCAGCGAGGCGATGCTGACGTGGCGCAGGCCGTCGAAGAGCAGGTGCTCGTACGCCTCGTCGCTCACCACCCACAGATCGAGCTCGACCGCGACCGCGGCGATCGCGGCCAGCGATTCGCGCGACAGCACGGCGCCGGTCGGGTTGTTGGGCGTGTTGAGGTAGATCCCGCGGGTCTCGGGCGTCACCGCCGCGCGCAGGCGGGCGGCGAGCGAAGCGGGCGCGAGCGTGCCCTCGAGCAGCTCGAGGTAGACCGGCAGCGTGCGATGGCGCGCGCCGTGGGAGAGCGCCACGAGCTTGGGGATCGCCATCCAGTGGGGCGAGAGCACCAGCACCTCGTCGCCCGGCCCGAGCAGGCTCTGGAACGCGAGGAACAGGGCGTGCGTGCCGCCCACCGTCATCACCACGTCGTCGCTCTCGCAGCGGATGCCGTTCTCGCGCGCCAGCTTCTCGACCAGCGCCGCGCGCAGGGAGCGCTCGCCGCGGGCGTCGGGGTAGTGGGTCTCGCCCGCGCGGGCCGCGGCGGCCAGGGCCTCGACGATGTGCGGCGGGGTCTCGAAATCGGGCTCGCCGCGCTCGAGGTGGAGCACCGGGCGGCCGGCCTGCTCGCGCGCCCGCGCCGCAGCCATCACCCGGGCGAGCTCGGAGGTCATGCGAAGGATGGGGCGGTCCGAGATCAGCCGGGGCATCGCGGGTCCTCCATGCCGGGGTGGGTGCGAAGGGGCAGCCGCAATGTAGCACGGCGAAAGGAGGGGCGCCTCGCCCGGGCGGGCGTTCGAGGCGCTCGCAGCCCGTAGCCGAGGGCCGCGCGGCACGCGCCTTGCCTTCGCGGTTGGGCTTTCTTCCCCTGCGCACCCCGGGAGTACTCCGCCATGTCCAAGTTCGACTTGCGTGACATCTCCCAGCGGCTCTCGGCGTCCAAGGACACCGAAGCCCTGGTCCTCGAGTTCCTGGGGTATCTCGAGTCCGTGCGCCCCGATTGGCGGGCCGCGCTGGCGTTCTACGAGGTCAGCCAGGACGCGCTGGTGAGCGTCTACCAGCGCATCTCGAGACGCCTGGCCCGCAAGGACCTGAACCTGCCGGTCGACCAGCTGCCCGCGCGCCTCGTGCGAAAATTCTTCCACCCCAGTGCATTTTTCAATCACGGCAGCCGGCGCGCACTGCTCTCGCACCTGCTCCAGACCTCGCCCCACTACGAGGTTCCGCCGGTCGAGGCCCAGGCGCTGCGCGCGATCTCCCCGCTTTCGCAGTGGGAGAGCTGCGTCTGCCTGCCGCTCGCCGACCAGGAGGATCTGCTCGGGATCCTGGTGCTGGCGAGCGAGCACCGGAACGCGTTCCCGAGCCGCGCGATCGGGGAGATCCTGCCGATCCGCGCGATCGCCACGCTGGCGCTCTCGCAGCACCTGCACCGCTCGGGCCGCGTGCGCCCCACCTCCGGGGAGGATTCGCCGGACCGCGCGGCGGACGAGTTCCAGGCGCGCATCAAGCGCATCGACGTCCAGGCCGAGCAGCTCGCGCACACCGATCCGGCCGAGGCCGAGCGGCTCGACGCGCTGATGCACGAGCTGGAGACGCTGGACGCGACCTCGAACCAGTACAAGCAGGAGGTGGAGCGGGTGAAGGCCAAGCTGCTCGCGCTCGAGGAGCAGTCGGTCGCCGCCACCCAGCACCTCACCGACGCCTACGCCCAGCTCGACCTCGCCACCGGCCGGCTCTACGCGATGCAGCGCACCGTGGGGTTCATGAAGGAGGTCTGCCAGGTGCTCTCCCAGGAGCACGACCGGCAGAAGTTCGCGCGCACCCTGGTCTCGTGGTTCTGCGAGCACTTCAGCGTGGAGCGCTGCAGCCTGATGCTCCTCGACGATGCGCGCGAGACCCTCGCGATCGCGGCCCAGCGCGGCATCGACCCCGAGGTCGCTTCGCGCGTCAAGGTGCGCATCGGCCAGGGCATCGCGGGCTGGGTGGCGCACAACCGCAAGCCCCTGTTCATCCGCGTCCGGGAGGACGCGAAGGACGTGAGCCACACCGGCCAGGACAGCTACAACTCCGACTCGTTCATCTGCGTGCCGCTGATCTACAACAACCGGCTGTGCGGCGTGATGAATCTGAGCAACAAGCGCAACGGCGAGCCGTTCGAGGACTACGACCTCGACCGCGCGCAGATCGCGGGCTCGCTGCTGGCGGTGGCGTTCGCCGACCTCGACCAAAGCCGCCGCGCCGCAGCCTGGGCGTAAGCCAGCTCCGTCCGAGCGCGCCTCACGTCCCGCCCTCGGCGAGCGACGCGAGGGCGCGGCGGTGCGACTCGAACGCGATCGGGCGCGGCAGCCGGCCGAGCGGATGGAAGCCGGCCTCCACCGCGTCGTCGCCGGCCGCGAGCCTCCCGCCCGTGCGCCGCGCGCCGTAGAGGATCAGCACCGTGCGGGCGCGCGGATCGTCGAGGCCGGCGTACACGCCGAACAGCCCGGTGAGCCGCGCCACGATCCCGGTCTCCTCGCGCAGCTCGCGCCGCGCGCACCGCTCCGGGGTCTCGCCGGACTCCATGAATCCCGCCGGCAGGCACCAGGCGCCGGCCCGCGGCTCGAAGCGGCGCTTCACCAGCAGCACCTCACCGCGGTGCGCGAGGACCACGCCGGCCGCGGGCACCGGGTTGCGGTAGTGGATGAAGCCGCAGGCGGGGCAGGTGGGGCGCGGGTGGCCGTGATCGTCGCGCATCTCGAGCGGCGTGGCGCAGCGCGGGCAGAAGCGGAAGTTGCGGCGCGCACCCATGCCGGGCACGCTACGGGCCCCGCGCATGCCGCGCAAGCGGCAGCGACCCTCGTCTGCGTGCGAGACGGGGGAGGCCCAGGGCCAGTTCGGCGCGCCCGCTCGGCTCCGCCATCCCTGGCTCCGCCTCGCTCCTAGCGGCGCGCTTCGCCTCCTGCCTCCGCGCGCCGCCAGAGCGCCCCGAACTGGCCCCGGGCCTCCCCCGTCTCGGACGCAGGCCCGGACGCAGAAGAGCCCGGCCGTCGTCGCCCGGCCGGGCCTTCGCCCCCGCTGCCGCTCGAAAGAGCGCCGCGCTGCTCCTTCCCATCCGCCGCATCGCCCCTTGCAGAAGCTCTGAAGTGCGGACGAGTCGGACGGCACTCCCTCACTCGCGGCAGCGAGGAACCGTCGAACGCAAACGATCAGGCCTCAGTTGCGATTCTGCCCCTCCAGCTTGGCCTTCAGGTCCTGCAGCTCGCGGCGCAGCGAGTCCAGCTCGCGCCGCATGTCCGCCATGTCCCCGGGCGCAACCCGCCGCGCCCGCACGTCGCCGTCGCGGAACCCGAGCGACCCGTCGCTCTGGAACCGCATCACCCGCGACCGGTCGTTCAGCTCGCACTCGACGGTGCGGGTCGCGCGCTTGCGCACGATCGTGAGCGTGGCCTTGCGATCCGCCGAGCGCAGGGCGGACACCAGATCGCCCGCGTCCTCCACGCTCCGGTTGCCGACCTTGGTGATCACGTCGCCGGCCTTGAGCCCGGCGCGCTCGGCGGGCGTGTCCTTCAGCACCTCGACCACCAGCACGCCGTTGCCGCTCTCGACCCCGAAGTAGCTCCCCAGGTCGGGGTTCAGGCTCTCGACCCGCACCCCGAGACGGCCGCGGCGCATCATCGTGAACGCCGAGCCCAGGTCGTCGAACGAGAAGTTGAAGTCGCCGTCGTCCTTGTAGCGCGTGGAGGGCGGCTCCGGCGGCACGGGCGCTTCCGGAGCCTCGGGCGCCGCGGGCGGCTCGGGGGTCTCGAGGTCCTCCTCGGGCCGCACCGCAAGCCGCGCGCTCAAGGTGCGGCGCTGGCCGTCGCGGACGATGCGCACCGCCACCGTCTGCCCCACCTTCCCCGCGCGCACCGCGCGCGACACGTCGGCGGACGATTCGATCGTGCTTGCCGCGATCCCCACGATCACGTCGCCCTTGCGAATCCCGGCGCGCTCGGCGGGGCTTCCTTCCACCACCCGGTTGACCAGCGCGCCGCTGCCGTCGTACCCCAGACCATCCCGAAGCTCGGAGGTGAGAGTCTGGCTGTAGACCCCGAGCCAGGCCTCCCGCTCGTCGGTGGCCGCCCGCGCTGCCCCTGTTCCCAGAACGATCAACAGCGCCGCCACCCCGCAGCCCTTCGAAACCGCTGTGCGCAACATCGGCTGTTCCCCCTGTGCTAGTGTCCCGTGACCGGAGTCACGGAACACGGTTGGTGAGCCAGGGGTCGCGAGACCCCTGGCACCCTCGTGTTACAACCGCCTTAGACGGCCCCTGGTTCCCGGAAGTTGCCCCGCGCACCGATCCTTACCCCATGCGAGTCAACGAGCTGTTAACCGTGCCCATCTCGGACGTCGAGCTGGGCGGCAAGGCGGTGGCCCGGCACGACGGCCAGGTGGTGTTCGTGGACCGCGGGCTCCCGGGCGAGGTGGTGGTGGCCCGGGTCACCCGCGCCCGCCGCAGGTTCGTCGAAGCCCGGCTCGTGAGCGTCGAGCAGGCCTCCCCGGACCGCCTGTCCGCACCTTGCCCGCACGTCGAACGCTGCGGAGGGTGCCGCTTCCAGGAGCTGCGCTACGAGCGCCAGCTCGAGATCAAGCAGCGCCTGGTGGGCGAGACGCTGACGCGGATCGGCGGCATCGACGCGCCCCCGGTCGAGGCGATCGTGCCCGCGCCGGAGCGCTTCCACTACCGCAACAAGATGGAGTTCAGCTTCCAGCCCGGCGAGGACGGAAGGCCCGAGCTGGGCCTCCACGAGCGCGGCGCCTTCGACCGCATCTTCGAGATCGAGACCTGCCTGCTGCCGAGCCCGCTCACCGTCGAGATCGCGCACCTCACCCGGCGCTTCGCGCGCGAGCGCGGCTGGAGCGCCTACCATCCGCGCCGGCACACCGGCGTGGTGCGCTTCCTCGCCGTGCGCCACCTGCCCGCGACCGACCAGTGCGCGGTGCACCTGGTCGCGGCCGCCGAGGAGATCCCGGGGCTCGAGGAGTGGGCGCACGCGGTGGCGGCGACCTCGCCCGCGGTGCGCACCGTGACGTTGATCCTGAACCGCAGCCGCGCGAACGTCGCGACCGGCGAGTCCGAGCGCGTTCTGCTCGGGGAAGGCGTGATCGTAGAGCGGCTGCTCGGGCTCGAGTTCGAGGCCTCGGGGAGCGTGTTCCTCCAGACCAACAGCCGCCAGGCCGAGGCGCTCTACGCCCGCGCCCTCGAGGCCGCCGCGCTCGAGGGCCGCGAGTGCGTGCTCGACCTCTACTGCGGCACCGGCACGCTCACGCTCGTGCTGGCGCGGGCGGCGGGCGAGGCGGTCGGCGTCGAGAGCGTGGCGGAGGCGGTCGGGCGCGCGCGCTCGAACGCCGCGCGCAACCGGATCGCGAACGCGCGCTTCGAGTGCGGCGAGGCGCGCGCGGTGCTGCGCGAGTGGGCGCGCGGCGAGCGGGCGGGCGCCCCGCGCCCCGAGGTGGTGGTAGTGGATCCGCCGCGTGCCGGGCTCCACGCCCGGGTGGTGGCGCGCGTCGCCGAGTTGCAACCGCGACGGATTGTCTACGTGTCGTGCAACCCCGCGACCCTGGCGCGCGACCTGCGCGACTTCCTCGCGCGCGGCTACGCGCTCGACTCGGTTGTGCCCTTCGACCTGTTTCCGCACACGCCGCACATCGAGTGCGTGGCGCGGCTCGTGCGCGCGGGGTGAGGGTGCGCCACGGCGCGCCGCAGGGCGCTCGGGCGCGGCGTGGACGCCGCCGCGGCGCTCGCGGCCGGCCCGCGGACTACTCCGCCGCCTGGCGCCAGGCCACCATGCCGCCCTCCAGGTTCATGACCTGCTGGAAGCCGGCGGCGGCGAGCATCTCGCACGCGCGCGCGCTGCTCCCGCCCGAGCGGTCCACCACCACTACCGGCCTGTCCTTGTACGAGTCGAGCTCGGTCAGGCGCCCCTGCAGCTCGCTGAGCGGGATGCGGCGCGCGCCGTCGATCGAGCCCAGCTCGTCGCTCCACTCCGAAGCTTCGCGCACGTCGAGCACCAGCGCGTCGCGGTGCGCGGAGAGATAGCCGCGGACCTCGCCGCCCTGCAGGTGGCCGATCATCGCGCGCTGCATCGTCGCCACTCCGACGTGCGCCGCCTGGCTCACCACATTGTCTCCCGGGGAGCCGCCGCAGCCTGCGGCCGCCACCGACAGGGCCAGCGCCGCGACAAGGGATTGAAAACTGCCTGACATGGTTTCCTCCCGCGCCGTGCTAACGTCTTGACCGTGAATGCTCTGGTCTTCCTCGGGATCGCCCTGGGCGGCAACTTCCCGCTCGGGCCCCATGCCGCAGTTATCGACACCAGCATCTTCCGCGTCTACCAGCACGAGCGGGCGATCGGGACCGAGACCTTCTCGTTCGAATCGATGGGCGACAGCCTGCGCATCTTCAGCCACGTGGTCGAGACCCTGCCCGGCCCGGACTCGACCGCCGACCTGCCGATCGACAAGGTGGTGGTGCTGTTCGTGAACCGCCTCGACTACGACCTCCTCTGGTACCAGTCCACGTTCAAGGGGGGAGGCAAGGACCTGACCTGGGGCCTGGTGGTGGGCGACACGGCGTTCACCGCCTACTGCGAGGAGCACGGCGGCCGCGGCGTCGGCTTCGGCGACCGCTACGAGCGCCCTGCCGGCCGCCTGTTCGTGCTGGACGGGCAGGTGTTCATGCTGTTCGACGTGATGTGCCGCAACCTCAACGGCAGGACCTTCGACAGCCGCCCGCTCTCGGTCATCCTGCTGCGCGACGACAAGCAGGTCCAGGTGACGTCGATCACGGCGACCGACCTCGGCACCGAGACCATCCGCTGGGGCGCGCGGCCGGTCGCGGCCCGCAAGCTGCGCTTCGGCGACTCGTACGCCACGTTCGACGCCTGGGTCGGCCCGCAGGGCTACATGCTGCGGCTCGAGCAGGCGGCGACCGGCCTGCGCGTCGAGCGCGAGCCGCCCGCGGTCAAGCCTGCGGCGCGTCGGGCGCCGCGGCCGTCCGGCGGCTGAGCCACTCGAGCAGCAGGCGCACGCCGAACCCGGTCGCGCCGCGCGGCTCGAGCGGGCGGTCGGCAGGCGACCAGGCGGTGCTCGCGATGTCGAGGTGCGCCCACGTGAGCCCGCGCGCGAAGCGCTTAAGGAACACCGCGCCCAGCGACGCCCCGCCCTCGCGCGATGAGGAGTTGACGAGGTCCGCGGTGTCGCTCTTGAGATCGTCCGCGAACTCGTCCCAGATCGGGAGTCGCCACAGCCGCTCTCCGGTCGCGGCGGAGGCCTCAAGCAGCTCGCCGGCGAGCGCGTCGTCGTCGGTGAAGAGCCCGGCTGCGAGGTGCCCGAGCGCGATCGAGACCGCGCCGGTCAGGGTCGCGAGGTCCACCACCACGCCGGGCTTGAGCCGCCGCGCGTAGCCGAGCGCGTCCGCGAGCAGCAGCCGGCCCTCGGCGTCGGTGTTGGTGACCTCGATGCGCGTGCCGTCGAGCGCGCGCAGCACGTCCCCGGGCTTGAGCGCGCGGCCACCCGGCATGTTCTCGGCCGCGGGGATCAGGCCCACGATCCGCGCCGCGGGCTCGATGGTGGGGAGCGCGGCGAACGTCGCCAGCACCGCGGCCGCGCCCGACATGTCGTACTTCATCTTGTGCATGTTCTCGCGCGGCTTGAGCGAGATGCCTCCGGTGTCGAACGTCACGCCCTTGCCGATCAGCACCACGGTCTCGGCGCGCGCGCCGCGGCGCCGGGGCGCCGGGGGCTCGCGCTCGAGAACCAGGAAGCGCGGCGGATGGACGCTGCCACGCCCCACGGCGAGCAGCGCCCCCATGCCGAGCGCCTCCAGCTCCGGCACGCCCAGCACCTCGATCCGCGCTCCGGCCTTGCCCGCGATCTCCCGCGCCCGCTCGGCCAGCATCTCCGGCGTCAGGTCCTGGCCGGGCGTGCTCGCGAGGTCGCGCGCGAGGCAGGTGGCGGAGGCCCAGGCGGCGCCGCGCGCCACCGCGGGGGCGAGGCTCCGGGCGAGCCCTGCGTCGCGCTCCAGGATCTCGACGCGCTTGAGCGGGCGGCCCTGCCCCTCGCCGCGATAGGCGGTGAACCGGTAGGAACCGAGCACCACCCCCTCCGCCACGGCCTGGGCGGCGCGCGCGGGATCGAGCCCGGCCCGGGCGGGCACCGTGGTGGCGAGCGTCCCGGCCGCCAGCTCGCGCGCCTTCCTGGCCGCCGCGCCCGCCGCCTGCCGCACGCGGTGCTCGGTGAGGTCGGCGCGGCGCCCGAGCCCGACCAGGATCAGGCGCGCGGCGCTGATCGCGGGCGGGTAGAGCGTGACGCTCTCGAGGAAGCGCCCGCGGAAGTCGCCGCGCTCGAGCACCGCCTTGATCGCGCCGCGGCTCGCGCGGTCGGCCGCCGCCGCCACGCCCGCGAGCGGGCGCTCGTCCTCGAGCACGCCGAGCGCCAGGGCGCCTGCGGTGCGCTCCACGATGTCGCCGCGGTGCAGAACGACGTCCATGCCGCGCCTCCTGGATCGAGGAAGATTGCAGAATGTGGCCGATCTGGCGAAACGCACGGCGAGCGTAGCGGAAGAATGCCGCACGTCCCAGCATAACGGGGATATAAGCCGCCCGGAGTTTGCGGGACGGACTCGGGGATGATATGAGCTATTCCGGGCCACCGAGGAGGTCGATAACCCCTCGGGCCTCTTGCCAGGTACTTGCTCCCAAAGGCCGCGTAACCGGCTTTGTCGCCGGCTGAAGGAGGATTAGGGATGCGACGCACGAGTGGATTGGGTGTTGCGCTGGCGTTCGCGCTGGTGCTCGCCGGCTGTGCGCAGAAGACCGAACAAGCGAGTCAGACGGCCAGCGACAGCTTGCTGGCCGCGAATCCGACCGAGCCGCCGCAGACCGGCATCACGCCTCAGACGGAGTACCAGCCGGAGTCGCCGAAGCAGGAGACCCCGCCTCCGCCCAAGCCGGCAGCGTCGAAGCCCAAGCCGAAGCCGGCTCCGCCGGCCGAGGAGGCTCCCAAGTCGCAGCCCGTACCGCGCGGCGTCACGCTGCCGGCCGGGACCGCGGTCAAGATCAACGTCGCCGCGCAGATCACGAGCGAGACCGCTCAGGCGGGTGACACCTGGACCGGCGTGGTGAGCGAGCCCGTGATCATCGGGACCTCGGCCCCCATCCCGGCGGGCAGCAAGGTCACCGGCGTCGTCAGCGCGGTCAAGCCGGCCGAGAAGGGCTCGCGGGCGTTCCTGGTGCTCGGAGTGCGCACCATCGAGGTCGGCGGCCGGACGCATCACGTCCATGCCACGGCCGACAGCATCATCGCGGGCTCGACCCGCGCCCGGAACGTGGGCGCGGTCGCGGGCAGCGCGGCCGCCGGCGCCCTGATCGGCAAGGCGATCGGGGGGAGCAACAAGGGCGCGCTCGTGGGAGGCCTGATCGGCGGCGCGCTCGGCACCGGCGCCGTGGCCGGCAGCAAGGGCTACCAGGCCACGATCAAGGAAGGCGCCGAGCTGACCTTCACCACCGACGACGTGGTGGTCATGAAGGAATGACGTAGGCGCGGTCGCCGCGGGGCGATCGCGATCGGTTCGACGGGGCGGGGCTCGAAGGAGCTCCGCCCCGAGTCTTTTCGGCGATCCTCCGCGGGCGCCGCGCTCGCCGAGCCTGCGGCCCGAATGGTCCGCCCGGAGGCGGAACCTGACCCGCTGGGTACAGGCGCCCGTGGCTCGCGACGGCGGGCGGCATGCGGCGCAACGCGTTGCAGGATCGGGTGAGGTGGCACAGCCGCTGCAAAGAGCACGATTGCCTAGTCCTTGCCCTGACTCACCCCCGCGGGCGCGCGGGCGCCGGCGGCTCTGCCCAAGGAGGATCCCACGACATGAAAGCACCCCTCACCCTGGCCCTGGTTCTCGCCGCGGGGCTGGTTGCCGGCTGCAGCCGGAACGCAGGCAACCCGCTCGCGCCGGCGAACGGCACGACCGGCGGCGGAAGCGGCGGCGCCGACGATCAAACCGAAGTCACGGGCACCATGGCCAGCGTGCCCGATCTGATGGAGGACGGGCAGTTCGAGAGCGCGGACCCGACCACGGTGGACGGCGCCCCGGCGGGTGCTTTGGCCGCGATCCGGCCGCTCTCCTTCTACCGCAACATCACGAGCGTCGAGCGCCGGTTCGAGTTCGCGTTCGCGGACACCGATTCCACCGGGCGCCCGACGACCGCGATCGTCACGGTCCACAAGCTGCTCGCCGGCACGTTCAACATCGTGGTCGGCCCGGCCACCGACGGCGTGCGCGACACGTCGCGGCTCCGGGTCGTGCGCAAGCGGCTCGCCGACCACTGGGTGCGGCGCGTCCTGCTCAAGCGCGTCCCGCCCCCTCCCACGCTGGTGGCGTCCGAGATCTCGCGCCCGCGCTGGCGCGTGGCGGCCTCCTCGGCGGTCGAGGTCACGTCGCGGGCCGCGACCACCCGCATCGTGAGCCTCGAGATCAAGACCGCGACCCGCGACACGGTTCTCACCGACCCGCTCGTCTTCTTCCGCCTGCACCAGATCATGAAGTTCGACGCCGGCGAAGAGGTGACGCTGATCGCCACCACCGAGCGCAGCGACGACGTGGTCGTGCTCCTGCGCGGCCGGCTGCGCGCGCGGTTCCAGAACAACGGCGACAACACCTACACGCTGCTGTGGCACGCGCCGGAGCGCCGGGGCCTGCACCACGTCGGGGTCAACGCGCTCTCGCACGGCACGCTGTTCGACGACGTGGCGCCCTACGATTCGAAGGCCTGGATCCTGCCCTACGTCGTGAGCCCGGCCGTGCTGGCCGAGTACATGCCGTAGTCCCGGGGGACGCGCGGCGGGGCGGCCCGCCTGCTAGCGGGCCGCCCTTCGCGTCACGACCCCGAGTCCTCCTCGGGGCGCACCACGCGGCGGAAGATCTCGGCCCACTCCTCGATCTCCTTCTTCGAGAGCGAGGTCGGCTTCTCGGGATCGCCGGCGGCCGCGGGTCCGAGCAGGCTGGCGAGGAAGAGGTCGGCGAAGGCGACCTCGGCGCCCAGCGCGCGCGCGTGGCGCGCCACTTCGAGGTCGGACGTCACGACGGTGATGCGCTCCAAGCGGTCCGTGCTCTCCACGACCAGCGCGCGGATCACGTCGTCGGCCTTCTCGGGCGGCTTCGAGTAGCGCACCGCGACCCGCCCCTCGGGCGAGGACCCGGCCGGAGCTTCGGCGCCGTCGAACACCACGAGGAAGCGCACCTCGGGATCCACCGCCCACGCCAGCAGGTTGAGCAGCTTGTCCCGCGCCTGGCGCAGCGTGCGCCCCTTGCCCGGCCGGAACGCGGGCGTGCGCAGGATCAGGTTGTAGCCGTCCACCACCACCAGCCGATCCGCCACCGTTTTCCTCCGGGCCGACGCCCCGGCTCCGCGGGCATGCACATCTCCCGCGCGCGGGCGCCCTTCACGGCGGACACTGTAGCAGGATGAGGCCCGGGCTCGCGCCCCGCTCAGGGGTTGCCGCCGCTCCCGGTGTGGACGATGCGGCCGTTGTCGCCCACCGCCCAGCCGCGCAGCTCGTCAACGAAGTACACGTCGCGCAGGGTGGTCGGGACCGGCACGGTCTGCGGCGACCAGGTGACGCCGGCGTCGTCGGTGCGCAGGACGAGCGCGCTGGCGTTCAAGCCGACCGCGAAGCCGATCGCGTCGGTGGGATAGAACACGCCCTCGAGCTGGTTCGAGGCGCCGGTGTTCTGCAGCTCCCACACCGGCAAGCCGGCGACGTTCACGGTTCGTGGCACGACGCCCTGCTGGCCGGCGGCGAAGGCCACGAGCTCGCTGCGGCGCCACACGCCGCGCAGCGACTGCGACGTCACCGGCGGCTCGATCGACCAGGTGAGGCCGCGGTCGGTGGTGCCGAGGATGGTGCCGTTGTCGCCCACCGCCCAGCCGCGGCGCGTGCCCGCGAACGAGACGCTGTGGAGCGTGAAGGTCGTGGGGTTCTGCTTGGTCCAGGTCGCGCCCCAGTTGAAGGTGGTGAGGATCGCGCCCGCGCTTCCCACCGCCCAGCCGGTGTCGGGGTAGGCGAAAACCACGTCCATCAGGTTCTCGCTCGCCCCGGTCGGCATCGGAGTCCAGTTCGCGCCGCCGTCCGTGGTGTGGACCGCCATGCCGGAATTCCCGACGGCCCAGCCGCTGTCGGCGTCGGTGAACCACACCGAGTTGAGGTTGAAGAGCGTGCTGCTCGCCTGGTGGGCCCAGTTCTCGCCTGCGTCCGTGGTCGCCAGGATCTCGCCGCCGTCGCCCACCGCCCAGCCGTGACGGCCGTCGGGATCGAAGTACACGCCGTTTAGCTTCCCGGTCGAGCTGCTGACCTGCGCGAACCAGCCGGTCGCCCCCGGCAGCACGAGGAGGCTCACGCTGTCCGACTTGCCGCCGACCGTGACCACGATCAGGCCCCGGCCCTCGCCGAGCCCGGTGGCGCGGCCGCTCGCGGTGACGCCGAAGATCGCGGGCTGGCTGCTGCTCCAGGCCAGAGGGGCGGCGGGCACCGGGGCTCCGCCGGTGTCGAACGCGACGGCGGTGAACTGGAGCGCGAAGCCGACCTTGAGCGTGTCGGTGACCACGGTGGTGTCGCCGCCCTGCGCGATCACGACGCGCGAGAGCGGGGGCAGGATGAAGGGCTTGGTCACGCCCTTGCCGCAGCCCCCGGCGATGGCCGCCGCGGCGAGCACGGCGAGCGCCATGTGGCGTCGATCGGGAAGCGGGCCTGGAACGAGCTTCATGGGGTCCCTTGTGTTCGGAAGATTGGGGACAGGACGCGGCGCCTTCCGGGCGCGAGCTCGATGCAATTCCAAGGCCATTCATCGGCCTTATTGCGCCGGCGTTTAGCCCCATTTCGCAGCCCCCGCCCCAGGGGGCCGCCCGGTTTCCGGCCGGAGCCGTCGCGCTGGCGCCCAGGGCCCGGCCGGTGGGAGCGAGCCACATGGGCATGGAGCCTCCGCCAAAGCGTGCGCTATCATGCTCGCGCCGCGGCAGGCTCCGTGCGGTGCGACCGGTACCCTGCCCGAGGGACACCGCAGCTCCGGAGGTCGTATGACTCGCCCGATCCGCGTCGCGCTCGTGGCCGCCGCTCTCGCCCTCTCTCTCGCCGCCCGGCTCGAAGCCTGTAGCTGCCTCGGCCCGCGCCCGCTCGACGAGGAGCGCGGCTCCGCTTTGGCGGTGTTCACGGGACGCGTGACCGGGATCAAGCCCGCCGGCGATGGGCTCAACGTGATCGTGACCATGACTCCGCTCCAGCGCTGGAAGGGCGGGCTCGACGCCACCGTGGTGCTCGCCACCGGCGCCAACGATGGCCTGTGCGGATGCCACTTCGAGGTCGGGAGCGAGTATCTCGTCTTCGCGTTTCCGTACACGATCCAGGGCCAGGAGATGCTGTTCACCCATCTTTGCACCCGCACGGCAATCGCCGCGGGGAATCCGGACGTTCAGAACCTCGGCGCGCCTCTCACCCCCACCCCGGCCCGGGCGACCTCCTGGGGAGCCGTGAAGCGGGTCTGGCGGTAGATGCTCGAGGTCCGCGAGGTCGTCAAGAGCTACGACGGGCGCGCGGTCGTGAACCGCGTCTCGTTCGAGGTGCAGGCGGGTGAGATCTTCGCGCTGCTCGGCCCGAACGGCGCGGGCAAGACCACGCTGATCCGGATGATCACCGACATCCTGAAGCCCGACTCGGGCCGGATCACGCTCGAAGGCAAGCCGGTGGGCGGCGAGGCGCGGCATCTGATCTCCTATCTGCCCGAGGAGCGCGGCCTCTATCGCCGCGTGCCGGTGGTGGACGCTCTCGCCTACTACGGGCGCCTGCGCGGGCTCGGCGCGCGCCCCGCGCGCGACGAGGCGCTGGCGCTGCTCGATCGCGTGGGGCTCCGCGACTACGCGCTGAAGCAGGTGCAGGCGCTGTCCAAGGGCATGCAGCAGAAGGTGCAGCTGTGCACCGCGCTCATCGGCGGCCCGCGGCTCATGATCCTGGACGAGCCGTTCACCGGGCTCGATCCCCTGAACGTGCTGCTGCTCGAGGAGGTGCTGCGCGAGCGGCGCGCCGCGGGCGTGACGGTGCTGCTCTCGACCCACCAGATGAACAAGGTGGAGGAGCAGTGCGACCGCGCGCTCATGCTCAACCGCGGCCACATGGTGCTCTACGGGGCGGTGCGCGACCTCAAGCGCCAGTACGCCGACCACGCGCTGCTGCTGCGCGCCAGCCCCCTGCCGGCGCGCGTCCCCGGCGTGCGCGGCGTGGAGGCGGTGAACGGAGAGCAAAAGCTCATCCTCGATCCCGACGCCCAGCCGCGCGACGTGCTCAAGGCGCTGATCGCGCAGGACGTCGAGATCGAGTCCTTCTCGCACTCGGCCATGCCGCTCGAGGACATCTTCATCAAGGTGGTGCGCGAGGGGCTGGGCCTCGATCACGGCCAGAGCGGTCCGCCCACCATGGACCCGGTGCCGGCGCCGGCGGGCCCGGGAGCCGCCCGATGAGCCTCTCCCTCCAGAAGGCGCTCACCATCGCCCAGCGCGAGTACCTGACCACCGTGCGCCGCAAGGCGTTCCTCTTCACCCTGGTCGGCACGCCCGCGATCTACGCGATCCTGATGACCCTGATGATCAAGCCCCAGATGAGCGAGCGTGTGCACCAGATGCGGAACTTCCGCGTGCTGGGCGTGGTCGATTCCTCGGGCGCGTTCGCGGACGGCGAGCCCGAGATCCGGGGCGCGGTCGCGACCGATCTGTCGATCGTCGGCCCCCAGGCCAAATCCGAGGCCTACCGGATCGAGGTGCGCATGCTCCCCGATCAGGCGGCGGCCGAGCGCGCGCTGCGCGCCCACGAGATCAGCCAGTTGCTCGTGATCCCGGCCGACTACCTCGGGAACGGCCGGCTGCGCCGCTACGCCACGGGCACCAACATCTTCTCCTCCGTGGACGAGCGCGCGGTGAGCGGCTGGCTGGTGCGGAGCCTGCTGCGGGGCCGGGTCGACTCGCTGCGGATCGACCGCGTCGCCCGCCCGGCGCGCGGGATGACGCTCTACACCCTCAACAACGATGGCGTCTTCGAGCCGCACGACGAGCGCCGCGAACTCTTCGACTTCCTGCTGCCCTTCGCCTTCGGCATGCTCATGGGCCTCAGCATCATCATCGGGGGCCAGTACCTGCTGCAGGGCGTGGCCGAGGAGAAGGAGTCGCGCATCCTCGAGTCGATGCTCTGCACCGTGAACGCCGAGGAGCTGCTGGCCGGCAAGCTCCTCGGCCTGGGCGCGGCCGGGCTCACCATCGTGACCACCTGGATCGCGCTCGGCGCGGCCCTGGGCGGCCCCGCGCTGGCGATGGCGCAGGTGCACGTGTCGCCCGCGATGCTCGGGCTCGCAGTGCTCTACTTCCTGCTCGGCTACCTGTTCTACGGCGGCATCATGACCGGGATCGGGGCGATCACGAACAACATGCGCGAGGCGCAGCAGTTCTCGTTCCTGTTCACGTTCATGAACTTCATCCCGTTCTACATGATGACCTCGATCCTCGGCCGCCCGGACTCGGGCCTGGCGGTCGGGCTTTCGATGTTCCCGCCCATGGCGCCGGTGACGATGGTGCTGCGGATGAACGCCCCCTCCGCCGTGATCCCCGCCTGGCAGATCGCGCTCTCGCTGGGGCTGATGGCCGGGACCGCGTGGCTCGCGCTGATCGGGTCGGCGCGCCTGTTCCGCATCGGGCTGCTCATGTACGGCAAGACCCCCACCCTGCCCGAGATCCTGCGCTGGGTGCGGCAGAGCTGAGTCCTGGGCCTACCCGGACACCCCTGGTTGTTCAAATTGCAACGCCCGCGCGGTCGGCGTAGATGTATGGCCCATTTGGCGATTCGCGGCCGCAGGTGTGGCGAATTGCCAGCCACATGGCGGCCCCCCTGGCCGGCCCAAGAATCAGGTTGCCACCCGGGGCCTGAAGCGAGACAATGGGTTGCGAGCGATCGTGGGCCTGAGACCTCCGCGGCCCGGGTCTTGCGACCCCCTGACACGGCCCCGGCAAGAAGGCCGGCGCCACGAACGCATCAAGAGCCTGCAGGCGCGCAGTAAAGATCGGGCACGGAGATGCCCCTGCACCTGACGGGTTGGAGGGCTCGATAGGCACCAAGAGCCGACCTCAGGCCTTCCCTCTTGATCGCGGACGGCACACCGTCCGCGGGTAAACGGGATCGCCCGGCCACGGCCGGGCGTTTTCGTTTGGGGCCGGAGCCCGTGCTTGCGCAGAGCCGGCGCGCCCCGGCGGGCCACGCTTGCGCCCCTCCTGTCGAGGCTCCACAATCCTTCGCCCAATGCGCACCCTGAGAATCGCGCTCTCCCAGATCAATCCCACGGTCGGCGACCTCGACGGCAACTTCGAGCGCATCTCCGCCGCGATCGAGCGCGCCCGCGAGCAGGGCGCGGACGTCCTGGCCCTGCCGGAGATGGCGATCACCGGCTACCCGCCCGAGGATCTGCTGCTCAAGCCCTCGTTCATCGACCGGGCGATCGAGCTCACCCGGGCGCTGGTGCCCGCGAGCCGCGGGCTCACGGTGGTGGTGGGCACGGTCGAGCGCGACATCGATCTCTTCAACGCCGCCGCCGTGCTCCACGACGGCGAGTGGATGGGCACCTACCGCAAGCGCTACCTGCCCAACTACGGCGTGTTCGACGAGAACCGCTACTTCATGCCGGCCACCCGCAACCCGGTGTTCGTGCGCGGGCGCACCGTGATCGGGATCAACATCTGCGAGGACATCTGGTACCCGGGCGGCCCGGTCGAGGAGCAGGTGATCCGCGGCGGCGCCGAGGTCGTGATCAACATCTCGGCCTCGCCCTACCACGCCGGCAAGGCCCAGGCCCGCAAGCGCATGCTGTGCACGCGCGCGGCGGACAACCTGGCCGTGGTGTGCTACTGCAACCTGGTGGGCGGGCAGGACGAGATCGTCTACGACGGCGGCAGCCTGATCATCGACGAGCAGGGCCGGGTGCTGGCCGAGGGCGAGATGTTCGCCGAGGACCTGGTGGTCGCGGACGTGGACCTCGACGAGGTCTTCAACGCGCGCCTCCACGACCCGCGGCTGCGCAAGGGCCGGGTGATGGACAGCGGCGAGCCCGCGGCCCGCATCGAGCTGCGCGCGGCCGCGAACGCGCATGCGCCGGCCGCCGTCGACGGCGGGGTCGCGACCGCGGTGGCGGCCAAGCCGGCGATCGCGCGGCGCGCGGTGGGCGAGCGCACGCTGGTGGCCGAGGTCTACGACGCGCTGGTGCTCGGCACCCGCGACTACGTGCGCAAGAACGGGTTCGACACCGTGGTGCTCGGGCTCTCGGGCGGGATCGATTCGGCGCTGACCGCCTGCATCGCCATCGACGCCCTGGGGCCCAAGCACGTGGTCGGGGTCTGCATGCCCTCGCCCTACACCTCGGCCGATTCGCGCGCCGACGCCGAGGCGCTGGCGCGCACGCTCGGCATCCGCTTCTACTCGATCCCGATCACCGAGGTGTTCGACGCCTACCGGCGCGCCCTCGAGCCCGCGCTCTCCGGCCGCCCGCCCGACACCACCGAGGAGAACCTCCAGGCCCGCATCCGCGGCAACGACCTGATGGCGCTCTCGAACAAGTTCGGGTGGCTGGTGCTCACCACCGGGAACAAGAGCGAGGTGTCGGTCGGCTACTGCACGCTCTACGGCGACACCGCGGGGGGATTCGCGGTGCTCAAGGACGTGTACAAGACCATGATCTACCAGCTCGCGCGCCTCCGGAACGAGCGCGGCAAGGCGGTGATCCCCGAGCACACGATGACGCGCGCGCCGAGCGCCGAGCTCAAGGAGGACCAGACCGACCAGGACACGCTCCCGCCCTACGAGGTGCTGGACCCGATCCTGCGGCTCTACGTCGAGGAGGACCGCTCGGCGCGCGAGATCGCCGAGATGGGCTACGACGGGGCGACGGTCGAGCGGGTGATCCGGATGGTGGATGCCTCCGAGTACAAGCGCCGCCAGAGCCCGCCCGGGATCAAGATCACCCCGCGCGCCTTCGGCAAGGACCGCCGGCTGCCGATCACGAACCGCTGGCGGGGGTGATTCGGACGGGGTCCGCGATCGGGGGGCGGGCCTGGTTCGCCGCGCCCGGGGGCCGTGATCGGACGCCGCACGTGGGCGGGGAGGGCCGTTTCGCCGCGCCCGCTTGGCGCGCGTGTCCGCGATCGGACGCCGCAAGAGGGCGGGGAGGGCCGGTTCCACGCGCCCGCTCGGCTCCGCCATCCATGGCTCCGCCTCGCTCCTGGTGGCGCGCTTCGCCCTCCTGCCTTCCGCGCGCCACCAGAGCGCGTGGAACCGGCCCTCCCCGCCCTCTTGCGGAGCATCACGAAACATAACGCCGGACCCCCCGTGAGGGAGCCCGGCGTTCGTTTCGAATCCGCTTGCGGTTACTTGCCGGCGTCGATCACCACCACGGCGACGCCTTTCTCGAGGGTGAGGCTGTAGGGCGCCGTGGCGCCGACGGCGTAGATCGCGAACTGGCCATCTCCCTTCACCTGCTGGACGAGCGCCGCCTTGCCCGCCTTGGTGAACAGCTTGGCCGACTCGTCCCAGCCCACGCTCCGGCTCGCGCCGGCCGCGAGCTTGAGCGGGCCCCAGAGGTGGATCTTGGTGCCATCGGCATCCAGCGCGGACTTCGTCGTGAGGAGCGGGGTGGCGGCCGGCGTCAGGTAGACGACGACGTCGAGAGAGCCGGAACCGGTGTTCGTGAACTTGCCGAGGAGCGCGCAGTCGGCGAGGTCCTTGAGGTCGCTCTTGTGATCCTTGTAATCGCTGATCGTGTTCAGGTTGATCGAGGCGCCGGCGATCGTGGTTGCGCTATTGACCACGAGGGACGGAGGCAGGTCGAAGGACACCAGGAACTGCCCCGACACCAGCCAGCAGCCGGACGCGGTGAGCGCGGCGAGCGCGAGGCTCGGCAGGAGCAATCGAAGATTTTTCATGGTCCGGGCCTCCTTAGGGAACGCTGAACAGGGCGTACGAGACGCCCGCGGTGAGGTTGCCGAACTTGCGCGAGGTGTCGCCGGTGACGATGGCGCTGAACTCGCCGCGGAGCTGGATCGAGAGCTTCGGGATCGGCGAGATGCCGAACCCGAGGCCGAAGTCGTAGCTGGTCTCCGTGAGGTCCTCGGCGCCGCTCTGCTCGATCTTGCTCGAGCCGATCCCCACGAACGGATAGAACTGGAACGGCCCGCCGAAGTTGAGGATCGCGTTGAGGCCGAACGTGGTGACGTCCGGACCGCTGCGCTTGTAGGTCACGCCTCCGAACGTCTCTTCCTTGTCGCCGAGCGAGGATTTGGCGAAGAACGGCTCCGCGCTCAGGAGCGGGATCACGTTGACCGGCACTCGAATGCCGAACTGGCCGCCGTTGCCCGCGTTGTCCTGCACGATCGGAAAGCTCGGCCCCCCGTAGACGCCGAGCCCGACCCCGACCGCGGCGGCCGGCGCGGGTACGAGCGCGAGCGCGAGCAGGGCGATGAAGGTGCGCTGCCTCATTCTTGAGCCCTCCAGGTGAGGCCCCGGTGCCCGGGGCCGAGGGGAGCGGCAATGGGGATGGAAGCGAGTCAATCTAGGGGCGGCGACGCGGGCGGTCAAGCTCGATTCACCGCACCACGCGGACCGCGATCACGCGCGCCTTGCAGTAGCGGGTGAGCTGGCTCGCGATGTGCTCGAGCGCGACCGACAGGTGCTCCCCGCCGCGCTCGATCGGGCAGAACACCACCACCGCGAGATTGCGCGTCCGGGTCTTGACCGCGGTATGCGCCGAGTCCGAGGTGGGGGCACCGAACGGGCCGTTGTCGTCGGCGATCAGCAGCCGGCCCGCGAGGTTCACGCGCTGGCGGCGGATGCCGACATAGCCCTCGCCGGGGCGGCCCACGCGTATCGTGAGGTCGCCCTTGATCTCGTCGCGGTCGTAGAGTCCGAGCGGGAGCTGATGCTCGAGCGAGCACAGGTTGCACACGTCGACGGCCGGGCTCACGCGCGGCAGCCCCTTGGACTGGAGCACACGCCGCATCAGGGCCTCGCTGCTGGGCCGGGTGCGCGTGGGATCGAGGTCGAGGCGGTGGAACAGCGAGCGCGTCTCGGAGAGGCCCGGAATGTCGGAGGGCGGCTTGCGCGCGTAGCGGGCGATCAGGCTCGCGATCAGCCGGTCGGCCTCGTCCTGGAAGGCCGCGGGGAGCGCGTCGACCTGCAGACCCTCGGCCTCGAGCACGCCAAGCGCGATGCTGCCGCGCAGCGACTCCTCGACGGCCAGGGCGAGTCCCTGAGTTCGCGCTCCGCTGGGCATCCTATCGTCCCCTGATCGCGGCAGGCCTGCATCGGCCGCGTCCGGCAACTTCCCTCGGAGTGGGCGGCGGGAAGTCCGTTTCCGCCACAACGCTTCCGGGCGACACAATGGTCGCCCTCGCGGTTGCGGCCAAACTCAGTGTCAACGCCGCCCACTTCGAGCCACGCAACGGGTCTGTCCAGATCGCCCGCGCCGCGCGAATGGCGCGACCCGCCGCGGGGGGATAGGAAGCTCCGATCGAAGGGCGGAGCAGAATCTTCGCGGCCCGTACCTTACGTGAAGCGCGGCCCGGGCCCAAGAACTTTCCGCGCGCAATGTGCGGCGCGCGCGAGCCTCTCGCGCAGAAGAGCTTGACTTTGAGGCGCAGAGCGCTGATTTGGGCCGCACCGGAGCGCTCGCGGGAGCGGCGGCGCCGCGCGGGCGGCCGGGAGAGAGCGCGCGCGCCGCGCGCGTCAGGCGGTGGCTTCGCGGGTCGGGCTCTCGGCGGGCGGCAGCTTGCGCTCGACCGAGACCACGCGGTAGCGGCGGCGGCTCTCGCCCTCGCCCAGCTCGACCTCGTCGCCGATCGAGCGCCCCACGAGCGCGCGCCCCACCGGCGCCTGGAACGACACCACGCGGTCGCCGTGATGGTGCTCGCCCTCGCCCAGGATCCACCAGGTCGCCACCTCGTCCTCGCTCTCGAGCGTCACCTCGGTGCCGAGCCCCACCACGCCGTCCTTGTACTCCGCGTCGTCCACGAAGCGTGCGCGCGCCAGGCGGAGCTGGAGCGAGCGCACCAGCTTGCTCACGTTCGACTGCTTGAGCTTGGCGGAGTGGTACTCGGCGTTCTCGCGCAGGTCCCCGAGCTCGCGCGCCTTCTGGATCGCGGCCGGGATCGTGGTCCTGAGCTCGCGCTCGAGCCGCTCCAGCTCGCGGGAGAGCAGCTCCCAGGTGGCGCGCGTCATCACGCTCAGGCCGGCATCCTCGGCCGGCTGGCCCACGCGGTCGAAGAGCTTCTCGGTGCGCTCGAGCCGGGCTTCGCGCAGGGACTCGACCTCGTCGCTCATCCCCAGGCGCGCCAGCGCCTCGAGCGCCGGGAACAGGAACCGGTCGCTCGACCGCCATTGCCGGAGCATCACGCGGATCCGGAGCCGCACATCCTCCGGAGGAGGAGTGCCCTCGAGCATCCGGTCGAACGCCTGGCCGGGCTCGAGCCAGCCCACCACCTTCTCCGCGACCGAGGCCTTGGGGCGATCCTCGATCAGGGCCAGCGCCGACCACAGCACCTGCCAGCCGTCGGCCGGCCCGGGCGTGCGCGAAAGCTCCTCCTCGACCGCGCGCAGCGCGGCGCCGGGGTAGCGCGGCGCGTGCTGGAGCATCGTGCGCCTCAGCTCCGCGCGCCCCGCCTCGTCGAGCCGCGTGCGCAGCCGCTCGGCCGCCTCGCGCACCGTGGTGAAGCGCGAATCGAGCGCGGACAGGATCGCATCCCCGGCCACGCCCAGGGCGTGCGACGCCTCGAGCAGCGCGAGCTGCTCGTCCTCGCCGCTGAGATCGCCGATCGCGAGGCCCTGCTCCCACAGTTCCATCAGCACCGTGCTCGCCGCGGCGGCCCGCTCGGGGAACCAGCGCGCGAAATAGGCCCCGGCGCGCGCGCGATCCGCGCGCTCTCCTTCCGGGTCGAGCAGCCAGCGCTCGACGCTGCGGCCGAAGCGCCGCGCCAGCGCGACCTCCGACCCCGGATGCTGGAGCAGGAACTTGCGCAGCGTGGTGAGGTTGGACTTGGCCGACTTGCGCGGCTCGAGCCCAGGCAGCGGGGCGTCGTTCTCGGCGCGCTCCGGGTCTCCCGGTGCGGCGAGCCGGAACTGCTGCTCGAAGGCGCGCGAGGCGTCGATTCGCGGGTCCTTGACGGCCTCGGCGCGCGCCCGCCGCCAGAACGCGTTCCACTCCGCCGCCGGCACCAGGTCCGAGCCCACCAGGAACACCTTGAACCGCTGCGCGTCGGCGCTCCCGCCCAGCGAGCGGAGCGCGCGCACGAGGATCGAGCCCGGCTCCTCCGCGCGCAGCCGGGCGAGCGCCGCGGGATCGCTGGAGCGCAGCAGCCGGAGGTCGTCCTCGGCGATCGGCGTGAGCGTGCGGCGCGCGGCGGCGTACGGCATGCGGTGGCCCTTGCGGGTGGCGAAGTCGATCCGCACCTCCTCGCCGTCGTCCGACGCGATGCGCCCGGCGCCGAAGGCGTCGTGCATCACCGCACGCCCGGGCGGCAGCGCCGCGATCGCGTCGAAGCGCTCGAGCGCCTGGGGGAGCGGCTTCATGCGGTCCTCGATGCCCGACGCCGCGAGCACCCCCGCGGGATCGGGCAGCTCGCGGGCCTGCCCCTGCTTCAAGGCCTCGAGCAGCGCGCCGCGGAAAGGCCCGGACGCGGCCGGCCCCTCCTTCTCGGCCGCGCGCGCCACCACCGCGCGCAGCGCGGCGTGGATCGGGCCCGCCACGCCCGCCGCGGCGACCGGCGGGAACGCGATCGCGAGGAGCTGCTCGCACTCCGCCAGCGCCCCTTGCGCCGCGACGTCGGGCAGCGTCTCGATCAGGCGCAGCAGGCCGACCGTGTCGCCGTGCTCGGCGAACTCGAGCGCCGCCTCCTCGAGCCCGGCGTAGCGCGACTCGGCCGCGAAGCGCGGCAGCAGATCCGCGAGCAGCGCGCGGCGCTCCTCACCCTCGCCGGCCTCGCCGAGGCGCACCGCGAGCGCGAGCGCGAGGTCGAGGTCCTCGGGCAGCAGCGACCACGCGCGCCGCAGCGCTTCGAGCCGCGCCGAGACATCGCCCAGACCGTCATGCGCGCGCACCAGCAGCCGCACCGCCGCGGCGCTGGTCTCGAGAGCGAGGGCGCGCTCGGCCACGGCAGCGAGCGGCTCCCAGCGGGCGCCGGCGGCGAGCTTCTCGCCCAGCACGAGCAGGGTCTGGTGGGCGCGCTCGATCTCGCCGTTGAGCGCGCAGGTCGCGGCCAGCAGGTACTCGACCCCGGGCGCCGGGTTCGGCTGCTTGAGCCGGGCCGCGCACTCGTCGCGCGCGAACGCCAGCATCCCATCGCCCTCGGCCTCGTGGGCCAGCGCCTCGAGATGGGCGCGCGATTCAGGCGTGAGGTCGGCGGCGATCTCGCCGCGCAGCACGGGGGGTAGCTGTTCGCGAATGGGCATGGGCGCTCGGAGGACCTCCACGGCAGAAAGGGTTGAGGATCATGCCGCACGCGGGCGCGGCGGGCAAGCGGCCGTGCCCCGGTGCGACTCGGCCGCGAGGCGGCGGGGAAGCGCCCGAGAGCCTTGTGCCTCATCTCGGGCGCTCCTACACTGCCGCGCGTGAAGATCTACACCCGCACCGGCGACGATGGCTCGACCGGCCTGCTGGGGCCGGGCCGCGTGACCAAGGACGCCCCGCGCGTCGAGGCCTACGGCGCGGTGGACGAGCTGAACGCCGCCCTCGGCGCGGCGCGCGCGCTCGACTCCGCGAAGTGGGTGTTCGCCGAGCTGGGCGCGATCCAGGCGCGGCTCTTCCAGCTCGGCGCCGAGCTCGCGACCACCGAGCCCCGGGCGGCCGCCACGCTCGAGCGCGTCGCCGACGACGACGTGCGCGCGCTCGAGAGCTGGATCGACCGCCTGGAGCAGGACCTGCCCCCGCTCGCGCGCTTCATTCTCCCGGGCGGCACCGCGCTCGCCTCCGAGCTGCACCGGGCGCGCACCGTGTGCCGGCGCGCCGAGCGCCGCGTCGTGGCGCTGGCGCAGCACGAGAAGATCGAGCCGCTGCCGGTGCGCTACCTGAACCGCCTCGGCGACCTGCTGTTCGTTCTGGCGCGCTGGTGCAACCACCGCGCGGGCGTGGAGGAAATCGAGTGGAGCGGGCGCCGATCCTGACGATAACCATCGCTGGACAAGCACTCGGCCCGCGGCCATAATGCCGCTGCTCACCCGACCGGAGAAGAACCGGCCGCCAGGAGGTTGCGAGGCGGCCGCCCGGCGAGTGTGATTCCCGCCCCGAGCGCTGCTCGCTTTTCGACGTCCCGCGGAACGGAGCCCGTACGGAACGCGAAAGGCTCACGATGGAGAACCGCGGCGCCCCGACGGGACGATGACGGCAGCCTTCTCTCTGGTCGAGGGGCGATCGCCGCAGGCCATGTGACACACCCACCGGCCGTGGCCGGCCGCCGGGAGAAACCCGGAGGTCGGGCCCGCCGAAGCCCGAGAGCTTCGCCGTGCGCTTCGAATCCGCTCGCTGCTAGGGCGTTCTCACGCTCGGTCCGCTCTCGCCGCAGCGAGTCCTACCGCCCGAAATGCGCCCGCATCACCGAGCTGGGGCGCGCCCGGGAGGCCGGCCGCACGAAGGAACCGAAATGAGACCACGTCGTCGCCGACCTCGCGGGCCGCGTCCCGACTTCGCGAGCGGCAACCCCGGCAGTCAAGCCACTCCCAGCGGCACCGGCGGCACCGGCAGCCCCGAAGCGGGCTCGTACCTGGCCCCGATCGGAGGGCAGCGCCGCCGCCGCCGCAGGCCGCGCGGCATGAACCGGCCGCTCAACAACGCGGCGCCGCAGCCCTACGCCACGAACAACATGATGCCCGGGGCCTCGGGCCCCGGACCGCGCATGCAGGGACGTGGGCAGCGCCGGCGCCGCAGCCGCCCGGGGCGCGGCGGCATGCAGCTGCAGGAGAAGCGCCGCGGCCTCGAGGTCCTGCGCGATCTCCAGCAGGTGGGCGTGGCGCTCGATCCCACCCAGCGTCTGACCCTCGAGCTTCCGCCCGGCAAGGGCGCGCCGCCCTACGGCGACCGCATCACCGGCCGGGCCATCGACCTGATCGCGCCGATCGGGCGCGGGCAGCGCTGCCTGATCGTCTCGCCCCCCAAGGCGGGCAAGACGCGCATCCTCCAGATCATCGCCGCCGCGGTGGCGTACAACCACCCCGAGGTCGGCATCTACGCGCTGCTGGTGGACGAGCGCCCCGAGGAGGTCACCGACTTCAAGCGCAACACGCCCGCCAACGTGATCGCCGCCTCGAGCGACATGACCGTGGACGAGCACATCGAGACCGCCGAGCACGCCATGGAGGTGGTCGCGAGCCTGGTGATCGAGGGCAAGGACGTGGTGCTGCTGCTGGACTCGATCACGCGCCTCGCCCGCGCCTACAACACCGGAGGCGAGGGCACGGGGCGCACGCTCTCGGGCGGTCTCGACTCCACCGCGATGCAGGCGCCGCGCCAGATCTTCGGCGCCGCGCGCAAGATCGAGGACGGCGGCTCGCTCACCATCGTGGGCACGGCGCTGATCGACACCGGCTCGCGCATGGACCAGGTGATCTTCGAGGAGTTCAAGGGCACCGGGAACAGCGAGATCTACCTGTCGCGCGAGCTGGCCGAGCGCCGCATCTACCCGGCCATCGACCTGGCGAAGAGCGGCACGCGCAAGGAGGAGAAGCTCTACCCGCCCGAGATCGTGCCCAAACTCCACCTGCTGCGCCGCGGGCTCGCGGGGCTCCACTCGCAGGAGGCGATGACCAAGCTGCTCGAGCTCCTCACCAAGTGGAAGAGCAACGAGGAGATCTTCGAGCTGCTGAAAGGCTAGCCGCGCGGGACGGGGCCGCAAGGTGGGCCGCCCGCGCCGCGGCCGCGTACGTCCTGGTCGCGGCCGCTCTCGCCGCCGCCGGGCTCGTCCGCATCGTCCGCACCGAGCCCGGGCTGCCGCTGTGGGACGAGGCCGCGCAGGGCTTCGCGGGCCTCGAAGCCGCGGACGCGCTCGCCCGCTTCCGTCCGCTCGAGTTCCTGGCCGTGCTCAACCGCCAGGTGGTGTGGCCATTCGTCCACGCGCTCCTGTTGCTGCCCGGCTTCGCGCTCCTCGGCCCCGGCTTCGACACCCCGGCGATGGTGAGCGCGGTCCTGTTCGGCCTGACCGCGGCGCTGGTGTTCGCCGCCGGCCTCGCGCTCCATCCCGCGCGCGGCGCATGGATCGGCGCGCTCGCCGCCGGTCTCCTGATCGCCTCCCCGGCCTACCGGCTGTTCGGCACGCTCGGCATGCTCGAGATGCCGGGCGCCGCTCTGCTCGCGCTCTCGATCGCGCTCCACGTGCGCTGCGCCGGGCCCGATGCGCGGCGCCCGTGGCTGGCGGCCGCGGGCGCGAGCACCGCGGCGCTCTTCCTGCTCAAGTACAACTACGGGCTCCTGTGGCTCGGGGCGCTGCTCGCGAACGAGTGGTTCCGGCTCCCGCGCGCGGAGCGCCGCGAGAGGATCACGCGCGCCGCAGCCTGGCTGCGCGCGGGAAGGCTGCTCCGCCCGGGGCCGCTCCTCCTCGCGACCTACCTGGCGGGGCTCGCCGCCCTCTCCTTCACGGGGGGCTTCGAGCTCACGGTCTTCTCGCGGCGGGTCTCGGTCCACTCGCCCGGGAATCCCGCCTACGCCCTGCTGGTGATTCTCACCGTGTGGGCCATGGCCGCGATCGCCCGCGATCCCGCGGGATGGCGGGCGCGCTGGCGGTCGCTCCCGGAGCGGCACCGCGTCCTCCTCGCCACGGTGGGCGCCCCGCTCTGGGCGTGGTTCCTGGTCCCGTGGCCCAACCGGGTCCGGGCGCTCGCCGACTTCGTCGCCAATCGCCACAGCGGCCCGTCCCCGTGGTCGCTCGAGGGCCTGCTCTACTACCCGCGCGCGTTCGCGACCGACTACTCGCCGGCGGAGGTGATCGGGTGGGCGGTCTTCCTGCTCTCCCTCGTGCCGCCCCGGCGCTCCCGGCCCGGTGCGTGGCTCCTCTACATCGCGCTCGCGATCGGGTTCGAGGGCACGGCCGCGCACCGCTACCACCAGCCGCGCTTCCTCTTCACCACCGCGCTGCTGGTGTGGCTGAACGCCGCGCGCGCCGCGGTCCAGCTCGCGACCCCCGTGCTCGAGCGCGCCCCACGCTGGGTGCGCGAGCCGGCGTGGGTGGCGGCGCTGGTCGCCGCGCTCGCCCTGCTCCCGCGGCCCGAGGAGGCGCGCGTGCGCGCCGGCCACCGCGCGTGGCGCACCAGCGAGACGCTGCTGCCGGTGATGGACCAGGTGCTCGATCGCGCCGCGCGCGAGCCCGAACGCGCGGTGCTGCTCGGCTACTCGTACGCCCTGAGCCCGGGGCTGCTCGCGTGGCGGGCGCGCGAGGTGCGGCCCGAGCTGCCGACCGCCCGGCTGCCGAGGCGCGCGCCGTGGCTTCCCGCGGACGCGCCCGAAACCGAGATTGCCGCCCGGCTCGACCGGCTGCTCGCGCCCGGCGCGCTCGTGCTCGCCGCGCTCCCCACGCCGGGCTCGGCGGCGTACACGCCGCAGTGGGCGAGCGAGGTGTGGGCGGACAGCGTGACGGCGGAGGGGCTCGGATCCGACCCCGGCGTGGCGGAGGAGGGCGGCGCGGACGTCCCGGTTGCGGGGTTCCGATTGTCCGCGTTCCGGGTCGGCCCCGGGCGCTGAGCCCGGGGGCGCCGCGGATCTACACGCGCTCGACGAACTCCCCGGTGCGGGTGTCGATCTTCACGCGGTTGCCCTGCTCGACGTAGGGCGGGACCTTGATCTCGAGGCCGGTCTCGAGGATCGCGGGCTTGGAGGTGTTCTGCACCGCGGCGCCCTTGATGTTGGGCGTGGTCTCCTTCACCTCGAGCTCGACGAAGATCGGCACCTCGATCCCCACCACCCGCCCCTCGTAGTAGAGCGCCTCGATCACCATGCCCTCGGTGAGGTAGCCGACGGTTTCTCCGAGCACGTCGTTGTGGAGCGACATCATCTCGTAGTTCTCGGTGTTCATGAAGTGGAACTCGTCGCCCGCGCGGTAGCTGTACTGCAGGTTGTGCTCCTCGAGGTTGGCGCGCTCCACCTTGTCCTCGGAGCGGAAACGGTGCTCGGCGTTGGAGCCGGTCTCGATGTTGACGAGCCGGGTCTGGACCATGCCCCGCCAGTTGCCGGGCGTGACGTGGAGCACGTTGGTCACGCGGTGGGGCCTGCCGTTGTGCATGATGACCATGCCGACTTTGAGCTGGGTGGCGGCGATCACGAAAACTCCTCGATGCGGACGGCGGATGTGCGGGTGGCCCGGGAGCTTCGGTCGAGGCTGCCGGCCGCCAATGCGGGGAAGGAGTGTGCACGAAACAGCGGGGGCTGCGCAACCCGCGCAGCCCCCGTCGAACGCCTCGACCTGCCGCGGCGGAACGCCGCGGGCCCCGCTACTCGAGGTTCCGGTCGAGCCGCGCCGCCAGCGCCGCCGTGATGCGCGCGTCCGTCTCCTGCAGATGGGCGCGGGTGGTCGCGTCCGTCAGCCCCTTGCTCAGCAGGTCCGCGCGGATCTTGCCCTGGATCCGGACCAGGCTCGCGCGGGCGAGCGTGGTCGCGTCCTCGGGCGGCAGCGGCCCGGCCGCCTGGCCCGCGCCCGGACCGGGACCGCCGGGGGCCACCACCGCCGGCGCAGCGCCCTGACGGAGCGCGAGCCGGATGAGCTGCTTCAGGTGCTCGCGCTGCAGGTTGCGCCGGAGGCTCGTGATCTCCGCCCCGGGCGAGTCCAGCTCGGACCAGATCGCGCCCGACACGCCCGAGAACATGTCGGCCATGCGGAACGGCTTCTCGGACGGGGCGAAGCGCAGCTCGTTGTCCTGGATGCGCGCGAGCGTGATCGAGTTGTAGAGGCGGTTCAGCACGTTGCGCTGGAGGTTGAGCACCGCGTCGTGCCACGGGTAGTCGATCCGCGGCGCGTTGAAGTAGGTCGCGAAGTCCAGCCCCGGGTTGCGCTCGATCGCGAGCCGGTTGAGCACGCTCGCGGGAAGCTGGAACGACCGGGATCCGAACGCGGCGGTCGACAGGAAGTCGAGCGCCTCGCGCTGCTTCGCGGCCGGCACCGGCTCGTAGGGCAGGCGGCCGCCCGGGTCGCCGACGTGGTCGCGGTGGTGGTAGATGCCGCCGATCAGCTTGGAGGAGGTCACGAGCGAGCGGAAGTCGTCGCTGAGCCCGCGGCTGAGCGCGCGGCGGAACACCTGGTAGCCCTCGCCGGGCTTCCCGAGCCGCTTCTCCATGCCCGACCACAGCTCGTTCACGAGCGCCACGCGCCCCTTGAAGTACGCGAGCGGATCGTCCGAGGCGTCGTACTGGTTGGCGAGCGGATCGATCGAGGCCGGCGAGTAGGTGCCGAGCGCGTCCTCGTCGGTCGAGTAGGGCACCATCGGGTCGGCGCAGCGCGACGCGATCTTCGCCAGCTCCTCCTTCTCGTCGCCCGCGATCGGCTTGTAGGCGTACTCGATCGCCCAGTAGTCGTAGGGCCCGAGCGTGGTGGGCACGAAGTCGCCCTGGATCTGGCCCTTGCCGGCCACGATCACCGGGTTGTAATCCATCACCGAGCTCGACTGGCCGATCTGGGAGGTCTTGGCGGTGTTGTTGAGATCGCCGGGATCGAGGATCGCGCTGGCGCGGAAGTTGTGGCGCAGGCCGAGCGTGTGGCCGACCTCGTGCGCGGTCAGCTCCACGATGTACTGGTTCATGAGCTTGGCTTCGACCTCGGGCGAGAGCGCGCCGCGGGCCTCGAGGACCTCCATCCCGAACGCCGCCTGCTGCGCCAGGCCGGAGGCGTAGGCGCAATCGCCGCGCAGGTTGCGGGCCCAGGCCGAGGCCAGCATCGGCGCCGGCTCCTCGATCGAGAGCGCCACCGGGCTCACGTACTCCTCACCCAGCCGCCGCGCGTTGCGGATGATCCCCTCGCTGATGCCGATGTCGGCGTCGTAGATCTGCCCCGTGAAGGGATCGGCGCGCGAGGGGCCGATCGCGAACGTGGCGTCCACGCCCGCGAACCAGCGGATCGTGTTGTAGCGCGTGTCGGCGGGGTCCCAGTCCGCGTCGTCGGGCTGCTGCTTCACCACCACCGCGTCCTTGAAGCCGAGGCGCTCGAACGCCTTGTTCCAGAGCAGCGTCCCGTCGCGGATCGCATCGCGGTACTCGACCGGGATCGTGTTCTCGAGCCAGAAGACGATCGGCTGCTTGGGCGGCGAGAGCGCCGCGCTCGGATCGGACTTCTCCAGGTTCCAGCGCGTGATGTAGCGCACGTAGGGCGAGGCCGGCCGGTCGGAAGTGTAGTCCTGGTGGATCGTGAGGAAGTGGCCGACGCGGTCGTCCGCCTCGCGCGGCTTGTAGCCGGTCTGCTTGAGGCTCGAGACCTCGTACTTGACCACCATCGGGATGCTGCGCGCATCCGGCAGCGTGATCGAGAAGGTGCGCGGGTTGTCGGTCTGGTAGTGCAGCCCGACCTCGATCAGCGCGTTCTCGGGGAAGCCCTTCACGTCGCGGATCGCGCTCTTGTCCTTGTCGAAGGAGTAGTTGGTCGGCTGGTAGGCCTGGGTGAGCTGGGGCGCGAACCCGGGAAGGTCCTTCACCAGCAGCTCGGAGAGGTCGATCAGCACGCTCTTGCGGTCCGGATGCGGCTTGGACTGGACCTTCGCCATCGCCATCAGCGCGCCGGGGAACGAGCGCGCGATCGCGCGCGCCGCCGGCGAGCCCGGCGGGGCGCTGAACGACGGATTCCGCATCACGAGCTGCACGCTCTTGCCGGCCTGGTGGAACACGAACGGGAAGTCGCCGAGCTGCATCGCGCCGTAGAATCCGCGCTCGCCCACCGACTGGTCGAGCGTGCCCGCGAACAGGAAGGTCTTGTCGAGTTGGTCGGGCAGGATCTCGATCAGCACCTTGCCGTCGTCGGCGCGGCGGTAGAAGGTGAAGAGCCCCTTCGTCACCGTCATGTCCTTGACCACCTCGTCGAAGGGCTTCTCGTCGCCGCCGCCCTTCGGGGCCTCGGGCTTGGCGCCGGCGTCGGGCTTCGCTCCGGCCTCCGGCTTGGCGGGCTTGGGCTTCTTCTCCTTCGCCAGCGCGTCGCCGGTGACGCCCGAGAGCAGCACGAGCGCGGCGATCAGCGCGGCGTAGACCTGGCCTGTGCGCTTCATCACGATCTCCTCCTGATTTGCGGCGCGGGAACCCGGTTCGTGGACGGTCGATGAGGAACGGAAAAGGCTATCCGGGGGTTCGCCGTGCGGCGAGCCCGGCGCGACCGGCGCGGCAGTTTCGTGGACGGACGATGCGGGCGCAAGGGCCTCGGGCGCCCGCTCCGGCGCGGCGCCCCTCCGGGTGCCGCCGCGCGGCCACCAGCGGCCCACGTGCCGGCAGTACGCCTCGTACTCGGCCCCGAACCTCCGGCGCAGCGTCGGCTCCTCGAACCCGAGGACGAACAGGTGCGCGCCTGCGAGGAAGAGCAGCGCGTACGCGAGGAGCGGCGGCGCCTCCCAGGTGAGCGCCGCGCCCAGCAGGAGCGCCACGGCCCCGGCGTACATGGGGTTGCGCACGAAACGGTAGGGCCCCGCGATCACGAGGCGCCGCGGGGGATCGAACGGCGCCGGCGTGCCCCGCCCGACGAACGCGAAGGCGAGGATGCAGCTCACGGCCAGCAGCGCGCCCGCGGCCGCCAGCACCAGGCCCAGCACCTGCGGCACGCCGGCGTGGGCCGGAGCGCGCAAGCCGGCCCACGACAGCAGGCGGGCCGGGAGGAACACCAGCCAGAAGCCGACGAACAGGGTGGCGTAGGTGACCGTTCGCGCCAGGACGAACACGCGGGCCTCCGGAAAGCCGACGGGCCCGGAGTATCCGCCTCCGGGCCCGCCGTGTCACTGCCGGTTCGGAACTCTAGAAGTCCTCGCCGCCGTAGCCACCGCCCGCGGAGGCCGCGGGCGCCTTCTTCTTCTCCGGCACCTCGGTGATCAGCGCCTCGGTGGTGAGCAGCAGGCTCGCCACGCTCGCCGCGTTCTGCAGCGCGGTGCGCGCCACCTTGGTCGGGTCGATGATCCCGGCCTCGAACATGTCCACGAACACTTCCTTGTCCACGTCGTAGCCGGTGAACTTCTTCTCCTTCTTGATCTGCTCGACGATCACCGAGCCCTCGACGCCCGCGTTGGCACACAGGCAGCGCGCCGGCTGCTCGAGCGCCCGGTGCACGATCCGGACTCCGGCCTTCTCGTCGCCTTCCACCGTCTCCAGCAGCGCGTCGAGCGCCTTCTGGGCGCGGATGTAGGCCACGCCGCCGCCGGGCACGATGCCCTCCTCGACCGCCGCTCGCGTGGCGTTCAGCGAGTCCTCCACGCGCGCCTTCTTCTCCTTCATCGCGGTCTCGGTGGCCGCGCCGACTTTGATGACGGCCACGCCGCCGGCCAGCTTGGCCAGCCGCTCCTGTAGCTTCTCGCGGTCGTAGTCGCTCGTCGTCTCCTCGATCTGGGCCCGGATCTGCTTGATGCGCCCCTCGATGCCCGACTGCTTGCCCGCGCCCTCGACGATCGTGGTGTTGTCCTTGTCCACGACCACCTTCTTGGCCTTGCCGAGGTCGTCGAGCTTGATGTTCTCGAGCTTGATGCCGAGGTCCTCGGTGATCGCCTTGCCGCCGGTCAGGATGGCGATGTCCTCCAG
>DASXQT010000009.1:0-80439 GCA_036507005.1 Candidatus Eiseniibacteriota bacterium
TGGCTCCGCCTCGCTCCTGGCGGCGCGCTTCGCCTCCTGGCTCTCGCGCGCCGCCAGAGCGCGGCGAAACGGCCCTGCCCGCGCCCCGCCCCCGCCCTTAGCCCGCGCAGGCACCGGCGGCGGCCGACTTGACGGCCGGCGGCCCGAGGGGCATATTCAACCTCCTGACGGCGAAATGGTGTTTTCGCCCTCTGGAGGTTGAATGGTCGACAGGGCCTGGCTGGTGCTGATCGCGGACCTGCGCTCCTCGCGGGCGATCCCGGCGCGCGAGCGTCCGGGGGTGGACCGCGCGCTGCGCCGGGCGATCGTTCGGACGCTGCGGCTCCACGGCCGGCATTTCCGGCTGATCCCCGAGGTGCTGCGCGGTGACGAGCTGCAGGCGGTCTTGAAGCCCGACGCCCCGGCGCTCGCCATCCTGACCTACCTGCGCGCCCAGCTCGCGCTGGCGGCGGGCCGGAGCACCGCGCTCCGGGCCGGGCTCGGGAGCGGCGCGATCCAGCGCCTCAGCCGGCGCGGGCCGTTCGCCTCCGAGGGCGAGGCGTTCCACCGCGCGCGCACGGCGCTCGAGGAGGCCAAGGGGAGCGGGACCACACGCCTCACCGCCTGGGTGACGGGCGACCCCACCGTGGACCGGATGGCCTCGGTGCTGCTCGCGCTCACCGACTCGTTCACGGGCCGCTGGACCGGGCCGCAGTGGGAGGCGATCGCCGGGCGGCTCGAGGGCAAGGGGCTCCACGAGATCGCGCGCGAGCAGCGCGTGTCGTTCCAGTCGGTCTCGAAGCGACTGCGCGCCGCCTCCTGGAGCGAGGTGCACGAGGTCGCGACGCTGCTCGAGGACTCCGCCCGCGCGCCCCGGCCGGCGCCCGGCGCCGCGCGCGTGGCCGCGGGCGTTCGTCCCTCGTCTCCGGGGCGCGCCGCCGCCGGGGCGCGCGGCGCCCGGCCGCGCGCGGGCGCCGCGCGCGTTCACCCGCCGCGGGGCGAATCGGCGCATTCGCCTTCGAGAGGTTGAGCGATGTCCTCCGCGCCGCTGCTCCTCAAGCTGGTGGCGGCTCATCTCGCGGGCGACTACCTGCTCCAGCCCTCGTGGATCGCCGCCGAGAAGGAGCGGCCCTCCCGGCTCGCCCTGCACCTCGCGGTGCACGCGGGACTGCTCCTGCTCGTGGGCCTGACCGAGCCCGCGAGCGCGCGGCTGTGGCTGGCGCTCGCGCTGGTGCTCGCCGCGCACGCGGCGATCGACGCCTGGACCACGCGCCGGCGGCCGCGCGATCTCGAGCACCTGACGCTCGACCAGACGCTCCACCTCGTGAGCCTGATCGGCGCGGCGGCGATCGCGCGGCCGGACCAGATGGAGGAGCTGGGGATGGTGACGCTCGGGTTCCTCGCCCGCCCCGCCACCTGGGTGGCGTTCGCCGGCGGGGCGCTCGCCGTGCCGGCGGGAGCGACGGTGATCGGGCGCTGGGTGCGGCCGTTCCGCGAGGCGCTCTCGGACGAATCGCGCGCCCAGCTCGCGGGGCTCGAGTTTGCGGGGCGCTGGATCGGGATCCTGGAGCGGCTCGTGATCTTCGTCGCGGTTCTCGCGCGCGTGGAGGCGCTGATCGGGTTCGTGATCGCCGTGAAAGCGGCGCTGCGCCTGCCCGAGGCGCGGGAGCGCTGGAGCCGCGAACTGGCCGAGTACTACCTGGTGGGATCGCTCGCGAGCCTGAGCTGGGCGTTGATTCTGGGGATCATCGCGCGCGCGGTGCTGCAGCGCCTGAGCTGAGCGGCGCGGGCGCGGGTTCGTGGCCGCCGCGCCCCGGCTACAGCTCCGCCATCCGCTGCCACAACGACTCGAGCTCGGCGCGCAGGCGCTCGTACTCGGTGACGATCCCCTTGGCGCGCGCGCCGTCGTGGTAGACGTCGGGGTCGGCGAGCTGAGTCTCGAGCGCCTTCACCTTGAGCTCGCGCGCCTCGATGTCGTGCTCGATGCGCTGGAGCTCCTTCGCCCGCCGCGCCCGCTCCGCATGCGTGCCGCGCTCGCTGCGCGCCGCAGCGGGGGAGGGCGAGGCCGCGCGGCCCGGTCGCGGCTTGCCCGCCCCACCCGGAACGGGGTGCGCGTGTGCGGCCGCGCGAGAAGCCTTCGCCTCCGCCGCCTTCGCGGGCGCCTCGGCCTTCGCCCCGGCTTTCGCCTCGGCAGCGCGTGACGGAGCGCCGGGCGCTCGCGCCGGCGTCGCGGCCGCGCCCGCGGCACGCGCGAGGCGCGCGGCCTCGTAGTCGTCGTAGCCCCCGGGGTAGAGGCGGACCCGCCCGCCCTCGACCTCGATCACGCGGGTCGCGAGGCGCGCCATGAGCGAGCGGTCGTGCGTGACGACCACGATCGCGCCCGGGTACTGCTCGAGCGCCTCCTCCAGGACCTCCTTGCCCGCCAGGTCGAGGTGGTGGGTGGGCTCGTCGAGCAGGAGCAGGTTCGCGGGGTCGAGGAGGATCCGGGCGAGCGCCACGCGCTGGCGCTCGCCGCCCGACAGCACGCGGCAGGGCTTCATCACGTCGTCGCCGGTGAACAGGAAGTTGCCGAGCAGGTTGCGGAGCCGCGGCCGCCATTCGGCCGGGGCGATCTGCTCGAGCGCCTCGAGCGCCGTGTGCGCGGGATCGAGCGTCTCGGCCGCGTGCTGGGCGAAGTAGCCGATGCGGGTGTGGGGATAGGTCTCGCGCTCCCCGGAGCGCGGCGCGAGCTGGCCCGCGAGCACGCGCAGCAGCGTGGTCTTCCCGGCGCCGTTCGCCCCCACGATCGCGACCTTGTCGCTGCGCGAAAGCTCGACCTGGGCGTCGGCGAACACGTCGCGGGTCTCATAGCCGAACGAGGCGTCGCGCAGCCGCACCAGCGTGCGGCCGGCATGGGGCGGGTCGGGGAAGCGGAAGCGGATGCGCTGGGGGCGATGCGGCAGGATGACGCGCTGGGTCTCGAGGCGCGCGATCATCTTGCGCTTGCTCTGGGCCTGCGAGGCCTTGGTGTTCTTGGCGCCGAAGCGCTCGACGAAGCGCGAGAGCTCGGCGATGCGCCGCTCGACCTGGGCGTTCTGCGCCTCGATCCGCTCGCGGCGCAGGTCGCGCTCCTCGAGGTAGCCGGTGAAGGTCATGGCGTAGGTCGCGAGCGCGCCGTGGTCCAGCTCGCGCACCTCGTCGGCCACGCGGTCGAGGAACACCCGGTCGTGGGATACGACGACCAGCCCGCCGTGGAAGTCCTCGAGGTAGTCCTCGAGCCACTCCATCGCGGGCAGGTCGAGATGGTTGGTGGGCTCGTCCAGGAACAGCAGCGTCGGATCGGTGAGGAGCAGCGCGGCGAGCGCGGCGCGCATGCGCCAGCCGCCCGAGAACTGGGCGAGCGGGCGGCCCTGGTCGCTCCGCGAGAAGCCCAGCCCCGTGAGCACCCGCCTCGCCTCGGGCTCGAGGACGTGCTCGTCGTTGAGCTCGAGGTGGTGCTGGAGCTCGCCGGCGCGCTCGAGCAGGGACGCGAGGTGCTCGTCGTCGGCGGAGATCCCGGCGAGCCGCGCGTGGAGGGCGTCGAGCTCCTCGCGCATGGCGAGCAGGTGCCGGTGCGCCTCCATCGCGCGCTCCAGCACGGTGCCTTCGAAGCGCTCGGCGGCCTCCTGGGGCAGGTAGCCGAGCCGCGTGCCGCGCGCCAGCACGCGCGCGCCCGATTCGGGATCGAGCTCGCCGAGCATCACGCGCAGCAGCGTGGTCTTGCCGGCGCCGTTGGGGCCGACGAGCGCCACGCGGTCCCCGGGGCTCAGCACCCAGTCGAGTCGCTCGAACAGCACCCGCTGCCCGATCGAGTAGCGAACGTTCTGGAGCTGGATCATGCAGTCGAGCCGCGGGAGCCCCGTCCGTCGGTGTCCCGTGCCGGCCGGGACCCGTTTGGCCGCGCCCGCTCGGCTCCGCCCTCCATGGCTCCGCCTCGCTCCTGGCGTCGCGCTTCGCCGTCCTGCCTCTCGCGCGACGCCAGAGCGCGGCCAAACGGGTCCCGGCCGGCACGGGACACTAGCGAGTGACGAGCTCGGGCTCGCTCGAGGTCAGGCGCTCGGGGTTCAGGCCTTCGAGCGCGGGAACGACGAAGCGTCCGTCCTTGCGCACCAGCTCGCCGTCGAACCACACCTCGCCGCCGCCGTACTCGGGCCGCTGGATCAGCACCAGGTCCCAGTGGACCTGCGAGCGGTTGCCGTTGTCGGCGATGCCGTACGCCTGGCCGGGCGTGAAGTGGAGCGAGCCGGCGATCTTCTCGTCGAACAGCGTGTCCTTCATCGGGGTGAGGATGTAGGGGTTGAACCCGAGCGAGAACTCGCCGATCCGCCGCGACCCTTCGTCGGTGTCGAGCAGCTCGTCGAGCTTGGCCTGCGGGTTGCCCCGGGCGCGCACGATCCGCCCGTCCTCGAACGTGAAGCTGATCTGGTCGTAGGTGACGCCCAGGTAGAGCGAAGGCGTGTTGTAGGTGATGGTCCCGTTCACGGAGTCCCGCACCGGCGCGGTGAAGCACTCGCCGTCCGGCAGGTTGCGGCGCCCCTCGCACGGGACGGCGCCGATGCCCTTGATGCTGAACTCGAGGTCGGTGCCCGGGCCCTTGAGGCGCACGCGGTCGGTGCGCTGCATGCGCTCGACCAGCGGAACCATCGCGTCCGCCATGCGGGCGTAGTCGAGCGTGCAGACCCGGTAGTAGAGGTCCTCGAACGCCTCGGTGCTCATGCTGGCGAGCTGCGCCATCGCGGGGGTGGGATAGCGGAGCACGACCCACTTCGTGTGGTTCACGCGGTAGTCGAGGTGGACCGGGTGCCCCACGATCCGCGCGTGCATGGCCGTGCGATCGCCCGGCACGTCGCCCAGCTCCGAGATGTTGTCCCCGGCGCGCAGGCCCACGTAGGCTTGCACCTGCTTCATCTGGAACAGCTCGATCTCGGCCTGGACCTGGAACTGCCTCTCGGTCGCGCGCCGCATCAGGCTGCGGTTCACGGCGTTGCTGCGCAGGTAGACGACCGGGATCGCCTGGGCGTCGAAGGCGGCGTCCACCAGGTCCAGCACCAGGCCGGAGGCGAGGTCGAAGGACTCGATCAGGATCGCCTCGCCGGGCTCGAGGCGGGTGGAATGGCGGGTGATGACCCGGGCGAGCCGGGCGTTGCGCGGGTCGCGCATGGGATATCCTCCGGCGCCGCGGAGCGGCAAGCGTAGGGTTCGCGCGCGCGTCGCCGGCGCGCAGGATCGGTGCTCGGTGAGCGGCTCGGAGCATAGCACGGGAGGCAGCGGCAATGGACAGGTTCCGCGTGGTCATCCTCGGCACAGGCTTCGGTCGCACCGTGCAGGCGGTGGCGTTCGCGCGCCATCCCGGCTTCGCGATCGCGGCGATCGCGGGCGCCGACGAGGACCGGGCGCGGCGCGTGGCGCGCGAGCTCGGGATCCCGCGCGGCTCCGCCGACTGGCGCGCGCTGCTCGAGGAGGAAGCCCCGGACCTGGTGAGCGTCGCCACGCCCGCCGACCTGCACTACCCGATGGTGATGGCGGCTCTCGAGCGCGGCGCCCACGTGCTGTGCGAGAAGCCCACCGCGCTCCACCGCTTCCAGGCGGCCGAGATGCGCGACCGCGCCGCGTCGCTCGGGCGCGTCGCCGCGATCGATCACGAGTTCCGCTTCTTCCCGGCGCGGCGCCACGCCGTGGATTTGGTGAGGCAGGGCGCGATCGGGACGCCGCGGCACGGGGAGATCCTGGGCCGCTCCGCGATCTGGCACCGGCCGGAGTCGCGGGGCATGACCTGGCTCTCGGAGCGCGCGCGCGGCGGGGGAATCCTCGGCGCCCTGGGATCGCATCACACCGACTGCCTGCGCCTGTTCCTCGGCGAGCCCCGGGCCGTGACCGCGAGCCTGCGCGTGCTCCAGCCGCGGCGCGGGCCCACGCCCGAGCGCCCCGCGCCCGGCGTGGCGACCGCGGACGACGCGTGCACGGTGCACTACGACTTCGCCGGCGGTGCGACCGGGCTCGTGGACCTCAACGCCACCGTGCCCTACCGCTGGGAGCGCTTCGAGATCCAGGGCAGCGAGGCGGCGCTGCGCTGGGACGAGACCGGGTACCGACTGTGGAGGGTGGTCGCGGGGCGCGAGCCGGAGGAGATCGCGATCCCGGCAGCGCTCGGGCTCGAGCGGCGCCCGGACGAGCCCGCGCTGGTCGCGCCGTTCGAGGTCATGCTCGAGCGCCTGCACCGCGCGCTCGCAGGGCGGGAGAAGATGGAGCCCGACTTCGACGACGCGGTCGCGGTGCAGAGCGCGCTCGACGCGGCGCGCGCCGCGAGCGACTCGGGCGTTCGCACCGCGGTCGAGATCCCCGCGCCCGCGGTCGCGACCTGATCCGGGCGGGGCGCCGATCGCGGCCGCTCGAATTGAACCGCGCGCGAGGTCTTGGCTATACTCGCTCTGGGCGCGTCGTCGAGGGCGCGCGAGCCATCGGGCCGGAGAGGAGCGTTCATGGCAGACTGGGACGTCATCGCCAAACAGCGCCTGACCGAAGACTGGTCGACCCTGCGCTCCGCCTACATGCCGCTCAACCAGGCCATGCGGCGGACCGTGGAATTCCTGGAGAAGGGCGAGGGATCGTTCGCGGACGTGCTGTCGGTGGTGCGCGAGCGGCTCGAGGGAACGCTCAAGAACCTCACCGCCCTCTGCAACCGGCGCTCGCCGTGGGTGCGGCTGGAGGCGATCCGCAACCTCCGCGTGCTGGCCACCGGCCTGAAGGGCGCCGCCAACGACGACCCGCGCGCCCTGCTCCGGTTCCAGTTCGCGTTGAGCGAGCTGCTGTCGAACGTCTGGAAGGACGCGCCCGCCGAGGCGCGCGTGGCCCAGAACCTCAAGCTCGACGGCGAGCTGGAGTTCTGGTTCGGCTGCGACTGCTGCGCGGTGGGCAAGCTCAAGCCCGCGGGGCCCGACGATCCTCCCGACCTGACGCGCGGCAAGGAGGTCCGCCTGGTGTGGGAGGTGGACGCGCTCTTCGCCTGGACGCTCGACGAGTTCGAGGACTACCTCGCGAGCGAGCGCTACGCCCTTCCCACCACGCCGCGCCCCGCCGCGGTGGAGGAGATCGGGCTCCCGATCGTGGACGTGGCCTCGGACGCGCTGCGGCGCGGGAACGAGCTCTTCGGCGGCCAGGGCGGCGGCCTGTTCGGTCCCCTCGACCTCAAGTTCCTCGACCTGAACTGACGCGCGAGGCGGAGAGCCTCGGGCGGACCCGCGCCGTTCGATCGGCGCAAACCTGCCCGCGCCGCCGTGTCAAACCGCGGTCAAAAAACGGCGCGCGGAAGGCGGCGACGCTTGCCACGCCCACCCTTTTGGGCGTATCCATCGCAACCGAATCCGCAGCGGCGAGGGAAACTCCCTCCGCCCGCGCGAGAGATCTTCGGAAGGAGTCGCGCGATGAAGCGAGTTCTGGGTTTACTGGTCCTGGTCGGGGCGCTTGCGTTCGCGGTCGCGGTCCATGCGTCCGATACCAAGGCCGCCAAGGGGGCGTCCAAGCCCATGACGCTCAAGGGCGAGCTGGTGGACATGGGCTGTTACGTGTCGCACGGGGCCATGGGGGAGAAGCACAAGGATTGCGCCACCAAATGCGTCGCGGGCGGCATGCCGATGGGTCTCCTCACCTCCGACAACAAGCTCTACGTTCTCACCCTCAACCACGACAATCCCGATCCCTTCAACAAGGCCAAGGAGATGATGGCGGCGATGGTGGAGGTCACCGGCATGGTGTCCGAGCGGGGCGGCACCCGCATCATCGACGTGACGGACCTCAAGGCCGCGGCCACGGCCTCCAAGTAACGGACCGGCTCGAGGGGCGCGTGGAGGGGCGGACCTTCCACGCGCCTTCGGCTTGCGGTGAGAATCCGCTCCCTCCTGGCCGCCGGGCTGGTGCTGGCCGCGATCGCGGCGGCAACGGCCGCGGCCGTCGCGCTCAGGCCCCGGCTTCCCGCCGCCGAGCGCGGGCGCCGTCTCGCGCTCCGCACCGGCTGCTTCGCCTGCCACGGCCCCGAGGGCACGCGCGGCGCCTCGAACCCCGGGCGCACCGACAAGCGCGTGCCCACGTTCGAGGGCGACGTCATGATGTTCGCGAAGACCCGCGCCCAGGTTCGGGAGTGGATCGAGGACGGCGTGACGGAGGCGCGGTCGAAAAGCGAAACGTGGCGCCGGGATCGCGACCGCGGCGCGCTGCGCATGCCCGCGTTCCGGCGCCGGCTCACGGCCGCGCAGATCGAGGACCTGGTGGCGTTCGTCGAGGCTTCCGCGGGACGCCCCGAGCCCGATGACTCGCTCGCCCGCCGCGGGCTCGAGCGCGTCGCGGCTCTGGGCTGCAACGGGTGCCACGGCCCGGGAGGCCGCCTCGCGCGCCCCAATCCCGGTTCGCTCAAGGGCTACGTGCCCTCGTGGGACGGACGCGATTTCCCCGAGCTGGTGGGGGATCGGACGGAGTTCGGCGAATGGGTCGAGCGTGGCGTCAGCCGCCGCTTCGAAGGCAACCCGCTCGCGCGATTCTTCCTCGACCGCGCCGTGCTGCGCATGCCCGCCTTCGAGAAGCACCTCGCTCCGGGCGATGTCGATGCGCTGTGGGCCTACGTGCGCTGGCTGCGCGAGACGGGGAGCGGGGAGACGGGCGTCCGCGCCGACTAGCGGCGGCGGACCTTCTTCGCCTCGCGCTTCTTGGCTTGCTTCTTCCGCCGGCTCTGCTTGGCGCGCCGGCGGCGCAGCCGATGCTTGAATGAGGTCATGGGGCTCCGGGGTCAGGGGGCGAAGCGCCGCCTCGAGCGGCGCGGCGCGCCACCCTAACCGAGACGGCGCCGGAACGGCAAGCCACGCGGCGCGTCGGGAAACGCGACGGGCGGCCGGGAGCGCTGGGCTCCGGCCGCCCGGAACGTCTGCGCGCCCGCTATCCCCGCGGCTGCGGGACGATCCGAATGTAGGGCTTCGGCGCCTTCCACCCCTGCGGGTAGGTCTTCTTGGCCTCGTCGTCCGAGACCGAGCCCGCGATGATCACGTCCCCGCCCTGCTTCCAGTTCACCGGGGTCGAGACCTTGTGCTTCGCCGTGAGCTGCAGCGAGTCGATGACCCGCAGCACCTCGTCGAAGTTGCGGCCGGTCGTCATCGGATAGACCAGCATGAGCTTGATCTTCTTGTCCGGGCCCACGACGTAGACGTTGCGCACCGTCTGGTTGTCGGCCGGCGTCCGGCCCTCGCACGAGCCCTCGAGGTCCGCGGGCAGCATGCCGTAGAGCTTGGAGACCTTGAGGTCCGGGTCGCCGATCATCGGGTAGTTGGGCGCCGTGCCCTGGGTCTCCTGGATGTCGTTGGCCCACCTCCGGTGATCCTCGACGCGGTCGACGCTCAGGCCGATGATCTTGGTGTTCCGCCGGTCGAACTCGGGCTTGATCTTCGCCATGTAGCCGAGCTCGGTGGTGCAGACCGGGGTGAAGTCCTTGGGGTGGGAGAAGAGCACCGCCCACCCGGTGCCGATCCAGTCGTGGAACCGGATCCGGCCCTCGGTGGTGTCGACCTCGAAGTCCGGAGCGACGTCGCCGATCCGGAGCGCCACGGCGGTTCCCTCAGCGTAGGGAGACATGACCATTCCTCCTGGGGTTTCGTGTTGGCCAGACGGGAGGATCATGATTACCACAGCGCGGGGGAGGCCGCCAGCAACGAAGCGGCACCCGGCTCGATCCGCCGGGCTCCCCTTCGCGGGCGTTCCAGAGGTGGGGAATCAGGCCGCTGCGTCCCCGCCCTTCCGCTCGTCCAGCTGCTTCTGGAGCAGGGCCTCGGCCGCCGGGCCGGCCTTCACCTCGACGGTCGCGGCCACCATCACGTAGATCCGGATGTTGTTGCTCTTGGGGTCGGCGGGGAACATGAAGAAGCCCTCGCGCTCCTGCGAATAGGTGAGCGAGTAGCCGCACAGCAGCTCCCCGTCCTTGAAGCGCACCGCGATCTTCTTCCCGTGCGCCGTCTCCCCGGGTCCGCTCATGAACCCTTTGATGTCGTGCCGGGTATGGTCGCCATCGAACTCTTTGACGAAGAAGACCGCCTTGATGTTCCTGCTGCGCACCTCGGCGTTCTCGCTCCCGTCCGCGAGCTGGATGTGGAACAGCGGGCGGTTGGGCGAGAAATCCTGCGTCGTGCCCTTGATGAGCTTGCCGTTCAGGGCGTGCGCGACGATTCGATTGAGCTCGGGCATGTGGTTCCACCTCCGGCAGCCGATCCGGACACCGAGACTCCCTCACGGGGACGGCGGGCGCCCGCGGCGTCTTTGCCGGTCATCGGCCGGACGGGCCGAGGACTTGATGCCGGATGGCGGCCGGATCGCGCGGGCTTGATGGCGCCCCGGCGATGTGGCACGGTTTCGCGCCTCCACTTCCGGTCCCGCCGTTCATCTCCCGAAAGGAGCCCCGACATGAGGAAACTCGCGCCCTGGCTGGCCGCGCTCGCCTGGCTCGCCGCCGGCTGCCGGCAGACGAGCACGAACGAGACTTCGAGCGCCTCCACCCGCACGACCGCGAGCGCCCCGGCCGTGAGCGGTGCAACCGAAGGCGTGGAGCGCACGCTCCCGGGAGGGCTCAAGGTCGTCGACCTCAAGGTGGGCGACGGGGCGATGGCCGAGCCCGGTCATACGGTGCAGATGCACTACACCGGCTGGCTCATGGACGGGACCAAGTTCGACAGCTCGCTCGATCGTGACACGCCGCTTCCGGTCCTGCTGGGCGCCAATCCGCCCCAGGTGATCCGCGGCTGGGAGGAGGGAATCCTGGGGATGCGCGTGGGCGGAAAGCGCAAGCTCACGATCCCGGCCGGCTTGGCGTATGGCTCGAAAGGCTATCCGCCCGTGATCCCGCCCAACGCGACCCTGGTCTTCGAGGTCGAGCTGGTGGACATGAAATGATCCTGCCCGGCCGCCTCCACGCGTTCCCGATCGGCCCGCGGATCGCGCTCGCGACCGCTCTGGCGCTCGCGCCCGCGCCGGCGTCGTCCGCCACCCGGGCGGCGCAGCCTCGCGCCGCCGCCGCGCCCGCCGCGCCGAAGGCGGCGACGTCCGGCGCCGCGACCGCCGCCGGGAAGCTCAAGACGAAGGGCGCGGCCGCCGACGTCGTGCTCGAGCCGCGGCTCCTCAAGGATCTGGCGTGGCGCTCGGTCGGGCCCGCCAACATGGGCGGACGGGTGTCGGACTTCGCGGTGGTGGAGAAGCACCCCGCCACCTTCTACGCCGCGTTCGGCACCGGCGGTGCGTTCAAGACCGGCAACCTCGGCACCACCTGGAGCCCGGTGTTCGAGAAGGAGGCGGTGGCCTCGGTGGGCGCGATCGAGGTGTGGCAGAAGAACCCCGACGTGGTGTGGATCGGCACCGGCGAGGCCAACAGCCGCAACTCCTCGTCGTGGGGGAACGGCGTCTACCGCTCGCTCGACGGCGGCGGCAAGTGGGAGTCGGTCGGCCTCGAGGCGACGCACAGCATCGCGCGGGTGGTGACCGACCCCGGCGACAGCAACGTGCTCTATGTCGCCGCCCTCGGCCGGCTGTGGGGGGAGAATCCCGAGCGCGGCGTGTTCAAGACGGCGGACGGGGGCAAGCACTGGACCCACTCGCTCGAGGTCGACTCCCGCACCGGGGCGTGCGACCTGGTGATGGACCCGTCGGACGCGGGCGTGCTCTACGCCGCGCTCTACGCCCGCCGGCGCACGCCGTGGTCCTTCACCGGCGGCGGCCCGACCGGCGGCATCTTCCGCACCCGCGACGGCGGCCGCTCGTGGAAGAAGCTCGCGGGCGGGCTGCCCGCGGAGACCGGGCGCATCGGGCTCGACGTCTACCGCCGCAATCCCCGGCTCGTGATGGCGGTGGTCGAGTCGGACCTCGGCGGGCACCTGGCCGAGTTCGAGGAGAAGAGCCGCGCCGGTGGCGTGTTCCGCAGCCAGGACGGGGGCGAGCACTGGGAGCGCCTGAGCCCGTTCGCGCCGCGCCCGTTCTACTTCAGCCAGATCCGCATCCAGCCCGACGATTCGAGCCGGGTCTACCTGCTCGGCACCGACCTGTGGATCTCGGACGACGGCGGGCGCTCGTTCCGCGCCGGCGGGGCCCAGAACCTCCATCCCGACTGCCACGCGATGTGGATCGATCCCGCGAACGGCGACGACGTGAGGCTCGGCACCGACGGCGGGATCTTCCTGAGCCACGACCGCGCCGCGACCTGGGATTTCGTCAACAACCTGCCGGCCGGCGAGTTCTACAACCTGGCGCTCGACAACCGCGACCCGTACTTCATCTACGGCGGCCTCCAGGACAACCAGAGCTGGGGCGGGCCGAGCAAGACGCGCTTCGAGCCCGAGCCCTTCATCGGCGAGCAGCAGCACAACGGGATCCTGAACGACGACTGGTTCTGCCTCGGCGGCGGCGACGGCTTCCACGTCGCCGTGGACCCCTCCGATCCCGACATCGTCTACTACGAGTCCCAGGGCGGCTTTCTCAACCGGCTGAACCTCGCGACCGGCAAGGAGCGGCGGCTCCGGCCCTCGAACAAGGAGGGCGAGCCGAGCTTCCGCTTCAACTGGAACACGCCCTTCATGATCTCGCCCCACGACTCGACCGTGCTGTGGATGGGGGGCAACCACCTGTTCCGCCTCACCGAGCGCGGCGACCGCTGGGAGCTGGCGAGCCCCGACCTCACCACCAAGAACCCCGACCGCATGGCGACCGGGGGATCGGCGGCCGAGACCCACTGCACGATCGTCACGCTCAGCGAGTCGCCGCTCGCGCGCGGCATGGTGTGGGTGGGCACCGACGACGGCAAGGTGTGGGTGACGCGCGACGCGGGGAAGAGCTGGAGCGACCTCACCGGGAACCTCAAGGGCGTTCCGGCCGGACTCTACATGAGCCGCATCGAGGCCTCGCACCACGACGCCAACACCGCCTACCTCGCGGTGGACGGCCACCGCACGAACGACTTCGCGCCGCATCTGCTCGTGACCCGCGACGGGGGCAAGAGCTGGGCCTCGATCCTCGGCGACCTGCCGCGCGCGGCGCCCGTGATCGTGGTGCGCGAGGACCTCTCGAACCCGCGCCTGCTCTTCGCCGGCACGGAGTTCGGCATCTGGATGACGCTCGATGGCGGGGCCCACTGGGTGAAGCTCGGCGAGGGGCTGCCCACGGTCGCGGTGGACGACATCGCGATCCACCCCCGCGAGCGCGACCTGGTGATCGGCACCCACGGCCGCAGCGTCTACGTGCTCGACGACGTCACGCCCTACGAGCGCTGGAGCGAGGGCGTCCTGCGCGACCCGGTCACGTTCTTCGCGCCCCGGCCCGCGACCGCCTACCTCCACCGCACGATCGGCGGGGTGTGGGGGCAGCGCATGTTCAGCGCGAGGAACCCGCCCTTCGGCGCCTACTTCAACTACTTCGTGCGCGCGTTCGACGGCGAGGGCGTGGACATCGCGGTCGCCGACAGCAGCGGCAAGCCGGTCCGCAAGCTCTCGGGCCCCGGCACGCCGGGCATCCACCGCGTGGTCTGGGACCTCCAGCGCGAGGCGCGCGAGCGCATCGACCGCCCCGAATGGAGCAACCAGCCCGAGTTCGTCGCACCCGGCCGGTACACCGTGACGCTCACCTACGGCAAGCAGCCGCCGATCAAGCAGAAGCTCGAGGTGAAGGCCGCGAAGGGGACGCTCGACCCGGGATTCTGAGCCGGACGCGAGCGGGGCGGGCCCTCACCGCCCCTCCCGCATCTGCACCGGGCTCGCGGCCAGCGAGTCGAGCGCGATCAGGCCGCCGCGGGCGTCGACCTGGCCGAAGGCGAGCACCCCGGTGGGGCAGGTGTGCACGCAGGCCGAGCAGCGCACGCACTCGGGGTCCTGCATGGGCAGACCCTTGTTCGCGAAGCTCATGACGTCGATCCCCTGGTGGCAGATCGAGGTGCACGCGCCGCACGAGATGCACTTCTTCTTGTCCGCGACGATCGCGAATCGGCTGAAGCGCGCGTAGACGTGCATCAGGGCCGCGAGCGGGCAGAGGAAGCGGCACCACACCCGGCCCGAGTACCAGAAGTAGACCCCGTAGCCGAGCACGCCGGCCAGGAACACGTCGACCGTCCACTTGTACTGGTTCTTGAGCGGCTCGAAGACCGCATCCGCCCAGTTGCCGGCCGGGAGCACCCAGCCCGCGATGCGCACCGCGAGCAGCAGGAGCGCCACGGCCAGCACCCCCTGGCCCGCGAGGTTCGCGCGGTTCCAGAGCGGCCCGTGCGGCATCTTGTGGCGATGGGTGTCGCCCAGGGTCTCCGCGAGCGCGCCGCACGAGCAGATCCAGCCGCAGTAGAACCCCTTGCCGAAGAAGCGGATCCCGAGCGGGATCAGCACGCAGGTCTGGAGGAACCCGATCGCGATCCACCACGGGAGTGGCTCGTGGGTGAAGAGGTTGTAGACGTTGAGCGGCCAGGCGAGGATCAGCCCGTAGGCGCGCCAGAACTCTCGGCCGTGGCCGTAGGTCACGGCGGGGAAGAGGGCGTCGGCGAGCGCCCGCGGCAGCAGGCCGTGGTAGGAGAGCTGGGGGAGGATCACCTCCGGGATCAGGAACAGCGGGAACACCTGGATCGCCATCAGCGTCAGCGTCTGCGCGGTGACGTAGGGCGTCTTCCGCCGCCGCACGCGCCGGATGCCGAAGGTGACGACCACCGCCGAGTAGGCGAGCGTGTACCAGAACGACGGGCCCGCGGCGCTGATCGCGAGCGTGCCGAGCAGGGTGCGCGGGTCCTTCGCGGCCGCGGCGATCGCGCCGCCGGCGGCGGCCAGCAGCGCGGGCAGGTTGGTCGGGAACCAGTGGTTGCGGTACCACAGGTCGCTCATCGCCCCGCCCGACTTCCAGTTGTAGAGCCACGAGCAGAAGAGCAGGAAGAGCGCGAGGGAGGCCCAGCGCCGCGGCGTCATCTCGCCCGCGATCGTGAGCCCCGAGCGCCGGAAGAAATCGAGCGGCGGCTCGCGGCCGATCATCACGAACACCACGTCGTTCCCCAGCGTCTCCCGCCCTCCGCCCGCGCCGGCGAGGATCACCTCGCGCTCGCGGATCTCCTCGACCCGCACGCCGAGCCTCAGCTCGACGCTTCCGCGCGGGTGCTCCTTCACGAAGGGTCCGGTCGCGGTGGTGACGAGCTCCGAGGTAGGGTGCTCCACCACCACCTCGGCCATCGGGTCGCGACGCAGCGTCTCGAGCTTCGCGAGGTTGTCGGGCTTGGGTCGCGAGAGCTCGGCTCTGCGATGGGACAGCGTGACCCGGGCCCCGGCAGCGGCGAGCGCGATCGCGGTCTCGAGCGCCGAGTCGCCGCCGCCCACCACCAGCGCGCGCCGGCCGGCGAAGTCCCTGGGGTCGTGCAGCCGGTTGTAGACCTTGTCGAGGTCCTCGCCCGGAACCCCGAGCCTCCGGAAGTTGCCGCTCCGCCCGACCGCGATGAGCACCCGCCGCGCGCGGACCGCGCCGCCCCCTTCGAGCGCCACCGCCAGCGCTGCGCCCGCGCGCTCCAGCCTCTCTGCCCGCGCCCGGCCGACCTCGATCCCGGCGCGCGCCACCTGCTCGCGCAGCTCGGCGACCAGCGCCTCCTTGACCTCGGCCTTCACCTGCAGGTCGCCCGCCGGGGTCATGTCGCGCGGGTAGGTGTAGATCGGCTTCGCCTTCGGGAAGTTGACCAGCGTGAAGAACGGCTCCGCGGCCTCGAGCACGCGAATCGAGAGCCCGAGCTTCCGGGCCTCGACCGCGGCGGCCATGCCGGAGACCCCGGCGCCGACGATCACGAGGTCGAGGAGCCCGCCGCCTTCCGCAGCGCCCGAATGGAGCGCGGGGTCGGCCGCGATCCGCCGCACGACGCGCGCCCCCGAGTCGAGCGCGAACTTGAGCAGCGGGATCCCGGTCAGGTCACCGGAGACGTAGACGCCGGCGAGGCTGGTGCGGCCGTCCTCGCCGACCTGGGGCAGCTTCTCCACCGTGCCGGCCGGCCAGCGCGTGTGAAGCCAGCGGGCGTAGCGCCTCAACCACTGGGGCATCACGCTCCTCTACGGGGCCGGCCCGAAAACGGGACGAGGTCCGTCCGGAAACGAGAAGCGGCGCCGGGGTTCCGGCGCCGCCTCGTTCGCGTGAGGTGCTGCCTCGAGCGAAGGGTCGTAACGAGATCAGGCCTTGCGGACGTTCGCCGCCTGCAGACCCTTGGGGCCGCGGGTGACGTCGAACTCGACGGCTTCACCCTCGGCGAGCGTCTTGAAGCCCTCGCCCTGGATGGCCGAAAAGTGCACGAAAACGTCCTCTCCACCCTCCTGGGAAATGAAACCGAATCCCTTTGCCTCGTTGAACCACTTCACGGTGCCACGTGCCACAGACCAACTCCTTGCATGCAAGGGCGCCACGGCCCTTCGTTCGTTGCCGCCAGAACGCGACGGCTGCGCCCGGCCAATGCGACCGGCGTTTCCGGGAGCCGGGGCGCCTACAAACGAAATCCGCCAGGATTTCCCTGGCGGCATTGAACGCTCGTGGGACGTCCATCAGCTGCCGAAGACCGTTTGACTATCCCCGGTTCCGCCCGGCAAGGCAAGGCTCATTTTGGACCTGTGTTTTTGCGGGTGCGGAGCGGATCGCGCGGCCCGATTCCCGCGGCGCGGCGCGGCCTGCTAGCGTCCGCACCGGCGCCGGCACTCTCGCCGGACGCCCGGAGGCTCGTGCATGAGGCGGTGGCTGGTCGTGGCGATCGCGTTGCCGCTCGTGGCGGCGGCGGCGCTCGCGCTCGCGCCGGTGCGGACCGGCGACTTGAAGGAGCACCCACGCCCGGCGGCGGGATACGGCGAGGCGCTCGCGCGGATCGATTCGCTGCGCGCCGGCGAAGGCGCCGAGGTCGACGCGCGCTGCCGCGTCCTGCTCCTCACGCACGGCGCCCGGGCCGCGCGGGCCGTCGTGTTCCTGCACGGGCTCTCGAACTGCCCGCAGCAGTTCCGGCGGCTCGGGGAGCTGTGCTTCGCGCGCGGCGACAACGTCCTCATCGTTCGCCTGCCCGGTCACGGACTCGCGGACCGCATGACCGGATCGCTGGCCCGCATCACGGCCGCCGATCTCGCGGCGTTCGCCGACGCGATGGTGGACGTGGGCGCGGGGCTGGGCGACCGGCTGGTGGTGGTCGGGCTCTCGGCCGGGGGAGTGGCGGCGGGCTGGGCGGCCCAGACCCGGACCGAGGTGGATCGCGCGGTCCTGATCGCGCCGGTCTTCGGCCTCGACGTGGTTCCCCGGCCGCTCACCGCCGCGCTCACGAATCTGTGGCTCGCCACGCCGAACCAGTTCATCTGGTGGGACCCGGTGCGGCGCGAGAAGCTGCCGGGGCCGACCTACTGCTACCCGCGCTTCGCGACCCGCGGCCTCGCCGAGGTGATGCGGCTCGGGTTCGCGGTGGAGGCGCGCGCGCGGCGCTCGCCTCCGGCCGCGCGCTCGATCGTGCTCGTGACCAACCCGCGCGACCGGGCGGTGAGCCGCCCGGTGATCGCCGCGCTCGCGCGCCGCTGGCGGCGCCTCGCCCCGCGCGCGATCGAGACCTATGAGTTCCCCGCCGCCTTCGACCTCGGGCACGATCTGGTCGATCCCGAGCAGCCGTTCCAGCACGTGGACCGCGCCTACCCCGTGCTGCTCGAGATCATCGCGGGCGGCGGGGACTGAGGCGCGGGGCCGATCAGGTCTTCGAGCGGAACTTGATGCCGCACCCGAGCGCCTTGGTCTCGGCGAGCGCGATCTCGCGCCCGTCGACCACGGCCTGGACCGCATCCTGCAGGTAGCGCTCCTTCACCTGATCGGGCTGCTTGGCGTTGTCGTCGATCGTTCCGTGGTAGACGAGCTTGCCCTCGCGGTCGAACAGGAAGGCCTCGGGCGTGCGAGTGGCGCCGAAGGCGCGCGCCACGTCGGAGGTGGCGTCCACGACGTAGGGGAACGCCATCTTCGAACGCCTGGCGTTGGTCTGCATGACCTTGTAGCCGTCCTCGGGCACCACGCCCGGGTCGTTCGAGTTGATCGCGATCACGCCGATCCCCTGCTTCACGCAGCGGTTGCCGAGGCTCACGATGCGGGTGTGCCAGGCTTTGGCCCAGGGGCAGGCGTTGCAGGTGAAGACCACCAGCGTGCCTTTCGCGCCATGAGCCCCGGCGATCGTGGTCTCGTGCCCGTCCACGTTCATCATCGCCACGTCCGCGAGCGGGGCGGCATCCCCGAGCGCGAGCGGCTTCGGCCCCTGCGACTCCTGCTGCGCCTGCGCGACCGCGCCCGCCCCCAGCACGCCGGCCGCGAGCCAACCCACCACCGTGATTCCTCGGATCATGTCCCTGCCTCCACCGAATCGGTTGCGCCGCCCTCGTGCAGTGCCTCGCGCACTGCCTGGGACAGCGTTTCGTACGTCTGCCGGCCCTCCAGGAACCGGAGCTTCCGCCCCGCGCCGTCGAAGACGATCGTGGCCGGAATGGCCCCGCTCCACGACGGCTCGAGGGTGTTGATGAACTTCATGTCGTCGCCCGTCTTGTGGAACGAGGGGAAGTCGACCCCGTTCGCGGCCAGGAACTCCCGCGCCTGGGGCAGCGTGTCGTCGAAGTCCGCGGACACCAGCACCAGGCGGAGCCCCCGGGCGCGGTACTCGCGCGCGACCTCGAGGAGATCGGGGAACTCCTCTCGGCACGGCACGCACCACGTCGCCCACACGTTCACCAGCACCGCGCGGGCGCCCGGCTCCCGCACCGCGGCCAGCACCTGGTCCGCGGTCGCGGCGCGCAGCGCCGGCCCGCGCCCCGCCGCCGCGCATCCGCACAGGCACGAAGCGGCGAGCGCGAGCGCGATCGTGGCGCCGAGGGCCGGCCTCACTCAGGCCTCCCGGGCGCCCGCGAGCGCCGCCGAGGGCGCGGGCGCGCGCCGCCGCCCGCCCGCCAGCGCAATCGCGAGCCCGGCCAGCACCAGGAGCGAGCCCACGAGCTGGGGGGTCGTCAGGCGCTCGTGCCGCAGCGCGGCCCCGAGCACCAGCGCCACCAGGGGCACCACGACCGCGATCAAGCTGATGCGGGTCACGTCCCAGCGGTTCACGAGCCAGGCGTAGAGCACGAACGCGACCACCGACCCCATGATCGTGAGGTAGAGGATCGGCACGAGCGCGGGCGCCGTCGCCGGCATCGTGTGGGGTTCGCCCGCGAGGAAGCTCGCCGCCCCGCACACCGGGAGCCCGACCATCGCGCCTGCGGCGTTGGCGCCGAGCGGGTGCTGGCGCGGTCCGCGCTTGAGCACCACGCCCGAGGCCGAGGCCGCGGTCGCGGCCGCGAAGATCGCGGCGAGCGGGAGCGGCGACACCCGGGCCGCGAGCTCGCCCGAGAACATGGCGGCGATCCCCGCCAGCGCCACGAGCGCGCCCGCGATCCTCGGGGCGTGCAGCCGCTCGAGCTCGAACGCGCGGGCGAACAGGGCGGTGGTGAGCGGCACGGTGCCGTAGAGCACCGCGGCCAGCCCCGAGGGCACGGTCTTCTCCCCCCAGTAGAGCAGGCAGAAGCTGAGCCCGAAGTTGAGGAATCCGAATCCGGCCGCGGAGCGCAGGGCGGCGCCGCGGGGCAGGCTGCGGCCCGAGAGCCAGGTGAGCAGCGTGAGCAGGACGGCAGCGAGTGCGAGCCTGAGCGTGGCGGCCCACAGCGGCGGCACGGTGTCGTCGCCGATGCTGATGACCAGGAAGGTGCTGCCCCAGACCACGCAGCAGCCCGCGAAGGCGGCGAACGTGGTGAGCCCACGCGAGGATGGCGTTTCGGTCGGCATGAAGGTCCGCAGGTCTCCGCGGCGGCCCTGGACGAGGGTGAGAGAGCCGCGAGCTTAGCGTTTCGCGCACGTCAGTCGTAATGGAACGGCAAAATCGCCGCGCGCTTCGCGGCCCGCGCCGGCGCGGTGCCGGGCGGGGCGCCTACTTCAGCGCCGCGAGCTTCCTGCGCAGCGATTCGATCGTGGCTTCGGAGCGCTGGCCGGGCGGGAAGGCGTCCGCGGTCGCGATCGCCTGCTCGAGCGTGTGGCGGGCCGCCGTCGAGTCGCCCTTGCTGGCGTGGATCTCGGCGCGGGTCTGCAGCAGCCGGAGCTTGCGCGGCCCGTAGGCGAGCGGGAGCGCGCGATCCGAAGCGGCGAGCGCGTCGTCCCAGCGCTTCATCGCCTGGTATGCGATCGCGAGACGCGCGGGCGGATTGTAGTCGCCGGGGAAGTCGCGCTGCGACGCCTCGAGCATCGGGATCGCGCGCGCGGGCTCGTTCAGCTCGAGGTAGGAGGAGAGGCGGTGGGAGTCGAACACCGCGCGCTCCTGGGGAGTCTTGGCCCGAGCCGCCTCGCGCTCGAGGAACGCGGCCCACTCGCTCGCGACCGCGTGCGTGCCGGCCTCGTCCCGGGCGTCCTTGCGGGCGTCGACCAGCGCGATGTAGACCGCCGACCGGTCGTCCGCCGCGACCCCGAGCGCCGGGTCGGCGGTCACCTCGCGCGCGTCGGCCTCGAGCGCTTGCACCAGGGCCGCGCGCCCCGGGTGCTCGGCCGGAAGCGCGAGGGCGGCATCGAGGCCGCTCGCCGCCAGGTTGGCGGCCGACGCGGTGCGCTTGAGCCGCGGGTAGGCGTCGCGCGCGAGCCGGGCCTCGGCCTCCGAGCTGTCGGTCATCGAGAAGGCGAACAGCAGCGACTCGACCGCGCGCGAGTAGCGCGGCCAGTGGGCGGGAGCGGCGGCCAGCGCCGCCTCGTAGGCCGTGGCCGCGGCGGCGTAGTCGGCGTCGCCGTACAGGCGCTCGGCGTGCGCCAGCGCGCGATCGGCCTCAGGCTCGGCCGCGGCGCCGGTCTTGCGGGATGCGCCCTCCACCGCGAGCCGGCCGTCGTCGAGGATCCTGCCGAGCTGCGCCACGGTCGCCCCGCCCACCCAGCGCAGCGCGACCTTCTCGGTGGCGGGGTCGACGATCAGGAAGGTGGGGAGCGCCGCGATCGGGAACTGCTTCCTAAACGGGGCGTTCTTCGCCTTCTCGGTGTCGATGGCGAGCCAGACGTACCGCCCGGCGTGCCGCGCGAGAGAGGGATCGGTGAAGACGAAGGCCCTCATCGAGCGGCACGTGTGTCACCACGGGGCCCAGGACTCGATGAAGAGCGGCACCTTGCGGGCGCGGGCCTCGGCCACGCCCCGCGTGTAGTCGTCGGCGATGAACGGGAGCACCTCGCGCCGCGCCGGGGTGGCCCCGGCCGGGGCGGCGAGCAGCGAGCCGAGCGGCAGGGCGAGGGCGATCGCGGAGAGTCGGGCGCCACGCATGCGAGCATGCTAGCAGAGGCGCGCGCGGGCGTGCCATCAGGCGCGCGGCTGGCGATTCACGAAGCGCGCGGGCTAGGATGGCGCGGTGAGACGCTCGACGACGCCGCGCCGCGAGGCGACGCCGCCCGCCGGCGGCGAGGACCGCCGCATTCTCGCCCTCGGCGCGGCGCTGGTCGCGGCGGTGCTCCTCACCCAGCTGTGGCTGGTGCGCGACCTCCGCACCCTGCCCTCGCCGATCTTCGGCGGCGACTACTCCTACCAGATGGGCTGCATCGAGAGCATACGGGCCTCGGGCGACCCGATGGCCTCGTGCAGCGTCTCCGGCGCGCTGCCCGGCTACCTGCCGCTCTACGGCACGGTGGTCGCGCTGTTCTCGCGGGCGAGCGGCTGGGCGGTGGTCCCGAGCATGCTGGCGCTCTCGGTGGTCTTCCGCGCGCTCTCGACCGCGATCGCGTGGTGGGTGTTCACGCGGCTCCATGGGCGAAGCGCCGGTTTCGCGCTGGCCTGCCTGTGGTCGCTGCTGCTGCGCGAGCCGATCCTCAAGTACACCGAGTTCACGCTCGCGATCCTCGTGCCGCTCTACTATTACGCCCTGTGCCGCTTCGCCGCGAAGCCCGCATTTCGCACCGCGCTCCCCCTCGGGCTCACGCTCGCGGCCGCGGGCTACTCGCACGCGGTGGTGTTCATCGGCGGCATCGTGATCGCGACCGGCACCACCGCGATCGCGGCGCTCGCGCCCGGGGAGAGGAGCCGCCTGGCGAGGCTCGCGGCCGCGGCCCGCGGGCTCCTCGGGGTGGCGGCCCTGTCGCTCCTGGCACTCGGGTACTGGTACCGGCCGCTGTTCGTCGCCCACGGGGCGGCGTCGGCCCACTACACCGAGTGGAACGGAGGCGTGAGCCAGGCCACCTTCGCCCAGCGGCTCGCCTACGCGCGCGGCGCGCTGCTCTCGATGGTGCGCGTCGACGAGTGGCCGGCGGCCGCGCTCAACCTGCTCGTGCTCGCCGGCCTCGTGGCGCTGTGGCGCACGGGGGAGCGCCGCCGGTTCCTGCCCGGCGCGTGGGCCGCGGCCGCCACCTTCCTGTGGATGCTCCACCCGTTCGTCACCATGCCGCTGCTCCACACCCACTTCGTTCCCGACTACGTGCGCCGCTATCTCTGGGCATTCGCCGCCTTCCTGGTCGCGGCGATCCCGGTCGCCCTGCTCTTCGGCCGCCTTCGCCGCGGGCCGGCATTCGGGCTCGCCGCGACCCTGCTCGCTGTCACGCTGGCGGGGCTGGCGATCGAGGCGCGCTCGCTCGCCGCGGACTCCGCCATGGCGGGCGCGCGGCAGCCGGCCGATCCGGCGCTGGCGTCGCTTCAAGCCTGGGTGCTCGCGCACACCCGGCCCGACGACGTGGCGCTCTCCAACAACGAGCTGAGCTTCGCCTGGAGCGCGCTCACCGGGCGCAAGGCCGTGGTCGCGCGCCGCGCGCAGAACGACCCGTTCGCGGACATGGACGTGCGCAACCGCGACGCGGCCCTGATGCTCTACGGCCGGGACGAGGAGGCGCGCCGCCGCCTGCTGCGGCAGTACGGCGTGCGCTACCTGTTCTGGATGGAGCCCTGGATCGACCTCGAGTACCGCCGCGAGGCGCAGGGCCTGGCCTACATGGACCCGCTGCTCTATTTCCGCAACCCGGCCTACGACGACGAGCTGACGCGGGCCGGGGTCGAGACCTTCAACTTCTATGGGTGGGTGGATCCCACCCTGCGCGGCCCCGAGTACCCGAGGTTCGAGCTCACCCTGGTCGGCCCCGGCAACTATCGCAGCCCCGAGCGGCCGTGGCGCGAGGGCCTCGATTCGCATCTCGAGAAGGTGTGGCGCTACGAGGTGGAAGGGCGCGAGGTCGCGGCGCTCTACGCCGTGAGGCCGTAACCGCGGCGCCCGGGGATCAGCGGTCGGCGCCCTTGACGCTCCCGCCGTGTGCGCCCTCGAGCTTCGCGCCCTGGGCGATCCAGGCGCCGAGCGTGCGGCGCTCCTCCTCGGTCATGCCGGTGAGGTTGCCGAGCGGCATGGTCTTCGTCACCACCGCGCGCACCAGGATGCGCGGCGCCAAGCGCGCGATCCGCTCCGGCTCGTCGAGCCGCACGCCGAGCGGAGGCTCGGGGAAGGCGGGGTTGGTGGGCCGCGCGGCGTGGCAGGTGACGCAGCGCTGCTCGACGATCGCCTGCACGGTCTCGAACGCCACCGGCGGCTCGCCGCGGTAGGCCTCCGCCCCGCCCGCCGGCGCCCCGCTGCGCGCCGCGAGCACGATCGCTCCCGCGAGCGACGCGAGCCCCGCGAGCACCACCCAGCGGTTGCTGCGGGCGCCGAAGTTCATCACGTACTTGACCGATGCGCCCAGCACCACGAGCAGGACCAGCGTGAGCCACGCCAGCGGGTGGCCCCAGGTGCCGGGGAAGTGGTTGCTCAGCATCGTGAAGAGCACGGGCAGCGTGAGGTAGTGGTTGTGGATCGAGCGCGTCTTGGCGCGCTCGCCCAGCGTGACGTCCACCGGCTCGCCCGCGCGCGTCGCGGCCAGCATGCGCGACTGGGCGGGGATGATCCGCCGCCACACGTTCGCGACCATCACCGTTCCGATCATCGCTCCGAAGTGGAGGAACGCGGCGCGCCCGCTGAACACCCGCGTGAGCCCGAAGGCGGCGGCCGTGAGGAGCGCGAACGAGACCAGGGCGGCGGCGCGCGGCGAACGCGCGAGCGGCGAGGTCCAGAGCGCGTCGTACACCAGCCAGCCCGTGGCCAGCAGCCCGAGGCTCAGAGCGATCGCCCAGGGGAGAGTAATGGGCGAGACGCTCCGGTCCAACAGGTAGATCCCGCCGCCGAGGTAGTAGACCACGCCGAGCAGGAAGAAGCCGCTGATCCAGGTGCTGTAGGCCTCCCACTTGAACCAATGGAGGTGGGCGGGCAGCTCGTCGGGCGCGAGGTAGCGCCGCTTCACCACCTCGTAGAAGCCGCCGCTGTGCACCATCCACAGCTCGCCCGCGACCGCGCCCTCGCGCTTGCGTGTGGGCGGCGTGAGGCTGCTGTCGAGCCACATGAAGAGGAACGAGTCGCCGATCCACATGATCGCGGCGATCACGTGGGCCCAGCGCAGGACGAGGTTCAGCCATTCGAGCGCGAACGCGGGCATGCGGGCGGCGGGCCTCCGGCGGATGGGAACGCCGCGCGCAGCATAGGGCATCGCGGCGCGCGGCGCATGGCGCCGCGGCCCAGCGCGCGCAATGGCGCTCTGCATCCGGAGATTCCGTCGCCCCACCCTTCACAGGGCATGTCCTCCCGCCCGGCTGGCGGTCCGCCGCCGGCTCCGGCTAGAGTGCCGGCCGCGAGACCCCGGCATAACTCCACGCTCGAAGGAGATTGTCCTGAGCTCGACCCTGATCCTGGGCGGCGGCTTCGGCGGCATCGCATGCGCCCGGAGGCTCGCCGAGCGCGCTCCGCGCTCGCATCGCATCCTGCTCGTGGACCGCTCGCGCGACTTCCTGGTCGGCGCGGCCAAGACCTGGGTCATGCTCGACGAGCGGCGCCCGGATCAGGTGGTGTGCGAGCGCTCGCGGTTGCTCCCGGCGGGCGTCACGCGGATCGCGGACGAGGTGCGCGGGATCGACCCCGCGCGCCGCGAGGCGCGCACCACCAGCGGTCCGCTCTCGGCCGATCACCTCGTGCTGGCGCTCGGCGCCGAGCTCGACATGGGCGCCGTGCCCGGGCTGGCGGAGGCGGCGCAGTCCTTCTACACGCTCGACGGCGCGGTGCGCCTGCGCACGGCGCTCGGCCGCTTCTCCGGCGGGCGGATCGTGTTCCTCGTTCCCCGCCTGCCCTTCAAATGCCCGCCCGCGCCCTACGAGGCGGCGATGATGCTCCACGCGGCGCTCGAGCGCCGCGGGTCGCGGGCGGCCACGACGATCGAGGTCTGGACGCTGGAGAAGGCGCCGATGGGGACCGCGGGGCCGGAGATGGGGGCGGCCATCGTCCGCGAGCTCGCGGCCCGGGGGATCGGATTCCATCCCGGCAAGAAGGCGACGAGCGTGGAGGGCGCGCGCGGCGTGGTGCGCTTCGAGGACGGGGGCGAAGTTGCCTACGATCTCCTGATCGCGGTTCCGCCCCACCTCGCGCCTCGCATCGCGGTGGAGGCGGGGCTCGCCGCCCCGGGGGGCTTCATCCCGGTCGACCCCGACACGCTGGCGGTGAAGAAGCCGGGGATCGCGCCCGGCGTCTACGCCATCGGCGACGTCACGAGCGTCGCGCTCCCGGGCCGCTGGGCCGCGGACGTCCCGCTGGTGCTGCCCAAGGCCGGCGTGCTCGCGGCGGCGCAGGGCGAGGCGCTGGCCGAGCGCATCGCCGCCGCGCTGCGCGGCGAGACTCCGAGCGCGGCCTTCGAGGGCCGCGGCCACTGCTACATCGAGGTCGGCGGCGGGCGCGCGATGCGCGGCGACGGAGCGTTCTTCGAGACCCCGCATCCGGTGATGACCGCGCGGCCCCCGGACGAGGCCCAGTACCACGACAAGCAGGCGTGGGTGGAGGGATGGCTCAGGCCGCCGGCGTGAGGGCGGGAGCGCGCGCGGCGCGCCCGCCCGTGAGCCGCCTCCGGGCCGCCGCGGCGGCGCCGCCGGCTCCACCGCCCGCGAAGCGCTCCTCCGCGCCGCTCTTCCTCCTCGTCGCCGGGCTGGTCGCGCTCACGCGCCTGCCCTTCCTCGGCCCCGGCTTCGGAGCCGACCCCGATGCCTGGCGCGTGGCCTGGGCGGCACGCGTGCTCGCGACCACGGGGCGCTACGAGGCCTCGCGCTTTCCGGGCTATCCGCTCCAGGAGATGCTGTCGGCCCTCATCGTGCGCGGCGGGCCGCTCGCCCTGAACGGCGCCTCGGCGCTCCTCTCGGCGATCGGCGCCGGCTGCTTCGCGCTCGCGCTGCGGCGTCTCGGCAGCCGCGACGCCGCGATCGCGGCGCTCGCGCTCGCCTCGACGCCCGCGGTCCATCTCGCGAGCCTCACCGCGATGGACTACGCCTGGGCCCTGGGCTTCGCGCTCGCGGCGCTCGCGCTCGCCCTCGGCGGGCGCGCCGCCCTAGCCGGCGTGCTCGCGGGCCTCGCGATCGGGTGCCGCATCACCTCGGCGGGCTTCCTCGCGCCGCTCGCGCTCGCATTCGCACATGTCGTCCCGCCCGGGTCGCGCCTCAAGGCGATCGCGCGATTCGGCGCCGCGGCGATCGCGGTCGCGGTCCTCGCGTGGCTGCCGGTGATGCTCACCTACGGCGCCGGCTTCCTGCGCTTCTACGAGAGCGGCACCCCGCGGCTCCTCTATGTGATCAAGAACGCGAGCGTGGATCTCTGGGGCATCCCCGGGACCGTGGCACTCGCGGCCGCCGTCGGGGCGCTGCTCGTTCGCGGCGCCCGGGTGCCGCGCGAAACGTCCGCGCCGGGCGCGCCGCGGCTCACCGCCGCCTGGGCGAGCGGCATCGCGATCTACGCGCTCGCCTACCTCCGGCTCCCGATCAAGGCGTTCTACCTCATCCCGGTCGTCCCGTTCGCGCTCCTCCTGCTGGCGCAGCGGCTGCCGCGCCCGGCGTTCGTTGCGGTGTGCGTGGCCCTCGTGGCATCGCCGTGGATCCTCGAGGTGAGTCAGCCCGGCAGGCTGGACAGCCCGGGGTGGACGACCGGGACGGTGAGGCTCGAGGCGGGCGGCCGCCCCTGGGTGCTCGATCTGCTCCACGGCCCCGTGCTCGTGGACCATGCGCGGCGGGAGAGGGGCATGCGTTACGTCGATCGCGCCCTGGAGGCCGCGCGCCGGCTGCCGGGGGAGAGCGTGGTCGTGGCCTGGGACTGGCTGCCCCAAATCCGCGTGCGGCTCGGAGGCAAGCGCGACGGCCGCGTGGAGTACGTCTACCGGCTCACGGCCGCCGAGCTGGCGGAGCTGAGGAGCCGGGGCGCCGGCCTCTACGACCTGGCCGGCGCCGAGGAGGAGAACGTGAAGGTCGACGGCGTGAGCCTGCGCGAGAACGGCTCGCGCCCGCTGGTCGAAGTCCCCTGAGCGGCGGGCGGGCACGGGGGCCCGAGCCCCCGAGCCCCGGGCCGCCGCCCGCCCCGCCCCGCTACTTCAGCAGCTTGTCCATCTCGTCCATCACCGCGTTCATCTCGAGCATCGCCGCCCGGAACGGCGCGGGCGTCGTCATGTCCACGCCCGCGTCCTTGAGCAGGTCGATCGGGTACTTGGACGATCCCGCGCGCAGCATGTCGAGGTAGGCGTCGCGCCGGCGAGTGCTCTTGCCGAGCGCGGCCTCCTCGCGGATCCCGTTCGCGAGGGCGGTCGAGGCCACGATGCTGGTGGCGTACTGGTAGACGTAGAAGTCGTAGAAGAAGTGGGGGATGTAGCTCCACTCGACCCCGTAGAGCGAGTCCACCTGGCACACCCCCTGGTCGTGCCCCAGATACTTGCGCACCAGCCCGAGGTAGAGCTCGGACAGGTTGTCGCCGGTCAGGGTCTCGTCCTTCTCGGCCATCTCGTGCATGCGCAGCTCGAACTCGGCGAACAGGGTCTGGCGGAACAGGGTCCCGCGCAGGTTGTCGAGGTAGCTCCCCAGCACGTAGAGCCGCGTGGGCTTGTCCTTGGTCCGGTCCAGCATGTGGTGGAAGAGCAGGTTCTCGTTGAGCGTCGAGGCCACCTCGGCCACGAAGGTCGCGTAGTCGTGGGTGACGAAGGGCTGGGTGCGGTCGGCGAAGTAGGTGTGCATCGAGTGGCCCGACTCGTGCGCCAGGGTTCCGACCTCGTCGTAGAGCCCGGTGAAGTTCTGGAGCTGGTAGGGGTGCACGCCGTAGGCGCCGGTGCTGTAGGCGCCCGAGGCTTTGCCGGTGCTCGGCATCCAGTCGATCCAGCGCGAGGCGAAGCCCTTGCGCAGCGTGTCCACGTAGGCCTTGCCGAGCGGGGCGAGCGCCTCGAGCACGGTCGACATCGCCTGCTCGGGCGAGAAGCTCATCTTCACCTCGGAGACGATCGGGGCGTAGAGGTCCTCGTAGCGCAGCGGCTTCACCCCCATCATGCGCTGGCGCAGCCGCAGGTAGCGGTGGAGGGTGGGGAGATTGGCGTGCACGTCGTCGAGGAGCTGGGTGTAGACCCGCGGCGGGATGTTGTCGCCGAACAGCGAGCCCTCGACGCAGCTCGCGTACTTGTGCACGTCGCGCTCGAAGATGTGGGACTGCACCTGGGCGTTGAGCGCGGCGCCGTAGGTGCCCTTGAAGTCGCGGTGCGCGCGCCAGAACGCGCGGAACACGGTGTCGCGGTCGGCGCGGCTCACGGCCTGCCGGTAGCGGGTGTAGGCCGCGTCGTCGAGCCGCACCTCGCCGGTCGTGAGCGTCACGGTCGGCCACGGCAGCTCGGCGTTGTTGAACAGGTCGCGGATCGTGTTGCCCGCGTTCTCGAGGCGCCCGGCCTGGGCGGCGACCTTCTCCTCCTGGGCGGAGAGGGTGTGCTTCTCGTAGCGCAGGATGTTCTCGAGGTAGGGCCGGTACTCCTTGAGCCGCGGCTCGGCCCCGAGGTAGGCCCGCACCTTCTCGCCCCCGATCGCGAGGATCTCCGGCCGCACGTACGACGCGGCCGAGCTCAGCTCGACTCCGAGCCGCTCGGCCGCCTCCCGCATCCCGAGGTGTCCGCTGTCGCGCAGGTCCTGGTCGCTGAGCTGGCTCGCGTAGGTGGCGAGCCGCGCGAGGTCGCGCTGGAGATCCATCAGGGCCGAGAGCGCGGCGTAGAGGCTGTCCGGCGCCGCCCCGAGGTGGCCCTGGAAGGCGCCCATCCGCGGGATGCGCCCGGCGAGGTCATCGCGGGCCGCCGACCACGCGGCCTCCGAGGGGTAGAGGTCGGAGAGATTCCACGTGTACCCGATCGGGATCTCGGAGCGCTCGGCGGCGCGCGCGGGGGAAGCGTGGGAGGGGAGCAGCGCGGCGAGCGCCAGGAGCGAACGGCGAAGCGATCGATTCATGGGGCGTCCTCGGAAGCGCGCGCGGGATTGCCCCGCGCCGGCGCGCGCACCGGCCCGCGGGAGCCGGCATGCTAGCCCGGACCGCTCATGAGCCGCCAGCACGGGTCATGGGCGGTCAAGCTGAGGGATCGGCGACCTCACCGGCTCACTGCCGCCCTGCGACGGTCAGACGTCGGGCGCGGAGCGACAGGGGGGTCGCTCGAGATCCGGTACCGCTGATATGCTCTCCGGCGCATGCCGCTCGCCATCGTTCCGCTGCTCGTCGGGCTCCTCGCCACCTCCGGGTTCCCGCTCGCCCCCGGCCTCGCGCCGCCGGCCGCGGTGGGAGGGGCGGTCGCGGATTCCTTGGGCGCCCGCGGTCCCGATCTCTTCGCCGGATTCTCCTGACCGCTGCCCGTGGTCCCGTTGGGACCTGTAGTCGACCCCGACTGGGCGCTCTACCACATGCAACGCGCGCTCTGGGATCCTGTGGATCCGCGGCATCTCGGGTCGCTCCACGCCGAGCTGCAGTTCCGGGTGAACGGCGAGGTCTATCGCTTCTCGAGCGAGCGCACGCTCCGGCGCTTCATGCTGAACCCGACGCGCTGGTGCGGGCGGGTGAGGGATCCGGTCACCGGCCGCCGCTTCGTGCCGACCCGGCGCTCGCCGGAGGCCTATTGGGTGGGCGGGCCCTACTTCTTCGAGAGCGATTCGACCAAGGCGCGGTTCGTCGACGATCCGCGCCGCTACGAGATCATCCGCCGCATGTAGCGGCGGCGCCGCACGCCGCCCCGAACCCTAGAAGTGGCTCGAAAGCCTGGAGAGGTACATCAGGAACTGGAGCGAGAGCCCGGCGAGCACCACGCCCTCGCCGCCCAGGCGGCTCGAGCCCGGCCACGCCGACAGGTGGCGGGTGATGCGCTGCAACGAGACCGGGCCGACGATCGCCAGCGCCACGACGCTCGGCACCAGGAGCTGCGATCCCGCGAAGGCGCTTTGCGTGGTGACCAGGCCGGCGCCGACCGTCGCCACGCTCACGCAGATCCACATGCCGCCCGGACCGAGCCAGGGCTGGGTCGGGAGCGCGAACGACAGCACCACGGCCATGGTCAGCACTCCCAGCCGGCCGAGCAGCTCGTCGCCCGCGTATTGCACCAGCCCGGCGGGATTGAAGCTCAGCGACTGCACCAGGGCGTCCCAGGCGCTGAAGTTGAACCAGGGTCCGAGCGTCATCGAGAGCGCGACGTAGGAGATGCTGCCCAGCACGACCACGGCTGCCGCGAAGGCGATGAGGCGCGGCCGCTCCTCGTAGACCAGGTAGAACAGGGCCGCCGCCGCATACCACGCGGCCTGCGCGTGGACGGTCCACGCCGCGGTCAGGAAGATCGCCGCGGCCACCGCCCCCGTCGCCCGCTTCACGGTGCGGAGCGCGACGAACCCGGCGAGCACCAGCGCCATCATCACGATCTCGGGGCGGGCGACTTCGGGCCGGCCCACCAGGAGCCCGTAGCCCGCGAGCGCGCAGCCGCCGCTCGTCACCGCCAGCGTCCAGCTCAGGGTCTCGATCCACACCGCCGCGCCGACCAGGCCGGCGGTCGCGAGCGCGGCCAGCATCGAGAGGGCGCGCGGCTCCCAGAGGTGCGGCCCGAAGATGCCGGCGAGCATGGACAGCGCGAGCGGGAAGCCCGGCATGAGCGAGGGCGTCGCCGCCGCGGGCTCGACGTAGAGCGGCTGCTGGCTGGCCACCCGCGCCACGTGCTCGAGGATCAGGCCCTCGACCGGATCGGCGGGGGTGGCGTGCAGGATGCGGCGGAACACGACGAAGACGAACCCGGCCAGGGCCAGCCCGGAGCCCAGCCAGAGCAGGTCGCGGAGCGTGCGCGTGATCATGAGAGGAAACTCCCCGGTTGGCTGTGTCGTCAGGTCCCCGAGGGGATGGCCCGCGCTCCGGGGATTATCGGCTCCTCGTGCCCCGGGGTTGAGCGCCGAGCCGTTCGCTCCGCCGCATGTCCGCGGACGCCGGGGTGGGGGATAGTTGTGGCGGGAAGGCGGCATCGTGCTAACTTCCCCGCACGCTGCTCCGCGCGGAGGGCCACCCCTAGGGGGAGCGCAGCCGCAGCATGCGTGGCCCCGGGCGCGGAAACGTCGCTATGGCCATGCCCCTCCTAAATTCCTGTGCCCGGGACGACCGGCTCGGGCCGAAGCTTGCGGCCCCCGATCGGCGCGCGACGTGCGCGTCGCCGCCGGGCCGATGAGCCAGGCGCCGGGCTCGTCCGCGATCGGCCGGCGCGGCGCCGCGCGCGCCGCCGTCCGGGCCGTGGTGCTGGTCGCGCTCTATTTCGCGACCGGCAGGCTCGGGCTCTCCTTCGCCCGCATCCACGGCAGCGTCTCCCTGGTCTGGCCGCCGAGCGGCATCGCGCTCGCCGCCCTGCTGCTGCTCGGCCTCCGCTACTGGCCCGCGATCCTGGCCGGCGCCTTCCTCGTCAACGTCACGACCTCGGGCGCGATCGGAAGCTCGATCGGGATCGCGATCGGGAACACCCTGGAGGCGGTCGCGGGCGCGGCGCTGGTGCAGCGCTTCGCCGGCGGCACGCGCGCGTTCGACCAGGCGCGCGACGTCTTCAAGTTCGCCTTCCTCGCCGGGATGGTGAGCACCACGATCGCCGCCACGCTGGGGGTCGCGAGCCTCGTCCTGTGGCACCAGGCGCGCTGGGCGGCCTTTGGAGACCTGTGGCTCAACTGGTGGGTCGGCGACCTCGGCGGCGATCTCATGATCGCGCCGTTCCTGATCCTGTGGCGGATCAACCCGCGCCCGGGCTGGAGCCGGGTGCGCATGCTGGAGCTGGGGCTGGTGCTGGCCTCGGTGATCCTCATGGGCCTGGTGGTGTTCGGCGACTTCATGGGCTTCGAGCGGCACCGCGCGCGCCTCACCTTCCTCTGCATCCCGCCACTCCTGTGGGCGGCGTTCCGGTTCGGGCCGCGCAAGGCCGCGACCATGTCGGCGATCGTGTTCGCCATGGCGGCCTACGCCACCGGGCGGGGCTACGGGGCGTTCTCGCGCGTGGCCGCGGACGAATCCGCGATCCTCCTCGTGCTCTTCATCTGCGTGGCGAGCGTGACGGTGCTGGTGGTGGCGGCCCAGGTCTCCGAGCGCAGGCGCGTCGAGGCCTCGGTGCGTGCGGCGCACGAGGAGCTGGGGCTCCGCCACGAGCGCCAGTCCAGCGATCTCTCGCGCGCGGTCGAGGAGCTGGGATTCCAGGTCCGGGCGCGCCATCGCGCCGAGCGCTACGCCGAGGCCATCGTCGAGACCGTGCGCGAGCCGCTGCTGGTGCTGGACCGCGGGTTCGGCATCCAGGCGGCGAACGCCGCCTTCAGCCGGATGTTCCGCATCCCCCGGGAGAAGGCGGAGAACCGCTCGATCTTCGAGCTGGGCGAGCGCGAGTGGGACATTCCGGAGGTGCGCGACGTGCTCGAGGAGGTGCTGCGCACCGGGGCCGCGGTCGAGGGCCGGGAGGTGGTGCAGGCGTTTCCCGGCGTGGGAACCCGCACGCTGATGCTGAGCGCCTTCCGCCTGGCCGGAGAGACGGCGAAGGGCCCGCTGATCCTGCTCGTGATGGAGGACGTCACCGAGAACCGGCGGGCGACCGAGGAGCTGAAGATCAACGAGGAGCGCTTCCGGGCCGTGGTGGAGACCGCGGTGGACGGCATCGTGTCCGCCAACCGCAGCGGCGAGATCATCTTCCTGAACCCCGCGGCCGAGCGGATCTTCGGCCTGAGCGAGGCGGAGGCTCTCGGCTCCTCGCTCGCGAGGCTGGTGCACGAGCGGCACCGCCAGGATGCGGATCCCGGCGTGCTCAGCTTCCTCGCCGACGGCCGGAGCTCGGCCGCCGGGGGCCTGCTCGAGATGTCCGGGCGGCGCAAGGACGGCTCGGAGTTCCCGCTCGAGCTCGCGGTCACGAGCTGGAGCATCGGGGGCGAGCGGTACTTCACCGCGATCGTGCGCGACATCACGGAGCGCAAGGCGGCCGAGCGCGAGCTCCAGCACCTGTCCGGCCGGCTGCTCCAGCTCCGGGACGAAGAGCAGCGGCGCATCGCCCGCGAGCTCCACGACAGCACTGCGCAGAAGTTCTCGGCGCTGGCGCTGAACCTGGCGGTGCTGGAGCGGGCCGCGTCCTCCCTCGCCCCCCAGCAGCGGGACGCGCTGGAAGAGAGCCTCGAGCTGGCCAATGAATGCTCGAGCGAGCTGCGGGACATCTCCTCCCTGCTCCACCCGCCGCTGCTCGACGAGGTCGGCCTCGAGACCGCGATCCGATCCTATGTGGACTCGTTCGCCCGCCGCACGAGGATCCGCGTCTCGCTCCGGTTCGCGCCCCGCCTCGCCCGGCTGTCCCAGGAGGTCGAGACCACCGTCTTCCGCATCGTCCAGGAGTGCCTCACCAACGTCCTGCGCCACGCGGACAGCCCGGCCGTCGTGGTCGAGATCGATGAGGGCGAGGAGGAAGTCCGGGTCGAGGTGAGCGACCAGGGTCGCGGGATGCCCGAGAACGCCGGGCGCGCCGGCGGAGGCGCGGGCGTGGGCATCCAGGCGATGCGGGGACGGGTGCGGCAGCTCGACGGCACGTTCGAGATCGGGCCCGTCGAGGGCGGAGGCACGCGCGTGACCGCGACCATCCCGGTGCCGCGCGAGAGCGCCTGAGCGGCGCTGCGGCGGGCGCCGCGAAAGGAAGGGGCCCGCTCGGGCGGGCCCCGGTTGCTTCAGGGAATCGCGCGCGTTACGGCCGCGAGTACACGCGGAACTGCACGATCCGGAATTCGGCGTTGGTGTCCACCGTCCAGAGCAGGTCCGCGAGCGTGGCGTCGAACATGGCCGCCGGCGAGAGCGTGAACTTCGACTGCCCCTTGTCGCGCGTCAGGTCGATCGTCCCGAGCAGGCAGAGCGTGTCGCCCGACAGGAAGTCCGTCAGCGTCTGGCCGCACACGTGGATGTGCCCACCCGGCTTTCCGAGGATCCGCATGTAGACGTCGTAGAGCCCGGGCTGGCTGGTCTGCAGGTGGGCCTGCTTGTCGGCGGTCGCGTCGCAGTCGAGCACCGACCAGTCCGATCCGTTCGTGACCAGCACCTGCGCCTTCGAGGCTTCGCGGTTGACGAAGATCCGGTGCCCGTTGCCGCAACTGCCGTTGTAGCTCTGGCCCGCGGGGTAGCCGAGCACGTTGAAGTTGAACACGAGCTTGGAGCCCGCGGGGATCGGGTTGGGGCCGGCGATGGCGCCGCCGGCGAGCAGCGCGGCGCACGCCGCTGCGGTTGTGAGCGCGGCCAGGGAACGGCTGACATACGAGGAGAACCTCATCGATTCGCTCCTTGGATGGAGTGGCCAGGGAAGGCCGTCCGGGCGGCGCCCGAGCGCACGCACGCGGAGGCCGACGATTCTGCCAGGCCAGGCGGCCGGCAGGCGACCCGCCCCACATGGCGCACCCGCAGTGCCGGCCGGGCGTTGCATGAATCACGGTTCCGCCCGGGCTCGGCCGCAGCGACTTGGCCGCGCGGCGCCGCGCGCGGACTGCGTTTCACCACGCGTTCGCAGTTTGCGGGCCGCGGAAATGCACTCGCCGCGCTGCGTTTTGAGCCGCCGCGCGGCGAGTGCGAGCGGGCCGGAGCGCCGCGCTCAGGGCGCGGGCTTGATCGACTGGAGCGCGAGCGTGTTGCCCTCGCTGTCGCGGAAGAACGCCATCCACAGCTCGCCCTGGGGCAGCCGCGTGAGGAAGTGGGGCGGCTCGATGAACTCGACGCCGCGCGCCCGGAGCGCCTCGTGCGCCACCGCGATGTCGGGCACCTGGAAGTAGATCGTCGATCCCGTCGACTTCGTGGTCCCGTCCTCCGACTCTCCGAGCAGCAGGCGGATCCCCGCGCAGTCGAAGAACGTCATCTTCGGCGGAGCGTCGAAGAGGTGGGGGAGCCCGAGGGCGTCGCGATAGAAGCGCTTCGCGCGCTCCACGTCGCCGGCGGTGAGCGCGATCTGTCCGATGGTCGAGAGCGCGAAGGTCGAGGTGGCGGTCATGGCTTCCTCCGGTGTGGGGGTTGCGGTGATTAGTTAGCTGTGCTAACTATATGCCCACGCCCATGACCCGTCAAGCCCGAGTCCCGGGGGGGACCCCGGCCGCGCTCGCCGACCGCCTCCACGCCGCGAGCATCCGCCTGCTGCGGCGGCTGCGCGCGGTGGACCGCGAGGGGGCGCTGGGGCCGGCGCGGCTCTCGGCGCTCTCGGTGATCGTGTTCGCGGGCCCGTTGACGCTCGGCCAGCTCGCCCAGGCGGAGCACGTGCGGCCCGCCACCACCAGCCGGCTGGTGCGCGGCCTCGAGCGCTTGGGGCTCGCGCGCCGCCGCCCCGACCCCGGAGACGGGCGCGTCGCGTGGATCGAGGCCACCGGGGCGGGGCGCCGGCTGCTCGACCGGGGCCGGCGGCGCCGGCTCGCGGTGCTCGAGCCGCGGATCGCGGCGCTTGCGCCCGCGGATCGCGCCGTGCTCGAGCAGGCGATCGAGATCCTCGCCCGCCTCGCGCGCGACGAGGGGTGAGGGGCGCGGCGGTCCGGGGCCGCGCGGCGCCCCGGCCGAGTGGCGCGGCAGCGCGCGCGGGTGAGACCATGCGTGCCGGCCATGAGCGACCGGTGGGTGAACGTCTACGACGACACGGAGCGGGCCGCGGCGTACGCGCGGCTCGAGTTCCCCGGAACCTACCACCTCGCCTTCCGCGACCTGCCGGCGATCCTCGGCAGGCACGTGCGCGGGACCCGGGCGATCGACTTCGGCTGCGGCGCCGGGCGATCCACTCGTTTCCTGCGCCAGCTGGGGTTCGACGTCGTCGGGCTCGACGTCTCGGAGCCCATGCTGGCCCAGGCCCGCGCGCGGGATCCCGAGGGCGACTACCGGCTCACGGGGGAGGACGATCTGGGCGCGATCGCGGCGGGCGCCTGCGACCTGGCGCTCGCCGCGTTCACATTCGACAACGTGCCCACGATGGAGAGGAAGCACGCGCTGCTTCGGTCCCTCGAGCGCGCGCTGAGCGCCGGAGGGCGCATCGTGAACCTGGTCTCGTCGCCGGAGATCTACCTCCACGAGTGGGTTTCGTTCTCGACCCGGGACTTCCCCGAGAATCGCGACGCCCAAAACGGCGACCGGGTCCGGATCGTGATGCTCGACGGCGGGGACCGGCGCCCGGTGGAGGACGTCCTGTGGACGGACGAGGCCTGGGGCGAGGTCTACCGCCGCGCGGGACTGCGGGCGATCGAGACCCATCGCCCCCTGGGGAAGGCGGGGGAGCCCTGCGACTGGGTGAGCGAGACCACCATCGCGCCCTGGGTGATCTACGTGCTGGAAGCCATCGAGGAGCCCGCGCCGCGCGCCTGAGCGGCACTGCGGCCTGAGGCATCCGGGGTCGCTTGGATGGCCTTGGGCTCGGCACGCGTCGCGCCGCAGAGTTGACGAAGACTTGTGTTGACGGCCTGCGAGCGCGCCGGATCCATGGCGCGCCGTCGCTCCCGCCATCGCGCACCAGCGTGCACAGGGTGCCGCAGGGTGCCCGCAGGCAGCGTGTTTCTCTGCGTAGCAAGAAAGATCTCGTCGCGCGCCCTGGGATGGGTTCCCTGAGGCTCTGCGCGCGCCGAAATGCGCCATGGTACAAAGAGTGCGCCCCGCGGCCCCCGAGATCGCACCCAGCCCCCGCTGGAGTTTCGGGCATGTATGCCTGCCGTGATCCCTTCGCGACCTCCCATTTCAGCAACGACGCTCTGCTGCTCGACACCAAGGCATGGGTCAAAGGCGAGCGCACCAGCACCGCGGTCTTGCTCAGCCGCCTCGCCGAAATCGACGAGCGCAAGCTCTACCTCGGGCTCGGCTACTCCTCGCTCTCCGCCTTCTGCGTCCAGGAGCTGCGTCTGTCCGAAGATTCGGCCGGCAAGCGCATCCACGTGGCGCGCCTGGCGCGGCGCTTTCCCGGGATCCTGGATGAGATCTACGAGGGTCGGCTGCACCTGACCGCGGTCCAGATGCTGGCGACTCATCTCCGATCCGGGAACGCCGACGATCTGCTGGCCGAGGCCAGGAACAAGACCAAGGCCGAGCTGGAGCTGATGCTCGCCCGGCGCTTCCCGAAGCCGGACGTGCCGGACCGGCTCGAGGCCATTGCTTCGCCGTCGCCCGCGCTGATCTCGGAGTTCCTGAGCGGCCCGGCGCGCGAACATGCTCTGGAGCATGTTCAGGCAACTATGCCGGATGGGGCGTTTCATTGGCATCTCGAACATGCTCCAGAGCATGTCGAGGCATCGGCGGTGGAGCCCGTGCCTGTCGTGTGCACACGCCGGCATGCTCCGGAGCATACTGAGCCACCCGCTCCGCGCGGCAAGCTGATGCCGCTCTCGCCCGGGCGCTGGCACCTGGGACCAGGGGGCGTACGACCTCTACAACGAGTTCCGGGACCTGGTGAGCCACGAGGTGCCTTCGGGAGATCTGTCTGAGGTGCTCCAGGCGGCCCTGAAGATCGCAAAGGCCGAGGTCGAGAAGCGGCGGTTCGGGGCAACCAGCCGGCCGGGCCGCTCGCGCGGGAGTGCTTCGGCTCGCCATATCCCGGCGGCGGTGAGGCGCGCGGTGCACGAGCGTGACGGCGGCCGGTGCGCGTTCGTGAGCGACGCGGGGAAACGCTGCGCAGCGACCCGGTTCCTGGAGATCGATCACATCGAGCCGGTGGCCCGTGGCGGCGAGGCGACATTGGAGAACCTGCGTCTGCTGTGCCGGGCGCACAACCAGTACGCCGCGGACCGCGAGTTCGGGGCGGAGTTCATGGACCGCAAGCGCGAGGAGGCGCGCCGCGCCCGGGCGTAATCGCGGGCGGCTGCGCACCGCCGCAGCGCGGGGCGCACGGTACCGGCTGCCTGACGTGGAATCATTCGAGCGCCGCGACCTGCTCGAGCGCGTAACCACCAACGCCGCGGAGACACGCACGCGCCGCGTCCGCCGACTGTGAGTTCGGGGGAGTCACTCGATGGGGGGGTGCTTCCCCGGCGGCGCGCGCCGCTGGCGGCCCGCGCTGGGCTCCGGCTATCCTGCGCGCCTTGTGCTCAAGACCTCGCCCTTCCATCCGCGCACCGCGCCGCTGGTGCGCGCCCAGACCTGGCGCCGCTGGGCCGGCTACCAGATGGCCAGCGCCTACGACCCGCAGCCCGACCGCGAGTACGCGGCGATCCGGAACGCTGCGGCGCTGATCGACGTCTCGCCGCTCTACAAGTACCGGCTCACCGGCCGCGACGCGGCCCGGCTGCTGGACCGCATGATCACGCGCGACCTGGCGAAGCTCGCGGTCGGGCAGGTCTACTACACGCCGTGGTGCGACGCCGCCGGCAAGGTGATCGACGACGGCACGGTGAGCCGGCTCGGCGACAGCACGTACCGGCTGACCAGCGCGGACTCCTCGCTGCGCTGGCTCCACATGAACGCGGTCGGCATGGACGTGGGCATCGAAGACGTGTCGGAGAAGGTCGGCGCGCTCTCGCTCCAGGGCCCGCTCTCGCGCGCGGCGCTCCAGCAGGCGTGCCCGGCCGACCTCGGAACGCTCAAGTACTTCCGCCTGGTCGAGACCACGGTCGGGGGCATCCCGGTCACGGTGTCCCGCACCGGCTACACCGGCGACCTGGGCTACGAGATCTGGGTGGACGCGGCGCGCGCCGTGGAGCTGTGGGACGCGCTGATCGCGGCCGGCACCCCCTACGGCATCACGCCGACCGGGGTGTGGGGGATGGACGTGGCCCGGATCGAGGCCGGCCTCATCATGCTCGACGTCGACTACTTCTCTTCCCACCACGCGCTGATCGAGGACCAGAAGTCCACGCCCTACGAGATCAACCTGGGATGGGCGGTGAGCCCGTCCAAGGGGCCCTTCAACGGCAGGCGCGCGCTCGCGGCCGAGCGCGCGCGCGGCCCGGCGTGGGGGTTCGTGGGGCTCGCCCTGAGCTGGGACTCGTTCGAGCGCCTGTTCCGGGTCCACCACCTGGCGCCGCACGTGGCGAACGTGGCGTGGCGCGCGAGCGCCCCGGTCTACGTCGCCGGCCGCCAGGTGGGCTACGCCTCCTCGGGCTGCTGGTCGCCGCTCCTCAAGGAGTCGCTGGCGCTCGCCCATCTGCGGGCGCCGTATTTCGCCCCGGGCGCCGCGGTGGAGATGGAGGTCACCGTCGAGCACGTTCGCCATCGCGCCGCGGCCACGGTGCGCAAGCTCCCGTTCTTCGATCCCGAGCGCAAGAAGACATGAGCGAGCGCTGGGACGCGATCGTGGTCGGCGGCGGCCACAACGGGCTGGTGGCCGCGGCCTACCTGGCGCGCGCCGGGCGCCGCACCCTGGTGCTCGAGCGCCGGCCGCTGGTAGGTGGCGCCGCGGTCACCGAGGAGGTGTTCCCGGGCTTCAAGTTCTCGGTGTTCTCCTACGTGGTGAGCCTGCTCCGTCCCGAGGTGATCCGCGAGCTGGACCTGCCGCGGCACGGGCTCCAGATCCTGCCGCTCGAAAGCACGATCACCCCGCTCGAGAACGGCGACTACCTCGGCTCGTGGTCCGATCCGGACGAGACCCGGCGCGAGCTGTGCCGGCACTCAACCCGCGACGCCGACGCGGCGGTGGTCTTCGGCCGGCTCATGCACCACATGGCGATGGCGGTGAAGCCGATCCTCAACATGGTGCCGCCCGATCCCGCCTCGCTCGCGCCCGGCGATCTGCGCGGTCTCCTGAAGCTGGGGGGCCACTTCCGCTCGCTGGGCGCCGAGCGCTTCCACGCCCTCCACAAGCTGATGACCATGAGCAGCGCCGACTACCTCGACGAGTGGTTCGAGTTCGACGCGCTCAAGGCCACCCGGTCGGCGAGCGGCATCATCGGCACGTTCCTGGGCCCGCGCTCGCCGGGCTCGGCCTACGTGCTGCTCCACCATTATATGGGGGAGATCGACGGCGCCTTCCGGGCGTGGGGATTCCAGAAGGGCGGGACCGGCGCGATCAGCGACGCGATCGCGGGCGCGGCGCGCGCGCACGGCGCCGCGATTCGCACCGGCGCCGCGGTCGAGCGCGTGAGCGTCCGGAACGGGCGCGCGACCGGCGTGCTGCTGGCGGGCGGAGAGGAGATCGCCGCCCCGCTGGTGGTCTCGGGGCTCGATCCGCGCCAGACCTTCACGCGCCTGGTCGAGCCCGCGGCGCTCCCCAAGGAGCTGGTGGACGGGGTGCGGCGCTACAAGTTCCGCGGCTCCTCCGGCAAGGTGAACCTGGCGCTCGCCGGGCTCCCGGATTTCACCTGCCTGCCCGGAAACGGCCCGCACCTGCGCGGGGCGGTCTCGATCAGCCCCAGCATCGAGTACCTGGAGCGCGCCTACGACGACGCCAAGTACGGCGAGTTCTCGCGCCACCCGTACATGGACATCGTGATCCCGTCCATGATCGATCCCGGCATGGCGCCGCCTGGGAAGCACGTGATGAGCATCTTCGTCCAGTACGCGCCCCACGCGCTGAACGGCGGCTGGAGCGACGCGAAGCGCGAGGCGTTCGGGGACGCGGTGGTGAAGACGCTGGCCCACTACGCCCCGAACATCGAGTCCCTCATCCTGCACCGGCAGGTGCTGACGCCGGCCGACATCGAGCGCATCACCGGGCTCACCGAGGGCAACATCTTCCAGGGCGAGCTGGCGCTGCAGCAGCTCTTCTTCCTGCGCCCGGTGCCGCGCTGGGCGCGCTACCGCACGCCGATCCACGGCTACTGGCAGTGCGGCGCGGGGACTCATCCGGGCGGCGGGATCATGGGCGGCTCGGGCCGGCTCGCGGCGCGCGAGATCCTGAAGAGCGCGTCGTGAGCGACCGCGTCGACGCGATCGTCGCCGGAGGCGGGGCCAACGGGCTCACGGCGGCCGCGGTGCTGGCCCGCCGCGGTGCGCGGGTGCTGCTGCTCGAGCGCGAGGAGCAGGTCGGGGGCCTGAGCCGGACGGTCGAGTTCGCGAAGGGATTCCGCGTGGCGCCGCTGGGCACCGATCCGGGCTGGCTCCCGCCCGCGGTGGAGCGGGCGCTGGGCCTCACGGCGCTCGAGCGCGACGGCCGCGATCTGCCGCTCAGCGTGAGCGTCGAGCCCGGCCGGTTCCTCACGCTGTCGCGCGACGCGGCCCGGGCGGCGGAGGCGATCCGCGCCCACTCGGCCGCGGACGCGGGCAAGTGGCCCGAGTTCACCTCGCGGCTCCGGGCGCTGGCGGGGTTCCTCGAGGTCCTCTACCAGGCCGAGCCGCCCGACGTGGACGCGCGCTCCGTGGCGGAGATGCTCTCCCTGCTCCAGCTCGGGCGCCGGTTCCGGGCGCTGGGCCGCGCGGGCATGATCGAGTTCCTGCGCACGCTGCCGATGTCGGTCTGGGAGGTGCTCGACGACTGGTTCGAGTGCGCTCCGCTCAAGGCCGCGGTGGCGGCCTTAGGCGTCCTGGACCACGCCCAAGGGCCGCGCTCCGGCGGCACGGCGTTCGTGCTGCTCCATCACCTGGTGGGCGCCCCGAAGGGAGCGGTGCGCGGCCGCCCGCGCCCGGGCCAGGGGCCTTCGGCGTTCGCGGGCGCCGTGGAAGAGCTGGCCCGCCGGCACGGCGTCACGATCCGCACCTCGGCGTCGGTGGCGCGGGTGCGGGTGAAGGACGACCAGGTCGCGGGCGTGACCCTCGAGGGCGGGGAGGAGATCGACGCCCGGGCCGTGCTCTCGACTGCCGGCCCCGCGCGCACGCTCCTCGGCTGGGTCGACCCGGTGTGGCTCGATCCCGAGTTCCTGAACGCGGTGCGCAACGTCCGGTACCGCGGCTGCACCGCCGTCGTGGCCTACGCGCTCGACGTGCTGCCCGACTTCCCCGGGCTCGCCGGACGCGAGGCGCTCGCGGGCACCGTCTCGCTCACCGGGAGCCTCGAGGCGCTGGAGCGCGCGGCCGACGCCGCCAAGTACGGACTGGCCTCGGAGAATCCCCACGTCGAGCTGACCGTCCCCACGCTGCGCGACCCCGGGCTCGCCCCGGAGGGCGCCCACGTTCTCGTGGCCCGCGCCCAGTACGCGCCGTATCATCTGCGGGACGGCGCCTCCTGGGACGCGGCGCGCCGCGAGGCCCTGGCGGACGCGGTCACGAAGCGCATCGCCTGCGCGGCGCCCGGTTTCGCCTCGCGCGTTCGGCAGCGCGCGGCCTGGTCGCCGCACGACCTGGAGGAGCGCTTCGGCGTTCCCGAGGGCGCGGCATCGCACGGCGAGCTGGCGCTCGATCAGATCCTGTTCATGCGCCCGCTCGCGGGCTGGGCGCGCTACGCCACGCCCATCCGGGGCCTGTACCTGGGCGGGGCCGGAACGCACCCCGGACCGGGCGTGCTGGGCGGGCCCGGGTGGCTCGCGGCCCGGAGGCTGATGGCCGACCGGCGTCCGGGGAGAGCGGGCGGATGACGGCGGCGCGACGGCTCGCGACGCAGGAGACGGGATGAGCGGATACCAGCCCACCGCGACCACGTTCCGCCACGGCTCGCGCACGCTGCCCGGCGAGTACTTCACCTCGCCCGCGATCTTCGCCGAGGAGGCCGAGCGCATCTTCGCGCGCGGCTGGAGCTGCGTGGGCCGGAGCGCGCGGCTCGAGCGGCCCGGCGACTACTTCCTCGCCTCGATCGCGGGCGAGTCGATCATCGTTCTGCGCGACCGGCAGGGCGCGGTCCGCGCGCACTTCAACGTCTGCCGGCACCGCGGCACGCGGGTCTGCATCGAGGAGTCGGGGCACTTCATCGAGACCCTCCAGTGCCCCTATCACGCCTGGACCTACGGCCTGGACGGCCGGCTGGTCGGGGCGCCGCACATGCACGAGGCCGAGGGCTTCGACAAGCGCGAGTACTCCCTCCACCCCGCGGCGATCGCCGAGTGGGAGGGCTTCCTGTTCGTGAGCGTCGCCCGCGAGCCCCAGCCGTTCGAGGCGCACTGGGCGCCGCTGCGGGGCCGGTTCGAGCGCTTCGGGCTCGGCGGGCTCCGCATCGGCCATCGCGTCGTGTACGACGTGCGCGCCAACTGGAAGCTGGTGTTCGAGAACTACTCCGAGTGCCTGCACTGCCCGACCATCCATCCCAAGCTCGCCACCGTGCTGCCCTACCAGAGCGGGGCGAACGACCTGACCGAAGGCCCGTTCCTCGGCGGCTACATGGAGATCAAGGCCCCGAACCAGAGCGCGACCATGAGCGGGCGCGCGTGCGGGCTCCCGATCGCGCCCGGCGCGTCTGCGGAGGACCGGCACCGTGCGTTCTACTACACGCTGATGCCCAACCTGCTGCTGAGCATCCACCCGGATTACGTCAACTACTACCTCGTGCACCCCGTGGCCACCGACCGGACGCGCGTCGAATCGGAGTGGCTGTTCAACCCCGGGACGCTCGAGGATCCCGCGAACGACATCCGGGACGCGATCGAGTTCTGGGACCTCACCAACCGCCAGGACTGGGAGATCGTGGCGCGCAGCCAGCTCGGCGTGGCGTCCCGACGCTACACGCCCGGACCGTTCTCGCCGCGCGAGAGCGTCCCCGCAGCCTGGGACCGCGAGTATCTGCGCTGGATGGGGCGCGGGTAGCGGCCGGCGGAGCCCCGGCATCCGCGCCCCGGCCGGGCTGCCCGGCCTCCTCCATCGACCTCGAGCTCTGGGCGAGGTGAGCGCAGCTAACCCGCCACACCTCTGCGGATTGCGCGATCGCGCCCGCTGTCACAGGGGTCCGGCACTCAAGCCCTGCTCAACCGTCATGGTCGATCCTGTCGACCGGGCCGCACCCACAGTCAGGTCCGGTCGGCCCCGCAATCGAGTGCCCTCGAGGGTCGCGCGGTGGCCGGCTCCGCCCGCCGCCCGAACCCAGATCGCACATCGGCCCTTCGCCAACGGAGGTGGTCTCATGTCGTCCCGCCTGGACTCCGTCGCCCCGGTCAGACTCACGCTCCTGCTCGTCGCGCTCGCCGCCGGCGCGGCCCACGCCGATCGCACCGCAACCTACGTGCCGGGCAGCATCCGCTTCAGCCAGAACGTGACCCTGCGAGCGCCGGTCGCCACGCGCGACGGCGAGCCCAGCATTCGCGTGGACGTGCGCGGCAACTGCTACGTGGGCGGGATCCGCGGCGTGCCAGCGGGCGTCGACCTGTGGAGGTTCGACCTCAACCCTTCGAGCCCCACCTTCGATCCAGGCATGCAGAACGCCACCTACCTCGGCCAGCCGGACGCGTTCCTGCCGCAGGACCCCGAGAACCCCGAGGCCGGCGGCGCCGACGGCGGGGGGGACATCGACCTCTCGGCGAGCTTCCCGATCCATCCCGACTCCATTCCCGTGCTCACCATCACGAGTCTCGCGCTGGCGAACATCTCCTCGGCGGTCTCCCACGACCGCGGCGAGAACTTCGACCTCTCGCCCGCGACCGCGATCGCCCCGGCCGACGACCGCATGTGGAACGAGTCCACGGGCGAAAGCCGCGTCTACCTGTTCTACCGGGCGCCCATTCCGGCCACCGGGCTGTTCGTTCAGCGCTCCGACGACCACGGCGTGACCTACCTTTCGCCGGGCCTGGTGAGCCCGTCCGGAACCACGCCCGGCTACATCGACGTGGACCACGCGAGCGGGCGCGTCTACGTCTCCCACGCGAGCAGCACGCAGGGCCGGGTGTCGCGCTCCAGCGATGCCGGCATGACGTGGGCGACGGTCACCGTGGACGCCACCACCGGGCACGGCGCGCTGTTCGACGTGGTCAAGGTGGGGGACGACGGCACGGTGTACCTGGTGTGGTCGAACCAGCAGAACATCTGGCTCTCGCACTCGAGCGACGGCGGCGTCACCTGGGCGCAGAAGGCTCGGGTGAGCGACAACACGGTCTACAAGACCAACGTCATGCCCTGGCTCGAGGCGGGAAGCGGTGGGCGGGTGTGCGTCGTGTGGTACGCCTCGCCCAGCACGGTCAACAACGGCTCCGCCGACTGGGACGTGCTCTTCGCGCGCAGCGACGACGCCAACACCAACGCGCCCACGTTCGCGCAGCAGGTCATCAGCGACCACCGGATCCACGGCAGCAACGTGAGCCTCCAGGGGCTCGGGGGCGGCAACAACCGCAATCTGCTCGACTACTTCCAGGTGGCGCTCGACCCCCAGGGCGCGGCCGTGGTGGCGTTCACCGACGACCACAACGACTTCGACGGCCACGTCTACGTGACGCGGCAGCTCGACGGCCCGAGCCAATACGCCGCCGCCAACGGCGACGGAACGGTCGCCTCCACGTGGCCGCCCCGGCTGCCGTTCCAGGATTTCAGTCTGCCGGAGGTCACCGACTTCCTCCACGACGCCACGACCGCGCTGCTCCAGCCGATCCCCGAGGACAACCCGTTCGACATCCTGTGGATCGACTACGACTGCGAGGCCGGCCCCGACGGCCCGATGCTCGTGGCCACCATGAAGGTCTCGAGCCTCACGCAGATCCCGGCCGGCGTGGAGTGGCGGATCAACTTCAGTGCCGACGCCCCGGGCGGGCGGCCCGGCCGCCCCGGCCTCTCGGACCGCGGGCAGCAGTTCTTCCTGGACGCCGGCTCGGACCCCAACTCGCTCCAGGCCTTCGCGTGGGGCACCGCGACGCGCTCGGACAGCGGCCACGTCAACTACCGCGCGCGTGGAGACTGCGACTTCGGCGAGTTCAACCAGGCCCAAGGCACCATCACCATGAAGGTGTCGCTCAGCAAGCTCGACGCGTTCGCGGACCCCGATCTCGGGCCCGGCACGGTCCTGAGCGGTCTGCGCGGCCAGACGCTCGAGTGGGGTTTCGAGGGGCCTCCCGGCAACCGCCATCCGTTCCGGGACCACACCCTCGGCGGGGGCACGTACACCATTCCCGGCTGCGGCGTGGTGGACGTCCCGATGGAGGAGAGGACGGCCGAGCGCACGCGGTTCCTGGGACCGCCCGCGCCCAACCCGGCGGCGGTCGATGCCGCGGTCCAGTTCCAGGTGGCGCGGGCCGGGTTCGTCGAGCTCGCGGTGTTCGATCCCTCGGGACGCAGGGTGCGCACGCTCCAGGCGGGACCGCTGCCGCCCGGACGCCACACCCGGCGCTGGGACGGCCGCACGGACCGGTTCTCGGACGCGAAGCCGGGGCTCTACTTCTTCGTGCTCAACACGCCCGACGGCGTGCAGAGCGAGCGCGTGACGTGGCTCCGGTGACCGCGAAGGCGGTTGCGAAGCGGTGAAATGGCGATCCGGGCGGGGCGTGCCCGAATGCGCGGCGTTCGTGCGCCTCGGGCACGTCAAGATTCCGTCATCGAATCCCGATAACCCGGCTTGCGTCACCTTCGGGAAAGGAGCACCGTAGAAGTCGCATGAACGACAGCGCTAGAACCTTCGCGAGCTGGCTCCTCGTGGCGACGATGCTGGTCACCTCGCTCGGCCCGGCCGCCGGGTCGATCGAGTGCCTGCGGGGCATGAGCGAGAAGGGTCCCATGTGCCCCATGTGCCGGGGGCAGTCGCGCGCGCCCGTGAGCGGGCCTTCGATCCACGTGCAGTGCTGCCGATACGTGGCCGCCGATGCCGCTCCGACGCAGCTTGCGACCGCCCCCGCGGGCCACTCGCGTTTCCTTTCCGCCACATTCGCCGTCGCGCACATCGCCAGCGACGGCTCGAGCCCGGCTCCGAGCCGGCTGGCCTCGTGCCGCCCGGGCCACGATCGAGACGGCCCGCCGGCACCCTCCCCGCTCTACCTCTCCAACCTCCTCCGGCTCTAGACGAGAACCGCGGTCGTCCTTCGCCGGCTCGCTGAGCCGGCAAAGGAATCGCGACCGTGCCCGGCCCGCGCCCATTTCCGGCCGCGGGCGACTGCTCACCCGTCTTCGGGAGGTTCTCGTTCCATGCTTCACGGTCGTCGCTGGAGGAAGCCAGGTCGGTCGATCGTTCTCGGGCTCTGGATGGTCCTGCTCGCCGCTCCATCCGCGCGCGCCGCCGCGCCCGCGGCGGAAGACTCCATCCCGCCCGATTCCACGCTCGGCCTCGAGTGGGTCGAGCGCGCGGCGCTCGCGCGCAATCCATCCCTGGCGGCGATGCGTGAGGCGTGGCGAGAGGCCCGGGCCCGCGCCGATCAGGCCGGCGCGCTCGAGGATCCGATGCTCGACGCGATGGTGGCGCCGCGGAGCCTCGGCAGCAGCGCGGTCGATGCCGGTTACCGGATCGGGATCACGCAGCGCGTTCCGCTCTTCGGCCAGCGCGGCTTGCGCCGCCGGGCCGCGGTGGCCGAAGGCGAGGCCCTGGCCGGCGACGTCGCGACCGCGAGACTCGACCTGCTGCGCGACGTTCGCGACGCCTACTACGACTACTACAAGGTCTGCCGCGGCCAGGAGACCAACCGCGAGCTGGCGGAGCTGATGCGCGGGTTCCGGAAGGTCGCCCTGGCCAAGTACGCGGCGGGAACGGTCGGGCAGACCGATCCGCTGCAGGCCGAGGCCGAGCTCGCGATGCTCGAGCATCAGCGGGTGGTGCTGGCGCAGCAGCGTCGCGTGATCGTCTCCCGCATGCGCGCGCTGCTCCACCTCTCGCAGCTCACGGTGCTGCCCGAGCCACCGCGCGAGCTGCCCCTGCCGGAGATGCCGGAGACCGGCGAATGGATGGACGTCCGGCTGAAGGCGGCTTGGCCGGAGCTCCAGGCCGCCGAGGCCCGGGTCCGGGCGGGCCGCGCGGAGCTCGCGCTCGCCCGCCGCGAGCGGCTTCCGGAGAGCGCGCTGGGCGTGGCGTACGACCGGGCCTGGAGCGAACCCGAGCTTCGCGCTTCGGTCGGCCTGTCGCTCAATCTGCCGCTCAACCTGGGCCGGCTCGGAGCGCGCGAGCGCGAGAAGGAGGCGGCACTGAGACGCGCCGAGGACGAGCGGCTCGCGATCCGCGACCGGATCGACCAGGCGATCGAGGAGGCGTCCGCGGCGTTCGGGGAAGGCATCCACGACGTGGGGATCATGAGCGACGAGGTGGTCCCGGCGACCGAGCGCACCGTGCGTGCGATCCAGGCGGCGTACGAGGCGAACCGCAGCGACTTCCTCACCCTGCTGAACGCCACGCGCGATCTGGCACGGACGCGGCTCCAGCTCCACGAGGCGGTCGCCACGGCTCACCAGGCGCACGCCAGGCTCCTGCGGGCCCTCGCCACCGACGCGGCCCGCCCGGAGCAGGAGGAGGGACGATGATGATTCGATGGCATCGAGGAGGCGCGGCGCTCTCGATCGCGCTGCTCGCGGCGGCGAGCCTGATCCTGATCGCGTCCTGCCAGCCGCGCGGCGGCGCGGAAGGCGCAGACAGGACTCCCATGCAGGGCGTTGGAGAGCTGCAGATGGGCGTTGCGAGCACGCCCGACCCGCCGCGCGTGGGAGACAACGCGCTCTCGATCGCGGTGCGCGACGCCCAGGGCAAGCCGGTCCGCGGCGCGGCGGTGGACGCGATGATCAGCATGCCCGCGATGGGCGCCATGCCCTACATGGAGAGCCGCGGCAAGGTCGAGGAAACGAAGCCCGGCATCTACCGCGCCGAGTACGGGCTCGCGATGAACGGCGAATGGGACGTGAACATTCGCGTGCGGGCGAAGGGCGGCGCGACCGTGGAGGCCGCCTACCGCCTCAGCACCAGCACGCCCGGCCTGGCATTCGCGGGCGGCACGCCGGCGGCCGGCGGATCGGGGCAGAGCCTTTCCGACGAGCCCCAGGGCGGCTCGAATCACGAGCCGCCCGGCGGCGCGATGGAATCCGCCCCGGGCACGGTCCGGATCGACCCCGCGCGGCGGCAGGAGATCGGGATTCGCACCGCGCCGGCCCGGGTCATGGACCTTTCCACCATCGTGCGCGCGGCCGGGCGGGTGACCTACGAGGAGACCCACCAGGCGGACGTGTCGCTCAAGTTCGCGGGCTGGGTGCGCGACATCCGCGTGGACTACGTGGGGCGGTCGGTCGAGGCGGGGGAGGTGCTGTTCACCGCCTACAGCCCCGAGCTGTGGTCCGCCCAGCAGGAGTTCATCGAGGCGCTGCGCGCCGGCCGGGACTCGGCCGCGCGCGCGCTCGGCGAGCCCACCACGGAGCTGGCCCGGGCGGCGCGCCGCAGGCTCGAGCTGTGGGACATCGCGCCCGAGCAGATCCGGCAGATCGCGCGCGAGGGCCGGCCGCGCGAGGCGCTGCCGATCGTGGCTCCGGGCTCCGGCGTGGTGGTCGAGAAGAACGTGGTGCGCGGAAGCGCGTTCACCCCGGGCCAGGTGCTCTACCGGATCGCGCCGCTCGACACTGCGTGGGTCATCGCCAACGTCTACCAGGTCGACCTGCCGCTGCTGCGCGTCGGGCTCCCGGCGACGCTGACCAATCCCTACCTGGACGAGAGCTCCCGCCACGGGCGGGTCGCGTTCATCTACCCCTCGCTCCAGGCGGAGACGCGCACCGGCCAGGTGCGGATCGAGGTCCCCAACCCGCGGCGCGATCTCAAGCCCGAGATGTTCGTCAACGTGGAGCTGCAGATCCCCCGCGGCCGGCGGCTCGCGGTGCCCGAGAGCGCCGTGCTGCCCACCGGCGAGCGCCGCGTGGTGTTCGTCGACCTCGGCGACGGGCGCCTGGCGCCGCGCGAGGTGCGGCTCGGCGCCCGCGCCGGCGACTACTACGAGGTGCTCTCGGGGCTCGCGGAGGGCGACGTCGTCGTGACCTCGGGCAACTTCCTGGTGGCGGCGGAGTCGAAGCTCAGGTCCGCCAGTCAGAAATGGTAGGGCCGTGCCGATGATCGAGCGCCTGATCTCGTGGTGCGCGCGCAACCGCGTTCTGACGCTGGCCGGCGTGCTGATCGCGGCGGCGTTCGGCGTCACCAGCATGCTCCACACGCCGCTCGACGCCATCCCCGACCTCTCGGACACGCAGGTGATCGTCTCGACGGAATGGCCGGGTCGCAGCCCCGACCTGGTCGAGGACCAGATCACCTATCCGATCGTCACCGCCCTGCGCGCGGCGCCCGGCGTCCAGTACGTGCGCGGACTGTCGATGCTGGGAGACTCCTTCGTCTACGTGGTGTTCAAGGACGGCGTGGATCTCTACTGGGCGCGCAGCCGCGTGCTCGAGTACCTGGCGTCGATTCGCGGCCGGCTCCCGGAGGGCGTCGACCCGACGCTCGGTCCCGACGCCACCGCCGTCGGCTGGGTGTTCGAGTACGCGCTGGTGGACACCACCGGCCGCAACGACCTGGCCCAGCTTCGCTCCTTCCAGGACTGGACGCTCCGCTACTGGCTGCAGGGCGTCGACGGCGTGGCCGAGGTGGCGTCGGTCGGCGGTTTCGTGCGCCAGTACCAAGTCGACCTCGATCCCGATCGCCTGCTCGCCTACAACGTGCCGATCGGGACGGTGGCCCAAGCCATCCGGCGCTCGAACAACGAGGTCGGCGGCGGCGTGCTCGAGGTGGCCGAGCACGAGAACGCGGTGCGTGGGCGCGGCTACATCCGCGGCATCCCCGACCTCGAGAGCATCCCGGTCAAGCTCGGACCCGGGGGCGTCCCGGTTACGCTGCGCGACCTGGGCGAGGTGCACCTCGGCCCCGAGCAGCGCCGCGGGCTGGCCGAGCTCAACGGCCAGGGCGAGGTGGTCGGCGGCATCGTGATCATGCGTCAGCGCCAGAACGCGCTGCGGGTGATCGACGCCGTGAAGCGCAGGCTCGCGGAGGTGAAGTCGTCCCTGCCCCCCGGCGTCCAGGTGGTGGTGACCTACGACCGCTCGGAGCTGATCCACCGCGCCGTGGCGACGCTGGGGCGCGAGCTGCTCGAGGAGATGCTGATCGTGAGCGCGGTGATCGTGTTCTTCCTGTTCCACTTCCGGAGCGCCCTGATCCCCATCCTCTCGCTCCCGATCGCGGTCGTGCTCGCGTTCATCCCCATGGCCCGCCAGGGCCTGACCGCGAACATCATGTCGCTCGGGGGCATCGCGGTCGCGATCGGGGCGATGGTGGACGCCTCGATCATCATGGTCGAGAACGTCCACAAGAAGCTCGAGGCGTGGGAGGCCGGCGGGAGGGAAGGCTCCCGCGAGGCGGCGATCGTCCACGGGCTCAGCGAGGTCGGCCGGCCGATCTTCTTCGCCCTGCTCGTCATCACGGTCTCGTTCCTGCCCATCTTCACCCTCGAGGCCACCGAGGGCCGGCTCTTCAAGCCCCTGGCCTTCACCAAGACCTACTCGATGGCCTTCGCGGCGCTGCTCGCCGTGACCCTGACGCCGGCGCTCGCGGCCTGGTTCGTCCGCGGGCGCATCCGCGCCGAGCACGAGCACCCCGTGTCGCGCTTCCTGGTCCAGGCCTACGCGCCGGTGGTGCGGTTCGTGGTCCGGCGCCGGCGCTGGGTGGTGCTGGGCGCGATCCTGATGCTGCTCTCGACCCTCCCCGTGTTCCTCCTCCTCGGCAGCGAGTTCATGCCGCCGCTCAACGAAGGCACCCTGCTCTACATGCCCACCGCACCGCCGGGGATGTCGGACACCGAGGCCAGCACGGTCCTGCAGCAGATGGACCGCGAGCTTCGCCGGGTGCCCGAGGTCGGGACGGTGTTCGGCAAGATCGGCCGGGCCCGGAGCGCCACCGATCCGGCGCCGCTCTCGATGGTCGAGACCGTGGTGTCGCTCAAGCCCGAGAGCGAGTGGCGCAAGGGGATGACGTGGGAGCGCCTGATCGGCGACATGGACCGGCGCCTGCGCTTTCCCGGGATGCCCAACCTCTGGTGGATGCCGATCCAGACCCGCAACGAGATGCTCGCCACCGGCGTGCGCAGCGCGGTCGGGGTCAAGGTGTTCGGCCCCAGCCTGGCCGGCATCGAGAGCGTGGCCGTGGCGGTGGAGGGCGCAGTCAAGGGCGTGCGCGGGACGCGGAGCGCGTACGCCGATCGCGTCACGGGCGGCTACTTCCTCGACTTCGACATCCGGCGCGACGAGGCCGCGCGCTACGGCCTCACCGTGGGCGACGTGCAGGACGTGATCGAGTCCGCCATCGGCGGCATGGTCGTCACGCAGACCGTCGAGGGGCGCGAGCGCTACAGCGTGAGCGTGCGCTACGCGCGCGAGCTGCGGGACGATCCCGAGACGCTGGAGCGCGTCCTGGTCCCCACCCCGTCCGGGGCCCAGATCCCGATCGCCCAGGTCGCCGACATCCACTTCAACACCGGCGCCCCGATGATCCAGGACGAGGACGGGCAGCTCGTGGCGCTGGTGTCGATCGACGTGGCGGACCGGCCGCTCGCCGACTTCGTCCACGACGCCAAGCGCGCGGTGGCCGCGCGCGTGGCGCTCCCGCCCGGCTACCGGATCGACTGGGCGGGGCAGTTCAAGTACTACGAGCGCGCCCAGGCCCGGCTCGCGCTGGTCATCCCGGTCACGCTGCTCATCGTCTTCGCCCTGCTCTTCTTCAATCTGCGGTCGGTCCCCGAGACCGCGATCGTGATGCTCGCGGTGCCGTTCTCCCTGATCGGCGCGGTGTGGCTGGTGTGGCTGCTCCACTACAACCTGAGCGTCGCGGTCTGGGTGGGGATGATCGCGCTCGCCGGCCTCGACGCCGAAACCGGCACGGTGATGCTGCTCTACCTCAATCTCGCCCACGCCGAACGCGAGAAGCGCGGCGCGCTGCGCGACCGCGGCGACCTCACCGAGGCCATCGTCGAAGGCGCCGCCCACCGCATCCGGCCCAAGATGATGACGGTGTGCGCGATCCTCTTCGGCCTCCTGCCCATCCTGTGGGGGCACGGCAGCGGGGCCGACGTCATGAAGCGCATCGCCGCCCCGATGGTGGGCGGCGTGATCACCTCGTTCGTGCTCGAGCTGCTCGTCTACCCCGCGATCTTCGCGTGGTGGAAGGGGCGCCGGCTGCCGAGCCCGACCCCGATGCCCGATGGTGCGCAGGCACCTCGAGCTCCACATCAGCTCACGGAGGCAACCTCATGAGACTCCTGCCGATCGCCATCGCCTCGGCCGCGCTCGTGGCCGCGGCGGGATGCACCACGTCGCAGAAGTCATCGACCGGGCCCAGGGAGTACGCGATCGCCGTCACCGATCGTGGGTTCGAGCCGGCCCGCACCGTGATCCCGCGCGGCCAGGCCGTCACGCTCGTGCTGACCCGCAAGAGCGACCGGACGTGCGCGACGGAGATCCTCTTTCCCCGGCTCAACCAGCGCCACGAGCTTCCGCTCGATCAGCCGGTGCGGATCGAGATCGCGGCCGGGGCGGTGACGGATACCCTGGGCTACGCCTGCGGGATGAACATGCTGAGCGGCACGATCGTCGCCGAGTGAGGCGGGCGGTGCCTGCGGGCGGCCCGCCCCGAGAACGGTCTCTCGCACACGCCGGTGCCCGTCGTTGTATCCTGTCCCGGCGATTGGCTGATCCACCGTCCCCGATGGACGGCGCTCCGGGAGAACGCGATCGAGCCCCCGATGACCACGCCCGGCCTGCACCACGTCACCGCGATCTGCGCTGATCCGCAGGCGAACGTCGACTTCTACGCCTCGCTCCTCGGCCTCCGGCTCGTGAAGCGCACCGTCAACTTCGACGATCCCGCCACGTACCACCTCTATTATGGAGACGAGGTCGGGCGTCCGGGGACGATCCTCACGTTTTTTCCCTGGCCGGGCGCCCCGCGCGGGTCGCGGGGCACCGGGCAGGTGACGGCGACCGCCTTCGCGGTGCCTCCCGGCAGCCTGGAATGGTGGATGGACCGTCTGGCGCGCAGCGCCGCCGGCCACGAGGCGATCGAGGAGCGCTTCGGAGAGCGGGTGCTGCCGCTGCGCGATCGCGACGACCTCGCGATCGAGCTCGTGGAGGTCAGAGAGGCTGCGGACCGGCCGTGGTGGGAGGGCGGCCCGGTGCCCGCGGCGTACGCCCTTCGCGGCTTCCACGGCGTGACGCTCACGCTCGAGGGATACGAGCGCACGGCGGCGCTGCTCAGCGACGGGATGGGGCTCGCGCCCGCGGGCCAGCAGGAGAATCGATTCCGCTTCGCGGCCGCGCGCCCCGGGGCCGGTGCGACGGTGGACCTGGTCTGCGCCCCGGACCTCCGGGCCGGGCGAGTGCCCGCCGGCACCGTGCATCACGTCGCGTTCCGCTGCGCTTCCGACGAGGAGCAGGCGGCGTGGCGGCGCCAGCTCGCGGGCGCGGGGATGAACGTCACCCCGGTGCTCGACCGCCAGTACTTCCGGTCGATCTACTTTCGCGAGCCGGGCCACGTGCTGTTCGAGATCGCGACCGACCCGCCGGGGTTCACGCGCGACGAGGCCCAGGAGGCGCTCGGCTCCGCGCTCAAGCTGCCGCCGTGGCTCGAGCCGCGCCGGGCCTACATCGAGGACCGGCTGCCGCGGCTGCGCGTGCCGGCAGCCGTGCGAGCCACTTGACCCTCGAAATCCCTTCGAGCGTGTCCGGGCCTCACGCCCGGGCGCGCATCGTGACCGCCGGACGTATGGTGGCCGACGCAACCTCCGCCCTGGTGCTCCTGCACGGCCGCGGCGCTTCGGCGGAGGACATCCTGACGCTGGCCCGGGAGCTGGACGCGCCCGACTCGGTGTTCGTCGCCCCGCAGGCGGCGCAGGGAACCTGGTACCCCTACTCGTTTCTCGCGCCGCTCGAGCGCAACGAGCCGCACCTCTCGTCCGCCCTCATGCTGGTGGGCGCGATCGTCGGCATGCTGGAGCAGAACGGGATTCCGCCGGCGCGGCAGCTCCTGCTCGGTTTTTCGCAGGGCGGATGCCTGGCGCTGGAGTTCGCGGGCCGCCACGCCCGTCGCTACGGCGGCGTCGCCGGCCTGTCCGCCGGGCTCATCGGGCCCGCCGGCCGCCGCTGGGAGTTCGGCGGATCCCTGGAGGGAACGCCGGTGTTCCTGGGCTGCAGCGACCGCGATCCGCACATCCCGCGGGAACGCGTGGAAGAGTCGGGCCGGGAGCTGTCGCGCATCGGCGGCGTGGTCGACGTCCGGATCTATCCGGGCCTGGGCCATGCGGTGAACCGCGACGAGCTGGACCGGGCGCAGGAGATGATCGAAGCCGTTCATCGGGCATGAGCCAGGAGGCGAAGTCATGAAGGGGAGATCCATCTGGGCCGTGGTCGCAGGCGTGGTCTTCATCATCGTGGTCACCACCCTCGTCGACATCGTGCTGCACGCGGCGAAGGTGTATCCACCGATGAATCAGCCGATCGACGATTCCCTCGCCGCTCTCGCCACGGCGTACCGGGTGGTGATCAGCATCGCGGGCGCCTGGCTCACGGCACGGCTCGCGCCCGGGAATCCGATGAAGCACGCGATGATCCTGGGCTCCGTGGGCGTGGTGCTGGGGCTCGCGGGCGTCGTCGCGACCTGGAACCTGGGCATGGGTCCGCGCTGGTACCCGATCGCGCTCGTGGCGCTCGCCATCCCGCAGTGTTGGCTCGGCGGCAAGCTCTACGAGATGAGCACCGCTGCGAGAAAGGGGATCTGACCCGCCGCCACTTCATGCTCGGCGGGGCGCACGCGCGCAGGCGCCGAAAGTCAGGGCTGCTGCGAAACCAACCTCGGGGGCGCCTGGTCCGCCCACCAGTCATAGACCGCGCTGTCGGCGTTGGCCGCGGAGCCGAAGATCCCGGACAGGCAGACCCAGCATTCCGAGACGTAGCCCTGGAAATGCAGGGCCTGGCCCGCGACGGTGGCGTCGAAGTCGACCAATCCGGTGCGAGAGAGGTCGGGATTCTCGGACGCCAGGATCCGCGCGTTGCGGGTCTGCACCGCGGTGTCCGCGATCGCGAGATACACGCGATCCGCGCGGATGGTGAGCGCCAGATCACGCATGTCGGCAGTCCCGTGATTGTGCGGGGTGATCCAGCCGTACCATTTCCCCAGGATCCACGGGCCGGTGCTCTCGTCGCGGCACCCCGTGGCGAGGAGCAACGGAATCAGAGCCCAAAGGACGCGCTGCCCGATTCGCATGGCCAGCTCCTGTGATCGGCCTGCGTATGGTATCGGAGCTGCCGGGCGCGAACTGGAGCCCGACTCATTCCTCGAGGGCGTGCTTCTCCAGGCGTGAGTAGAGCTTCGCGCGGGTCAGGCCCAGGAGGCGGGCCGCTCTCGTCTTGTTCCCCTTGGCCTGGCGCAGGGCCTTCTCGAGCAGGACCCGCTCGAGGGCGTCGAGCTGGATCCCTTCCGCGGGGAGCGGGGCCGCGGGATCCAGCCAGGAGTTGAGGTCGCCCGATCGCTCGGGCCCGCGCGCGGGCCACGCCGGGAGATGCTCGCGCGTGATCAGGCCGCCGTCGCAGAGCAGGATCGCGCGCTCGATCGCGTTGCGAAGCTCGCGCACGTTCCCCGGCCAGTGGTAGGCGAGGAGCCAGTCGAGGGCGTCGCGCGAGATGCCGGCCGCCGGGCGCGCCATCTTCACTCCCAGGTCCTGGAGGAACGCTTCGGCCAGCGGCCCGATATCCTCACGCCGCTCGCGCAGCGGCGCCAGGTGGATCTGGAACACGTTGAGGCGGTAGTAGAGGTCTTCGCGAAACGCCTGGGTCGCCATCGCCTTCGCCAGGTCGCGGTTGGTGGCGGCGATCACCCGCACGTCGGCCTTGAGCGCGCGCGTGCCGCCCACGCGCTGGAACTCCCGCGCCTCGAGCACGCGCAGCAGCTTGGCCTGCAAGAGCGGGCTCATCTCGACGATCTCGTCGAGGAACAGCGTGCCGCCTTCGGCCTGCTCGACCCGCCCGATCTTGGTCGCGATCGCCCCGGTGAAGGCGCCCTTCTCGTGGCCGAACAGCTCGGATTCGAGGAGCTGCTCCGGCAACGCCGCGCAGTTGACCGCGATCAGCAGCCGCGCGGTGCGCGGCGACTTGTGGTGGAGGAGGCCCGCCACCACCTCCTTGCCGGTGCCGGATTCTCCCGTGACGAGCACGGTGGTGTCCGAGCCCGCCACCCGCCCGACCTGACGCAGGGTCTCCTTCCAGGCCGGCGATGCCCCGACGATCCTGCCGCGCTCGCGCGACTCGAGCTCGCGGGCGAGCGTCTCGACCGTGGCCTCGAGCCGCTGGGTGCGCTCGCGATCCTCTGTCGCGATCCGGGTCTGCTCGGCGTGCCGCTGGAGCTTGTGCACCAGCTCGGAGGCCGAGAGGTTCTGCTTGGGGTCGGGAGGCACGCGCGCTCCGGGGGAGTCGGTCGGCCGCATCGAGCCCGAATCTAGCTCGACCGGCTCGGGGCCGTCGAGCGCGGCGTCCGCCCATGCGCGGAGGCCGGCGGCCGGCGAGCCGCGGCCACTCGCTCGCGCGCCGGCTCGCAACCGTGGACTGACCCGGAGTCATGGCGCCTACGGCCGCCTGAAGATGAGGGGATTCCGGGCCAGGAGCAGCCCGGCCTGCAGTCGGTCCGCGAGGCCGAGCTTCCCGAGAATGTGGCCGACGTGCTTCTTGACGGTGGCCGGGCTGATGCCGAGCGCGGTCGAAATCTCCTTGTTCGACCGGCCCTCGGCGATCAGCGCTGCAACCTCCAGCTCGCGCTCCGATAGCGCGGCGTTCGCTCCGCGACGCCGTCCTTCGGGACCGGTGGCCACCAGGATCCCGGTCGCCGTCGTCGGGTCGTACCAGGCACCGCCCTCGGCGACGCTGCGGATCGCGCGAAAGAGATCCTCGGGATCGGCGCTCCGGCGCACCGTTGCCATCGCGCCCTGCGTCACCGCGAGCTGTAGGCAGTCGACCCCGACGGCGCACACGAGGTCGAGCTCGGAGGCCGTCTTCTGGCGATAGGGCGGATTCAGCACCAGACAGTTCGCTGCTCCGCGCTCCGAGAGCGCCACGACGCGCTGCTCCGGGACGACGGCGCGGATCGCGGGGATCGCGGCCTGCCTCTCCTGACCCGGCACGTTGAGCGAGAGCACCAGCACATCGGGCCGCAGGGCGCGGCACTGGTGAATCGCCTCGGCCAGCGTTGCCGCCTCGCCCACCACCTCGAAGTCGCGCTCTCCCTCGAGCAGCCCGACGAGCCCGCCGCGGTCGATGGCCTGGCCGTCGGCGATCACCAGGCGCACGCGCGGCGTCTTCGGGGCGGGTCGTGCGACTCGTCGTCGCGGCTTGGGAGGGGGGGGACGCAATCGCCTCATGGCCGGCATGCTACCAAAGGAGCATCGCCGGGTCCCAAAGAGTCCCGTAGCCGCGGTTCCCTCCTCCGGACGATCTTGTGTGTGGAGACGAGAGGAGGTCGCCATGAAGATCCTGATCGCCCTGGACGCGTCGCCCCACTCCGAGCACGCACTCCAATTCGTCACCCGGATGCGCTGGCCGGCGGGCAGCCGGGTCCTCGTCGTGAGCGCCCTGCAGCCGATCGCGCGCGCGGCCGCCGCCAGCCCGGACCTGGCCGACCTGCCGGCGCAGGCGCTCGATGACCGGCGGCAGGAGCTCGAGGAGCTGGTGTCGAACGCGCAGAGCGAGTTGCGCGCGTCGGGCTTCGCCACGGAAGGACGCGTGGAGGTCGGCGAGCCGCGTGAACGATTGCTCTCGGTCGCCCAGAGCGAGCGCGCCGACCTGATCGTCGTCGGCTCGCACGGGCGGACGGGCCTCGCCAAGCTGATGCTCGGCAGCGTGTCGAGCCACGTCGTCACGCACGCGTCGTGCAGCGTGCTCGTCGTCAAGCATGCGGCCACGGCCCCCAAGGTGGGAGGGAGGAGTCAGACATGATCGCTTCCAGAACCATAGGAGTCGCCGCCGTCATCGTGATCGCGCTGCTCGCCGCGCCGGCCGCCCCACGCGCCGAGGCGCCGGACAGCACGCGGGCGCCGCTCCCGGTCGCGCTCGGGCCGGGGAGCGTCCTCTGGATCGAAGGCACCTCGACGGTGCACGCGTTCGAGAGCCGCTCGAAGGAGGTTGGGATCGCGCTCGAGCGGGATCGCGCGACCCCCGAGGCCGGCACGGCCGCGGACCTCCTGCGCCTCATCCGCTCCGCCGCGATCCGGGGCGTGACCGTGCGGGTTCCGGTCGCGTCGCTGCGCTCGGAGAAGTCGGGGCTCGACAGGAACCTGCGCAAGGCGATGAACGCGGAGCAGTACCCCAACGTGACCTTCCACCTCGGGCAGTACGACGTCGCCTCGGCAGCGGTAGACCGGGACACGATCGAGATCACGGCCGGCGGGTCACTCACGATCGCCGGCCAGGAGCGCCCGATCCGGCTCGAGGCGCGGGCCTGCGCCGGCGAAGCGGGCGTTTGGCTCGAGGGGAGCGAAAGCCTGCGCATGAGCGAGTACGGCATCAAGCCGCCGACGATGATGCTTGGAACGCTGCGCGTCGGCGATCAGGTCACGGTTCGGTATCGGTTGCTGCTCGTCCCCAAGGGCGGGGCATCCAGCCCGTCGCCCGACGGCAAGTAATGGAAAGGAGCTCAAACATGTACGCGGGCATCCAGAGAGTCGGACGCGTGACGGTTCGGTGGGCGCTGGCGACCGCGCTGATCGGGGGTCTCGCGCTGCCGGCCGCCGCGCAGGAATCGCCGTCGCCGGACACGGCGATCGCCGCCAATCCGGCCGCGCCGCCGGTGACGCCGCGGGCCCTGCTGCGGAGCGTCTCGCTGTCGAACTTCCGTCCCCACGATGCACGCAGCCTGTCGCAGTTCGAGCCGCCCAAGCCGGAGGGGGTGACGTATCAGGGCTTCCAGCTCGAATGGGGGGCGGCATTCACGCAGCAGTTCCAGGGACTGCGCCACGAGAACAGCGCATCGCCCAACATCGTCGGCGGCGTCGATCTCAACCGGCTCATCAAGATCGGCTCCGGCTTCAACAACGCCGACGCGAATCTCTACATGGACGCCCAGCTCGCGCGGGGGATCCGGGTCGCGCTCACGAGCTACCTCTCGTCGCGCCACCACAACGAGACCTGGGTCAAGGACGGCTACCTGCTGGTGAACGCCTCGCCGTGGGAGAACGCGACGCTCGACCATCTCATGCAGTACTTGACGTTCCGCTTCGGGCACTTCGAGATCAACTACGGCGACATGCACTTCCGCCGCACCGATAACGGCCAGGCCATGTTCAACCCGCTCGTCGGCAACCTGATCATGGACGCCTTCACGACCGAGATCGGCGGCGAGATCTACGGGCGGGCGAATGGGTGCCTGGGGATGATCGCGGTGACCGGCGGCGAGGTGCGGGGCACGGTGCTGAAGCCCGAGAACCGCTCACCGAGCGTGATCGGCAAGCTGGGGTTCGACCGCTCCCTGGGCGAGGCCCGGGTCCGGCTCACCGGGTCGGTCTATACGACCCACACGTCGAACAACAACACGCTCTACAGCGGCAGCCGCGCGGGCTCGCGCTACTACTACGTGCTCGAGAACGTGAACGCGACCGAGAACGCGCAGGCCTGGTCCGGCGACCTGCAGCCGGGGTTCAGCCGCAAGGTCACGGCGTGGGTCGTCAATCCGTTCCTCCAGGTCCGCGGCCTCGAGTTGTTCGGCAACTTCGAGCAGGCGAAGGGCCGCAACGCGGTCGAAACCTCGGAACGTACCTGGACCCAGCTCGCCGGCGACGGTCTCTACCGCTTCTTCCGCAACCAGCTCTACGTCGCTGGGCGCTACAACGTCGTCAAGGGTCGGGTCGTCGGCGGCACCTCCGACGTGACGATCGATCGCACCGAAGTCGGCGGCGGCTGGTTCCTGACCTCGAACCTCGAGGCGAAGGCCGAGTACGTGCAGCAGAACTACCGGGACTACCCGATCACCGACCTCCGCCACGGTGGCAAGTTCCACGGGGCGATGTTCGAAGCGGTGGTGTCGTTCTGACGGCGAACGGAGCCCTGGCCATGCTCGGATGCCTCGCCCCGCTCGTCCTGCTGGCGGTCCTCGCCGGCCCCTCCGACGTCACGGTGGCGCTGCGCGATGGCCGGGGCTCCTGCGGCGTCCATGGAAGCTTCGCCGTCCCGGTCTCCCGGACCGCCGCCTGGCAGGTGCTCACCGACTACGACAGCCTTGGCCGGTTCGTCCGCTCGATCGAGGCGAGCCACCTCGAGCGGCACCCTGACGGGCGGCTCCTCGTTCGCCAGAGCGCCGTCGGCGGCGCGTTCCTCTTCCGGCGCCATGTCCGGGTGCTGCTCGAGCTCGAGCTGGACCCGGGCCGCCGGATCGGCTTTCGCGACGTCCTCGGCAAGGACTTCCAGAGGTACGTGGGGGAGTGGCGCCTCTCGGCGGATTCGAGCGCGACGCGGGTCGAGTACCAGCTCGAAGCCGACCCGCGAGGCTTGGTCGCCCGCACCTTCTGCCGCGGCCCGCTTCGCATCGCCGCCCAGGAGCTGCTCACCCAGGTGCGCGACGAGATGATCCGCCGCGCGGAGCGGGAATCCGCGCGATGAGCGCCTGCTCCTCCCCCGTGGACTCGTCCCATTCTTCACGGTTCCGACAGCCCACCAGCCACTCGTAGCCCCAGCGCAGGTCGACTGAGCGCGAGGTCTCGAGCACGACGCGCACCAGCGACTCCTTGCCGTCGAAGAAGTGGTAGAAGCGGGCGCCTCGATCCGCCATAGTCCCCGCATGAAACCGAGCCTCACGGACACGTTGTGCACGCGCTGCGGGCTGTGCTGCGACGGGTCGCTGTTCGCCGACGTCGAGCTGGCGGGCCGTGCCGAGGCCACCCGGCTGGAGGTCATGGGGCTCGAGATCGACGACGACACCGACGCTGCGCTGCTGGTGCTGCCGTGCCGGGCGCTGCGGGGGAGACTCTGCAGCATCTACCCCCATCGCCCGGAATGCTGCCGCACGTTCGAATGCCGGTTGCTACAGGATGTGCGGCGCGGCGCCGTGAGCGTGGAGCGGGCGGGGGAGAGGATCGCGGAAACGCTGGAGCAGATCGGGCGGGTGAGGGAGCTGCTGGTGCAATTGGGGCAGGGCGACGCGCGCCTCCCGCTCCGGGAGAGCTGCGCCGAGGCGCTCGCCAAGGACGAGGCCTCGGACCCGGAGGTGAACCGGAAGCGCGCCGAGCTGGAGGCCGCGATGTCCGCCGTCGAAGAACTGGTGCAGAAGACGTTCCTGGCAGAGAAGGCCTGAGCCCTCCGGAAGCCCTGGGGGAGAGACGAAGCGGAGCTGTAGATCGTCGCGCGATTCCACGAACCGCGGTCGGACTGAACGTGCTAAGCTGAATGGCGTCGAGCGAGCCCAGGGAGCGCATGTCTCCTGGCTCACGACGCGAATCGTCGCTTCGCAGGGCGGCCGTCGTGTCTCGCAAACCGTGCGATAGAGTCTCGCCCCCTTCCCGCGGGGTCGGACCGTTCCGCCCTCGGGCCCTGGGCGTCGTCGCCCTCCTCGCCAGCGCAGGCCTCGCGCCGCTGCCGGCCGCCGCCGTCACCGTCGTCGTCCCGGACGATTTCTCCACCGTCAGCCTGGCCATCGCCTCGGCGGCGGACACGGTCCTGGTTCGGGGCGGCGATTACGGCGAGATCCCGCTCGTCGAACGAAACGTGTTCCTGCGAGGCATCGGGCAGGGAGGCCGTCCGCGGCTGGCGGGATTGAGACTCACCAACCGCGATCGCCCCGCCGCGCCGACGACCATCAGCGGATTCGACGTCTCGACCCCCATCGTCTACACGAACGCCGCCAACAAGAGCCCGATCACGGTGAACATCTCCGACTGCACCATGGGCGGCCTGCAGGTGAACGCCGACGATCCCGATGCCCACTGCTGCCTCTACCTCCGCCGCTGCCGGCTGTCCTACGCCTTTGGAGGCCTCGATTACGTCGCGATGGAGTCCGACACCGTGGATGGCGGTGTCTCGTGGAAGTTCTGGTCCCGTGGACTGTCCATCCAGCATTGCTGGTTCCGAGGGGGCACGGGCGCGGCAATCGCGCTCACGAACGAACCCACCGGCACCGTCGCCCACAACCGGATCGAGAACTACGACGTCGGCATCTCCGCACCGGAATCGGAATTGAGCATAGACGACAACACGATCTCCCGGTGCCGGGTGGGTGTGCAGGTCTGGGGATACGACGTCGCTGTGACGAACAACGAGATCCGGAGCTGCGGCACGGGCGTCTACGCGTCGCTGTGGTACAGGCTCGCTCTCATGAACAATACGATTGTCGGCTCTGCAGACCTCGGCGTGTTCGCCAATGCGGGAGAGGCCGTTGCCGAAGGGAACGCAATTGGGAACTGCGCCGGAGCAGGGATCCGGATCGAGTGGGATCCCGGGTACTCTGCCGGCAATCTGCGGAACAACACCTTCTTCAACTGCGGCGGGAATGCGCTGGAGCTGATCGGGCCGGCAACCGACGCGGTGACGCTGGGGAACAACATCGGGTTCGGCAGCGGAGGCGTGGGCCTCCTGGTGTCGGGGACCGTGGTCCAGCACACCTGCAACGACTGGTTCGGCAATCGGCTGGGCGCCGTGAGCGGCGTCGCCCCCGATCCGAGCGACCTCGAGGTGGACCCACAGTTCTGCGGCCTCGACAGTGCGGATGTCCGGCTCGCTTCCGGGTCGCCGCTCGCCGACGCGGCGGGATGCGGCCTGGTCGGGGCGCGGGGAGTGGGCTGCGACGTGACGCCGACGCTGGTGCAGCGCTTCTCCGCCGCGCGCGTGACCGACGGCGTCCGCATCGTGTGGGAAGTGGCGGCCGGCGCCACGGCCTCCGCGATCTGGGTCGAGCGGGCCGAGGGGGCGAACGGGCAGGCATGGAGCCAGCCGCCGATGGAGCGCTCCACCGAGGGACGGGCCGTGGTCGAGCTGGATCGCGGCGCGCAGCCCGACCGCGTGTATCGCTACCGGCTGGTGGCGCGCGACGGCGGGACCCTCACGGTCCTGGAGGCCGGGATCGTCGTCGAGGCGCAGGCCGCGCTCGCGTTCGGGCTGGCGACCGTGGGCCCGAGCCCCGGCAGCGGACCGCTGCGGATTGGATTCACCCTTACGCACGCCGCGACCATCGAGATCGCCGTCTTCGACCTGATGGGCCGGCGGATCGCCACGCTCGAGCAGGGCGAGCGGCCCGCCGGCACGCACGAGACGGAATGGGGCGGACTCGCCCCGGCGGGGGTCTACGTCGTCCGCTACCGGCATCCCGGCGGAGAGGACCGGCGGCTCATCGTCCGCCAGCGCTGAAGCGCGGCGTTCCGCTACCGCCCCAGGACCAGCTCGAGCTCCACCGTGGCGTAACGGCTGGACCCGGTGCCGTGAAGGACGCCATTCAGTCCCACCGTCGCGTGCAAGCGGTGGACCGCGTACCGCACGCCACCGCCGGCGGAGAACCCGAAGCGGGTATCGTCGTCGATCCGGTCGTCCGTGTTCTTGAGGCGAACGGTAACGGCGTGCAGCCCTGCCCCTGCCTGAAGCGTCAACCCGAGGCGACGGGTCCGCGCCGGGAAGGCGGCGATGCCCTGCAGCTCGACCGGGACGATCGCCTCGGTCACCTCGACCCGGCGGCCGAGCCGCGCGCTGTAGGCGTCGTTCGTGGGGGAGCGGGTTCCGGGCTCGCTGCTGCCGAGAAGCAGTCGGACACCGAACATCCTTCCCTGCAGCTCGAGGGAGATGGCGCCCATTCCTCCCGCACCGAACCCGTCCGAGAACTCACCGGTCGGGATGACGATGCCGCCCGAGAGCCCCAACGCGACGCGGAACCCGGGTTCGTCCTTGGCGTCCTTGGACTCGCCGGTTCTCGGCTGCTTTTCGGCCTCGAGCTCACGCCTTCGGAACGCGAGCCTTTCTTCCATCCGCTCCACGATGCCCCGGTCGAAGCGCAGTCGCGTCGTGTTCTGCTCGAGCGTGTCCGTGAGCGCGCTGTCCGCGCAGACAGTGATCTCGAGGGGGTAGTCGACGTCGGCGACCAGGCCCTCCGGCGTGCATCGGAACTCGACCTTCTCCCCGGGCCCCAGATGCGCGGTTCCCGCCGGACAGCCAGGTTCCGGCGGCGGCGGCGTGAGGCGCACGACGAGCCAGAGCGGACGCCCGGCCTTGTTGGTTAGCGTGAGCCCGATCCGAGCGCGGACGTCGGAGGCCACCCGCTGTTCCGGGGGCGGCAGGATGTTGGTGACCGTGGAAAGGGCGGGTCCGTCGATCGCGATCGAGCGTGACCTGAAGTGCTCGAGATCGGGCGGTGCCGCGGTCTCGGGCGACGCGGCGGCGGCTGCGATCGTCGAGGCGACGAGCGGGCCGAGAATGGAGATGAGGTGCGGGAACGAGGCCGCCCGGCAACTCCTGGATGCGCGGCGCGGGTGCTGCCAGAGCGTCTTCCAGCGGGACAGGGCGGCCTCCGTGCATCTGAGATGCGAAGAGGACCGCGACGCTACGTCCCCCAGCGCCACCCGTCAATCGACCTGGAGCGGGCGCCGGCACTGGCATAGATTACTCAGAGTTCAGTCGGGTACCTGTGTCCGTCCGTCGCGCTTGCGGAGCATTCGGAGGACCACGCACATGACTCTTCGCGCCAACGCGCGGGTCGCCGGCCTCACGCTTCTGATCTACATCGTGACCGGGATCGGCAGCCACGCCCTCTTCAGTCTGACCAGCGCCGGTGAGGGGACGGCCGCCAGGCTCGCGAGCATCGCCCAGCACGTGACCCTGGTGCGCGCGAGCGCGCTGCTGCTGTTGCTCGAGTTCCTCTGCGAGCTGATCCTGGCCGTGACGCTCTTCGCGCTCACCCGCGACCAAGACCGCGATCTGGCGTTCCTGGCCATGGGCTGCCGCCTGACCGAGGGCGTGATCGCCGCGATGGCCACCGGCAGCCGGCTGGACCTGCTCGCGGCCGCGATCGCGAGCCGCACCGCCACCGGCGCGGACGCCGCGGCGGCGCAGGCGCTCGGCGCCTTGCTCTTGAACGGCACCGCCGGCCCTGCCGCGCTCTGCTTCTCGGTCGGCAACCTGATCGTCGCATCGCTCTTCCTGCGCGCGAGGAGCATCCCGGTGTGGCTCGCCTCGCTCGGCGTCGTGGCCTCGATCCTGGGCCTGGCAGAGTTCTCGCTGGAGATGCTGGGCTTCCTGCACGGACCCGCGACCGTCGTCCCGTGGATCCCGATGGCGCTGTTCGAGTTGATCCTCGCGCTGTGGCTCCTGATCAAGGGCGTGGCAGTGCGATCGAGCCGCGAGGCGCCCGCGCCCTACGCCACGCCCTCCGGGAGCATCGCGTGATGAGACTCCGTGCCTGGATTGGGCCGGGGCGGGTGAACGCGTGATGGCCACATCCGGGCGGGATCCGATCGCGCTCGAGCCGTCGCAGCGCACCGCGGCACGGGTGGTGGGGCTCACGTATCTTCTCGCCCTGCCCCCCGCGATCTTCGCGGAGTTCGTCGTCCTCGGCCGCCTGGTCTCCAGCGATGCGGCCGAGACCGCCCGGAACGTCGTGGCGCACGAGCGGCTCTTCCGCCTCGGGATCGCCAGCAACCTAGGCGTCTTCACGCTGGACGTGGTCCTGATCGCGGCGCTCTACGTCACGCTCAAGCCGGTCCACCGGGGTTTCGCCCTGCTCGCCGTCCTCTGGCGGATGATCGAGACCACGACACTGGTTGGAGCCACGCTCAACGACTTCACCGTTCTGCGCCTGCTGAGCGGGGTCGGCTATCTCCACACGTTCGAGCCGGAACGGCTGCACGCACTGGCAAGGCTCGCGATCAGTGCGCACGGCGCCGCGTACAACGTGGGGCTGTTCTTCGCCGGGCTCGGGAGCACGGTGTTCTGCTGCCTGTGGTTCAAGTCCGGCTTCATCCCGAAGGCGCTGGCCGCCTGGGGGGTAATTGCGTCGGCGCTCCTGGGAGCCTGCGCGTTCACGTTCATCGTGTTCCCCGAGGCTGCGAAGGTCATCACGGTCGTCTACTACGGCGCCCCGATCTTCACCTTCGAGCTCACGACCGGCTTGTGGCTCACGCTTCGGGGGATCCGGCCGCCCACGGCGGTGGGGCCGATCCGGGGCGCGACCGCGCTCGCGGACCCTCGCGCCTAGCAGGAGAGCTGACTCTCCGCTACTCCCAGCGAAAGACGCGCGTCGTGAAGGCCAGGCAGATCGCGGTCGTCAGCGCGAGCGCCCCCAGGTGCTGTAGCAGCACGAGCCAGCCCGCGCCGACCCAAGCGCCGCGAAGGAGCGCGAGGAGCGCGGCTCGGTGCGAGGCCGCAGGTCGCTCACGGCGCGGACGATCGTGGTTCGTTGATGGCGCTGGCCATGGGGAGCTGCCGAAGCGGCCGCTGAAGCGCCTTCGCCGGGATCCTCGTGCGCCGGCGATGCATGTGAACTCCGGTCGCTGAAGCGCCGATGCATGAAATGCGGGCAAATGTCCCCTCGTTCCGCGCTCCCGCCGGTGGGCGCCCGGGGGCCGTGCCACCGGGTTCCGGCGACAAAGTCTCACCGCTGAAGAACGACTTCGGGGAGAGCCAATGCCTTTGTTGAAGATCAGGACAGGCTGGGGATTCGCGCTGGCGCTCGCCCTGCTGGTCGCAATCTTTGCGGGCCAGTATTCCAGCACGACCGAACTCATCTCGACATCTCGCCGCGTGACGAATACCCATTCCGTCATCTACGCGCTCAAGAGCTTGACGGGAGGCCTGGAAGCCATGGAGAGCGACCTTCATGGTTACCTCCTGGTAGAAGATCAACGCTATCTCGACGACGCGCGCGAAGCCGAATCGCAGGTGCATTCCGCGATTCGACAAGCAAGGGAACTGACGGCAGACAATCCCGGCCAGCAAAGGCGACTCGATGAACTCGAGCCGGCGGTCTCCGAGAAGCTTTCCTACCTGCACAGCATCGTGGCGATCTACCACCGCCTCGGCCAGGAAGCAGCGGTAAGGGCCATTCGCTCCGGCCGTGGAGAGGATCTCATGCAGCGCGTAGCGATTCTCGTCCTCGCGATGAGTGACGAGCAGAGAGCGTTGCTGGCGGCGCGGGAAGCGCGGGCTCAGGGACGAGCGCGGTCGACGCTCCTCTTCGGTCTCATAGGAGGCGCCACGGCGATCGCGCTGGTGGTTTCGGCCCTGTGGGCCATCCGCCGGGATATGGCCCGTCGCCAGCGCGCCGAAACCGCGCTGCGTGAAGGCGAGGCGCGACTCCAGGCGGTGCTCGACAACACCACGACCGTGATCTACCTCAAGGACCTCGAGGGGCGACTTCTTCTCGCGAATCGCAGGTTCGAAGAGCTGACGGGAAAGAGACAATCAGAGATCGTCGGCCGGATGGACGTGGACGTGATTGCGGCCGACAAGCTGGCCACGTTTCGGGCCAATGACAAGGAAGTGCTCCTGGCCAAAGGTCCGCTGTCGTTCGAGCGCACGGTCCCCTTCGGGGATGAGTCGCGGACGTTTCTCTCGGTCAAATGCGCCCTGCGCAACGCAGCCGGCGTTCCCTATGCGATCTGCGGCGTCGCGACAGACATCACCGACAGGAAGCGCGCGGAGGAGGAAACGCGACGTGTCCAGCGGTTCCTGGACTCGGTGGTCGAGAACTTGCCGGGCATGGTCTTCGTCAAAGACGCGCGCGAGCTGCGCTTCGTGCGCATCAATCGGGCGGCGGAGGAGCTGCTGGGTTATGGACGCGAAGAGCTGTTGGGGAAGAACGACTACGACTTCTTTCCCAAGCCCCAGGCGGACTTCTTCACCGCCAGGGATCGACAGGTCCTGACGTCGCACTCGCAGCTCGAAATCGCCGAGGAGGTGATCTCGACCCGCGCCAAAGGCGACAGGTTGTTGAGCACCAAGAAGGTCCCCATCGTGGACGAGACAACGGGGCAGCCCTTGTTCCTGCTCGGCATCTCGGAGGACATCACCGAGAGACGCCGGGCGGAGCAGCAGATCGAAGCGCTCCATCGAGTCGCGGAATTGCGCGCCGGGGAGCTCGGGGTCGCTAACCAGGAGCTCGAAGCCTTCAGCTATTCAGTCTCCCACGACTTGCGGGCACCGCTGCGGCACATTGCTGGTTTCGTGAGCCTGCTGCTGAAGCACAATGCGTCCCAGCTCGATGAGACCGGACGGCGCCGCTTGAAGGCCGTCTCCGAAACGGCCCAACGGATGGGCCAGCTCATTGACGACCTTCTGGTCTTCTCGAGGATGGGCCGGGCCGAGCTGCAGCGCTCGAAGGTGAATCTGAAACAGCTCGTGAAGGAGGTCATCGCCGAGCTCGGGGACGAAACCAAAGGGCGCCGCGTCCGTTGGGTGATTGGGGACCTACCCCAGGTCGAGGGCGATCCGTCCATGATGCGACTGGCCGTGTCCAACCTGGTGGCGAACGCAATCAAGTACACCGGGACGCGAGAGGAAGCAGTGATCGAGATCGGCGCGAAGGAGCAGGCGCCTGAAGGCACGGTCGTGTTCGTGAAGGACAATGGCGTCGGGTTCGACATGCAGTACGCAAGCAAGCTCTTCGGCGTGTTTCAGCGCCTCCACCGGCAAGAGGAGTTCAAGGGGACGGGGATCGGCCTCGCCAACGTGCAGCGGATCGTTCACCGCCACGGCGGAAAGACATGGGCTGAAGGGGTCCTCGACCAGGGCGCGACGTTCTACTTCAGCCTGCCAACCCGAAAGAAAGGGGAGGAGGAACAATGGGCGGCTTGAAGCGAATCCTGCTGGCCGAGGACAGTCCGGAGGATGTGGAACTGACGCTCTCGGCCCTGTCGGAGCACCGGCTCGCCAACGAGGTCGTCACCGTCGGGGATGGCGCGGAGGCGCTCGACTACCTCTACAAGCGGGGGCGCTTCCGGGGGCGAGACGGCGCTCTACCAAGCGTGGTGCTGCTCGATATCAAGATGCCCAAGGTGGACGGATTGGAAGTGCTCCGCCACATCCGATCCGACCCACAGATGGCGAACCTGCCGGTCGTGATGTTGACCTCCTCTCGCGAGGAGCGCGATATCGCCGAGAGCTACGAGCACCACGTGAATGCCTACGTGGTCAAGCCGGTCGCGTTTCCTGACTTCGTCGAGGCCATCAAGAGTCTCGGGCTCTTCTGGGCCGTTCTCAATGAGCCCCCTCCTACGAGCGAGCGAAGGGCGGCGTAGTGAGGCGGGAATCGAAGGGAGCACGATGACGGAGACGCAGGGCCGGATCCGCATCCTCCATCTCGAGGACGATCCCAACGACGCCGAGCTGGTCCTCGCTGCGCTCGAGGATGACCTGCTCCAGGTGACGATTGAGCACGTCACGGGTCAGGAAGAGTTCACGGCCGCCGTGGAACGTGGAGAGATCGATCTGATCCTCTCGGACTATTCGCTGCCCGGCTTCGACGGGGTTGCGGCGCTCCACCTCGCGCGCGAGAAGATGCCGGACGTGCCGTTCATCATCGTCTCCGGCCAGCTCGGCGAGGAGGCGGCGGTCGAAAGCGTCCGCGGTGGCGCGACCGACTACGTCCTCAAGCAGCGTCTGTCGCGGCTTGGACCTTCGGTGCGGAGGGCGCTCTCGGAAGCCGACGAGCGTCGCAAGCGCAGGGAAGCCGAAGATGCTCTCCGTCGGAGCGAGGCTCAACTCCGCCACGCCCAGAAAATGGAGGCGGTCGGGCGACTCGCGGCGGGCGTGGCGCATGACTTCAACAACCTGCTCACTGTGATCATCGGCTACTCGCAGCTGCAGCAGCGGCGCTTCGCACCGGAGGATCCGGCGGCGCAGGATGCCGAGGAGGTGCTTGGCGCGGCCGAGCGAGCGGCGTCCCTGACCCGCCAGCTGCTGATTTTCAGCCGCCAGCAGGTTCCCCAGCCGCGGGTGCTCGACTTGAACGGCATTGTCTCCGACATGCATCGCATGTTGCACCGGTTGATCGGCGAGGACATTGAACTTCTCGCTGTACTCGCTCCGGACCTGGGTCGGGTCCATGCGGATGCCGGGGAGATCGAGCAGGTCCTGATGAACCTGGTGGTCAACGCGAAGGACGCCATGCCGGCCGGCGGCAAGCTCAAGATCGAGACCTGTAACGCCGAGCTGGACGACAACTATCTTCGCGACCATCCCCTGACGCGGCCGGGCCGCTACGTCGTGCTCGCCGTCTCCGATTCCGGGTGCGGGATGGGTGCGGAAACCCAGGCGAGCATGTTCGAGCCCTTCTTCACCACCAAGGAGATGGGGAAGGGCACCGGCCTTGGGCTTTCCACCGTGCACGGGATCGTGCAGCAGAGCGGCGGTCACGTGGACGTCCACAGCGAGGTCGGGGTGGGAAGCGTGTTCAAGATCTACCTGCCGCGCGTGGACGCCGATGTGGACAAGGCCGTGGTTCGCGACTCGAAGCGACCGGCTCCCGGAATCGAGACGCTGCTACTGGTGGAGGACGAGGCGCAGGTTCGCAGGGTGGTGTCCGAGATGCTGCGTCTCAACGGCTACACGGTGCTCGAGGCCAGCGGGCCGGATGAAGGCCTGTCTCGCGCTCGCGATCACACGGCGCGTCTGGATTTGATCGTCTCGGACGTGGTGATGCCCGGGATGAACGGCCGCGAGCTGGCGAGCAAAGTCGCGCGGCTCCACCCGGAGGCCAAGATCCTCTTCATCTCGGGTTACAGCGACAACGCGATTGTCCAGCGGGGTGTCCTCGGGGTCGGGGCCGCGTTTCTCCAAAAGCCCTTCACGGTCGAGGTCCTGCTGCGGAAGATCCGGGAGCTGCTCGACGGGGACGTTCGAGAAGCGGCCTGAGACCTGGCCGAGGAGGGACTCATGGCGCGCATACTCGTGATCGACGACGAGGACCGAATTCGGCGACTGCTGCGCACGGCCCTGGAGATGGAAGGCCACCAGGTGCTCGAAGCGCGACAAGGCAACGAGGGCCTGGAGGTGATCCGGACCACGGCGCCCGACCTGGTGATCACAGACCTCATGATGCCCGACAAGGACGGCCTCGAGGTGCTCCTCGCGTTGAAGCGCGAAGCGCCGGAGCTCAAGGTCATCGCCATGTCGGGCGGCGGCAAGCTCAAGATGATGGAGCCCCTGCTCGTCGCCGAGCCGCTGGGCGCGTTCGCGGCGGTGCGGAAGCCCTTCGACCTGGACGTGATGCTGGAGACGGTGAAGAGGGCGCTGGCGGCGTAGGGACGCGACGCGTACCCACGCCGCGGGCGCCCGTCCCCGGGTCTAACGTTCCCGCCGCCAGTCCCTCGATTAGCCGCTGGTGGGCAGCCTGGAAGTCTCACCTCGAGGGATGCCCACCATCTCGCCGACGCCCTACCACCGAGCATCGTCTTCTACGACAGGGCGTGCGTCTTTGCCACGTCGGGCGTAACGGCGGGCGGCGCGGCTCCCGGCGACGGGCCGAAGCTGCGGTGTGCGCGATCGCCCACGCCGGTGCGATGAAGTCTCGCCCCTCGACCTCATGCGGGCTGGTGCCGGAGGCGGGGGTCGAACCCTCACGAGGTTTGAGCCTCACGGGATTTTGAGTCGCCGAAAACGGAAGAAGCAAAGAACGCCATCGGCGGCCATCCATCGCGATCTCTGCCTGCTCGGCGGGTTGGGGTTTGGGTCGAGAAGCTCATGAATGCGCACGTAGGACGGTAGTTCCCGCACAGTTCCCGCACAGTTGCTGGTCCCGCAAGAGCAGTTCCTCGCGGGACCTAGCACCCACGGTGGACATGGAGGCGAGAGGGGTCGTGTCGCGTGGCGCTCCTGAATCACTGGCCGGCCTCGCGATCATAGGCGTTGACACTTCGCCCAGCCGGGTTGGAGAATTGCAGTTCATCGGGACTGGAGCGGTTCCAGAATCCACGCGGCCGGCTCGGATCGAAAGCGCCGCGACCCGAAGCCCCTGCTCGAACCGCCCCAACGCCGCCCCTATGGGGGTTTGATGATGTCCGCGGCGCCGTGACGGAGTGCGCCATGCTCTTCCGGCACTCTGACCTCCGCGGGCACGAAGTGCAGCGCGCCGTGGCCGCGCTCGCCGCCTGCTCCTTGTTCCTCGTCACCCTCGCCCCGTCCGATTGCCGGGCCATCGAGACCATGCGTGTGGCCTCCTTCGCCGGCACCGCGTCCGGCGATCAACTCGGATTCGCCGTGGCTGCCGCCGGCGACGTGAACGGCGACGGGATCCCGGACTTCATGATCGGCTCGCCGAACGATGACGCCGCCGGAACCAACGCCGGCCGCGTGAGCGTCTACTTCGGCGGCCTCGCCTTCGGCTCAACGCCAAGCTGGGCGCTCGCCGGGCAGGCGTCGGGCGAAGCCTTCGGCTGGTCGGTCTCGCGGGCCGGCGACATCAACGGCGATGGTTTTGGCGACATCGTGGTGGGGGCACCGTATAGCGACGTGGGCGGCACCGACATCGGTCGCGCGTACGTGTTCTTCGGCGGCACCGCGCCGGACGCCACGCCCGACCTCACCCTCACCGGTGCCGTCGCCGGCGATCTGTTCGGCTTCGCGGTCTCGGGCGGGACCGATGTCACCGAGGATGGCTATGCCGATGTGATCATCGGCGCGCCCAGGTTCGACGTGCCGACGATGCTCACGGACGCCGGCCGCGCCTACGTCTACTACGGAGCCCCGATGCCCGACGGAGTGGCCGATCTCACGCTGAGCGGCCAGGGCGCCGGCGACCAGTTCGGCTTCGCGGTGGGCTTCGTCGAGAACGGCGTGGACCGGATCTGCATTCCGATGATCGGCGCGCCCTTCAACGACGCGGGCGGCACCGACGCAGGGCGCGTGTACCTCTATCTGGGCGGAACCGCGCCCGATGCGCTGGCCGACATCACGATCACCGGGACGACCGGCGAGAACCTGGGCTGGGCCGTGTCCGGCGCCGGCGACGTGAACAGCGACGGGTACGGCGACGCCCTGGTCGGCGCGCCGGGCGCCGCCACCACGCCGGGCAAGGCGTACCTCTATTACGGCGGGCTTGGCTTCGACAACGTGGCCGATCTCACGCTGACCGGCCAGGCCGTGGGGGACCGCTTCGGGTCGGCCGTCGCGGGCGACGGCGATCTCAACGGCGACGGGATCTGCGACCTGATAGTGGGCGCGCCCCAGAACGACGGATCCGGGACGAACGCAGGTCGCGTGTATGCATTCTTCGGAGGGTCTTCGATCGATGCGGTCGCCGACCTGTTCGTGGGCGGCACCGCCACGGGTGACAGCGCCGGCGTTTCGGTCGCGAGCGTCGGCGACTTCGACCGCGACGGCTACGGCGACATCGTGGCGGGCTCCTCCGGCGCGGACCCCGCTGGCATCGGCTCGGGGGTGGCGCGGCTCTTCGCGGTGTTCCCCTACCGGTTGCTGTCGCCCAACGGCGGCGAGACCTGGGTGAGCGGGAGCCCGTACATCGTGACCTGGCTGGGCCACGATCCAGTCGACATCGCCGTCTCGGACGATGGCGGTGTCACGTGGCAGACGGTGGCAACAGGTGTCGGCGGTGGGGGTGGTCCACTCAGCGTCCAGCCGATTCCGGCGGGAAATACCGTTCAGATCGAATGCGGGAGTCCGCCAGAACCCAGGCGCGAGCGGAAGGCGAAGGCGCGAGTGAGCCAAACGGGGAAGACGCCGACGCACGCGACCTCGGACGAGAGCGACGCCGTCTTCCGCCTAGCCTGCCCGGCCACTCCGCCCGGAGCCGCGAGGCTGCGCAGAGTCGCTCCCAACGGGAGCGCCGCGAACGACAACCTCGGGAGCGCGCTCGCCGTGGGCGACGTGAACGGCGATGGCCATCCCGATCTCGTCGCCGGTGCGCCACAGACCACCAGCTCGAGCGGCGCCGGCAAGGTGCTGATCTACCTCGGCGGCCAGACCGGCATCGACGCGACTCCGGACATCACGCTGGTCGGCGAGTCGCCGCTCGACGGCTTTGGCGCCGCGCTGGTCTCCGGCGGGGACGTGAACGGCGACCGGATCCAGGACCTGATGATCGGCGCGCCGTTCAACGACGGGGGAGGGCCCAATGCCGGGCGCGCGTATCTCTACCTCGGCGCAACGACTTTCGACTTGACGCCCGACCTGGTCCTGAGCGGTGTCGCCGGCGACAACCTCGGCGCGGCGCTCGCCATGGGCGACATGAATCGCGACGGGTTCGCGGACATGCTGGTGGGCGCACCGCTCGCGGAGCCGTCGCCCTCGGTCCCCGATGCGGGCCGAGCCTACGTCTACTATGGCGCCATGACCCCGGACGGCACGGCCGACCTCACGTTCACCGGCGATGCCGCGGGAGACCACTTCGGAGACGAGGTGGGTGTCATTCAGCCCGAATTCCTGAAGGCGGTCGGCATCATACAGCCCGAATACCTGCCAGTCGTCGGCGCGCCACTCGCCGACCCGGGCGGTCGCGCCGATGCCGGCATCGTGCGGATCTTCGACCCCCGTCTCGGGACCGAGATCACGCTCGTTGGTGAGGCGGCCGGAGATCAGTTCGGCAGCGCACTCGCGGGCAAGGGCGACATGGACGGCGATGCGGCTCAGGATCTCCTGGTCGGCGCGCCCTTGAACGACGCGGGCGGCGCCGATGCCGGGCGCGCCTACGCCTACTCGGGGGCCGTGCTCGAGAAGGTGCTGACCGTCGTCGGCCCGCCCGAAGTGTCGGAGGAGGTGCAGGGCGTCACGGGCGGCGCTCCCGACCTGTCGCTGCCGCTCCGGCTCACAGGCGCCGCGGCCGGCGACCATTTCGGCGCAGCCGTGGCGATTGTGGGAGACGTCAACGGCGACGGCACCGACGACATGTGCATCGGCGCCCCGCTCAACGACGCGGGCGGCGCCGACGCCGGGCGGGCTTACCTGTACTACGGCGGCCCGTACGACGTCGTGCGCGGGCTGGATCCGAACTTCCTCGAGCAAGTCGGCGGGCTGGATCCTCATTTCCTCCCAGCGCATATTGTCACGGGAACTGCCGGCGACCATCTGGGGGTGGTGGCGGTCGGCGGTGGACTGCAGCCCGAAGACGACTTCAACGACATCGTGATCGGCGCAGACCGCAGCAGTGCAGGCGGGACCTTTGCGGGCAAGGTCGAGCTGCACGACATGAACCGCTACCACCTGCTCTCGCCGGTGGGCGGCGAAACCGTGAACGTCGGCGCGCTCATGGACATCGTCTGGCTGGGGACCGAGGGCGCGGACATCGAGCTCTCGGTGGACGGTGGATCCACATTCCAAGCGGCCTTCGTTTGTACAGATTGCGGCAACCCACCTGCCAGCGACACGGAAAGCGCCAGGATCGTGACCTTCATCCCTCCTCACACGCCGACAAAGTTCGCGCGGATTCGGCTCAGGCCTTCGTCGATCGATGCCGCCGGTAAGCCGCGCGTGCGCCCGCGCGGATTCGACATCTCCGACAGCAACTTCACCATCCAGTCGAGCATCACGCTGCTTTCGCTCAGCGCCACGTCGACTCCCGAGGGGACGTTGCTGACCTGGGCCTCCGAGCCGGCGGTCGGCCCCACAGGGATCGCGGGCTATCGGCTCTACCGTCTGACCGCGCTCGACGCCGGCAACGGCACGCGGATCGGCCCCGCGCTGATCACGGCAACGCTCTACCTCGATGCCGATGCCCCAGGCGCGAGCTACCGGCTGACCGCCGTCAACGGGCTCCAGGAAGAGCTGGAGCTTGGACGGGTGACGGTCGTCCCGAAGGTCCCGCTCGCGGCATGGCCGCTGCCGCACCGGGGCGGCGCGCTCACCATCTCGTTCGCAACCTACGGCGGCCTGGGCGGCGGAGCAGGCGAGGCGGTGGTCGAGCTCTACGATCTCTCCGGCCGACTGGTGCGCACCGTGGCTCGAGGCATGTTCCCGGCCGGCTACCAGCTCGCGACCTGGGACGGGCGGAACGATCGGGGCCAGCCGGTCGGCAGCGGGATCTACTTCCTGCGCGCGCGCAGCGCCCGTGACGATCGGCGGCTCAAGGTCGCGGTGATCCCATGAGCGGGAGCTTCCCGCATCTCGTTCGCGCCGGGCCGCGATGGCGGGTCGCGCCGACGCTGGTGCTCCTGTTCGGCGCATTGGGGTTGGCTGCTCCGGCCGGGGCGGCGACGTTGTTCGGGCTGGTCGACACCGGAGAGCTCTATGCCAGCGCGAGCGGCGGCGCGAGCTGGACGATCCGCTCCACGCTCCCGGTGCGCGATGCCGTCGCGCTGATCGCGGGGGCCAGCAGCTCGGAGTTGTTCCTGGCCAGCGAGAGCGGATCGATCTACCGCTCCACGGACGCAGGCACCAGTTGGGCCGCGGTGGGGACGGTGCCCGCCTCGGACGTGGCCGCGCTCCTCGGCTCGCCGGGGCGGCTCCAGCTCCTCACCCGCAGCGGCAGCGTCTACAACTCCACCAACAACGGCGCGACCTGGACCGCCGTCGGGGCCATCACCGCCTCGGATGTCGTCGGCGTGGCGCGGATCGACGCCGTCGAGCTCGCGCTCACGATGACCGGTTCGGTCTACCGCTCCACCGACAACGGGGCGAGCTGGGGCGCCGTAGGCACGCTGGTGGTTTCGGACGCGGTCGCGATCGTCGTGTTCGGCGGCGAGCCGTGGGTGATCACCTCGACCGGAGATCTGGCGAAGAGCAACGACGCGGGCGCGAGCTGGAGCATCGTCGGCACGCTTTCCCAGGTCGGGATCACCTCGCTGGCGGCCTCGAGCACCGAGCTGATCGCGAGCACCGAGGGCGGCGAGGTCGCCGCCAGCGCAGACGGCGTGAGCTGGACCTGGCGCGGCGTGATCGGCCAGCTCACGATGCGCGCGCTCGGCAGCGACGTGCCGACCACGACGAGCGTCGAGCCTGGCTCGCCGCGCGCCGGCGTTCTCCTGGCGCCGTGGCCGAATCCGGCGCGCGATGGATTCCATCTCGCGATCGAGCTCGAGCACGAGGCGCTGGTGACGGTGACGGTCTATGACGCGGCCGGCCGCCTCGCCGCCCGGCCGATCGCTCCGGAGCGACTTCCCGCCGGGCGGATCGCGCGGGTCTGGCGACCGTCCGACCTTCCGCGCGGGAGCTACTACCTGCGCGCCTCGATCGGAGGCCGGGTGCAGTCGCGCCGCGTCACCTGGCTCGGGCCATGAGGCGCTCGCCGAGCGTCCCACCACGACACCAGGCGCGCCCTCGCGAGATCGTGGGTCAGGAATCCGCGCAGATCGCGATGCCGGGGCATCGGCTCCGGCAACCGATCCGGGCGGGCGATCTCGAACTATCTCCAGCTGTGAGAGGGGATGCGTGCGATGTTGGCTAGCGTCCCGGTCGTCGGCTACCTCTACTGGTCGATGCTCGACAACTACGAGTGGGCGGACGGGTTCAGCCCCAAGTTCGGCCTGATCGGGGTCAAGTTCGCGACGCAAGATTGCTTTGTGCGGCCCCGCGCCCACTCGCTCGCCGAAGTGATTGGGAATCGGTGGCTGTAGGCGAATCGCGAAGCTGAGGCCCAACGAGATAGTTCTCGACTCCGCCACCAGGCCATGGTCGCCGTGCGCATCGAACGTCGCCCTGTGGATGATCGAGGCGTGCAGCCGGTCGGCGCAGAGGTCGGTTGCTATTCCCGACGTTGGATCCGTGCTGAATGCCAAAACTATCGGTAGGTCAACTTGATGCTTCTCCACGTGACTCCCTTGGTCGGAGCCGTCGGCGTAAGTGCTGAGTAACTGGTGCCGGAGGCGGGGGTCGAACCCGCAAGAGGTTTGAGCCTCACGGGATTTTGAGTTCGGGAAACGGGAGAGAGCAAGAGGCGCGATCGCTGGTCAAACGCCGCAATCGCAAACACACTGGTGCTGGCGCGACCGGACGCAGCATCGCATGAGTGCGTATGTTCGACAGTCGTTCCCGCACTTCCCGCACAGTCAGCGGCCTCGCGAGCTTCGTGCTTCGCGAGGCCGCGCGATGCGCTGCCCTGATTTCACGCCATCACCACGGTCACGATGCTCGTCACAACCAAGACAACCGCCCAGACCAGATCGAGGTTGAACCACGCCTTGCGTAGCAGTCCAACGCCCAGCTTCTCGAACACCACCAGCGCGACGGCCGCACTCGCGGCGAGATAGCCACCGCTGTGGACGATGGTGGCCCACACCACCGCCGAGGTTCCTGGCCCCACCGCATGAGCGGCGCAGTGAGGAGCCGGCGCCGTACCCAGCACGAGGGGCAGCACCATGAGCCCGGCACCGTGGGCGGATGCCATGAGGAACGACCACACGGTCAGGTCCTTCATGCTCACGTGCATGCCCACCCAGCGCGGGTGCCCGTGGCGGAACAAACGCGAGAGCCCCAGCACCAGCAGTACGCCCGCCACGCCCCACTGGATCGTCTTCAGGGGCACGACCGCGCCCGCCAGCACCGCCACCGCGATCGCCGCGGCGATCGCCAAGGCATGCCCCAAGGCCAGCGGCAGCATGGCCCGGCACACCGCGGTGCGGCGGCGCTCCTGCATGCCGAGCGCCACTGCGAACAACCACCCCATTCCCGGGTTGACACCGTGGAAGGCTCCCAGCGCCAGGAGCCCCGCCCATGACCCGTTCATCGTATCCGCCATGATCCAGCTCACGCGAAGCAGTACGAGTCGGAAGACGCGTCGCCGCCCTGGAGTCGCACCTGGTGAGGCCGCAGCCCGTCGGTCTCCAGCAGGAAGTTTCGATCCAGCGTGACGCCGCCGTTGGGGCTCACGTCCAGCTTCGCCATCCAGCCGCGGATCCCGTCGGGATAGAACTGCTCGTCCCACGTTCGGTAGAGCGAGTTGGTGACGTACACGCGTCGTCCGTCGCGGCTCACCTCGACCATCTGGGGGCCGCCGTTCAACGCCGCGCCCGGTCGCTTCGGGTGCGCCGTCCGCCCGACGATGCCGCCGATCTGCGCGGAGCCCGTGAGGACGGGGTTGAACGGATCGGAGACGTCGTACTGCCGCAGCTCACCCGTGCCCCAGCAGGAGACGTACAGGAACCGATCGTCGAGCGAAAGGTTGATATCGGTGACCAGGGGCGGCACCGCGCCGAAGCCTTTCAGCAACTCCGGGAGTGTCTCCGCCGCTGCCGGCTGCGGCGGGATCTCGATGACCTTCCGGATCTTCCACGAGTGGTTGCCGTTCTTGCTTTCGCGGTGCCAGAGCCAGATCGAGGACGAGAGATCCTTCAGCGACGTCACCACGCCCACGAAGCCGTAGGTCTCAGTTGGATCGTGCGCGGGGCGCAGCTCGAGGACCATCTGCTGTTCGGCGCCCAGATCGAGCACCTGTTGATGCGTGCGCTTGCGCAGGTCCCACACGTGCAGCGCGTGGCCATACTTGCCGCCCAGCAGCAGCTCGGGATTCACGCCCGCTTCCACCATGTCCGGCGTG
>DASXQT010000010.1:0-66897 GCA_036507005.1 Candidatus Eiseniibacteriota bacterium
GGGCTCGAGCCGGTCCGGCACATCGGGCTTCGGGAAGCGCCCGGCGAGCAGGACCTCGAGCTCGAAGCGGGTCTTGCCCGCCGCCGCCGCCACCAGCTCGTCCGCGTTCCCCGATGTGAGGTACGGCCCCAGCATCAGCACCGCTCGCATGTGGAGCCGCCCGTCGGCCAGCGCGACCTGGATGCCCGGATACTGGCGGGCCAGGCGCGCCGTGGTGAGGCGCTTGTAGGCCGCGCCCTCGGTGAGGCGCATCCGCTCCATGAGGAAGGCCTTCATGCAGGAATAGCCCTCCGCCAGGTAAAGCCTGCGCTCGTCGATCTCGGCGATGCGGGTGAGGATCACGGCGAACGACTTGCGATCGTGCGCGACGCGCTGGCCGAAGTCGAGCAGCAGGGCCTGGTTGCTGAAATGGGAAGTCGCGAAGGGATTGGCTGTACAGGCATTCATGGCCCGAAACTCCAGCGGGGGCTGGGTGTGATCTCGGGGCCGCGGGGCACACACGTTGTATCACGGCATATTTCGGCGCACGCAGAGCCGCGGGGAACGCATATCAGGCAGCGCCACGAGCTTTTTCCTGCCGCGCAGAGAAACACGCTGCGTGCGGGCATCCTGCGCGCGCTGGTGCGCGATGGCGACAACGGCGGCGCGCGTGGGATCCGGCGCGCGCGCAGGCCGTCAACACAAGTCTTCGTCAACTCGACGGCGCTACGCGTGCCGAGCCCGAGACCATCCATCCCCCGATCCAGAAGCGTCCGAAGCTGCCCGGGGATCGCGAGCGTCAGGGCTGCAGGGTCCTCACTCGCCTCAGGCGCGAGCGGAAGTACTCGAGCGCGGGCGCGACGTGGCTGGCCTCGAGGCCGTCGCGGGCGTTCGCATGCGCGCCCGCGACCTGCACGAGATCGCGGATCGCGCGCAGCTCCCGTGCGATCGAGTCGGCCTCGGCCAGCGCTCCGGCCGCGTCGACCACCGCCGCGCCGCGATCCGCAAGCGCGAGCCGCAGCAGCCGGTCGTAGAGCCCGAACGTCAGCTCGCCGTACCGGAAGCGCGCGGCGTCGTCCGCCATGCGCGCGGCCTCGCCCGGGTCGCGGGCTGCGGCCTGGGCCCGATCGAGCGCCGCCCGCGCGCCCTTCATCGCCGCCACGATCTCGAGCCATGCGGGCGCCGCGTTCGCATCCCGGCCGCGGGGCTCGTACGGCAGATGCTCGGTCACGAACAGCCGCATCTTCCGAGCGGCGAGGCGGCCAGGGGGGAAGCCCGCCACGCCGAACACTCCTCCCACCGTCAGCTCCACGGCGAAGATGTTCGCGCTCGCGGCCTCGAGCGCGCGATAGAAGTCGGCCATCTCGCGCGTCGCGTGGGGGAACGCGCGCCCGCAGTAGTCCTCGAGGAGCGAGTCGACGTCCACGCCCGGCGACCACAGGGATTCGGACAGCACGAGGTGGTCGAGCCGCCAGCTCCCCCAGCGCGACGTCGGCGGGTGCATGTAGCAGAAGAACCGCGCGCCCGCCGCACGGTAGTCCGCGATGTCCCGCGCCATCACGTGCGGGAACACCAGGGGCAGCGACTTGAACCAGCTCACGTTGTAGTACTCGCACACGCCGACCGGGCCGGCGTAATGCCGGCCCGGCGCCCGGGACCAGCCCTCCCATGCCGACTCGATGCGCCGGTTCAGCTCGGCGCAGCCCGGATCCGCGAGCGCGTGCGCGTAGCAGCGGTAGTACGGGTAGAACGTGATCATCAGATCGTCCGCGTTCACCGGGACCGGGCGCGTCGGCGGCTCAATCGTCTCCATGTAGGCGGCGGCCGACAGCACGACCTCGCGGCTCAACTCGCCGCGGCGCCGCGCCTCCGCGACCGCCGCGGCCAGCCGCCGGGCCAGGTCGAGCGCCCGGTCCGAGGGCGTGCCGAGGGCGCGGCACGCCTCGCACTCGCACCATCGCCCGCCGTCGATGGTCCACAGGTTGACGAGATCGGCGTTGCGCAGCGCTCCGCCCTCCAGGCTCGCCACCAGGTGACGGGCGAGTGTCGCGACCGCCTCCGCGTTCGACGTGCAGAAGTTGTCGCCGTGCTCCGCGGTCAGGTGGGGGCTGCGGCGGCCGCCGTGCAGGCCGTACCACTCGGGGTGCGCGTCGAAGTTGGTGCGCCGGCCGCCGTCGCTCGCGGCGCGCGGGCTCAGGTAGTCCGCCTGGAGCGAGTGTCCGCCGGCGGTGAGACGGATCCCCAGCTTGCGGAGCAGCGGGACGCCGGGCTCCGCCGCCGTCCACAGATTCATCCGCCGCCGCGCCATCCAGCGGAAGAACGCGGGGCTCCCGCGCGGCTCCCAGGCCCAGAAGCCGCGGTACTCGAACGCCGGAGCGGAGGCGATGTCGAGCTTCGCGGGCAGCTCGACCGGGTCGCGCGGCAGCACCGTCTCCGAGTCGGCCGGGCCGTAGAAGCGCACGCCCAGGCGCTCGAGCAGCGCGTAGGCGCCGTAGAGCGTGCCCGTCCGGCTCGCGCCCGACACCACCCACACGGTGCGGCCGCCGCGGCGCACGGCGCGAATCCGGAACGCGTCGCGGGAGGTCGTGTCGGCCACCGCATCTCGCAGCAGCTCGCGCGCGAGCGAGCTTCGGTTCCCGAGCACGATCGCGTCGCCCGCGGTGGGAAGGCGCCCGTCCCCGGCCAGAGTGATCGGGCGCGCTCCCACGCCGGGGCAGTGCCGCAGCCCGCTCGCCAGCTCGAGCGCGGCGTAGGACTCGGTGCAGGCGTCGTCGTCGGCGGGGTCGGCGTCGGTCCAGATCACGGAGGACTCGGCGGCCGCAGCCGCCTCGACGCTCGCGAACGGAGCGCAGCGCGCCACGATGGTGAGCGGGGCGGGGGACCGGGGCGCGCAGCCGGCGGCGAGCCCGAGGGCGCACGCGAGCCCCGCCCATGCGACGGCCGCGAGCGCCGGGCGAGGTGGTCGGGACGAGGCTCTCATGCGGGCCGGCGAGACTACCCCGGCGCCGGGGTGGGCTCCAGCCCGCCGCGCCCGCGGGCCGGGCGAATCGCAGGGGTGCCGCGCCAGCCGCACCAGCGCCCGTTCCGCGAGAGCAGGCCTTTGGAGTATCCTGACGGTGCCCCTGCACCCATGAGAGCGCGCACACGGGAGATCGCATGTTGTACTTCGCGTACGGATCGAACCTGGATCCCGAGCAGATGGAGTCACGCTGCCCGGGAGCGACGGTCGTCGGCCTCGCGGCGCTCCACGATCACCGCCTCTCCTTCCCGCGCAACTCCGACCGCTGGGGCGGCGGCGTCTCCAGCCTCCAGCTCGCGCACGGCCACACGGTGTGGGGGATGCTCTTCGACCTGACCGAGGAGCAGATCGCGGCGCTCGACCGCTACGAAGGCTTCGTCGGTCCCGGGAACCAGCACAACGTCTACGATCGCGAGCAGGTCACGGTCGAGCTGACGCGGCCCGACGACGGCTCGTTCCCGCGCCGGGTGCGCGCCTGGGCCTACCTCGCGCGCCCATCGAATCCTTCGCCGCCCTCGCGGCGCTACATGGAGACCGTGCTGCGCGGCGCGCGCCACCATCGGCTGCCCGAGGAGTACGTCGCGAAGCTGGCCGGGGTGACGACGGCGCCCGAGCCGACGGAGCCCGCGGGCGGCGCGACCCGGTGACGGGCGCGATCACGGCGCCCCGCGGATTCCGGGCCGCGGGCGTCGCGTGCGGCATCAAGCCCGGCCGGCCCGATCTCGCGCTCGTCGCCGCCGAGCGCGCCTGCGCGGCCGCCGCAGTCTTCACCACCAACCTCGCGCCCGCTGCGCCGGTCGTGCTGTCGCGACGACATCTCGCTGCCGGCCGGGCGCGCGCGATCGTGGCGAACGCGGGCTGCGCCAACGCCGCTACCGGCGCGCGCGGGCTCGCCGACGCGGAGCGCATGGCGGCCCTGGTGGGCGAGGGGCTCGGATGCCCGCCCGCCGAGGTGGTGGTGGCCTCGACCGGCGTGATCGGCGTGATGCTCCCGATGGACCGCGTCAGCGCCGGCATCGGGGCGGCGCTCGGGGCGCTCTCGAAGGACGCGGGCGGCGAGGCCGCGCGCGCCATCCTCACCACCGACACGCGCCCCAAGGAAGCGGCCGCCGAGCTCGCGCTCGGGGGGCGGCGCGCCTGCATCGGCGCCATGGCGAAGGGCGCGGGCATGATCGCGCCCCGCATGGCGACGCTGCTCGCGTTCTTCACCACCGACGCCTCGATCGAGCCCGGGCCGCTGCGCGCGGCGCTGGTCGCGGCCGTGGGGGAGAGCCTGAACCGCGTCACCGTGGACGGCGACACCTCGACCAACGACATGGCGGTGATCCTGGCGAGCGGCGAGGCGGGGAACGATCCGATCCGCGGGCCCGGGCCGGAGTACGACGCCTTTAGCACCGCGCTCGAGGGCGTGGCGCGCGAGATCGCCGGGATGATCGTGCGCGACGGCGAGGGCGTGACCCGCGTCTCCGAGGTGCGGGTCGAGGGGGCGCGCGACGCCGAGGAGGCCGACCGCATCGCGCGCACCGTGGCCGAATCGCTGCTGGTCAAGACTGCGCTCCACGGCGGCGATCCCAACTGGGGCCGCATCCTGGCCGCGGTCGGGCGCTCGGGCGTCGCGGTGGACGAGAGCCGCGTGGACATCTTCCTCGGCGACGTGTGGGTGGCCGAGGGCGGAAGCGCGCGTGACTACCCCGAGGATCGCGCCCGCGCGGCGCTGGTCTCGGAGGATCCGGTCCGCATCCGCATCCGGCTCAACGCCGGCACCGCCTCGGGCTGGATGCTGACCTCGGACCTCAGCAAGGCGTACGTGGACATCAACGCCAGCTATCGGAGCTAGGCCGAGGCCGGGCCCCGGAGCGGCTCAGCGATTCTTCCCCAGTCCCTTCACCTCGCGTGCGATCGCGGCCTCGAGCGCGCGCCACGCCGCCGCGATCTCGCGCCCGTTGGCGCGGCAGTAGGCGAGGGCGACGCGCGGGTCGCTCGCGGCGAGCCGGGTCATGCCGCGGAAGCCGGGCCCCGAGAGCCCGCGCCGCGCGGCCGCGCCGCCCACGGTGGCGAGCGCGCGCGAGACGAGGTAGGGCAGGTGGCTGGTGCGCGCCAGCGCGCGGTCGTGGTCCGCCGCCGTGACCGTGAGGGCGCGCGCGCCGAGATCGCGCACCAGGGCGCGCACCACGGCCGGCACCGCCCCACACGCGGGGAGCAGCGCGAAGGTCGAACCGGCGAAGAGGTCGGCGCGCGCGGCGGCGATGCCGCGACCCTCGCTCCCCGCGATCGGATGTCCGCCGACGGCGCGCACGCCGCGTGCGGCCGCCTGCGCGAGCGCCGGCGCGAGCGCTCCGCGGGCGCTCCCGGTGTCGAGCAGCGCGGCGCCGCGCGGCAGGACCGCGGCCGCGCGCTCGATCACGGCCGGCAGCGTGTCCACCGGCGTGGCGAGCACCGCCAGCGCCGCGCCGCGACACGCCGCATCCAGCGAGGGCGCGATCTCGTCGACCGCGCCCGCCGCGAGCGCGTCCCGTCGCGCCGCACGCGAGCGGTCCCAGCCGATCCGGCGCCACCCGGGACGCCGCCCGAGCGCGAGGCCGATGGACCCGCCGATCTGCCCGAGCCCGACGATCGCGACCGGCGCGTCGTTCGCCTGGGCGGCCCGAGCGCGCGCCGGCGTCGCTCCGCGCCGCGCCGCAGGGGAGCCGGCCGCGGCCAGGTCGGGGCGCAGCGCCGCGGCGCCCTCGAGGTAGACCGGCTTGAGGCGCGCGCCGCTTCGCACTCCCTGCACCGTGAGCAGGACGCGCACCACCCGCGGCAGCGCCCCGGGCACGCCCATCTCGCGGGCGCCGAGGAGCGGGACCTCGGTCCAGCCCAGGCGGCGCGCGGCGTGCGCGGGGAAGTCGGCGTCGAGGTCGGGCGTGGCGGTGAAGACCGCGCTCACGATCTGGGCGGGCTCGAGACGGTTCGCCTCGAGCAGCGCGATCAGCAGGCGCGCCGTGGCCTCGCGGATGTCCGCGGCGTTGTTCGCCGCGACCTGCACCGCCCCGCGCACCGCCGCAACGCCCGAGCCCTGGCTGCGCGCCCTCGCCTTCGCCTCGCGCTTCATGCACCGTTCAGGCTAGCCTTGGCTCGAAACGGAGGTCAACGGCGGCATGGCCTGGACGTGGAGCGGAGGATGAAGCCGGCGGTCGACGGAGAGCACTTCGACGCGCTCATGGAGGCGCTGGACGGCGCCGCGGCCGAGTTGATCGCCGCCTTCGAGCGCGACGCCGCGCGCTGGACCAAGGGAAGGCCGGGGAAGTGGACCGCGGGCCAGCACACGGCGCACGTGGCCATCACCCTGGCCGTCACCGCGGACGCGTTCGAGGAGCGGCTACCGCAGGTCCTCGCCGGCACGCTCGGCCCGCCGCCGCGCCGCGGGCCGCTCCAGTGGCTGTGGGTCTCGTTGGTGGTGGGACGCGCGACGCTGCCGCGCGGCCTGCGCACGCCGCGCCGCTTCGAGCCCGGCCAGGGCCCCGAGCGCGCGGCGACGCTCGAGCGCGTGCGCCGCGAGCTGGAGCGCCACCGCGCCGTGGGCCGGCCGCTCACCCCGGCGCAGCGCGACCGGCTCTGGATCCGCAGTCCCTTCGTGAGCCGCTGGCACTACAGGCTCCCCGAGATTATCCGCGTCCAGGCGGTGCACGTGCGGCATCACCTCCGGCAGATCGAGGAGATCCCGTGACGGACGCGCAGGCTCAGTCGACGGCGGCGCGCTTCCCCGCGTAGAGCTTGGCGAAGTAGTCGGTCACCATGCGATGCGAGGTGAAGCGCTCCTCCGCCATCCGCAGGCTCGCGAGCATCATCTTCTTCCAGCGCGCGCGGTCGGCCCAGGCCGGCAGGACCTCGCGCTCCAGCGTGCCGAACAGCGCCTCGTGATCGCTCGCGTCGTCGGTGGGGCGGCCGTCGCCGATCGCCCAGCCGTTCACGCCGTGCTCGCACGCCTCGGCCCACCATCCATCGGGGATGCTGAGGTTGAGCACCGCGTTCAGCGCCGCCTTCATGCCCGAGGTGCCGCAGGCCTCGAGCGGCAGGATGGGGTTGTTGAGCCACACGTCGCAGCCGCGCGTGAGCAGCCGCCCCAGCTCCATGTCGTAGTTCTCGAGGAACACGACGCGCCCCGGGTACTCGGCGCGCGCCTGGGCGAGGCGCGTCAGGATCGCCTTCCCGTGAGGGTCGTCGGGGTGCGACTTGCCGCTCAGCACGAGCTGCACGCGGCTCTCGCGCAGCAGCTTCGCGAGGCGCGCGGGGTCGCGCAGGATGAGGTCGCCGCGCTTGTAGGGCGCGGCGCGGCGCGCGAAGCCGATCCACGGCCCCCCGGGATCGAGCCGGACGCCGGTCGAGCGCTCGACCGCGAGCGCCAGATCGTCGCGGTGGGCCGCGTGCGCCGCCCACAGCGCGTCGGGGTCGTGGCGCGCCGCGCGGATCTCCTCCGACTGCCAGGTCGGCGGGTGCACGCCGTTCGTGATCGCGAGGATCGGCGGGGCGCCATCGACCCCGGCCCACATGGTGCGCGCGGTCCGGCCGTGCAGCTCGGACACCGCGTTCGCGGCGCGCGCGAGCCTGAGCCCCGCCGCGGTCATGCTGAAGGGGTCGCCGCCCAGCGCGCGCATCTCGGCGGCCGAGAGCTCGAGCGATGCCCCCATGCGCTGCAGGTCCTTGAGCGAGTGCTCCTCGTTCCCGGCCCGCACCGGCGTGTGGGTGGTGAACACGATGCGGACGCGCACATCCTCCCACGCCTCCTCGAACGACATGCCCGCCGCCATGCGCTCCGCGATCATCTCGACGCCCGCGAACACCGCGTGGCCCTCGTTGAAGTGGTAGGTCCCGATCGGGGTGGGCAGCCAGTTGAGCGCGCGCAGCCCGCCGATGCCGAGCAGCATCTCCTGCGCGATGCGCACGTCGCTGCCCGATTCGTAGAGCCGGTGCGTGATCCAGCGATCCTCGGCGCGCAGCGGCTCGATCAGATAGAGCGGCACGTGGCCGAAGCGGTCGGTGACCCAGACCATGCACGGCACCTCCTTGCGGCGCACCCGCACCCGCACGCGCACCCGCGTGTCGCGCAGGAAGGAGTGGTCGTAGCCCGGGAACTCCTCGAAGAGCTGGCCGTCCTCGCCGATCCGCTGCACGCAGTAGCCGCGGTCCCAGCGCAGGCCCACCGCGACCACCGGGAGATCGAGGTCATGCGCCGACTTGATGAAATCGCCCGCCAGGATCCCGAGGCCCCCCGAGTAGATGGGGAACGACTCGTGCAGGCCGAACTCCATGCAGAAGAACGCGACGTGTGGGACTCGGGGCATGCGGGGGGCTCTCGTCGAGGGCCGGCGACGGATCGTAGGCGGACGGGCGGCTGCGGTCCGCTCAGTCCGCCTTCGCCGCCGGCTCCTCCACCACCCAGCGCACCGCGCGCGAGCACGGGCAGGTGCCGCCGACGCGCTTCAGGCGCGGCATCTTCATGATCGCGTCCTTCACCGTCATCTCGCCCGCCACCACCTTGCGCAGGGTCTCCACGTACATGCGCATGTCGCGAGTGGTGAGGTAGGCCTCGGGCAGGTGCTTCGCGAGGTGGCGGACGTACTCGTCGAGGTCGCGGAGCTCCTCGCCCTCGACGCCCACCATGGTCCAGGCCGGCTCGCCCTTGCGGCGGAAGAAGCGGCGGTCGGGCACGTGGACCAGGTCCGCCCACGCCACGCCGTCGTGGCGGCCGCGGTCGCGCTCGAGCTCGTCCAGGACCTGCTCGACCTTCTCGGGGCCGTAGGCGGGGAAGCGCGCGCGCAGGTAGCGCGCGTTCAGGTCGCGCACCATGCGGCGGATCTCCTCGATGTAGAGATCCTGGGCCTCGCGGTTCTTCATGTCCTTGAAGCCGAACTTCACGTTGGTATCGCCGCCGCGCTCGTCGCCGAACATCTCGAGCCCGCGCGGCAGCCACTTGTTGATCGACTTCTGGATCACCTGCATCGTGACCAGGGGATCGCCCTTCGCGGCGCGCTGCGCCCAGCGCCGCAGCGGGATCACGCCCGCCGCGAGGTGGAACGCCTCCTCGCGCAGCATGGGCGGCATCGAGTCGGCCATCGGCTTGTAGGCGCACACCTTCTGCATGGTGAGCTGGTACTTGCCGACGCGGTCGATGATGGCGGCGAAGCAAATGTTGTCGATGAACGAGTCGTACTCGAGGTTGAACGCGTCGAGCACGTGCGAGCCGGTCTGCATGGAGAGAATCTCCTCGACCATCTCCTCGCCCTTCACGCCGCCCGAGACGTGGGTCCAGTCCTGCGACAGGAGCAGGTGGAACATCTGGTAGCCGTGGCGCAGCTCCTCGGCCATCACCCGCAGCACCCAGAAGCGGTCCTCGTCGTCGGCGGCGCGGTGCAGCGTGCCGGCGTGCTGCTGGATCGAGCCGAACTCGGTCGAGGCCTGCGCGCGGATGATGGCGAGCAGGTGCTTGGCCTGCTCCTCGGTCAGCTCGTCGGGCCGGAGCCGCTTCTTCTCGCCCTTGTGGTCGCCGATCTGCACCAGGCTCGCGGTGCCGAGCTCGAGCTTGGCGCACAGGCAGAACGGCTCGTCCTTGGGGAAGTAGCGGTCCCATTCGGAGAGCAGCGAGTCGTAGTCGGGCATCCAATGGCGGCGCCAGTGCTCGACCGCGTCGTGGTACTTCCTCTCCAGCGTGACCTGCCCGACCTTCATCCCGCTCCTCAGCTTCCCGGCGCGATGCGCATCTCGAGCGCCTCGAGCGTGGAGGGCGCAAAGCCCAGCGCCTTCAGGAACCCGGCGATCGCGGGATCGCGGCGATCCACCAGGGTCCGCACCGCGACGGCGCCCGAGGCCTGGAAGTGCCGGCAGATGGCCTCGAACATAAGCTTTCCGAAGTCCCGGCCGCGATAGTCGGGGTCGATCCCGAATCGCTCGATCCATCCGCTCGGCTCCTCGAGCCCGAACTCGCCCGCCCGCAGGTCGCCGAGCAGGAAACCTACCACCCGGCCACCGACTTCGGCGACCTGGGAAGCGCCGGGGTCGCGGCGGAGGTAGTAGCCCACCCGCCGCTCCCAGACCTCCGGGCGGTAGACCCCGGTGATCCTCTCGTCGATCTTCACGATGCCGCCGATGTCCAGCTCGTCCAGCGGCCGGATGCGGGCAGGGGCTTCAACCTGGGGCATGGAACCGACCTCGGGCCAGGGCGAACGCAGGGGCGTCGCCAGCGTAGCAGGTTCCCGGCGCCGACGGCAGGCGAAGTGCGCCGAAGGTCCCCGCCGGCAGAGCGGATCACCGCCCGGGACCGTCGCGCTCGAGGTTGCCGGCGCTAAACCCGGTCCGAGGCGCCACAGGCCCCCGTTCAAGGCCACTTTCGGCTTGAATCGGGGCGCGTGATCTGACATATTCCTGTGGTCGATTCCCAGGCGGGATCCCCCCCGTCTCTCCGCGAATCAGTGGTCGCCAGCCTCCGCGAAGGCGCGGCCGCTCCGCAGAGAGATGCCTGCCCGACGCATCTCAGGCCACGTCACCCAGAATGGATCGGGAGGTACCTCATGGTGCGAAATCGGATACTCGGCAACGTTCTCGCCTGTGCACTGCTCACCACGATCGCAGGCGTTGCTTTCGCGCAGGGCCAGTACGACGCTCCGTCGCTCACGCTCGTCGACCGCGGGTATTACCGACTCACCTTCAGCGTGACCGCGGGCCCGAGCGGCGCCCCCAACGGCTACGCGATCCAGTGGATGAAGAGGGCCAACTACGAGCTCTACGGCGGCTGGCCTGCGGACGGCAGCAACGTCGTGTACTGCGACTTCGTCGGCGCGCCCACGCTCAACCTCTGGGCCGGATCCCCGCTCCTCGGTCCCAACGAGACCGCCTCCTTCCAGGCCGGCGACCTCTTCGATGAGACCAACATCGAGGGGTACTCGAACGACACCTACCTGAGCTTCACCGACGAGCTCGCGCACCACACCGACTACGTTTTCCGCGCGTACGCGCGGGGCGACGCGAACAACGATGCGAGCGCCTTCTCGTCCACGGTCTTCGCGAGCACCCTGCTCGCCGAGTGCACCCAGGGCTTCTGGAAGAACCATCCGGAGCTCTGGCCGCCGGGCTGCACGCCCATGCTCCTCGGCACGGTGTCCTACACCCAGGCCGAGCTGCTCAAGATCTACAGCACGCCGGCGAACGGCAACGGCCTGATCTCGCTCGCGCATCAGCTCATCACGGCCAAGCTCAATCTCTGCAACGGCTCCACGTATCCTGCGGAGGTCCAGCAGGCGGTCAACGACGCCGACGCGCTGATCGACGGCCAGGTGGTGCCGACGGTGGGCAGCGGCTTCCTGGCTCCGAGCCAGACCAGCGATCTCACCGAGACGCTGGACGACTACAACAACGGTCTCCTCGGCGGCGTGGCGAACTGCCCGACCTCGGTGAAGAACAACACCACCTGGGGCCGGCTGAAGGCGCTCTACCGCTAAGATCGGCTTTCGACGGCAACGGGCGGGGTCTCCTTGACCCCGCCCGTTTTGCTGGGTGCGCCCGCGACACCTGAACGCGACGATCGCGACCCGGGCTGCCTCCGGAAGCGGGGCCCTTCGGCGCGGCGCCCCCGGTCCCGACTGCGCGGATCGCGTGTCGGCCTGCGGATTGGGCTTGAGCGTGGAATCCGCCTCCTGTAGACTTCTGGACCTGCGGCGACCTGCCCTCACCCCCTCAGGGCGATCTTCCCGGGCGCGGAGCCCGGATGACGTTGCGCCGGAAGATGGTCGGACCCAGCTTGCGAAGTCGACATCGGTGCCTGCCCTGCGCGTCCACACCCCCACGGACGACCCGGGCGCAGTGAGGAGCCCTCGCTATGCGCCTGACTACCCGCCTCGCCGTTGTGTCCCTTCTCCTGCTCGTCGCCGCGCCAGTTGCACGCGCCACTCCGCCGAATCCGTCCCACGGCAGCGCCAACGTGGACGGGCTCTACGGGGAGTGGGACCTGGTCAACGACTTCTTCTCGCTCATGTACCGCGCCGGAAACCCGACCAAGCCGGTCGAGTCCAAGGCGTACCTGCGGTACGACTGCACCACGCAGACCATGTACGTGCTGGTCCTGATGGAGCCCGGCCACATCGGCTACATCGACCCGCTCCTGCAGACCGCGTGGGTCGCCATCAACACGCAGAACAACAAGGTCGTGACCGAGAACTCGGGCGACGACGGGATCCCTCCCGACTTCCAGTGGGTGGGCCAGGGCTTCGACAGCGATCCGCAGCACGTGCAAGGCTACGAGGCCTCGTTCCCGATCGCTCCCGGGAGCTACAACATCATCTTCCACATCGACGTCATCGATGCGAGCGGCGCGCAGACGTCGGCCTCGCCTGGCTTCCCGGGCACCGGCCCGGCGGTGATCATCGACTGCAGCCCGACTCCCACGGAGCACCGGAGCTGGGGAACCCTGAAGCTGATCTATCGCTGAGCGCGACCTCACACACGGCGACCACCCTCCGTCCCGGCGGGTGGTCGTCGTGTTTCGGGTCGGCCGCCGGAGAGGTGCGCTGTGCGGCGCCCGCGCGGGAAGCCCGCGGTGCCGCGCGGATCAGGCCGGCTCGGCCAGGCCCGCGCCGTCGCCGCTGCGCTCGGCGGGGGCCGAGCGCTCCACCACCTCGATGCGGTCGGAGTCCGGCGACTTCCACCACCAGCGCCAGCGCGCCGGGATCGCGCCCGCGGCGGCGTGATTCCACTGCAGCTGCGGCACGTCGCCCGCAAGGGCATCGCCGAAGTCCGCATCCACCGCCTCGGCCGCCCCCCACGCCCCGTCCATCGTGGCCGCCACGTCCGGCCGGCGCGCCGCGGCCAGATGGCGCTCGAGGTTGCGTGAGAGCCAGCCCACCATCCGGGGCCTGAGATCGGCGAGCACGTTGAAGCAGTCGTGCGCGCCGCGGGGGTAGAACACCAGCTCGCGCTCGCAGCGCGCGCCCTCGAAGATGCGCCACGCCTCGCTGCCCGGCGTGATGAGGTCGTGGCCGCCGCCCGCCAGCATCAGCGGACAGCGCAGGTCGTCGAGCACGCCCGCCAGCGTGATCTTTTCGATGGACGCGCCCATCTCGGCCTCGGTGATCTCGTAGAGCGAGGCCAGCTCGCGGCGCATGCTGGCGAGGGTGACGTTCCAGTAGATGTCGGCGGAGAAGGGCGGGCTCACGGCCGCCACCGCCTTGATCCGGTGCTCGTGGGCCGCCATCCGGATCGCGAGGTAGCCGCCGAGGCTCATGCCCATGAAGGCGACCGCCCCCGGATCGAGCTCGGGGCGGGTCTCGATCTGGTTCAGGATCGCGACCCCCACCGGGCGCGGCTCCGCCACCATGGACATGCGGTGGAACGTCTGGCCCAGTCCCGGCCCGTCGAAGGTGATGGTGGCGATGCCGCGCTCGAGCATGGCCTCGGACCACCAGTGCATCTCCTCCTTCACCGCGTTGGTGCCGTTGAACAGCACCGCGACCGGCGCCGGCCGCCGGCCGGGAGGAACCCGCAGCATGCCCTTCATCGGGCGGCGCCGGAACTCGACCTCGAACGGCACCGCCGGGGGCTGGAACAGCGGCGCCGCGAGCCGGTAGGCGCGCACGCACTCCTCGTGGAGCACGCGCTTGCGCTCGATGTCGAGGAAGATGACGTACTGGGCGAAGTTGTAGGCCGCGGAGGCGGCGAGGAACCGGCGTCCGGCGTCCTCGCGGCGCCCGAGCGCGAGCGCGTCCCGCCCGGCCTGCTCGTGCGCGCGCCCCAAGCTCTCCCATTCGTCCGCCCACGACGTGAGCCCCGAGATCCGGCCCAGGATCCTCTCGAGGTCCGCGGGCGAGACCCCCGCGTTCGTGAACTGGAGCTTCGCCCAGGCCGGCATCTGCTGGGCGAACCCCATCTTGAGGCTGATGCTCACGAAGCCGGGCCGCAGGAGCTGGCCGCGCAGCAGGTGCGGAGCCAGGAACTCGAGCCGGCCGCCTTTGACCTTCATCATGCGATCCCCGTCGGGCGCCAAGTGCGGCAGCCGCGCTCGGAAGAAGACGAGCCCCGGCGCGCGCCTGCAGACCAGAGTTGCGCCTCCACGCCCCTCGTCCCTTTGGAGTGCACTTCGCATGCCAAGGTTTCGAACGGATTTTGCCGCGCTCCTCTCCGCTTGGATCCGCCGGCCGCCCGTGCGGCCGTGCGGAAATGCAGGTCGCAACGCTTCCCTGCAGTGAACGGCCCGGGGCGGTGGCCGGCCGCGGGCGTGCGGCCGAGAGCCGCCATGGGGGAACCCACCCCGTTGCGCGGGTCCGCGGCCGCAGGCAGGCGCCGGCTCGGCGCGCGGCTCAGCCGCCGTGCCGCACCATCCGGCGGTACGCGTCGCGCAGCCTGAGCCCGATCTCCCGGCCGCGGACCGCGCGGTCCTCCACGGCCGCGACCGGGACCACCTCCTGCACCGAGTTGGTGAGGAACATCTCGTCGGCCTGCTCGAGATCGGCACGCGGGATTGCCGCCTCGCGCGCCGCGAGGCCGAGAGAGCCGCAGGCCGAAAGCACCCAGGCGCGCACGATGCCGGGCAGGATCCCGCGCGCGAGCGGAGGCGTGCGGACCTCGCCGCCCGCCACCACGAACAGGTTGCTCACGGCGCCCTCCAGCACCTCCCCGTCCGCGCCCACGAGCAGCGCCTCGTCCGCGCCCATCGCCCGTGCCTCCTCGCGCGCGAGCGAGTACGCGAGCCGGCTCGTGGTCTTGTGGCGGCCGAGCGGGCCGGGGTGGAACGGGCGCTTCGAGAAGACCACGCGCGCCCCGTCGCCCCGGGCGCCCTTCCAGAGGCGCGCCCCTTCCGGCTCCACCTCGATCCAGGCACCGCAGCGCGTGGGGCGTCCGCCCGGCACGCCGCGGGTCACGGTGATGCGCGTGACCGCGTCCGCGAGCCCCTCGGCCTCGAGCAGCGCGGCGAGCGCGTCGCGCAGCCGCCCGGGCGCGGGCGGAACGGGAAAGCCCAGCTCCGCGGCCGAGACCACCAGGCGCTCCATGTGGCGCTCCCAGTGGAGCGGCTGGCCTCCGTAGACGCGCAGGGTCTCGAACAGGCCCTCGCCGTCGCGCGCCCCGCGGTCGAAGAGCGAGAGCGCAGCATCGTCGCCGCGGCAGATGCGCCCGTCGATCCACAGCGCGCGGGCGTGCCCCCGCGGGGGCGCCGGCTCCGGGAGCGCCGCCCCGCCGCGCCCGCTCAGCTCCGCCATCCCTGGCTCCGCTTCGCTCCTCGCGACGCGCTCCGCCATCGTGCCTCTCGCGCGTCGCGAGAGCGCGGCGGGGCGGCGCTCCCGGAGCCGGCGCGAGCGTGGCACGGGTCGCCGCGCCCGGCGCTCATCGCGCGTGGACGGCGCCTGGTTCGAGCACCACGGGGCCGAGGAGATCCCCGAGCGCGAGCCGCACGCCCTCCGCCTTGTGCAGCGTCTCCAGGAATTCGGCCTCGGGGTCCGAGTCGGCGGTGATCGCCCCGCCGGCGGCGAAGTGGAACGCGCCCGGCGTGACCAGGGCGGTGCGGATCGCGATGTTCCAGTCGGCGTCACCGCGCCAGTCGAGGTAGCCGAGGCTCCCGGTATAGATGTGCCGCCTCACCGGCTCGAGCGCGTCCAGGATCTCCATCGCCCGGATCTTGGGGGCCCCAGTAATGGATCCGCCCGGGAACGCGGCGTTGAAGAGGTCGATGGCGTCGAGCCCGGGCCGCAGCGTCCCGATCACGGTCGAGGTGAGGTGGTGGACCTGGGCGAAGGTCTCGAGCTCGCACAGGGACGAGGTCTCGACCGACCCCGTCTCGCACACCCGGCCGAGGTCGTTGCGGAGCACGTCCACGATCATCACGTTCTCCGCCCGATCCTTCTCGCTCGCCAGCAGCTCGTCCATTCGCGCGCGGTCCTCGGCGGGGTCCGCGCCGCGCGGGCGCGTGCCCTTGATGGGCCGGGTCGTCACGGTGCGGCCGCGCACGGTGAGGAAGCTCTCCGGGCTCGCGCACGCGATCGCGTGGTCGCCGGCGTCGAAGCAGCCCGCGAACGGCGCAGGCGAGCGGCGCGCGAGCGCTTCGTGGAGCGCAAAGGCGATCGCGCCGGGCGATTCGGGCGCCACGCCGGCGCGGCCGCCCGCGCCCGGCCGCGCGGGCGCCACGGTCCAGCGCTGCGACAGGTTGGCCTGGAAGATGTCGCCGCGCCGGATGTGCTCCTTCACGCCTTCGACCGCGCGCAGGTAGCCGTCGGGGGAGAAGGTCGAGACCGCGTGCGTTGCCACCCCCGGCTCCACGGTCCGCGGGGAGGCGCGCACGGGGCGCGCGAGCAGGCGCGCGACCTCGTCGAGCCGGGCCTCGGCGCGCGCGCGCCCCGCCTCGCCGTCGAGCGGCAGCCCGCTCGAATACAGCGTGGCGCGACCTGCGACGTGGTCGAACGCGCCCACCACGTCGTAGAGCCCGAGCACGAAGTCCGGCAGCCCGAGGTCGTCCCGCGCGACCGAAGGGATGCGCTCGAGCCGGCGCCCGAAGTCGTAGGACCAGTAGCCCACCATGCCGCCGGTGAAGGGCGGCGCCGCGGCCTTCGCCGCTCCGCGCCGCACCCGGCGCGCGATCCGGCGCCACTCGGCCGCCGCCTCCTGGTAGCGCTCGCCGCGAAACACCGCGAACGGATCCGCGCCGAAGAACGACCAGCGCCCGCGGGCGTCCTCGATCGCGGAGTGGAGCAGGAAAGCGTGGGGCAGGCCGGCGAGCGCGCGCAGCGCCTGGAGCGGATCGGCGGTGTCGACCGGGCGCTCGATCGGCGGGTCGGGGGGGATGGGCATGGGAAAAGGGTAGGAGCGCATCCGGGCAGGGTCAATCGCGAAGGCGCGGGGAGGCGCGAGCCGCAGCCTGGTCCGGGTTTCCCCCGTGGGGCGTTTGAGGGATTCGCCTGATTGCCCGGGGCCCGCCCCCTCCTGAATATCGGGTCCCGTGTGGTCAGGCCGCGCCCATCCCGGAGGCGTGACCCTCGCGGCTCACGTCGCCCGGAGGGTGACTCCTCGGACCCAGGGAGAATCCAAGGCGCGTGGTGTCGACCATGGGTACCCTGGGCGCGGCATCGCGACCCCACCCGCTCCGGGTGGCGCGCGGTTCACGCCGCCCGACCGGGCTCCCGCTCGGGGCGGGCACGGCGGCTCCTCGCCGGGGACCGAGCCATCGCGGCCTATCTCTCGGCGAGCCTCCTCGCCTGGTCGGGCACGCCGGCGCCCGCCGCGACGTTCTACGTCGACCGGTCCAGCGTGAGCTGCTCCAACTCCGGCACCGGCACCGAGGCGCAGCCCTATTGCACGATCTCGGCCGCGCTCTCGGCCCGCGCCGGTCCGGGCAACACGATCGTCGTCAAGACCGGCATCTACCCGGAGCAGGTTTCCGTTCCCGCCTCCGGAGCTTCGGGCAGCCCGCTGATCGTCCAGGCCCAGGGCAGAGTGCTGGTGGATGGCGCCGCCGACTTCACCTCCGCCGGCCAGTGGGTGCATGACGGGCCCGGCTTCGACGGCCGGATTCGGCATCGGAGACAGCCCGAACTGGATCGCCGGCACCGCCCCCGGCGCCGCCTACCGCTTCAGCGCCTGGGTGCGCTCGGACAGCTCGCAGGGAGTCGCGAAGATCAAGGTCCGCGAGTACGTGGGCGGGAACCGTGTGGGCGAGATCGATTCGCCCGGGGCGACGCTCACGCCCGCCTGGCAACGGCTCGAGGTGGACTACGACGCGATCGAGAGCGGATCCACCATCGACATGACCGTGAAGGATGCGCCGCTCCAGCCGTCGGAGTCCTTCGACATCGACGATGTCTCGATCTGCGAGATCTCAGGCCCCTCTTCCCCCGGGGTCCACGCGGCGCTCGCCGTGATCCCCGCGAGCGTGCGCGTCACCGACGACCGGGGCGCCGTCGATTCGGCATCGGTCGCGGTCACCGTGGCCGGGTCCTGCGAAGCGAACCTGGTCCACAACCCGTCGTTCGAGACCGACACCTTGGGCTGGAAGGGCGTCGGCTGCACTCTCGCGATCGTCCCGGGCGGCCGGGCCGGCTCCTTCTCGTGCCGGATGACGAGCCCGGACTCGACCGCCGGCTTCGGGCTCGAGGACAGCCCCAACGTGGTGGGCGGCGCCCTCCACGGCGCGGTCTATCGCTTCCGCGCCTGGGTTCGTTCGGACGCCGCCCACGGGCCCGCCGAGATCAAGGTGCGCGAGTACCTGAACGACGTCCGGGTCGGAGAGAGGAGCTCGCCGCCGGTGACGCTCTCGCCCGGCTGGCAGCTGCTCGCGGTGGATTACGTCGCGGTGGAGGACGGATCCACGATCGACCTGACGGTGAAGGAGACGCCGCTCGGCCCGTCGGAATCGTTCGACGTGGACGACATCGAGGTGTGCGTCCTCTACGGCACCACGGACGTGAGCGGGGAGTACGACCCCGGGAGCGAGCCGCCGGGTGTGATCCGCGCGCAGGTGGCGCCCAACCCGCTCGTCCGCCGGGGCATCCTGCGCTTCTCCACCGGCCGCCCCGGCCCCCTCCACGTCGCGATCTACGATGCCGCCGGGAGCCGGGTGCGAAGGCTGCTGGACGCCCCGGACGCGCCCGCCGGCCCCCACGTGCTCTCGCTCGACGACCGCGACGACGACGGCGCACCCCTGACCTCGGGCATCTATTTCTATCGCATCCGTTCCGCCGCGGGCTCCGACCACGGGCGCTTCCTGATCCTGAGGTGACCGCCCGCCGCGCGGCGGCGTTTCGGGGCGCGGGCGAGCACGGCCGCGCGAGCGCAGCCGGGCGAGCACACCCTTGACACCTCCGGCGCGGGATGCCACGGTCGGCCCGAGCATCATGGAGCCGCGCCGAGTGCCCCCCGCACGGATGACGGCGCGCGCGCGCAGGGAGGCGCACGCCTGAGCACGTTCCTGATCCATTCCGGCACCCTGGTGTGCATGGACGCCGCGGGCACCGTCGCGCGCGGCGACCTGCTCACGCGCGACGGCGTCATCCAGGCACTGGGCGAGGTGGTGGCCCCCGCCGTCGCGGCGCTGCCCCGCGGCCGCGCCGACGAGAGCTACGACGCGGGCGGCGCCTTCGTCCTGCCCGGGCTCGTCCACGGACACTTGCATCTGTGTCAGACCCTGTTCCGCGGCCTGGCCGAGCAGAGCGACCTGCTGCGCTGGCTGCGCGAGAGCATCTGGCCGCTCGAGGCCGCGCACACCGAGTCCTCGATCGCCGCCTCGGCGCGCCTCGGGCTCGCGGAGCTGATCGCGGGCGGCGTGACGAGCGTGAACGACATGGGCACCGTGCGCCACACCGAGGCGATCGGCGCGGTGCTCGAAGAGAGCGGCGTGCGCGCGGTCTTCGGGCCGGCGCTCATGGACCAGGGCGCCGGCGTCCCGCCCGGGCTGCTCGCGAGCCGGCGCGACGCGCTCGAGGGCGCGCTCGCGCTGGCCCGGCGCTTCCACGGTGGGGCGGGGGGCAGGCTCTCGGTCTCGCTCGCGCCCCGCTTCATCCTGTCGTGCAGCGAGGGCTTGTGGCGCGACGTCGCCGAGGCCTCGCGCGAGCGCGGGCTCATGGTGCACACCCACCTGGCCGAGAGCCCGGCCGAGGGCCGCGAGGTCGAGGCGGCGGTGGGCGCCAGCGCGGCGCGCTACTTCGCCGCCCACGACGTGCTGGGGGTGCGCTTCGTGGGCGCCCACGGCGTGTGGCTCGAGGGCGACGAGCTCGCGCGGCTCGCGCGCGCGGGCGCGGCGCTGGTCCACTGCCCGGGCTCGAACCTGAAGCTCGGCTCGGGATTCGCGCACGTGCGCCGCTGGAGGGACGCCGGCCTCCGCTGCGGGATCGGCTCCGACGGCGCGGCCTGCAACAACCGGCTCGACACCTTTCACGAGATGAGCCTCGCGGCCGGGATCGCGCGCGCGCTCCAGCCCGACGACCCGCTCTCGAGCCGCGAGATCCTGGCGCTCGCGACCTCCGACGGCGCGCGCGCGATCGGGCTCGGCGATGCGACCGGGTCGCTCGAGCCCGGCAAGCAGGCGGACGTGATCGTGGTGGGCGCCGCGGCGCTCCACCACGAGCCGAGCGCTGCGGCCGACCCCTGCGCCACGCTGGTGCACGCGAGCCGCGCGGGCGACGTGCGGCTCACCATGGCCGCGGGCCGCGTGCTCTACCGCGACGGCGCCTTCACCACGCTCGATCCCGCGCGGGTCGCCGCCGATGCGCGCGCCGAGGTGCGCGGCCTGCTCTCCCGCGCCGGGCTCCGATGATCATCGGGCCCTGCACCGTGATGACCGGAGGTGCTACGCCCCGCGTGATCGAAGGCGCGGCGGTGCGCGTGGTGGGCGCGCACATCGCGCAGGTCGGCCCGGCGGGGGAGGTCGCGGCCGCCCACCCCGAGGACACGCTGTGGCCCGCGCGCGGCCGCGTGCTGATGCCGGGCTTCGTCAACACCCACGCCCACCTGGCGCGCCACCTGGCGCGCGGCCTCGGGCTCCGCGGGACGGCGGCGTGGCGGCGCTACGACCGCGCGCTCTCGGCCGAGGACGTGCGCTGGGCGGCGACCGCCGCGCTCGCCGAGGGCGTGCGCCACGGGGTCACCACGGTGTGCGACTTCCATCGCTCCGAGTCCTGCCTCGAGCTGTCGCTTTCGGAGATCGCGGGCGCGGCGCGCCAGGTGGGCGTGCGGGTCGCCACCTGCTACGGGGCCGCCGAGCACGATCCGCCGGCGGAGCGGCGCGCGGCGTTCGAGGAGAGCGCGAGCCTCGCCGCCGAGAGCGCACGCGGGCGCGAGGGGCGGCTGCGCGGGACGATCGGCGTCCACGCCGCGACGCTCGCCGGCCTCGACGCGCTCGTGGATCGCGCCCTCGAGCACGCGGACGGGCGGCTCGCGGTCCACGTCGAGCTCGGGCTCGACCTCACCCCCGGCGAGCGCTGGCGCGGTGGGCGGCAGTGGCGCGAGAGCCGGCCGCCGGCCCTGTGGGCGCATGCCGAGGCGGCGCCGCGCGGCCTGCTCGGCACGGCGCGGGAGCGCGGCGACGCGCTGTGCGCCATGGGCGCGGTCGCGGCGCTGGTGCGCGAGGCGGAGATCGCGTGGGGGAGCGACGCCTCGGTGAACGCACCGCCGCTCGCGGACGCGGCCGGCGGCTGGGCGACCGGCGAGCGGGCGCGGCTCCACTACCGGCGCCTGTTCGTGAACGGCCCGCGCTGGGCCGCGCGCCATTTCGGCGAGGGCCTGGGAACCATCGAGCCCGGCGCCCCCGCGGACCTCGTGCTCGTGGACTACCGGCCCGCGACCGAGTTCTCGACCCGCACCCTCTTCGACCACCTCGGGTCCGGCCTGCTGCGCGCCCCGATCGCATGTGTGATGGTGGCGGGCGAGCCGGTGGTGGACAACGGCGTGCTGGTCACCGCCGACGAGGGCGAGATCGCCGCCCGCGCGCGCGCGAGCGCGGCGCGGGTGTGGGAGAGGATCGCGCGCTCCTGAGGCGGCGGGCGCCCGGGCCCGCGACGAGCGCTGCGGAGGGGGGGGTGCTCGCGGCGGAACGATCAGCCCTCCGGCCGCTCCCAGCCGTACTCCCGCTCCACCCGGGTCACGCGGATGCGGTAGCGGCGGTACCACCTCTCCCGGCCCATCGCCTGCACGAGCCGGTGCTCGGCCACCTGCTTCCACGCGCGGACCGCCTCGAGGCTCGCCCAGTAGGAGACGGTGATGCCCGCGCCGTCCGCGGCGCGCGCGGTCTCCATGCCGAGATAGCCCGGCTGTTGCGCGGCCAGACGCTCCATCTCGGCCGAGGCGTGGCCGTACCCCTCGGCGTCCGCCCCGGTGCGGAGCGAGGTGAAGACCACCGCGTAGTAGGGCGGCTCGGGGGTTCGCGCGATGGGGCCCGAGGGCTCGGAATCGTGCACGGCGGGTTCCTCCAGTCGGGACCGGGAATCTAGGCGCTCGCCCCGGGTTCCGCTACTCTCGCGGGGCGTGCTGCGAGTGGACCCTGCGGTTTCGCCCGAGGACCTGTCGGAGGTCCGCGCCCTGTTCCGCGAGTACGCGGACTCGCTCGGGATCGACCTCTCCTTCCAGGACTTCGATCGCGAGCTGGCCGGGCTGCCTGGCGACTACGCGCCGCCCGCGGGGCGGCTGCTGCTCGCGCGCGTGGAGGACCGGGTCGCGGGCTGCGTGGCGCTGCGCGCGCTCGAGCCCGGAGTGTGCGAGATGAAGCGCCTGTACGCGCGCCCCGAGTTCCGCGGCCGCGGCGTGGGCCGCGGGCTGGCGCAACGCTGTGTTCGGGCGGCGCGTGCGGCGGGCTACGAGCGCATGCGCCTCGACACGCTGCCCATGATGGCCGAGGCGATCGCGCTCTATCGCGCGCTGGGCTTTCGGCCGGTTGCGCCGTATCGTTTCAACCCGGTCCCGGGTGCGATGTTCCTGGAGCTGAACCTCAGGGCCGGCGGCGCGGGGCGTTGAACCCGCGCCGGAGTCCGCAGGCCGCGAAGGGAGCCTCATGCGCATTCCGCTCTATCAAGTGCACGCCTTCGCCGCCCGCGTGTTCGCGGGCAACCCGGCGGGCGTCTGCCCGCTCCCGCGCTGGCTCGACGACGCCACGATGCAGTCGATCGCGGCCGAGAACGCCCTGGCCGAGACCGCCTTCTTCGTGCGCGAGGACGGAGGCTACGACATCCGCTGGTTCACCCCGGTGCAGGAGATCGACCTGTGCGGGCACGCCACGCTGGCCTCGGGCTTCGTCGTGTTCCACCACCTCGATCCTGCCGCCCGCGCCGCGACCTTCCGCTCGAAGAGCGGGCCGCTCACGGTGACCCGCGACGGCGAGCGGCTCACCCTCGACTTCCCGGCCCGGCCGCCCGCCGCCTGCGAGCGGCCGGCCGCGCTCGACCGGGCGCTCGGGCACGCGCCGCGCGAGGTGCTGCGCGCGCGCGACTACCTCGCGGTGTACGGGAGCGAGGACGAGGTGCGCTCGCTCGACCCACGCATGGATGAGATCGCGGCGCTCGACGCGCTGGGCGTGATCGCCACGGCGCCGGGGAAGGCTTCCGACTTCGTGTCGCGCTTCTTCGCGCCGCGCGCCGGCGTCCCCGAGGATCCCGTCACGGGCTCGGCCCACTGCACGCTCGTCCCCTACTGGTCGGCCCGGCTCGGCCGGAAGAAGCTCCACGCGTTCCAGGTCTCGCGCCGCGGCGGCGAGCTGTGGTGCGAGGATCGCGGCGCGCGGGTCCTGATCGCCGGGCGCGCGGTGCCCTACCTTGAAGGCACGATCGAGGTCTAGCCGGCACCGCGCCGGCACCTCTCTGCTCGCGCTCGGGGCGCTCGCGGCGGGGGGCGGGTGGGGCGCGCGCGATCCCGGCCCCGTCCTGCGCCGCTACTACGCCCCGCTCGCGCGCGTGGAGCGCCGCGCGGCGCCCGCGTTCGGCGCCGGGGTCGAGCGCTGGAAGCTGATCACCGCGCGCGGCGACACCGTGAGGGCGCTGTGGCGCGCCGCCCGCCCCGGCCTCCCGCGCCCGTGGACCGCGGTGATGATGGGCGGGCTCCAGACCGGCGATCGCGCCGCGCTGCTCCTGCCCCCGGAGGCCCCGTTCCACGTGCTCGCGGTGGATTGGCCGTGGCCCGGGTCGCGCACGCTCACGCCGACGGAGTTCGCGCTCCAGCTCCCGGCGATCGAGCGCGCGGCGCTGCGCTCGCCGTCGGTGCTGGCGCTCGCCGCCGAGGCGGTGGCCCGCGCGCCGGGCGTTGACCCCGCGCGCATCGTGCTCGTGGGCGCGAGCCTCGGCGTTCCGCCGGCGCTGGCCGCGCTGCGCCTCACCGCCGTGCCGGACGCGCTGGTGCTGGTGGACGGCGCGGCCGACCTCGAGCTGCTGATGCGCCTGGGGCTCGAGCGCCACGGCTGGCTGCACGCCCCGGCCACGGTCACGGCGGCGCTCGCCTATCAGGCGGCGTGGCCGCTCGAGCCCGCGCTCAACGCGCGCGCCGCCTCGGGCCTGCCGGTGCTGCTGATGAACAGCGTGCGCGACGAGCGCACGCCGCGCTCGGCGGTGCTCGAGCTCCACGCCTGCCTGCCGCGCGCCACCGTGCGCTGGCGCGGGGATCCGCACCTGCACCCGAGCCAGGGCGACGTGATCTCGCGACTCGCGGGCGACGCGGACGCGTGGCTCAGAGCCCGCGATCCGGGGCGTGCGGCGGGCCCCGAGCCGCGCGCAGCGCCGTCCGGCCCGCGCTGATCGTTGCCCCTTCCGGGTCACCCGCGGGCGCTCGGGCTGCACCTTCCGGAACAGATGGCCGCTCGCGCGCGGCCCCGCTCCCGGCGCGGGTTTCGGCCCCAACTCGTTGGTGCGCAAAGCGCTGTCCGGCAGCCCCCGGCCCACGGCACGCCGCCTGCTCATTGGGCCGCCGTGAAGCGCGTCGTGTTCGTACGCTCCACCAGTCACCGAGGAGAGAGCCGTGTCGGGTCGGATCCGAAGCTCGTGCGACAAGGCTGGCTGGTAGGGCTCGAGAACGACGCGCCGCGTCGAACGCGGACCCAGGGGTCCGCAAACGCAGAACCCCGGCTCCTTGTCGTGGAGGAAACCGTGAAACGCATCATCGGGATGGGACTCATGCTCGCCACGCTGCTGGCACTCACCGCCGGCCTCGCGTCGGCGGGCACCGCGACGCCGCGGGTCAACCGACGTGAGACCCGGCAGCACGCGCGCATCCGCCAGGGAGTGGAGAGCGGCCAGATCACGCCGCTCGAAGCCGCGCGGCTCCGAGAGATGCAATGGCACCTCCGCCGCATGGAGCTGATCGCGAAGGCGGACGGCATCGTGACGCCGACCGAGCGCCTCATGCTCCTGCGGGCGCAGAACCGGCAGAGCCGGCACATCTACTGGCTCGAGCACAACGCGAGGACGAAGACGTAGAGATCCCGTCGCACCAGCTCGTCGTGTGCCAGGGCAAGGGACTGAGCGAGGTGCGGCGTTGAGCCCCCGGCGGAGCGATCCGCCGGGGGCAGTTTCTTTTGGGGCGGGCGCGAGGGCATACTCCGGGCGCCCCGGAGGCTTCCCATGAGCTTCGCCGAATCCCTGCTGCCCGAGTTCGACCTGGAGATGGCCACGACCCGCCGGCTGCTCGAGCGCGTGCCGGGTGCCAAGGGCGAGTGGAAGCCGCATCCCAAGTCGTTCGCGCTCGCGCACCTCGCGCAGCTCCTGACGTGGATGCCGGGCTGGATCGCGAACAGCCTGCGCGAAACCGAATACGACTTCATGAAGGCTCCGCGCTACAGCTTCGAGACCACCGAGACGCTGCTCCGCGAGTTCGACCGCAACGTGCGCGAGGCGCGCGCGGCGATCGCCGCCACGCGCGACGCCGACCTCGGCGTGGCGTGGTCGCTCAAGCGCGGCGACCAGGCCGTGTTCACCGCGCCCCGCGGGACGGTGGTGCGGAACCACATCAGCCATCTCGTCCATCACCGCGGCCAGCTCTCGGTCTACCTGCGCCTGATCGACGTGCCGCTCCCGCCGATCTACGGTCCTACGGCGGACGAGAGGCCGTAGCTCCGGCCCGGCGCCGCGTGGACTTCGAGGTCCGGGTCAAGCTCGCGATCTACGGCATCACCGCGCGTCGCGGGCTCCCGCCGCGGCCGGACGAGCTGGCGAGCGAGCTGGGTGCCAGCGCCGACGAGATTCGCGCGGCCTGCGAGGGGCTGGCGCGGCGCCGCCTGCTCGTGCTCGATGCAGACGGCCGAGGCATCCGCATGGCCCCGCCGTTCTCCGGAATTCCCACCCCGCACCGCGTGCGCGTGGACGGGATCGACTACTTCGCCAACTGCGCCTGGGACGCGCTCGGGATCCCCGCGGCGCTTCATCGGCCGGGCCAAGTGCGCTCGTCGTGCGCGCGGTCGCACCAGCCCCTGCGTCTCGAGATCGGCCTGCGGGGCCCGGCGCGCTCTCCCTGGCTCTTCCACTGCCTGGTGCCCGCCGCGCAGTGGTGGAACGACATCGTCTTCACCTGAAGCACGATGCTCTTCTTCCGGTCGGAAGCCTTCATCGACGCATGGTGCCGCGAGCGCTCGGTCCCGCGCCGGCCGGCGGTGACCATGGATCAGCTCTGGACGCTCGCCGTCACGTGGTACGCGACGCGCCTCGAGCCCGAGTCGCGCCGCCCGGCTCCCGACGAGATGCGCGGGATCTTCGCGGGCATCGGCCTCACCGGCGACTTCTGGGATCCCAAGGCCGACACGTTCGGCTGAGGCGGGCTCGGGCAAGGCAGCCCGCGGCGGCCACGGCGGCCGCAACCTATTCCACAAAATTTCCCACAACTCGTTCTTGCCGCGTTCACGGGCATCGCGGTAGCGTCGATCGCACGAGGAGAGGAAGGGCCGCGCAATCCCGGCCGGGTCGCGCGAAGGAGTCGCCGATGCGCCGTGCCCTCGACGCCGCTGCAGCCGCCCGTCCCCCGTGCCGCCCCCGCGATCGATCCCCCCGCCCATGGTGGCGTCCGCGCGCCGCCGCGCGCATGGCGCCGGTTCTCGCCGCGGCGCTGCTCGCGGCGGCCCCCGCCACGGCCGCCCCGGGCGACCCGGGTCACACCGTCACGATCTGGGTGCACGGCTTCGACACGAATGGCGCGGGCCGTCACGGGACCTACGGCGACGATCTCGCGCTCCGCTCCGCCACGGACAGCCTCGCCGCGCTGGTGGGCCTGCCGACGATCGAGCCCGGAGAGGCCGCGCCGCCTCCCGACGTGGTCGCGGCCACGACCTACTACGGCGACACGCCTCCGGCCTACTACTCCGCCGCGGACGTCGCCGACGTCGATGGGATCACCGCCCAATACGGCGGCGGCGTGCCGCGCTACGCCCTGATCGTGGCCAAGTACGCGCGCCAGCTGCTCCGGCGCTCGGGCGCATCGCAGGCGAACCTCGTGAGCGCCAGCTTCGGCTCGCTGGTCGCGCGCTGGATGATCGAGAAGGACGTCGAGGGGCTCGCGAGCGAAGGCAGGATCGCGCGCTGGCTGACCGCCGAGGGCGTGCTGTGCGGCAACTGGGCCGCGAGCCGCCCCGAGACCATGAAGCTGCTCGACCTCCCGGGCATCGATTTGATCGACCTGGTCCACATGAGCTACGGCTGGATCGAGGCGAACCTGCACTCCCCGCGCACCGAGGCCGACAACCCGCTGCTCGCGGGCATCCTGATCGGGCAGATGGGCTCGACCGATGACCGCGCGCGCAGCGCGTCGCTCAGCGTGGCCATGGCCGCCTACGGCGAGTTCGCGCCCAACGACGGCGTGCAGGCGCTGCCGGATGCGTACTTCCACGACGTGACCGCCGCTTCGCGGCTGCTGGGCCTGCCGCCGACCCTGAGCCTCTACCATGTTGGCCACTTCGACCTCGCGGGCGAGCGCGGCGCGTGGGTCCAGCTCGCGAGCTTCCTCACCCAGCGGCGCCGCGTCACGGTCACGATGACCTCGGCGCAGGTCTTCGACCTGCACGAGATCGCGCTTCCGTTCTGGGACTGGAGGCCGGCCGAGATCACGTTCGAGTCCCGCGTCTACTCGCCGCTCGCGCAGGCGTTGTGGGGAATCTCCGAGCCGCTCTCGACCTGCGAGAAGGACGGGGCCGCCGCGCCGCTGCGGCTCTATCGCCAGAAGGGCGAGACCCGGAGCTTCCGCCAAGTGGTGTACGACGACTTCGTGATGGAGGGCGAGAGCGATCTCGTGCTCGAGCTTCACGCCGACGAGATCGATCACGACTGGCGCTACGGCGTCTTCGAGACCACGCAGACGCCCTCCTACGACGCCATGGGCGCCGGCACGATCCGGGTCTCGACCCGAACGCCCGGCACCTATGCGTTCAACGCAGGCGATTGGGCGTGCACGCTCGAGGTCGGGGTGGTCGAGTATCCGTTCGGCACGCTCGCGCACGCGGTCGGCGTGGGTGAGGCCGCAGCGCCCGGCGGGCCGGTGGCGCTCGCGCTCTGGCCGAATCCGTTTTCCTCGAGCGTTCGCATCGCGGTTTCCGGTCTTGCCCCTTCGGTCGGGCTCTACCCCGCGCGGTTGACGATTCGCGACCTGTCCGGACGATCGATCCGGCGCATGGAGGGAGACGCGGGAGCGGGCTTCGTCTGGGATGGCCGCGACGACAGCGGCCGCCCCGTCCCGCCGGGCGTATACCTGCACCGCCTGGAGACGGAGGGCCGCGCGCTCGACGGGAGGAGCCTGCTGCTGCGCTGACGGGACGCGCGAGGCCCTGGGCGCCGGCGGTCTCCGCGCCCGCCGGGGCGTCTCTCGCGGCGCCGCGCTGCCCGCGGCGGATGCATTCAGCAGGCCCTGCTGCTCGACTTCGATCAGCGCGTCGCGCACGATCGCAAGCTCGCTCCGGCGTGCTCACTCGCTCCGGAGCGAGTGAATGCAATCATGCCTGACGAACGCATGCATGCCGAAGCGCCTTCGTGGGCCGCCACGCGCCCACTCACTCCGGAGCGAGTGGATGCGTGCGGGCCGCGCTCGAGCGTGACGCCGCTCGCGCACCGCCGCGGCCCGGGGCGCACGATGCCGGCCGCCTGAGATCGCGGCCGGCGTGGCGCCGCGGCCCTGCGCGGCGTATCGTGCCCGCCGATGATCGCTCCGCTCCCCTACGCGGACCTCGTGGGCTCTCGGGACACGCTGGCGCTCCTCGCCTCCACCCCGGGACGGATCGCCGGCCTGGTGCAGGGCTGGGACGCGCGGCGCTGGTCCCGCACCTACGCCCCCGGCAAGTGGACCGCGGCCCAGGTCGTGCTCCACCTGGCGCACGACGAGATCGGCTGGGGCAAGCGCGTGCGCCTGGCGCTCGCCGATGACCACTACGTGGTCCAGCCCTACGACGGCGCGCGTTGGGTGGACGCGGAGCCCGCGACCGATCCGCATGCGGCGCTCGAGGCGTTCCTCGCGCTCCGGCGCCTCAACCTGAAGCTCTTTGCAGGCATTCCGACGGAGCGGCGGGCGCGGCCGTTCCGGCACCCCGAGATGGGCGAGATCTCGATCGACTGGATCCTCCAGACCCTGGCCGGCCACGACCTCCATCACCTCCGGCACCTGGAGGCGATCGCCGCCACGTGACCGGGCCCGCGGCGATGGATCCACCCGGGATCGACCACCCCGCAAACGCCGCGCTGTGCCGCTGGCTCGCGGGCCGCGCGCGGCCGGGGACGCCCGCCATCGCCCGTCCCGATCGGTTCCCGCGGCCCTACGAATCGCTCGGCACGCACCCCGATCTAGTCGCGCGGCTGTGGGACGAGATCGCGGCGGTGCTCCCGGTCGACTGCCGCTTCGTGGTGTTCGGCGCGCCGGCCCTGGTTCGCCCCGACACGGGCATCGTGTTCGGCTTCGCGTGCGGCACCCACGCCTACGCGCTCCGCCTGCCCGAGAACGTGCGCCGGCAAGCCGTGCTCGCCGGCGCCGGGCGCGTCATGACCTACCCGCGCCAGCCGCCGCTCGATCTCGAGATCATCGGTCCCGAATGGGTGTTCTGTCGCTGGCTCGCGGGCGAAGAGCTGTGGTGCCGGGCGGCCTTCGAGTTCGCAACAGTCGCCGCGCCCGTGTAGGATCGCCTCGCTCCCATCCAAGCCCCGCTCCTCGAGGAGAGACCCCGTGTCCCACCGGGCCGTCACTCTCGTCGTGCTGCTCGTTTCCCTCGCCGCGCCCGCCCTTGCCGCCGACCCGCCTCAGGTGGAAGAAGGCGTGCGCCTGTTCCAGCAGGGCCGCTACGACGAGGCGCGCGCGGCGCTCACGCCCGCCGCCACCGCCAAGCCCGCCAACCCGACCGCGGTCTTCTACCTGGGGCGCGTGGCGCTCGTCACCTCGGACTACAAGGAGGCCGAGCGATGGTTCGAGACCGCAGTCGGCCTCGACGGCGGGAATTCCGCCTATCACATGTGGCTCGGCCGCGCCTACGGCTCGCGGGCGCAGCGAACGGGCAAGCTGAGCCAGATGTCGCTCGCGGGCAAGACCCGCACCGAGTTCGAGCGCGCGGCGGCGCTCGATCCTGAGAACCTCGACGCGCGCGATGGCCTGATCCAGTACTACCTCGCAGCCCCGGGCTTCATGGGCGGCAGCGTCGAGAAGGCGCGGGCGCAGGCGGAGGAGATCCGGAAGCGCGATCGCCTGCGCGGCGCGCTCGCGTTCGCCGCGATCGCCCAGGATCAGCACGACCCGGCGGGCGCGGAGCGCGAGTACCGCTCGGCCGCAGCGGCCTTCCCCGAGAGCCTGAGCGTGCGCTACGCGCTCGGCCTGTTCTTCGCGCGCGGCGAGAGGTACGACGAGGCGTTCGCGGTCTTCGACAGCATCCTCGCCGCCCGGCCTGGGGAGGCGAACGCGCTCTACCAGATCGGGCGCACCGGAGCGCTCTCCGGCCGGCGCCTCGAGCGCGCGGAGCAGGCGCTGAAGGACTACATCGCGGCGCCGCCGCGCGAGAACGCGCCGCGCCCGGCGGCCGCGCACTGGCGGCTCGGCATGGTCTACGAGAAAGAGGGGCGCAAGGATCTCGCGCGCGAGGAGTACGGCAAGGCGCTGGCGCTCGAGCCGGAGTTCGCCGAGGCGAAGAAGTCGATGGCCAAGCTGAAGTAGCGGTTACAGGCCGTCGTACTTCGAGTAGCCGCGCTCGTTCCAGTAGTCGGGCGGCTCGCCCGCAGTGTAGGCGATGCCGGTCACGGCCTTGATGTTCTTGAGCCCAAGCTTCATGGGCACGAGCAGCCGGAGCGGCGCGCCGTGCGCGAGGGTGAGAGGCCGGCCTCCCTGGTGCGTGGCGAGCAGGGTCTGGGGGTGGCGGGCGGTCTCGAGGTCGATCGAGACGTAGTAGGGGTGGGGTCGTCCGCGGCCGTCCAGGTTGACCGCCGAGCGCATCGCGGCCCAGCGCGCGCCGGGCGCGGGCGGATACGCGGCGAGGAAGTCCGCGAACCGGATGCCGCCCCACCAGGCGACCGCGCTCCAGCCCTCGACGCATACCAGCCGCGTGACCTGCCCGTGGAGCGTGAAGCGGCCGAGCAGCTCGCCAATGGTGAGGCGCTCGGCGCGGCCGGAGGCGAGCCCGGTCAGCTCGAGCGTCCAGGTGGGCAGGTACTCGGGCCCGGGGGTCTGCCCGTCGTAGTTGTTGGGCAGCGCGGTCACCTCGGAGCGGGAGTAGGTGCGCACGCGTCGGCCCTTCGAGTAGAGCGCCTCGGCCACGTCGTCGTCGAAGGTGAGCGCGCGGTCGAGGGCGCTCTCGCGGCGCGCGCGCGAGAGACCCACGCGCGAGGCCATCGAGTCGAGCGCGTCGAACGCCTTGCCCGGCGCGAGCCGCATGCGTGCGCGGTCGGGGAGCAGCCACCAGGCGCCCGCGGCGGTGGCGAGGACGCCGGCCCCGAGCAGCAGGAAATCGCGCCGCGATTGCGCGGCGAGCCGCCGCCGCGGCACCTCGATCACGGTCTCGGGGCGCTCGCGCACGGCCTCGAGCCACGGGCTCGGCGCCTGGCGCGGCGCGGGAGCGGGCTCAGGAGCCGGTGCCGGCGCGGGCTCGGCCGCCGGCGCTGGCGGCGGCCCGGGCTCTGCGGGCGCCGGCTCGGCGGGGGCGGGCGATGCGGGCGTTGTTGCGGCCGCCTCCGCCGGCGCCGCGGCGTCCGCCTTCATCGGGGCCGGCGCCGGCGCGGCCGGCCGCGCCTGAGCGGGCTCGCCCGCCGCGGGCTCGCCCGGTGCAGGCGGGGGAGCCTGGTCCTCACGCTCGCTCACGCGATTCCCCCTTCACCCGGACCGACCAGCCGGTCACCATCGAGCGCAGCGTGTCCCAGCCGTCGGCGATCGCCAGCACTACGTGCGGGACGATGAACCCCCCGAGCCCGACCATGCACGCGAAGTGGACGATGCGCGCGCCGTCGTAGCTCACGAACATGCGTTCCAGCCAGCCGAGCTGTACCGGCTTGTGCATGGCCCATCCCGAGAGCACGACCAGCGTGCCGAAGAGCGGCATCGAGAAGTAGGCGGCGCGCTGCAGCGCGTTGTACTTGCCGCACACCGGAGGGTGCGGCCAGGGCCGCCGCAGGATCGCCATCGGGATCACGCCCAGGTAGTAGCGCATCATGCGGAGCGCGTCCCCGATGTCCGCGCCGCGCGGCAGCAGGGCGCGCCATCCGCCTCCCGCGATCAGGCCCACCGCGTAGAGCGCGCCGTTCAGCATGAACAGGTAGGCGAGCGCCCAGTGGAGGCGGAGCCCGGCCGCGAGGTGCCGGGGCCCAAGCCCCAGGTGCTCGTAGACCCACATCCGCGGGTCGCCGCCCCGGTCGTGGAGCAGGGCCGCGATCGCGACCCCGAGGTCGCGCAGGTAATCGCGGCTCTGGGTCACGGGGTCCGGCGGATGATGGAACACCGGCGCCGCCCAGTAGATCGAGAGCCCGCTCGCGATCAGCCCGAGGAGAAGCGGCACGTTGAGCCAGTGGGAGAGGCGCACCAGCCCGTGGTGCTTGCGCACCACGCGCACCGGCGTGTCGCTGCCCGCCTGCCCGCCCTTCGTCACGGCTCGTTCCTCCAGATCACGTCGGCCAGCCGCCGCGCAACAAGGCTACGGACAACGAGGTCATGGGTGACACCGCCGATCTTCAGCCGATGCGGCCTCCCAGCATGCCGAGCATGACGAAGTGCGCGACCACGGCCGCGAACGCGGTGCCGATCGCAAGCAAGGCCCACTGCCACTGCACCCACGCCGCGCGCGTCCCCGAGAGCTGGACGAAGATGTCGACCGCGTAGGCCGCGCAGAAGACGACATTGGCGAGCACCGCGAGGCCGAACAGGAAGAGCACCGGGTCCCGCCCCAGCAGCTCCTTCGAATCCGGCCACGACGCAGCGAAATGAGCCAGCACCACCCCGAGCAGCACCAGGTTGTACAGCGGCCGGCGCCGTTCCCAGTAGCGGATCGCATCGGACGCCAGGTCCGCGAAACGCGGGCGCTCGCCGGGGGCGGGCGCCTTCAGCTCGTCGGGCACGCGGGGGCCACGGGCGGCTCAGAAGCTGATGCCCAGCCAGGAGACGAAGACCAGGCAGAACATCAGCAACTGGAGGCCGAGCAGAAAGCGGGAGAGGACGGACAGCCGCTTGAACTCCAGCGCGAGGACGACCAGCGAAAGCAGCATGCAAAGGCCGGTGAACACCAGGATCAAGGTCCACCTCCGGTAGTCGGCGGCGCGATCGCGAGCCCGCGGGCGACCGGCGGCCGGTCGCGCGGGCGCCCAGTTTAGACTCGACCGCGCGGGCGATTCCAGCCCGTGGAGCCTGCGCGCCCGCTGCCGCCGCTGCGGCGGGAACTCTACCGACCTCCCATTCGCCCCGGGGCGCAACGTCCCCGCGTGACGTGCTTACAGGCCGGCGTCTGCCACGGGCTGGACCGGATCGTGTCTTCCCCGCCCCACGTCGCGAATGGAACGGCCGGCGCAGTCGAGCCCGGTCTTGATGTTCTCCACCGACTCCATGATGTAGAAGGCTTCCGGCGCGGCGAATCCACTGCCGTTTCGGAATGCGGAGTCCACGTCGTCGATGATTGCGGAGAGCACGGGGCAGGCGGACCTGTCGTTGCCGGGATTGTCGTCCTTCACGATGTCTTCGGCCCGCTGCAGGCGGCCGAGCAGGGTGGCCTTCATGCCCGCCGGAAGAACCTGCCCCTCGATCATTCCCTCGATCATCCCCTCGAGGTGACCGATCGCGGCCGGGACGGTCGTGATGACCTCGATGACGACGCCGGCCGGGGTCGAGGAGCCGCCGAACCCCGAGCCCAGAAACCCGGTCCCGGTGTACGTCGGATCCGCCTCCAGCTTCACCCGGAGTCCGAGCCCCGCTCCCCGCAGCCCGGAGACGAGGTCCGATACGTCGAAGGTGAACGTCCGCACGTCTTCGTTGGCGTCCGTCTCGAACGTCCCGAGCGGAGACGTGGGCCGGTCGATCTCGCTCGTGCTCACGGCGAAGTCGACGTCGGTGTAGGCGGACAGCTCATGGCGATCGGGCGGAAGGGAGTACGCGGTCCAGGCTCGCGATTCCCGGAGAACGACCCGGGCGCCGAAGAAACCTTCCGAGAACTCGGGGATCGCGAACTCGGCGAAACCCCGCCGGAATTGGCGGTTGGCTCCCGTCGTCCTGAAGTAGTCCGAAATCATGTCGCCGCGGATGCCGCCGCCGTCGAGAACGCCCATCTCCGGCATGCGCCGGATGGAGGCCATGGCTTTCGGAAGCAGGATCGTGACGGCGCGGCCGGGCCTGCCGATTCCATCCGTGGCGGAAGGGCCGACCGCCGCGGTCTTGCCGGCCACCGCGGAGGACGACGAAGTCGGCAGATCGCGGGAACAGCCGGCCAGGAACAGCGCGAGACTCGTGACGACGGCGGCCGCTCGGCAGACTCGCGGAAGCACCATGGAGGTCTCCCTTCCCCGCGGTTTGCTTGTGCGCGGCGGGAACGCTACACCCGGCCGCGCTCCCGTGACAGCGCGAAGATCAGCGCCAAATCCGGGCTAATCGCGGGCGGCGCCTCGCGCGTCGTGGGCGATGAGGCCGCCCGGGGGAACTCGCGCGCGACAAGGATTTCACAGACGCCGGACCACCCCCTGAGGTATCCTCCCGCCCCGCCGCAGATATGCACCACCAGCAAACCTTCGTTCCGAGGGGGATCCCACATGACGGCTGTGAGCTTCAAGACCAGTTCCGGCGCCGCGACCCCACTCTCCTCTGAAGCGCTCGACCTGGTGCGCGGCCGGCTGCGCGGGGCGCTGTGCCTGCCCGGCGAGCCCGGCTACGAGCAGGCGCGCACCATCTGGAACGCCATGATCGACCGGCATCCGGCGGCGATCGTGCGCGCCGCGGGCGCCGCGGACGTGATCGCGGGGGTCGACTTCGCGCGCCAGCACGGGCTCCTGCTCGCGGTGCGCGGCGGCGGCCACAACATCGCGGGCAACGCGGTGTGCGAGGGTGGCCTGATGATCGACCTCACGCCCATGAAGTCGGTGCGCGTGGACCCCGCGGCGCGCACCGCGCGCGTCGAGCCCGGCGTCACTCTGGGCGAGCTCGACCGCGAGACCCAGGCCTTCGGGCTCGCCACGCCGGTCGGCGTCAACTCCACCACCGGCATCGCCGGCCTCACGCTCGGCGGCGGCTTCGGCTGGACCAGCCGCAAGTACGGGCTCGCGATCGACAACCTGCTCGCGGCCGACGTGGTGACCGCAGCCGGCGAGCTGCTGCACGCGAGCGAGAAGGAGAACCCCGACCTGTTCTGGGCGATCCGCGGCGGCGGCGGCAACTTCGGGATCGTGACCTCGTTCGAGTTCCGCCTGCACCCGATGGGCCCCGAGGTGCTCTCGGGGCTCGTCGTCCACCCGATCGCGAAGGCCCAGGAGCTGCTCCGCGCCTACCGCAAGCTCGCGGCGGACGCGCCCGACGAGCTCGCGATCTGGTTCGTGCTCCGCAAGGCGCCCCCGCTCCCGTTCCTCGCGCCCGAGTGGCACGGCAAGGAGATCGTGGCCTTCGCCGCGTGCTACAACGGCAACCTGGAGGCGGGCCAGAAGGCGCTCCAGCCGCTGCGCTCGCTGGGCAAGCCGGTCGCCGACGTGATCGCGCCGCATCCGTTCACCGCCTGGCAGACCGTGCTCGACCCGCTCCTCACGCCCGGCATGCGGAACTACTGGAAGTCGCACAGCTTCACGGCCGTGAGCGACGGTGCGATCGACGTGCTGATCGACTCCGCGATGAAGCTGCCGTCGCCCGATTGCGAGATCGCGTTCGCCCAGCTCGGGGGCGCGATCAACCGCGTGCCCGCGGGCGCGACCGCGTATCCCCACCGCGACCTCCAGTTCGCGCTCAACGTCCACACGCGCTGGGGCGACCGTTCCCAGGACAAGGAGTGCGTCGCCTGGGCGCGCCAGCTCTTCGACCGCATGGCCCCGCACGCCACCGGCGGCGTCTACGTGAACTTCATGCCCGAGGACGAGACCCAGCGGGTGCGCGCGGGAGCGTACGGGCCGAACTACGATCGGCTGGCGAAGATCAAGGCGAAGTACGACAAGAACAACCTGTTCCGTCAGAACCAGAACATCCAGCCCGCGGCCTGAGGCCGCGGCGCTGCGGCGACGTGGCCGCGACCCTCAACGCCTCGAAAGGAGATAATCCATGTACGTGATTCGCGAGACGTTCACCGCCAAGCCCGGGATGGCCTCGAAGCTGGCGGCCAAGTTCAAGGAGGTCATGGCGGGGGAGAAGAACGCGAAGGTGCGGATCCTGACCGACGCGGTCGGGACGTTCAACACCGTCGTGATGGAGACCGAGGTCCGGGAGCTCGGCGAGTACGAGCAGCGCATGAAGGAGTACTCCGAGCGCAAGGACATGGGCGAGCGCATGAAGGGCTACACCGAGATGTACCAGTCGGGGAAGCGCGAGATCTACAAGGTGATCTGAGCCCGCTTCCGCGGGCGACGGGCCACGGTGGGGTCGCGCCTCGGGGCGCGGCCCCGCCTTCTCGCTTCCGGGCCGGCCGCGCGGCGCCCGCCGCGGCGGTCAGGGCGCGCTGACCGGGAACGGATCGGCGATGACCAGCAGGCGGCCGCGCGCGGGGTCGGCCACGTAGACCTTGCCCCGCGCCGCGACGCAATGCGAGGCCGCAGCGCCCGGGTAGGTCCCGAGCAGCGTGAGGGCGCCGCGCGGCGAAACGCCCACGATCGCGAGCTTCGCGGTCCGGGCGCTCGGCACGTAGAGGTGCCTGCGCTCCGGGTCGTAGGCGATGATGTCGATGCCGCCGCCCGCGGGCAGCGCGCCCAGAGTCTTTCCGGTCCTCACGTCGAGCGCCGCCACCTTGCCCTCGGCGCATGCCACGAACAGGAACCCGCACTCCACGTCCAGGGCGATCCCGGTCGCCCCCGCACAGCCGTTGGGCCAGCTCGCGAGCACGCGGTGGGTGCGCGTGTCGAACGCCACGGTCCACGACGCGAGGTGGGTGTAGGCCCGCCGGCGCCTCGGGTCGAACACCAGCGACTCGGGCCCGCCCGCGGTCGGGATGGTCGAGACCGCCGTGAGCTGTGGCGGCGGGCCGGCCTCCAACCGGAAGATCTCGATGCGCTGCGAGTCCGGCTCCGTCACCCACAGCTCGCGGCCGGCCTCGAGCCAGCGCACGTAGTCGGGGCTCGCGCCGAGCGCGGTCTCGCCGACGATCGAGCGCGTCGCGGGATCCACCACGAAGAGCCGGAGCGCGGTGCGGTCGGTGACGAAGAGCAGGCCCGCCCCTTCCGTCACCGACGTGATGCCGACGTCGTGGCGTCCGGAGAATCCCTCGCGGGCGCTGAAGCCGGGGATCTCCACGACCTTGCCGGTGGCCGGATCCACCAGGTCGAGGCGCCCGGTGCGACCCGCGGGCACGAGCACGCATCCCAGCGCGGGCGAGTACCCGAGGTCGTCGAGGCCGACGCCACCTTCGCCGCCGGGCAGGGCGATGGTGGAGGGCGCGCGGCGCGCCGCGAAGGTCGGGCCGGCGGCGAGCAGCGCGAGGGCGAGCGTCGCGAGACCGCGGCGGAATCCGATCATGGAGCGAACGCTACACCTGGAGAGGACACCGGTTCTACTCCCCGAATGGCCCCACCAGATCGATCGCGCGCGACCAGGAGAGCGTGAAGCGGGCGGGCTCGCGCCCAGGGCCGAGCGGCCACGCGTAGCTCGCGCGCACGAACCCGGTGGGATCGGGCAGGCCCGGACGCCAGAGCAGCGACGCCCCGGCCTCGAGCGCCCAGTGCTCGGCGTCCGGCCAGTCCACGCCGCCCCGCCGCGGGCCGCCGTAGGGATCGGCGCCCCACGCCGAGCCCGCGGCCGCGAATGCCGCGGCCTGGAGCGGGAGCCAGGCGGGATGCGGTAGGCGCGCGAGCGCGAGCAGGTCGTGGGCCTCGATCGCGTCGAGGCGCGCGAGCGCCAGCCCCTCGCCGCCCCGCGATCCGCCGGGGATCGAGCGCAGGGTGTGCGCGCCGCCGAGGAAGAACGCCGCCTGCGGCACGGGCTCGCCCGAGAGCCTCCCGTACGAAAGCTGGGGCACGATCGCGAGCCAGCGTCCGGCCGCGAGGTCGGCGGCGAGCGAGACCCGCGTGCGCCGGTACTCGAAGTCGCTCCCCGCGGCGCGGCTCGAGCTGGCGTGCTCGATCTCGCTCCGCACCGGGAGCCGCGGCCAGCGCGCCGCGGCCTCGATCGCGAACTCGTGGTTGCGGCCGCGCGCGGCGGCGAGGTTGTCGCGCACCGCGGGTGTGGCGCCCGCGAGGTTCCAGGTGACGCGGGTCGCGAGCGGCGACTCGAGCAGGTCGCGGAAGCCCGCGGCCGCCCGCCAGGACCGGGCCTCGCGCGCGAGCCGGACCTCGAAGCCGTCGCGGCGCAGGTAGCGCTGGTAGTCCTTGCCGGTGACGAAGGCGTCCAGCATCGCGAACTGCAGGTCGCCGAAGTCGCGGTCCATGCCGTCCGTGCGCCGTCCGGCCGCGAGCCGCAGCGACCAGGTCGCGTCTCCGCGGCTCAGCGATCGCAGGAAGGCCGCCCCGCCGAGGAGGTCGTTCGGGCCGCTCGCCCAGCCGATCCGGCCCTCGAGCCGGCCCAAGCCCGAGGCTGCGCCGATCGCGGCGGCGGCGCCGTAGCTCGGCCCGTCCACGCGGTTGAATCCGAGCTCGGGGCCGAGCGCGGGCCGGCGACGAGCGCGGGGGCGTGCCGCCCCGCGGGCGAGACCGGAGGCCAGCGCGCTGTCCAGGCCCGCGGTGTCGGTGGGCGCGGCCGAGAGGCCGAAGTAGGCGTCGGTCGAATCGGAGAGGGTCCCGAGGAAGCGGTCGAGCGCGGTGTCGGGCGGCGCGGGCTGGGCGATGGGCGCGAGCGCCGCGGGCGCCGCGCCCTCCGCGCGGGCGCCGCACGCGAGCAGCGCGAGCACCGCCGCGGCCGGCGCGAGTGCGACCGCCGCCGCCCGCGCAATCGGCCGGCGGATCATCGCCCGCCCCCGTGCGCCACGAAGATCGAGTCGTCGAGCCCGGCGTTCACGCGGTACTCGTCGAGCCGGAGCGCGAGGTCGAAGGAGCTGCCGAGGACGGGAATCGGCAGGCTGGTCGCGGCGCGCAGCACCACGCGCTTCAGCACCCAGTACCCGTCCACGCGCTGGCGCTCGATCACCATGCGGTCCACGCTCTTCAGGAACAGCGGCACCGGCGAGCGGTCGAAGCTCACCTCCTGGCGCACGATCACGAAGTCGTTGGTGTCCACCCACACCAGCCCGCTCGGCAGCGTGGGATCGAGCGAGGAGCGCGGCTGGAACGCGATGCGGTAGACCAGCCGGTTCCCGAGCAGGTCGCGCCCCACGATGCGGTAGCGGAAGTCGCGGCGCGCCTCGGGCCGGAACGCAAAGTTCACGATCTCCTCGTCCATGCGCGGGCGGACGTCGATGCTCATGTCCGCGCGCTGCTTGGGGCGCGGGCTCCAGTCGCGCAGCGTCACGCTCCGCACCTTGTCCGGGCGCTTCTTGTAGACGCGCTCCACGTGCTCGCGCAGCAGCTCGGGCGGGCGCGCGCCGGCCGGGTCGCGCGTCAGGCGCAGGGTGAGGGTGAACGCCTGGTCGCGCATCATCGAGTCGCGCCGCGCCTCACCGCGGGCCACGCGGTCCAGGATCTCCTCGAGCGTCACGCGCGGCGCGCGCACCAGGATCTCCGGCACCTCGGTGTGCATCGTGTCCTCGACCGCGACCGTGGGCAGCGTCGGGCCGGCGCCGGGTGCGGGGGCCCCGGCGGCGAGCGCGGCCGCGAGCAGCATGGGGATGGGGATGAGGAGCATGAGAGCCTCGAGAAGGGGCGGGACACTAGCACGCGGTGCGGCGGCCCCGCCACGCGCCGCGACATCTCCGCGACGGCCGCGCACCAGATCATGGGACCGGGGCGCCCGTGTGGGCTATTCTTTCCCGCGCCCGAGCAAGATCCCTTCCGGCACGCTGCGTGCGAAGGAACGCACGTGCTCGCACTTCGAACCCACGCAGCTCGAGCACGGAGGTCACCATGAAGCCCAGCCGGATCGCCCTTGCCGCGTTCGCGGTTCTCCACGTCGCCGCGCGCGGTGTGCTGGCCCAGGACTCGCCCGCATCCCAACCCCTCGATCCCTTCGCCGCCGTGCGCCTCGAAGGCCCGGCCGTCGCGGCGCCCGCCGAATTCTCCGCCGCCCCCGCGGCGCCGGCCGCCTACCGTGGCGGGCCGCGCCTCGACGCGGTGCGCTATCGCCCGCGCTATCGCGATGGCTACCGCGAGCGCTCGGGCGGGTACGTGCACTCGTCGCCCGCGCAGATCCACGCCGGATTCTTCGACCCCGAAGGGAACGGCGCCACCAGCTTCGCGATCGGATTCCGTGGCGGGCCCGCGGTCGACGAGCACATCCAGCTCGGCTTCGGGGCCGACTGGTATCACAAGTCGGAGAGCCGGCGGGAAGTGCAGGGCACGACGTTCCAGGGCGGGCAGCCCGTCACCGTCACCCGTGTGCTCGCGCGCGCCTCCTCGAACCTCTTCCCGTTCCAGGCCTACCTGCAGGTGAGCGGCGGCGACAACCTGTCCGTCATCCCCTACTTCGGGGTCGCGGGCGAGTACCAGGTGCTGCTGCTCTCGGCCACCGACTACCAGACCGGAGCGGACTTCGACGCCACGTTCGGCGGCTGGGGGTGGCAGGTGTGGGGCGGAGCGGCGCTGCCGCTCTCGGGGCGGTCGCGCATGTTCGGCGAGGTGTTCGTGAACAACGGCGACGTCGAGCGCGACGTCGACGACCCCGCGAGCGGCGTCACGTTCCGCGAGAGCGTGAACGCCGACGGCGTCGGAATGCGCTTCGGCCTGAGCTGGGGGTTCTAGCCCCAAGCCGCGCCGGCACGTCCCGCGCCGGCACGTCCTGCCCGCCGACTCAGTCCTGCGCCGCCGCCGACATTGCCAAATCTTGCCGGCGCCGGTTTTGCCCTATCCCGAACTCGTCACGCTCAAGGCTCGCGAACGCCCGCTTCCGGTCAATTCCATTGACAGACATGGGGCGGCTGCTAGCGTTTTGCGTTCGGCAGTGCGGCGCTCGGGGCGTTGCAGGCATCCAAGTTAGTTCGAGGGGGGGCATCGGTCCGGCCCAATGCAGCGCGCGAGTCCGGAAGGAGGGACAGCCATGAGGAAAGACATCATCGCGGGTTTCTCGATCATGCTCCTCGCGGGAGTTCTCGGAGCGAGCGTGGCCATGGCAACAACCGCAGTTCACCGGGCGTCCGGCGGCGGCACGGTGGACTGGCCGCTGGCCCGCGTGACTTACGGGTTCACGGCGGAGATCGACGCCGATGGAGTCGTCACCGGCGAGGCGGAGTTCCAGCATCGCGACCTGGGCGTCCACAACCACGTCGAGATCACGTGCCTGACCGTGATCGGCAACGACGCCTGGATCGGCGGAGTGATCCGGGAGTCGAACATCCCCGAGCTGGTGGGAGTGCAGATCGTGTGGCGGGTCCAGGACAATGGCGAGGGAACTGGGAACGTCGACAAGACCAGCATCGTGGTGCCCAACACCACGCTGGGCGACTGCAACCTGATGCCGGCTCTCGGCCTGATTCCCTGGACCAGCGGCAACGTGCTGGTGAAGTAGCGGGCGCGCGCTCGCGGCACCCGCAGTCGCCGAGCTGGCGCCGCCCGCGCACGCGTGGGCCGCGTGTTGCCGGGGGCCGGGGGCTCCGCTACGCTCGCGCGCCATGGCTCGCAAGTCTCCGCGCGCGCGACGCAAGTCCGAGTCCCCGCGCATGCCGGGCACCGGCCGGCCGCGCGCCACGCCCGGACGGAGCCGCTCGAGCGCCAAGCGCACCGCCCGCCGCAAGCGCGTGGCGCATGCGATCCAGGGCGCGCGGCCCGCCGCCCGCCGGACGCAGCGCCGGGCGCGGCTGGTCGAGGTGCGGGGCCGAAGGCGGGCACGCCCGCGGTTCATGCCGCCCGATCCCGCGCGCGTCGCCGCGCTGCTCGACATCCTCGAGCGCACCTATCCGGAAGCCACCACCGCGCTCTCGTTCGGCAATCCCCTCCAGCTCCTGGTCGCCACGATCCTCTCCGCGCAGTGCACGGACGAGCGCGTGAACTCGGTCACGCCCGGGCTGTTCGCGCGCTATCCGGATGCGGCCGCGTTCGCCGCGGCCCCCCAGGCCGAGCTGGAGCAGGCGATCCGCTCCACCGGGTTCTTCCGCAACAAGGCCCGCTCGATCCGCGAAGCCAGCGCGGACATCGTCGGCAAGCACGGAGGCCGCGTGCCGAGCTCGCTCGAGGCGCTGACAGAATTGCGCGGCGTGGGGCGCAAGACCGCCAACGTCGTGCTCGGGAACGCATTCGGCATCCCCGGCATCGTCGTGGACACGCACGTGCAGCGCCTGTCCCGGAGGCTGGGGCTCACGAACGAGACCGATCCGGTCAAGATCGAGTTCGCGCTCATGCCGATCGTGCCGCGCGAGCGCTGGACCCGGTTCTCGCACTGGCTCATCCTGCACGGACGGAGGGTGTGCGTGGCGCGCAAGCCGCGCTGCTCGATCTGCCCCCTCGCACCCCACTGCCCGCGCGTGGGGGTGACCACCTCGCAGTAGCGCGCGCCCGGCCCCGCACGATGAAGCGCAAGCGCAGCGAGCCGGGCGATCCGGAGCGCGGCCCGGCCGCGGACCGCGCGGCGGGCACGGAGCCCCGCGCTGCGGCTCCGGCGCCCGTGCCGGGCGCGGGGCCGGCGCCCGTTCCACCGACGGCCGCGGACCGCGCGGCGGGCGTGCTGGCCGCGGCGCTCGCGCTGCTCGCGGTCGCGCGCCTCGCGCTCGGGCTGCGTCCCTCGATGTGGCTGTGGGGGCTCGACGCGCTCGCGTTCGTGCCCCCGGTTCCGGGCTGGCTGCTGTGGGCGCTCGCCGCGCTCGCGCTGGTCCCGGCGCTCGCGCGCCCGGCGGGCGCGGCGCTCGCGCGCGCCGGAGACGCGATCGCCGACCGGCCCGCGCTCGCGAGCTTGGCACTCGGCGCGTTCCTGGCTACGACCGTGCTCCTGCTTCCCGATCGGCTCGAGCTGGTGGGTGACTACCTGCTGCGGGTCGGGACCGCGCGCGGCCAGATCCCGACCGACACGGTGTTCCCCCAGGCCCTGCCGCTCGACCTCGCCCTCCACTACACCGTGCCCAGCCTGTTCGCGCACGGCTTCACCGGAGATCCCAACGACGTTTCGCGCGTCCTCGGCGCGATCGAGGCCGCGATCCTGGCCGCGCTCGCGGTCGCCTTCGCGCGCGCGCTCCGGCTGCGTGGGGCGGCGGCGGCCGCGGCGGTCGCGACGGTCACCTTCGGCGGGGCGCTCGGCATGTTCACGGGGTTCGCCAAGGTATTCGGCGAGCTGTGCCTGGTCGCCACCGCCTTCGGCGCCTTCGGCATCACCGCCGTGCGCGACGGGCGCGGGCTGCTGCCGCTCTCGCTCGCCGTGAGCGCGGGCCTCGTGCTCCACCGCTCGGCGCTCGCGTTCCTGCCGCCGCTCGCCGTGGTGTGGGCGGCGTGGCTCCGCGCCGACGGCGCGGGCGGAGCGTGGCGGCGCCCGGCCGCGATCGCGGCGCTCGCGCTCCCGCCCGTCACGCTCGCCCTGATGCTGCCGCGCATCCGCGCGGCGATCGAGAGCACCGACCGCCTGCACTTCGCGCGCGCGGGCGCGGGGCCGGCGCAGATCCTGGGCGCGGCGTTCCGCGGACTCCACCTCGCCGACCTCGGGAACCTCCTGCTTCTGCTTTCGCCGCTCGCGCTCGCCGGGATTCCGCTCGCGCTCGCGCTCCCGCCCGCGCTGCGGCGGCGGCCCGAAGCCCTGGTGCTGCTCGCGCTCGCCGTTCCGTTCGCGGGGCTCCTGCTCTTCGTCCACCCGCGCCAGGGCCAGTTCCGCGACTGGGACGTGTTCACGCCCGCCGCGGTCGCGCTCTCGCTCCCCGCCGCCTGGCTGATCGGCGAGACGCTGCGCGCGCTGCGCCACGCCTGGCTCGCGGCCGCCGTGGTGCTCGGAACGCTCGCGCCCGCGGTGCAATGGCTGATGCACAATCACGACCTCGACCGCGGGATGGCGCGGGTCGAGGCCTACATCGCGGGCCCGCCCGCGCGCGGGGACGACGAGCGCGCCACGCTCCACAACTTCCTCGCGCTGCGCGACGAGGAGTACGGGCGGCTGGACGCCGCGGCGGAGAGCTACGCGCGGGCCGCCGCGCTCGCGCCGAGCCCGCGCATCCTGCTCGAGTGGTCGCTGGCCGAGACGAATCGCGGGCAGTACGCGAAGGCGCAGGGCATCCTGCGCGGGCTCGTGGAGCGTGCGCCCGGCCTGATGATGGCGTGGTCGCAGCTCGCCTACGTCTCGTATCAGCTCGGCGACACCGCCGAGTGCGTGCGCGCGGCGCGCGGCGCGCTCCGCATCGACCCCGGCCTGGCCGAGGCCCGGGGTCTGCTGAGCCGCCTCGCGCCCCCGGAGAGCGCGCATGTCGCGCCCGCTCGCTGAGACGCGGCCCGGCGCCGCGCGCGCGCGGGCCGCGGGCGCGCGCGGGGCGCTGCCCGCCGAGCCATCGCGACTCGATTCCGCGGCCGCCGGGCGCGCCGCGCTCGCCGCATGGGCCGCGCTCGTCGCGCTCGCCGGGGCGCGCGCGGCGCTCGCCTTCGCCCCCTCGACCTGGGCGTGGAGCCTGGCGCTGCTGCGCTTCCTGCCGCCCGTGCCGGGCTGGGGACTGTGGGCGCTTTCGGCCGTGACGCTCCTGCCCGCCGTCGCGCGGCTCGCCGCTCCGGCGGGCGCGCGCTTGGGCGACGCGGCGGCGCGTGCGCCCGCGCTCGCGGCTGCGGCGTGGGCCGCGGGCGGCGCGGCGTTGGCGTGGAGCCTTCCCGACCGCGCCGGGTTCGTCGGCGACTTCCTGCTGCGCGAGAACACCCTCGCCACCCAGGGCGTGTCGCTCGCGGAGTGGTATCCGCAGGCGCTCCCCCTGGACCTCGCGATCCACCACCACTTCGCCCGCGCGCTCATGCTCGCGACCGGCGCGACCGCGGCCGACGCGGGGCGGCTGATCGGCGCCGGCGACGCCGCGCTCATGGGCTGGCTCGCCGCGCTCTTCGCGCGTGAGCTCGCGCTGCGCGGGGCGGCCTCGTTCGCCGCGAGCGCCGCGGTGTTCGGGACCGGAGCGCTCACGCTCTTCACCGGCTACAACAAGGCGTTTGCCGAGATGACGCTGCTGGTCGCGGCGATCGGCATCCTCGGCCTCGGCGCCGCGCGCACCGGGCGCGGGCTCGTGCCCCTGCTCGCCGTCGCGGCCGCGGGCCTCACGCTCCACCGCTCGGCGCTCGGCGTCCTGCCCGCGCTCGCGCTCGCGTGCGGGTGGGCGCTGCGCGCGGGCGGCCGCGCGGCGCTGAGGCGGCCCGCGACCTGGGTCGCGCTCGCGCTGCCCATCGTGTCGCTCGCGTTCATGGTGCCGCGCATCGTCCACATCGTGCGCCACGTGGACCCGATCCACTTCACGCCCGCCGAGCCGGGACGGAGCGCCCTGGCCTCCGCGTTCGCGGGCGCGCGCCCCGCCGACATGCTGAACCTGATCGTGATGCTGGCGCCGCTCGCGCCCGTGGCCCTGGCCGCCGCCTTTGCGCTCGGCCCCGCGCTGCGCCGGCGCGAGGTCGCGCTGCTCGTGGCACTCGCCGCTCCCTTCGTTGCGCTCATCCCGTTCCTCCACGCGCAGCAGGGCCTGTTCCGCGACTGGGACGACTTCGCCGCGGGCGGCATGGGCGCAACGCTGCTCTCCGCGTGGATCCTGGCCGAGACCCTGCGCGCCGCGCGCGCGCGTTCGTGGCTCGCGGTGCCGCTCGCGCTCGCGGCGCTCGCCCCCAGCGCGCAGTGGCTCGTGCACCACACCCAGCCGGAGCGCGCGCTCGCGCGGGTGCGCGCGTTCGTGGAGGAGCCGCCGTCGCGCACCTCGTTCGAGCGCGCGATGACCTGGCAGTATCTCGGCATGACCTACCTCGCCATGCACCGCGGCCCGGAGGCTGCGGACGCCTACGCGCACGCCGCCGAGCTGCTGCCGAGCCCGTACATCCTGCGCCAGCTCGGCATCGCCCAGTCGCTCGCGCGCCGCTACGGGAGCGCCGTCCGGACGTTCCGCACGCTCCTCGAGCGCGTGCCCGGCGACATCACCGCGCTGCGAGGGCTGATGCTGATGAGCCTTCCCGGCCACGACACCGCCCAGGCGCGCGCCGCCGCCGAATCGCTGCTGCGCGTCTCGCCGCGGGATCCGCAGGCGATGGAGTTGCTGCGCCAGCTCGAGCGCGGGATCGGCAATGCGCGGCCGCGGTAGAGGCGCGGCGCCAGCCCGCGCGACGCCGGCCGCCGCGCCCGAGGCGGCCGCGCGCGCCGCGTCGGCGCTCTGGTGGGTGCTCGCGATCTCCGCGGTCGCGCGGCTCGCGCTGGCGTTCGTTCCCTCGATGTGGCTCTGGGGCCTCAACGTTCAGCGCTTCCTCGCGACGGCGGCGGCGTGGGCGCCATGGGCGGCCGCCGCGCTGGCGCTTCATCCCGCGGTCGCCCGGGCGCTCCTCCCCGCGCTCGCGCGCGCGGGCAATGCGCTCGCCCGCCCGCGCGGAGTGGTGGTGGCGGCGCTCCTCGCCGCGATCCTCGTGCTCGCTCTGCCGGACCGCGTGCGGTTCGTCGGCGACTTCCTGCTGCGTCAGGGTACCGTGGAGCAGGCGGGGCGGCCCGCCGTGCTCTTCCCCCAGGCGCTGCCACTCGACGTGCTCCTCCACTACACGCTGCCGCGCACGCTGGTCGACATGCACCTGCTCGCCGCCAACGGCGCCGCGCGCGCGCTCGGGGCGCTCGAAGCCGCGCTGCTCGCCGCGCTGGCTGTCGCGTTCGCCCGGGGGCTGGCGATGCGCGACGCGGCGGCGCTCGCCACCGCCGCCGTCGTGTTCTTTGGTGGCACGCTCACCATGTTCACCGGGCTCGGCAAGGCATTCACCGAGATGGTGCTGCTGGTCGCCGCTCTCGGCGTCTTCGGCCTGCGCGTGCTGCGTGAGCGGCGGGGGCTCCTGCCGCTGGCCGCGACCCTCGCCGCCGGGCTCGCCCTCCACCGCTCGGCGCTCGGGCTCGTGCCCGCCGCGGCCCTCGCGTTCGCCTGGGGCGCGAGGCCGCATGCGGCCGAGGGCGAGGCGGTCCTCCGCCATCCGAAGGCGGAGTGGCTCACCGCCGTCTCGATCGCGGTCCTCGCGCTCGCCGTGATGCTGCCGCGCATCGTCGCCACCATCCTGCGCTGGGACCCGATCCATCTCACTCCCCCCGAGGTGCGGGAGCAGGGCGTGGTGCGCGCCGCGTTCGCCGGCACGCGGCCCGCCGACCTGCTGAGCCTGGTCACCGCGCTCTCGCCGCTCGCGCTCGCGATCCCGCCGGTCGCGATCCTGCTCGGGCGCATCCCCGGTCGCGGGCGCGAGCTGGCGCTGCTCTCGGCGCTCGCCGTGCCCTTCGTGCTCAGCATGCCCCTGCTTCATCCCGCGCAGGGGCTGTTTCGAGATTGGGACGACTTCGCCGGCGCCGGGGAGGCGCTCTCGCTCGTCGCCGCGTGGCTCGTGGCCGAGACCCTGCGCGCGGCCCCTGGCCGCGCGTGGCTCGCGAGCGGCGTGACGCTCGCGGCCACCACCGCCGCGCTTCAGTGGCTCGCGCACTTCACGGACATCGAGCGCGGGCTAACGCGGGTCGAGGCGTTCATGAGCGAGCCGCCGCGGCGCACCGACGTCGAGCGCGGCAAGACCTGGGACTACCTCGGCATCCGCAACTTCCGTCTCGAGCGCTGGGACGCCGCCGCCCGCGCGTTCGCCCGCGCCGCCGAGACCTCGCCCAGCCCGCGCATCCTGCTCGAGTGGGGCACCGCCGAGCTGCGCCGGGGCGACTTCCGCGCCGCGCAGCCCCTGTTCCGGCGCGTGATCGCGGCGAACCCGAAGGACGTCCACGCCTGGTCCGGGCTCGCCGCCGCCGCCATGGCGCTCGACCAGCGCGACGAGGCGCGGCGCGCGGCCGAGGAGGTGCTGCGGCTCAGTCCTGGCGATGCGTTCGCGCGGCGGACGCTGGAGCGGCTCGGCGCGCCGTAAGCCCGCGCGTCACCGATTCCAAACAGGGACGCCCCCGAGTCCTTTCAAGCCCGGGGGCGCCTGGTGATCGAGTCCAGCTCTAGACCGCAGCGGCCGGCTGCTCGGCGCCGTCCTCGATGGTGTGGTGAGGGAGCGCGCGAAGCTCGACCTCGGTCAGCTCGAGGCCGAGACGCCGCTGGGGGTCGAATCCCGGGGGACCTTTCAAGGCGGGAAGATGTCGGGGCCGGAGTAGAAGGTGCTACGCTCCGTAGCGCAATCGTAACACCCACGTTGAGTCTGTGCAGGAGACCGAGCATGGCCCCATCGGTGATTGATTCGCTTCAGGGAGTGGTCGTCCATCAAGAGGCCCTGATTCTCGCCCTCAATCATCGTGTCGACTCGCTGCTGGCCGCCGTTCCCGACACCGTGCGAGACACCATCTGGGCTGGTTTCATGGACCAGCGACCACATGGACTCGGAATCGCGCCAAAGGACGTGATCGGATGGGTGGTGACTGCTGCCGGCATTTTCGCGGCAGGCTGGGTCGCGCGGACTGGCTGGAATCGATCAGACAGTGCGGGACGCCGTTTGCAGAAGGATCGTCACGAAACCGAAGAACGGAGGATGCGCGAGCAACTCGTGCTTCGGATCCGCGGAACACTGGAGACGATGAGAGCCACCGCCGCGTCGACGCTGAAGAAGGACGCCACTCACCCGATCAATCCAGAGACCATGAACAACATCCTCGTCGCCTGGAAGCGCTTCGACCGCGTGTCGGACAACTTGTGGCTGCTCAATGACCTCGTGATGCAGGACCGGATCGAGACAATCACGGAGTTCGGGCGCATGACTGCCGAAAAGATCAGGGAGGACGAGCAGCGGTTCCGCGAGACCCGCGTACTCCTAGGGCAGAGGTCTCCGGAGGCGTTGATTGTCCACCCCTCGCTCGTCACGCGGGCCGTGGACCAGCGCACAAAGCTGCTGACGGTCGTGACGAAGCTCCGTGACACGACAGCTGGGCTTCTGATCGATTTCAACGCCAAATGGCCGCCGGTGGCCGGGCACACTGAGCGCACCGAACCCGAAACTAGCAGCGACGAAATGCCTCCGGTCAATCCGAGCTAGCGCCGGACCCCGCGTGAGCGTGACCGTCGGGGAAACCATTGAAGAAAGAGAGGGCCACGGTAGGCGTCCAACTTTCGGCGCAGCGTGTAGAGATCCCCGATTGCCGTGAGGAACGGCATCGTGCCGAGGGACGAGATGCCCGCTGGAAGCAACGACGTCGGGCTGCCCTCGGGCACAAATGGCAGTTGGGCGGGCTTGTAGTTCTGCTGTTGCCAGTAGGCGGTCGAGTAGGCGCTCTTGATCTTGTCTCGGATCTCCATCTCGAGCGGCGGGTTCTCGAGTTCAGAGACGCGGGCTTCCGAATCGACAAGTTCCTTTAGCCACGTAACGCACTGAGACAGGTGCCAAGGCTGGTAATACTGAGCCTGCATCTTCTGTTGGTTCTCAGCTTCCTTCAATCCGTCGGAGATCTTTCCGAAGTAGTGGTGCAGGTGGCGAGCTGTAGTCTGACGCCTTACGGCTCGTTGAAACCAGTGCCGGAAGTAGATGGCGTACACACTCACGGCTGCGCCACCGATGAACGCTGTGATCGTCTTTGGCGTTATCCAAGCGGATAGCCACGACGGCATTGTGTTCGCTCCTCCTTGATCGCATACGCCCCCTTTCCCACTGAGAGCGCAGCTTCGAAAGATGGCGGCGAATGAGCCTCGTTAGTTGGCGTTCCAGAGCAGGCCGTAGACCAAGTCGACTGAGCGTGGGTGGGCCTGGCTTTTGTCTACCCTCGAACTTCAGCCGGTTTTGGTGACGCGGACTCGCTGACGACCGCTAGAGACTGTTTGGGCAACAAGAGTCGGCCGCGGGATGCAGCCGCGACCAGCTTCTGGCTTCGAAACGGAGTTTTCGTGCTCTGCATCAGCATGCGTTCAGCGTGGCAGGTCCATGGGCGTCGTCTAGGGTGACTTGTCCACAGGCGCCCGTGAGTCCACGATCGACAGCAGATGGCTCGCGAGGATGATCATCTCAACCGACTCCTTCGGTTGAAGGTCGATCGGACGATGACTGTGTGGGTTCTTGTACGATCCGATTGCCCCGACAAAGAGGTCTCGCAGCGCCTGTCGCTCGCCACCCTCGCGATCCATGTTAGTCAGCGGACCGCCTTCGGGATTGAACGCCGCCTTCATAAGGGCGACACCGATGTCCTTGTCATGGAAACCGCCGGCCGCGCGCACCGAAATCTCGACCTCCCGGAACGCCTCAAACACCGCGTTCTGGTAATCCCCGCGAGCAAATGCCTTCCAAACACGACTCAGAAGCTTCGGATGGAGCAGGTCTTTCGAAAGGAGGGTCGCGAGGCGCATATCAGCAAACGACCCCGCAGCAGCGGCCTTGCCTTTCTTCGAGACGGAGTACCAGTCGTCAGTGGACCTCGTGAGGAAGCCCTGGGCTTCGAGAATGCTCCAAGCTCCCAGGAAGAGCTGCTCGACCCACTCTTCGCGGCCGAATGCTCTCCAACAGTCTCCCCGGAAGTTGTAACGGTTGAGCTTGGCCCTGTTCTCTTCGCTGGTCACGAGGAAACGTAGCAGCGCTTCGGAAATGTCCTCAGGCGCCAGTTCACGTACCACGGCGACTGGAAAGCTCACTTGCAAGGTCATCTCTAGGGCCTTCCTGACACCGACCCTCCTTCGGGGGGGCCCTGTACCGGTTCGTGGAGGCTCGGGAAGGATAGTTCCGATGCCGAAACGACCAAAAAACATGGTCAAACACGGGAGAATGTACTACTTCCGCGACAAGGCCGGCGGGCGTGATCGCCGCGTCTCCGCCCCCGGAACGATTACGGCGAAGCACTCGTCCGGTTTCGATCTTTGAAACGCGGTCGCCGTTCCCGCGGCGACTGCCGAGGATTCAGGAGCGACCGCCGGATCGACTGAGCGACGGCGAGATCGAGCGGGTGTTCTCGCTCGAGGATCCGTACGGGTTCATCGGACGATTCCTGGTCGGCACTGGCCTGCGGTGGGGCGAGCTGACAAGGGCCCGGTCTTCTGATGTCTCGGGCAGCCGGCTCCGCCCCTTGCGGAACGCGGACGGCTTCAATGTCCAGATTCGCGGGCGGGCAGGGATTCCGGGCTTCAATGCTCACCAGCTTCGGCACACATTCGCGTGCGGGTAGCTGGATGCTGGCGGAAGTCTGGCCGCTCTTCAGGAAATCCTCGGGATCGCCTCGATCGTGACGACGCAGCGTTACGGCCGTCTCGGCGAGGCGCACGCGCAGGCCGAAGCAGCACGATTGCAGGGGACGGCACCTCTCTAAGTCGTGTACCTACGGCCCCGGAGAGGTGCGAGAGCGGCTGAATCGCGCGGTCTCGAAAACCGCCCAAGAGGACAGATTCGTTCGCCCATGGCCTGCCGACGCCTCCGCCTGCTCGCCGACGCCGCGCCTAGCGGCGGGCGCCTCACCAATACAAGCTGAGCCCCAGCGTGTACGTCATCAGGTTCCCGCCGATGTGCGCCGCGACCACGCGCGCGTACTCGGCCTCGAGGCCCAGTCCCAGCGACTGCCGTATCCTGAAGTCGTAACCCGCGGCCGCGGTGGCGGCGAACCCGGCGTCCTGTTGCCATACCCCTCCGGAGCCGGCGGGCGCGAGGGTCTCCACCCGCTCCTCGCACACTCCGCCGCCGCCGCGCACGTAGAAATGGCGCGCGCTTGGGTACGCCGTGGCGGTCGCGGTGATGATCTCGAGCCGGCGGTCGAGGCCCGACTGCGAACCAGTCCAGCCCCTGGCCTGGAACCCCGCGAGCACGCCGGGCGCCACAACGTGTCCGACACGAAACTGCGTCATGGTTCCGGACTTGCGGCCGAGCGGATCGCCTTCCATGTCCAGGCTGCCGGCGCCCATGTTCAGGCCCAGCACCCAGGCGCTCGGCTTCAGCGGCGTGCGCTCCTTCGGGGCTTTCGGCGCCTTCGCGACCTTGGGTGCCTTCTCGGCTTTCGGCGCCTTGGGCGGCTTCGGCGCCTTCTCGTGCTTCTCGGCCGCGGGCTTCGACTCTTTCGGGGTCTTCGACTTTGCCGCCGCCGGCGAAGGAAGCGCGAGGGCGGCGCACAGGAGGAGCAGCAGGGGCAGCGGAATGCGCTTCATCGGATTCTCCATGGATCGACGATGCCGTGCGCGGCCGGCCGTGGATGCGATAGGATGCGCCGTCCGCCAGTGGTCCGGGAACGTTAGCCCGTGCGGCCCGAGACCTCAAGAAGCCACCGGCCGAGCGCTCCCCATGCACGATCTCACCACCGGCTCCGTCTCCCGTCACCTGCTCAAGACCACCAGCTTCATGCTGGTGACCATGCTTCTCCAGACCCTCTACTACCTGGTCGACCTCTACTGGGTGGGCCGGCTCGGCAAGGAGGCGGTGGCGGCGGTCGGCGTGAGCGGCAACCTGATGTTCCTGGTGCTCGCGCTCTCGCAGATGCTGGGGGTCGGGACCACCACGCTGGTCTCCCACGCCGCCGGCCGCAAGCAGCACGAGCGCGCGCTGCTCGTCTTCAACCAGGCGCTGGTGCTCGCCACGATCTCGGGCGTCCTGTTCTTCCTGCTCGCGATCGCGCTGCGCATGCCGTACGTGCACGCCCTGAGCGCCGACACGGAGTCGGCGGGGCTCGCGGCCGACTACCTCAAGTGGTTCCTGCCGGCGATGGCGCTCCAGTTCCCGATGGTCGCGATGAGCGCGGCGCTGCGCGGCACGGGGAACTTCAAGCCCGGCGTGGTCGTCCAGGCGGCGACGGTGATCCTCAACATGATCCTCGCGCCGATCCTGATCTTTGGCTGGTTCACGCACCGCCCGCTGGGGGTGGCGGGCGCGGCGCTGGCCACGCTGATCGCGATCACGGTCGGCTCGCTGTGGCTCACCCTCTACTTCCGGCCGAAGGACGCCTATCTCCGCTTCGTGCCCGCCGACTTCCGGCCCGACGTCGGCCTGTGGGGGAGCCTGCTCAAGATCGGCCTGCCCGCCGGGGCCGAGTTCGCGTTGATGGCGGTCTACCTCTTCGCGGTCTACATCCTGAGCCGGCCGTTCGGCGCCGCGGCGCAGGCGGGCTTCGGCATCGGCATGCGCATCCTGCAGGCGGGGTTCATGCCGGTAGTAGCGCTCGGGTTCTCGGTCGCCCCGGTCGCGGGCCAGAACTTCGGCGCGCGCCGCCCCGAGCGCGTGCGCGAGACCTTCCGCTCCGCGATCCTCATGTCGGTGGGCGCGATGCTGGTCTTCGGGGCGCTCTGCCAAATCGCGCCCGCGGCCATGATCCGGTTCTTCTCGCCCGACCCCGAGGTGATCGGGGTGGGCGAGGAGTACCTGCGGATCGTCTCCTTCAACTTCGTGGCCTCGGGCGTCGTGTTCGTGTGCTCGAGCACGTTCCAGGCGATGGGCAACACGATCCCGTCGCTGATGACCTCGCTGGCGCGTGTCACGGTGGTCATCGTGCCGGCGTTCCTGCTCTCACGGGTCCCGGGCTTCGCGCTGCGCTGGGTCTGGTACCTGACCGTGGTCTCGGTCGCGCTCCAGATGACGCTGAGCCTGCTGCTCGTGCGCCTCGAGTTCAGGAAGCGGCTGGCGTTCGAGCCCGTGCCCCAGCCGGCCCCCGCGCCCGCGCCCGCGAGCTGATCCACAGCGCGGGCGTCGCGGGCGGGCGCCGCCGCCCGCCGCGTCAGCGCGGCTCGAGCCGCGCGGCGAGGCTCTGCGCCCAGCGACTGCGGCCGTCGGCGCGCAGGTACTCGCGCGCCCAGCGCTCGGCCTCGGCGCGGCGGCCGAGGCGCTCGAGGAGCGTGGCGCGGTCGTAGAGCGCGTGCAGGTGCACCGGGTCGCCGGCTGCGACCGCCGCGAACTGGGCGACCGCCTGCAGCCGCAACGCGCGCTGCTCGAGCAGGTCCGCATCGCCCTCGGCGCGCAGCGCGAGCGCGACGCCGAGGCCCAGGCGCGCTTCCCCGAAGTGCGGCGCCAGCACCACCGCGCGGCGGTAGCGGCGCTCGGCGTGCACGTACATGTGCCGCGCCAGGTTGAGGTGGGCGCGCGCGGTGAGGATGCGGGCGTCCGCCGGGCTGCGGGCCTGGGCGCGCGCCAGCAGCTCCTGGGCCTCGGCCGCGGCCGCCGGGTCCGGCTGCGCGATCCCGGGCTCGGCCTCGCCGGTCAGCTCGGAGCGGAAGCGCAGCTCGCCCAGCCCGATCGGCCTCTGGCCGCGGATCCGCGCGAAGGCGGCCTGCACGTCGGCATCCCCGGGGATCCCGGCGACGGTGCGCGGCGGGGCGAGGAGCGAGATTGCCGCCACCGCCCCGAGCCCGAGCATCATCGCGGCGAACACCAACAGCGGCACGAACCGCCAGCGCAACCGGTGCTCGATCTCCTCGAGGGTGCGCGGCGGGGCCTGGACGCGTGCAGGTTCCGGGCCGGGGCTCACGGCGCGCATCCTATCCGCGGCCGCCGCACCCCACAACTCTTTGCCGGACTAAAGGCTTGCTGCTATTTTGCCGATGATTTGACGAAGCTCGGTGCGGTGCCGGCTTCTGCCCCGGCCCGACCGGGACCTTCGTCCGGGAGTTCCTCTCGACATGGCAGTCGTCCGCTTCCTCCAGGTCTCCGACCTCCATCTCGGCCGCCCGTTCGGCTGGCTCTCGCCCGAGCGCCGGGCGGAGCGGCGCGCCGACCAGCGCCGCGCTCTCGAGCAGGCGGTGCGCGAAGCCATCGAGCGCGGCACCCACGCCATCCTCCTCCCCGGCGACCTGTTCGACGTCGAGGGCGCGGACGCGGCGACCATGGCGTTCGCGCTCAACGTGTTCGGCATCTCGGGCTGTCCCCCGGTGTTCATCGCCCCCGGCAACCACGATCCGTGGTCCGAGGCGAGCCACCTGTGGAGCCCGCGCCTCCTCAAGGCGCGCGGCTGGGCATGGCCCCCGCACGTGCACGTCTTCACCACCCCGGGCTGGACCGGGAAGCGCCTGCCGGGGCTCCCGGCGGTGCGCATCTGGGGGCGCGCCTTCACCTCGCACGCCCAATCGAGCGAGCGGCCGCTGCGCGAGGGCTCGGTGATCCTCGCGGACTCGGCCGACGCCATGGGGCTCGAGGTCGCGGTCTTCCACGGCTCGCGCGAGGGCCTGTGCCCGCCGGGGCAGACGGTGACCGCGCCGTTCTCGGACCGCGAGCTGACGAACTCGCCGTTCGGCTACCACGCGGTCGGGCACTACCACGTGCCATCGACCATCGAGCAAAGAGCCGCCGAGACGAGCGTCTCGACCTCGGGACGGGGCGTGGCCGGCGCCGCCTCGGCCGGCGTCCGCATGGCGTACGCGGGCTCGGCGATCGCGCTCGACACGGGGGAGACCGGCGTCCACGGCGCGCTCGAGGTGCGGGTCGAGTACGAGCTGCGCCAGCCCCTGATCGAGATCCGGCCCGTCGAGCTCGACCCGCGCCGCGTGCACGCGCTCGAGGCCGACGTGACCGGAGCGGCGAGCGCCGAGCAGGTGGACGCGCGCGTCCAGCGCGCGATGGAGGAGGCGGGCGTGACCGAGCGCGACATCGTGACCGTGCGCCTCACCGGGCGGCTGGTGCACGGCGTGCGCTACGCCGGCCCCGGCGTAGCACTCAGGCCCCATGCGTTCCACCTGCGGGTGGACCTGCGCGCGGTGCGGCCGGACTACGACCTCGACGCCTACCGGCGGGCCGATCCCACCACCACCGAGGAGCGGTTCGCGGCCACCCTGCTCGCGAACCTCGAGGCCGAGCCGGATCCCGAGAAGCGGGCGCTGCTCGAGAGCGCCCTCTACTACGGGCTCGACGCGTTCCGGCTGCGCGAGGTGGTCCCGGGCTACGAGGAGCTGGGGGCGTGAAGATCCACGCGCTCAAGGCCGACGGGTTCGGTGCGCTGCGCGGCGAGTTCCGCTTCGATCCCTCGCGCCTGAACCTGGTGGTGGGCGAGAACGAGCGCGGCAAGTCCACGCTGCTCGCCGCCGTGACCGCGGCCCTCTACGGGCTCGAGGTCGACCGCCGCAGCCATCGCGTGCTCACCCCGGCCGAGCGCTGGCGCCCGTGGGACGGCGGCGCCTACCGCCTCGAGCTCGAGGTCGAGCACGCAGGCGAGCGCTACACCATCCGCCGCGACTTCGAGTCGGGCACGGTCGAGGTGTGGACCGCGGACGGGCAGGAGGTGTCCGAGCGCTTCCGCAGCGGCAAGGAATCGTGGCCGATCGGCCAGCACCTGTTCGGCCTCAACGTCTGGGAGTTCGAGAAGTGCGCCCTGGTGCGCCAGGGCGAGCTGGAGTCGGTGGTGCCCTCGGACGAGAAGGGGCGCCGCAGCTCGACGCTCCACGCGCGCCTCGAGAGCGCGGCCGACACCTCGGTCGGGGACACCAACGCGGTCGAGGCCGCGCAGGTGCTCGAGGCGGCGGCCCAGGCCTACAACTGCGTGGAGCTCGGGAGCACGATGAGGGTCGAGACCGCGATCGCGCGGCTCGAGCAGAAGCGCCTGGCGCTCGAGGGCGAGATCCAGGCGCTGGAGCGCGACTTCGAGAAGCTCTCGGGCCCGTTCGACGACCTGGTGCGGCTCGGCGAGAAGGAGGACGGCGCGCGCGAGGCCCTGGCCCGCATCGACAGCGAGCGCCGCGAGACCCTGGCCGCCGACGTGCGGCGCAAGCTCGCCGACAACGACGAGCGCCGGCGCGAGCTGGACGAGCTGCGCGCCGAGGCCGCGAAGCTCGCCTCGGCCGCGAAGATGCCCACCAACGCCGAGGCCGAGCTGCGCGAGACCGTGGCGCGCCACGAGGAGGCGCAGCGCAATCTCGAGCAGCTCGAGACGCGGCGCGACGAGGAGCAGGCGCGCGAGCGCGGCAGCCTCGCGGCCGAGCTCGAGAGCCTCAAGGCGTACGCCTCGTGCGCGCCCGAGGACGCCGACCGGCTGGTGGCGATGGCGTCCGAGATCCGCCGCATCGCCGAGGAGGACGGCCGGGCGCGCACCGCGGTGTTCGAGTTGCGCGACTCGCTGGCCGGCCAGGGCCACGTCCCGGAGCGCCTCCAGTTCCTGAGCGGGCGCTTCCGCACGCTGCCCGAGGCCAAGCAGAAGCTGCTGCGCGGGCAGTTCGACATGCAGCTCCAGTTCCAGACCGAGGTCGCGGAGCTCGAGAAGGCCCGCACCGAGAGCACCGAGGCGCTGCGCGAGATCGAGGCGATGCGCAACGCCCGCCGCAGCCCGGGCTGGCTGCTGCTGGCGTTCGGCCTGGGCTCGACGATCGCCGGCATCGTGCTGCTCGGGCTCCGGCTCCAGCCCGCGGTGTGGATCTCGCTGCTCGCGAGCGGCAGCGTCGTGCTCGGCACCGGCATCTGGCTGCTCAAGACCGGCGCCAACCTGCGCGAGGCCGATCGCGAGAACGCGTTGAGCCGCCTGGGCGACGCGCAGCGCCGGCTCAACCAGATCCGCATCCAGCGCACCGAGAGCGAGAAGACGCTCAACGAAACCTCGCGCGCCCTCGGCTATCGCGACGCGATCGAGCTGATCCGCGACTGGAACGAGTACGTGCGCCTCACCGAGGAGAGCACGCCGGTGATGCGGGCCCAGGAGACGCTCGCCACCCTCGAGACGCAGCGCAAGCAGGTGCTGCAGGACGCGGGCGCGCTGCTCGCGCGCGCCGGCGGCGGGACGCCCGACCCCGCCCACCTCGAGCGCGCCGCGGCCGGCATCCGCCACCACCTCGCGGTGCGCCAGCGCCTCGCGGAGATGGAGAAGAGCTGGGGATGGATCGACCAGGAGAAGGGCGCCAACCAGGGCGCCGCCGCCGGGCTCAAGGAGCGCGCGATCCGCATCCTCCAGTCCGCCGGGATCACCTACGACGCCGCGCGCGGCTGGCCCGAGCACATCGCCGAGCTGAGCCAGCGCTCGCGCGGGCGCTCGCGCCACACCACGCTGGTCGACGAGCTGATCCCGCAGGCCCAGCGCCGGCTGCTGCCCGAGCCGACCGTCGAGGAGCTGAAGAGCCAGCTCGACCTCCTGCTCGCCGAGCGCGGCAAGGGCATCGCCCCGGCCAAGGGCGCGGCTCCGCCGGCGGCGCGCGCGCAGGCCGAGATCGAGGTCGAGACCCGCAAGAATCGCGAGGAGCTGGAGGAGCTGCAGCGCAAGCGCTCCGACCTCAGGCTCCAGGTCGAGGAGGCGTGGCGCAAGCACCACGCCGAGCACCCGGAGAAGGTCGCCGAGCTCGAGCGCGTGGGCCGGGCCCTCGAGCGCGCGCGGCGCTTCAAGCACGCGATCGAGATCGCGCGCGAGACGATCCAGCGCGTGGCGCACGAGACCCACCGGCGCTGGGCCGAGTACCTGAACCAGCGCGTCACCCGGATCCTCGCCGACCTCGGCGCGCAGGTCGAGGAGCTGCGCTTCGGCGAGGACCTCGACTTCTCGGTGCGCTTCGCGAACAGCCAGCCCGCGACGCGCGCGCGCGCCATGCTCCAGCTCTCGACCGGGGCGCGGGACCAGCTCTACCTGGCGCTGCGTCTCGCGATCAGCGAGTACCTGTCGCGCGGTGCCGACCCGCTGCCGCTGCTCGTGGACGACGCCTTCGCCACCAGCGACGACGAGCGCGCGCGCGAGGGCATGCGGCTCATGCTCGAGCACCTGTCGAAGAGCCACCAGATCATCTTCGTGACCTGCCACCGCCAGCGCTACGTGGGCTTCGCCGAGCAGGACGCGGCGCTCTACGGCGAGCGCGTCCACTGGCTGGATCCGGTCGCCACCTCGGGCGTGGCGCCGGAGCAGGGGTAGGGCAGGCGCGTTCTCGGCAAGGCCGCCGGAGCGGGACTTGCCCGCCAGCAGCACTCACGCCCACACCGGTCCGTCTTTCTTCATGGTGCCCCGCCCGGGTAGACTGCGCGCCCCACGCGATCCCATGTGGAGGAGAACCATGCGCGCACGCTGGATCCCCGGCTTCTGGTTGCTCGCCGCCCTCATCGTGGCGCCCGCGCCCTGCGCGAGCGCGGCCGCCACCGGCGCCGACGCCATCTCGGGCTTCCGCGCCGCCGACGCCGCGACCGAGCGCGCGCGCGAGGCGACGCTCGCGGCCTCGATCCGGCCCGACACGCTGCGCCGCCACCTGCGGGTGCTGAGCGAGGTGCCGCACGTGGCGGGGACACCCGCCGACCTCGCCACCGCCGAGTACGTGCGCGGGCGGCTCGCTGTCTACGGCTGGGACGCCCGGATCGAGCCGGTCCCGGTCTACCTCAACTACCCGACGGTGTCGCGACTCGCGCTGGTCGAGCCGTTCGATCAGGCGCTCGCCACGCGCGAGACCGGCCAGCCATGGGACAAGGACGCCTACGACGGCGCGGCCTTCGACGCGTTCCATGGCTACGGTGCTTCGGGGAACGTGACCGCCCCGGCGATCTACGCGAACTACGGCGAGGTGGACGACCTGAAGAAGCTCGCCGAGCTCGGCATCGACGTGCGCGGCGCGATCGTGCTGGTGCGCTACGGCAAGATCTTCCGCGGGCTCAAGGTGCGCAACGCCGAGCGCGCCGGGGCCGCGGGCGTGGTGATCTTCAGCGACCCCGCGGACGACGGCTTTGCCAAGGGCGATCCCTACCCGCGCGGCCAGGGGCGCCCCGAGGACGCGATCCAGCGCGGCAGCGTGCAGTTCCTCTCCGAAGGCCCGGGCGATCCCACCACGCCCGGCTGGGGCTCGGCGGCGGGCGGCAAGCGCCTCAAGCCCTCCGAGGTGCGCGGCATCCCGAGGATCCCCTCGCTCCCGATCGCATGGGGCGAGGCGAAGAAGATCCTCGAAGCGCTCGAAGGCCCGGTGGTCCCCGCCGGCTGGCAGGGCGGGCTCCCGCTCACCTACCACGTCGGCCCCGGGCCCGCGAAGCTCCACCTCGAGACCGCGCACGACTACGCGGTGCGCCCGATCTGGAACGTGATCGCGACCTTGAAGGGGCGCGAGGCGCCCGACCAGTGGGTGATGTGCGGCAACCACCGCGACGCGTGGACCTACGGGGCGGTCGATCCCAACAGCGGGACCACGACGATGCTCGAGATGGCGCGCGCGATCGGCGCGCTCGCGAAGAGCGGGTGGCGCCCGCGGCGGACGATCGTGCTGGGCTCGTGGGACGGGGAGGAGTACGGGCTTCTGGGCTCGACCGAGTGGGGCGAGGGGCACGCCGAGGAGCTGGCGAAGAAGGCGGTCGCCTACCTCAACGTGGACGTGGCCGTGATCGGGCGGGATTTCGGCGCCTCGGGCGGCCACGCGCTGCGTGATGCGCTGGCGGAGGCGCTCGCCGATGTGCGCGACCCCGGCAAGGGCGTGAGCCTGATGAAGTCGTGGAGCGACCGGGGCGAGGGCGACCAGCGCGCCGAGTGGGCCCGCAAGAACCGCGAGCGGCGCTGGCGCGGCGAGCCCGAGCGCGCCTTCGAGATGGACGTCACTCCGCTCGGCAGCGGCTCCGACTTCACCTGTCTCGTGGACCACCTCGGGGTGCCCGCGCTCGACTTCGGCTTCGGCGGGCTCAACGGCATCTACCACTCGCTCTACGACGACTTCGAGTTCGTGGACCGCGTGCTCGACCCCGGCTTCGCGGTCCACTCCACGATGGTGGACCTGTGGTCGCGGCTCACGCTCAGGCTGGCCGAGGCCGAGGCGGTCCCGCTCCACTACTCGCGCACCGCGCAGTTCGTGCTGGACGAGATCCAGTCGCTCGAGGAGCGCGCCGACGACGCCAACGCCGGGATCGCGGACAGCCTGAAGCTCAGGGCCGACCTCGCGCCGCTGCGCGCCGCGGCCACCCGGCTGCGCGACGCGGCACGCGCGCTCGAAACGCGTACGGCGGCGGCGCTCGGCGGCGGCGCGTGGCCGGGCGGGAGCGCCGCGGCGCTCAACTCCGCGCTGATCGGCGTGGAGCGCGCCTTCCTCGGCGCCGGGCTTCCGGGCCGGCCGTGGTTCCGCCACGAGATCTACGCTCCGGGCCTCAACACCGGCTACGCCGGCACGCCGCTCCCGCGGCTCGCGCAGGCGGTGCTCGACAAGGACCCGAAGGCGTGGCGCGAAGGGGTGGCGCCGATCCGCGCCGCGCTCGAGCGCGCCGCCGCGGCGATCGAGGGCGTGAAATAGGCGCGGGCGGTGCGCCGCGCACGCGGCGGAACGAGCAGGCGCCGAAAGACATGCGCGCCGCGCCCGGAGAATTGACTTGACCCTCGGTCGACGGGAGCTAGCATTTTGTGCGCTCGGCTCCGTGTCGAGTGGCCGCATCTGCGGCTTCACCCCACTTCGAGCCGGTCCCTACTCAGATGCGTGGCCGCGCGTCCGGGAGGAACCATGTGCAAGCTCCCCTCGCTTTATCTCCTGCTGTTCGGCGCCGCGTTTTCCCCCACCATTTCTGCGGCCGCCGGCCCTCCCGCTCTCGATCACGTGATCGTGGTGGTGATGGAGAACCACACGTACGACCAGGTGCGCACCGCTAGCTACACCGCGAGCTTGATCCGGAACTACACCTCCTTCTCCAAGTCCTACGCCCTCACCCATCCTTCCCAGCCCAACTACCTCGCGCTCTGGGCCGCCACGACGCAGGGCGTCACCAACGACAACTGTCCCGCGCCGGGCTCGCCCTACACCGACGAAAACCTCGGACACGCGATCCAGGTGGCGGGCAAGAGGTGGAAGGCCTACTCCGAGAATCTGCCGTCGGCCGGCAGCACCGCGTGCACCGCCTCGAGCTCCCTCTACACCCGCAAGCACGATCCCTGGACCAACTACTCGAACTGCAACCACGCCTGGGAGGTTCCCTATGGCCAGCTCGCCACCGACATCGCCGCCGGCACGCTCCCGGACCTGGCGTTCGTCATTCCGAACAATTGCGACAACACCCACGATTGCTCGGTCTCGACCGGCGACGCCTGGCTCGCGAGCAACCTGCCGTCGATGATCTCCGCGGTGGGCCCGCGCGGACTGGTCATCCTCACGTGGGACGAGGACGACAAGAACCACGGCAACCACATCCTCACCGTCTTCGCCGGACCGGTGGTGAAGACGAACTACGTCTCGAGCACCACCATCACGCACTACACCCTGGTGCGTACGATCTGCGACGCGCTCGGGATCGGCGCCTTCGCCAACGCGGCGACGGAGAGCGGCGTGAGCGACGTGTGGAACACCACCACGGACGTGCCGCCGGCGGTCGTCGCGGGTGCCAGGCTCGGCGAGCCCCGTCCCAACCCCTTCCGCGGCTCGGTCTCGGCCACGCTCGAGCTGGAGGATGCGTCCTGGATCGAGGCCGCGATCTACGACCTCGAAGGCCGGCGGGTGCGGTGGCTCGTCTCGGGTACCCGGCAGGGCGCGGTCGAGGTCCAATGGGACGGGACGCGCGACGACGGCGGCGCGGCGCCCGGGGGCCTCTACTTCCTGCGCGTCGAGGTGGCGGGCGCGGTGCTGGAGAGAAGGCTGGTCCGCGTTCGTTGACCCGGCTGCGGGCCGGACGTGGGGGCAGGCGCTCACCGCGGACGGTGGTATCCTGATACGACCATGCGTCCCGTGGCCGCCGTACTCTGCCTGCTCGCCCTCTCGGCCTCCGGCTGCGCCAAGTCGAGATCGCACCCGACTGCTCCGCAGCCGCTGGGCCAGGGCACCCCGCTCGGCGCGGCGGGCGCGTTCCTGAGTGGCAACCACTTCGTATGGTCGGCGCTCACGAACGAGATCGTAGGATCGGGGGACATTTCCACCCTCTCGCTGGTCGCGATGCACGGGACGACCGGGGCCACTCGGGTGCTCGACAGCGCGGCCGCGCTGCTGCCGGTCGCGCCCGCGGCCGGAACGCCGGTGTACTACGAGGCGCTCCTGCTCGACCCTACGCTCACCGGCAACGACAGCGTTGCGCTGCGACGGGTGTCGCTCGGCGGCGGAGCGCCGGTGCAGCTCGACGCAATACCAGGGCTCGAATTGTATGCCCACGAGATCTCCGGCGACGGCGACTGGCTGGCCTGGGGGCGCACGATCGGCCTCTTCACTTCCGATTCCCTCGTGATCGAAGCAACCGCGACCGGCGCGCGGAGTCGCATCGAGCCCGGCTTCCCCATCCTGGTTTCCCCGGACGGTTCGCAGTTTCTCTACCGCACCGATCTCCTGCCCGGCATGAAGCTCCGGGACCGCGTCGCCGGCACGAGCGCGCCGTTCGACCTCGGATTGCCGGCAGACGCGCGCCTCGCGGGGATGCGGTGGGACGCGGGCGGCCTGCATGCGCTGTACCTCCTGGGCAAGGGGCAGCTCCACGTCCGGCACCTCGCGAGCGGCACCTCGGAGGCGCTCTATTCGGCGAGCGACAGCCTGGTATCGATTTCGGGCACCTGGTCCCCGAACGGCGCGCGCGTGGCGCTGTGGAGCGATGTCCCCGCCGTCGAACCGGCGCACACGGTGTCGCTGCACGTCGTGGACGTCGCGGCGAAGAACGGCGCCGTGGTCGCCACGGGCAGCGTCACCGCGTCGCCCGGTTTCCCGCTCCTCCTCGGGGCGATCGCGTTCTCGCCCGACTCGAGGCGGGTCGCCTACCAGTACGCCGATCAGGTGTTCACGCACGATTTTCCGGTGGCGACGGCCGCGGCCCCGGGGTTCGTCTCGCTGGCCGGCGGCGCCGCGCTCGCGGCCCGGTCGCCGAGCGAGGTCGCGCGGCTCGCGATCGCCAGGGCGCGGGCCGTCTCCGTACGAGCGCGGCTCTCGCCTTGACCGGCGCGGCCCCACGTCAAGCCGAGATCAAAGATAGGGCGCGCCCGCAGGATTTCGTGGTGCGCGGTGCCTCCGTGGCGTAGCTTCCCGCGCGGCCGGAGAACGCCGGGCGAAGGGATGCACGGCGCGACGAACGAGGCATGGAAGCGAAGAACGCCGGCGCCGAATCATCGGCCGGCACGGGAGGAACATCATGGCGAAGGTGAGTCCGATTCCCTCGGGGAGCCACTCGATCACCGCGGGCCTGGTGGTCAAGAACGGCAAGAAGGCGATCGAGTTCTACAAGAAGGCCTTCAGCGCCAAGCAGCTGGGCGTGATGCTCACGCCGGACGGCGGCGTCATGCATGCCGAGCTCAAGATCGGCGACAGCAAGTTCTACCTGGGCGACGAGACCCCCGAGATGGGCGCGGTGTCCCCGCAGACGCTGGGGGGCTCCGCGGTGTCGCTCTACATCTACACCGAGGACTGCGATGCGCTGTTCAAGCAGGCGGTCGCGGCGGGCGCCACGGTGAAGATGCCGCTCACGAACATGTTCTGGGGCGATCGCTACGGCAAGCTGGCCGATCCCTTCGGCCACATCTGGGGGATCGCGACCCACATCGAGGACGTGAGCGAGAAGGACATGGAGAAGCGCGGCAAGGAGTGGATGGCCTCGATGGCGAAGTCGTAGCGAAACCGTTCCCGGGAGAACGCGGCGGGCGGCACCGGCGCTCCGGGCCGCCCGCAATGCTGCGAGGGCGCCGCCCGTAGGGAGGCTACGCGGCCGTGACACATCCCCCGGGTGGGGCCGTATACTCGCTCGGCTGTGACTGCGAGCCCTCCACCCGCCGGGTCGGTCCCGCCCGATCCTGCCCGGCGCGTGCCGGCGTGGCGCTGGATCCTGATCGCCGCCGCCGCGGGGGCGCTCGCTTCGATCGTCCTTTCCTCCCGCCGTCCCCATGGAGCGGGCGACGCGGGCGCACGACCCGCCGCCTTCGAAATGACCGACACCAACCCGCATCACCGCAAGCCCAACCGGCTGATCCACGAGAAGAGCCCGTACCTGCTCCAGCACGCCTACAACCCCGTGGACTGGTACCCGTGGGGGGACGAGGCGTTCGAGAAGGCGCGGCGCGAAGGGAAGCCGATCTTCCTCTCGATCGGCTACTCCACCTGCCACTGGTGCCACGTCATGGAGCGCGAGTCATTCGAGAAGGAGGACGTGGCCAAAGTCCTCAACGACGGGTTCGTCGCCATCAAAGTCGACCGCGAGGAGCGGCCGGACGTCGACCACATCTACATGACCGCCGTCCAGGCGATGCAGCAGCGCGGGGGCTGGCCGCTCTCGGTGTGGCTCACGCCGGACCTCAAGCCGTTCTTCGGCGCGACTTATTTTCCGCGCGAGCATTTCATCGGGCAGCTCAAGAAGATCCTCGAAGTCTGGAAGGAGAAACGGGAGGAGATCGACGAGTCGGCCGGCCAGATCGCCGAGTTTTTGAAGAAGACGGGGGCGGGGAGCGGCGCGGGAGAGGTCCGGATCGACGGTGCGCTCCAGAAGGGTTACCTCCAGATCGAGAACAGCTACGAATCCCAGTTCGGCGGCTTCTCGCAGTCGCCCAAGTTCCCTCACGGGACGACGATTCAGTTCCTCCTGCGCCATTGGAAGAGGAACGGCGCGCGCGACGCGCTCGCCATGGCCGAGAAGTCGTTGACGGAGATGGCCCGGGGCGGGATCTATGACCAGTTGGGCGGCGGATTCCATCGTTACTCGACCGACGCGGAGTGGCTGGTCCCGCACTTCGAGAAGATGCTCTACGACAACGCGCTCCTTGCGAGCGCGTACGTCGAGGCCTGGCAGGCGACGAAGAAGGAGTTCTACGCGCGGATCGCGCGGGAGACGCTCGACTACATCCTCCGCGACATGACCTCGAAGGAGGGCGCGTTCTATTCCGCGGAGGACGCCGACAGCGAGGGGATCGAGGGGAAGTTCTACGTCTGGAATCCCAAGCAGCTCGCGGAGGTCCTCGGAGAGAAGGACGCGGAGGCGTTTGGGAAGGCGTTCGACGTGACGCCGGGAGGCAACTGGAATCCGCACGAGCCGTCGATCCCGAAGAAGCAGAGCGTGCTCCACGCGGCCGGGGAGGGCGACTTCACGGCGCTCAAGAAGAAGCTTTTCGAGGCCCGCTCGAAGCGCGTCCGTCCCCACCTCGACGACAAAGTGCTGACGGGTTGGAACGCCCTCATGATCAGCGCGATGGCGCAGGCCTCGCAGGCGCTGGGAGAGGCGAAGTATCGCGAAGCGGCCGAGCGGGCGGCGAAGTTCCTCCTCGATAAGCACCGGAAGGATGGAAAGCTCCTTCGCACCTCGCGTCTCGGCGAAGCGAAGCTGGACGGCTACCTCGAGGATTACTCGTACCTCGCGGCCGCGCTGCTGGATCTCTACGAGTCGACGTTCAACGCCTCGTACTTCGAGGAAGCGGAGAAGCTGGCAAAGAAGGCGATCGAGCTTTTCTGGGACGATGCGGCGGGCGGCTTTTTCACGACGGCGAAGGGGCAGGAATCGCTGATCGCGCGGATGCGGGAGGAGTATGAGGGGCCCCATCCGACGGGCAACTCGGTGATGATGCTCGTGCTGCTCAAGCTGTTCGACCTGACGGGAACCGCGTCCTATCGCGAGTCGGCGGAGAAGACCGTCCGGTCGATGAAGGCGGATCTCGAGCGCCATCCTGCCGGACACGCCTGGATGCTGTGCGCGTTGGATTATCTCAAGGGGCCGTCGAAGGAGATCGTGATCGGCGGGCCGGAGCCCGAGCCGTTCCTCAAGGTGGTGCGCGGAATGTTCCTCCCGAACAAGGTGCTCGCCTTGGCGGATGGGACGTCGAAGATCCCGATCCTCGAGGGCCGGGGTGCGGTGAAAGGCAAGACCGCGGCCTTTGTCTGCGAGAACATGACGTGTCAGAGCCCTGTCACCGACCCCTCCGAACTCGAGGCCCTGCTTAAAAAATGAGCAGCAACTCCCAAAAACGCACCGTCCGTTTTTTGCACTTCTCCAAAAACGCACCGTCCGTTATTGGGG
>DASXQT010000011.1:0-41046 GCA_036507005.1 Candidatus Eiseniibacteriota bacterium
GCATGTTGAGCCACCCGTTCCGCGCGGCAGGCTGACCCCGCTCTCGCCCGGGCGCTACCGGTTCGGTGGTACCTGGGGTCAGGAGGCCTACGACCTCTACAACGACTTCCGGGCACTGGTGAGCCACGAGGTGCCGTCGGGGGAGCTGTCTCTGGTGCTCGAGACTGCGCTCAGGATCGCGAAGGCCGAGGTCGAGAAGCGCAGATTCGGCGCGACCGCCCGGCCGGGTCGCTCGCGCGGGAGCGCTTCACCTCGCACCATCCCGGCGGCGGTCAGGCGCGCGGTCTACGAGCGTGACGGCGGCCGGTGCGCGTTCGTGAGCGACGCAGGGAAGCGCTGCGCAGCGACCCGGTTCCTGCAGTTCGATCACATCGAGCCCGTGGCGCGCGGCGGCGAGGCGACGGTGGAGAACCTGCGCCTCGTGTGCTCCGCGCACAACCAGTACGCCGCCGAGCGCGAGTTCGGCGCCGAGTTCATGAGCCGCAAGCGCGAGGAGACGCGGCGCGCGCGGGCGTAATCGCGGGCGGCCGCGCACCGCCGCAGCGCGGGGCGCACGGTACCTGCCGCCTGACGTCAGGGCGTTCGAACGCCGCGGCCTGCTCGGGCGCGTAACCACCAACGCCGCGGGGATACGCAACCCGCCGCGCCCGCCGCTGGTGGGTTCGGGGGGCGCCCCCGGCCTCAGCCGTTTCGGAACCGGCCGCCGCGCTCGCCCAAGGAGCCCTTGAAGGGAGCGTTTGAGGGTGACGCCAGGCCGTAGCGGTGGACCCCGGCCTATTTTCGCGTTCGGGAGGCGGGCTTGCCTTCCGGGCTATCTTGTGGTTATATTACCGCAAGATGATCAAGGCTCGCCCGATTGCCGCACGCGGCGTGATCCCGGGACCCGCCGCGGCGCGGCTGCGCCAGCGGCGGCTCGCGCGGCTCCAGGGGTTGACGATCCCGGTCGAGGGGCTGCCCGGATCGCTGGCCCTGACGTACACCCGCTGTGGCAAGCCCACCTGTCGTTGCGCCCAGGGCGGCGATCCCGGTCATGCCGGCTGGCAACTGACCTACCGGGTGGGCGGGCGCAAGCGGGTGGAGCGCATTCCCGCCGCCTGGGTCGACGAGGTGCGGCGGCGGGTCGAGGCCGGGCACGCGTTCCACGAGGCGGTGGCCGAGGTGTTCGCGCTCAACGCCGCCTTGCTGGTGCTGGAACGACAACAGCGGCCGAAGTCGGCGCGGCGCCGGGCGGGAGCGCGGGGGCGCTGAGGTGGCGCGCCGTCGCCTCACGCCGCGCCGCTTCAAACAGTTCGTGACCCGCCGGTTTCACCTCGGGGGCTATCTCCGTCACCCGGGCGACGGTCGGCGCCAGCCCCAGATCCCGGCCCCGACGTTGCTGTGGTCGCTGCTGATCGGCCAGGTGCTGCGGGAGTGGAGCTTCGCCGGGGTCGAGGCGCTGGTGCGCTCGCCGGCGCGGCGCGCGCTGGCCGTGGCCCGGGGCTTCAGCGATGACACCCTCGGCTACTTCACTGAACGGCTGCGGCCCGCGCGCACCCGCGAGGCACTGGCCGCAGTGCTCCAGCGAGCCAAACGCAACAAGGGCTTCGACGACAGCCGCTTCCTGGGCCTCGCCCTGGACGGCACCGCCACCTCGGTGTGCGCCGCGCAGCGCTGCGCGCTGTGCCGTCCCCTGGTGCGCGAGGACCGCCAGGTGCTCGGCTACCGCCACGAGCTCGCCTTGATCAGTCTGGTCGGCGACGGGGCTCTGTCGCTGCCTTTCGACCTCGAGCCCTACGGGCCTGGCGACAGCGAGTACGGCGCCAGCCAGCGCCTGCTCACGCGGGCGGTGACCGCCCTGGGGCGGCACTTCGCCGACTACGTCGTGGCCGACGGCGAGTACGCCACGGCGCCCTTCCTGCACGCCGCCCAGGATCAGGGGCTGTGGGTCATCGCCCGGCTCAAGGCCAACCTGCCCTTGCTCCACCAGGCCGCCGAGCAGCGCTTCCGCGACCAGCCTCCCACGCAGATCCTGGAAGAGCACGGGGAACGGATCGAACTGTGGGATGCCGACGACTTCGATCCCTGGGACACCCTGCGCTGGACTTCGGTCCGGGTCCTGCGCTACCGGCAGCACAAGCCCGATGGCCAAGTGGTCGAAGCCGACTGGCTCACCAACGCTCCGCCCCGCGTCGGCAGCCGCGCCCTCTATCGCATGGCCAAGAGCCGCTGGCAGGTCGAGAACCAGGGCTTCAACGACGCCAAGAACCGCCATGGCCTCGAGCATCTCTGCCACCATCACGCCAACAGCCTGCTGGTGGGCTGGCTCGTGATCCTCCTGGCCCTGTGTCTCGAGCGTCTCTACCGGTTGCGCTACCTCCACCGCGGGACTCACGCGGTGCGCAGCGCCATCGAGCTGGTGCGCGCGTTGTGGCTGAGCCTCGCCGCCCGGCCGCCGCGGCCCCGGCTCAACAACAGCAGTTGAGGTGGGCCCCCCGCCGTCGAGTCTCCGCTTGCCCCTCCCAGGAACAAACTGAAACGCCGCGTCGCGAGTCCCACCTCGCCGGGGGGAAGTCTGTCTCCGATAGCGCCCTCCGGCAAATGCGCCCCAAAAACCCTTGCGCCCCAGCCCCCGCAGCGCCCTGTGCGACCGGCCGCAGCCAAACTTCCGAAACGGCTGCCCCGGCCTCCCCCCATTCGAGCAGCGAGCGGATGGATGCTATCCTCGCTGCGCCATGCGCTCGGGACAGGATGTCCTGGCCGATCTCCGTTCGGCGCTCGCGACCGAGTGGGTCATCGCCCATGGCACGGGGGGCTCGAGCTCGGGCACCGCGTGCGGGGCGAACGCGCGGCGCGCCCACGCCCTCCTCACCGCGGCCGGGCCGCACGGGCGGCTCACCACCCTGCTGCTCAAGCTCGACGAGCGCCTGCGCGCGGGCGGCGCCCTCCACGAGCTCGGCTGCAACCCGCTCGCGGGCGGCGGCGCGCGCCCCGCCGGGCACCTCCTGCTCGAGAGCTTCGCCCTCGATCCCTGGCCGTGCTGGACCTGGCGCGCGGGCGAGGCCGTGCTCGAGAAGCGGCTGCTCCCGATCTCGGGCCACGACGCGATCGCGGTCCGCTACCGCCTGCTCGAAGGGCCGCCCGTCACGCTCGCGGTGAGCCCCTGGGTCGTGGCGCGCGACCCGTCCGCGGTCCAGCGCGAGAGCCCGGACCTCGGCGCCGCGGCCGAGGGCGTGCCGGGCCGCGTCCGCATCCAGCTCTCGCCCGACCGCCCCGCGCTCGCGCTGTGGCACAACGGCACGCTCATCCCCGCGCGCGTGTGGCAGCACGGCCTGATCCATCCGCTCGACGGGACGGAGGAGACCGAGGACGCGCTCGTTCCCGGCCACATCGAGGCCCCGCTCACGGCGGGCTCGGAGCTGCACGTGGTCGCGGCCGCCGAGCCCGACCTGTTTCGGGCGCTGGCGCGCGAGGACCGGCTCGGCGCCCCGCCGCCGCGCACGCTCGCCGAGTGCGTGCGGATCGTGGAGCGCGCCGAGCGCGCCCAGCACGAGGAGCGCACGCGCCAGGCGCTCGCGGCTGCCGCGGTCACCGCGCGCCAGGCTGCCGGGGCCCGCGCCGCGCCGGTTCCGGCCGCCGAGGCGGCGCAGGACGGCGCGGCGCACGAGCCGGCGCCGGCCGGAAACGGCGGCGCGACCGGGCCGAACGCGGCGGGCGGCGGCGACACCTGGACCGGGCGGCTCGCCGCGCTCGTGCTCTCGGGGCTCGCGCGCCGGCGCCGGGGCCTCACCCTCGTGGGCTCGCTGCCCTCGGCAACCGATGGGGTGGTCGAGACGCTCCGGGCCGTGCCCGCGCTGCTCGCGCTCCGGGCGTTCGATGCGGCGCGCGCGATCCTCGCGGGCGCGGCCGAGGCGGTGCACGAGGGGCTCGCGCCCGAGGGCTTCGATCCCGACGACGGCCGCCCGCGCTACGGCGACCCCGCGCCCGCGCTGTGGCTGGTGCACGCGGCCGAGCTGTACGCGCGGCGCAGCGACGACCTGGAGTTCGTGCGCCACGCGCTCTACGAGCCGATCGAGAGCGTGGTCCAGGCCTACCGCTCGGGCACCCGATGGGGGATCCGCACCGACGCCGACGGGCTACTGGCCGCGGGCGAGCCGGGCGAGAAGCGCGCCGACTTGAACGCGCTCTGGTACCACGCGCTGGTGGCGATGGGCCAGCTCGCCAAGCGCACCGAGCGCAAGGAGGCGGCGGCGTTCTTCCTCGCCTGGGCGCGCGAGCACCAGACCAGCTTCAACGAGATGCTGTGGGACGAGAAGCGCGGCGCGCTCTACGACGCGATCGTGGACGGCGAGCCGGTGCGCGGCATCTCGCCCGGCCAGCTCCTCGCGGTCCGGATCGCCCCGCCCGTGCTCCTGCCCGAGCGCTTCCCGCGGCTCCTCGCCACGCTCGAGCGCGAGCTGTTCACGCCGCTGGGGCTGCGTGCGCGGCCGAGCGCGACGCGCGCCGAGACCGCGTGGCTCGGACCGTTCCACTCGGCGTGGATGCGGGCCCACGGGCGCTCGGCCGAGTCCCAGGCCCGGGTGCGCGTGTGGCTCGAAGTGCTGCGCGCGCGGCTCGATCGCGGCTCGTGCGGCGCGTTCCCCGAGTGGTTCGAGGTCGCGCCCGCGCGCCCGAAGCGGAGCCGCGCGGCGCGCGGCAACGGCGAGGCGCACGCGCCGTCGGGCGATCGGTCCGCTCCCGCCGCGCGCGATGCCGTCGCCGCCGCGGCGGCGGGCGCGGACGCCGCGCCGCCCGCCGCGGGCGGCGATCCGGTCTCGGTGCTCGCCGCGGCCGAGCTGCTCCAGGTCTGGATCGAGGAGCTGGACCCGGTGCGCGACCCGGCGCCGGCCCTCACCGCCTGAAAAATGCGGGGAATGCGGGCCGCGGCCGCGGCGTAGGGCTCATACCATGACGCCGTCCGCCGCCTCCGCCGTGCCCGTTTCCGCCGCCGCGCCGACCGCGGCATCGCGCCCCGCGCGGAGCCGCGCGCCGGCGACTCGCGATACCCCCGCGCCGCTGCAGTCGCCCGCGCCTCTCGATGCGTCCGCGCCCCGCGAAGCGAAGGCGCCCCGCCTGCGCCGGCGCATGCTCGACCCGCGCTGGTACCAGATCGCTGTGCTCGCCGGGCTCCTCGCCTTCGGCCTCGCGCGCCTGCGGTTCGAGATTCGGCTCCCGCAGGTCGCGGTCACGCTCGCCGCGGCGCTCCTCGCCCAGCTCGCCTGCACGCGCCTCGCCCGGCTCCCCGCCTTCGAGCCCAGGAGCGCGCTGATCTCGGGGCTCTCGCTCTGCCTGCTGCTCCGCACCGATCACCTCGCGCTCGCCGCGCTCGCCGCGGTGATCACGATCACGAGCAAGTTCCTCCTGCGGGTGGACGGCAAGCACGTCTTCAACCCCACCAACTTCGGGATCGTGGCGCTGATCGCGCTCGGGTTCCCGGTGTGGGTCTCGCCCGGCCAGTGGGGAAACGTGGCTTTCTTCGCGTTCCTGATGGCGTGCCTCGGCGGGCTGGTGGTGAACCGCGCCGCGCGCGGCGACGTGACGCTCGCCTTCCTCGGCTTCTACGCCGCGATCCTCTTCGGCCGCGCGCTGTGGCTCGGGCAGCGCCCGGCGGTCCCGCTCCATCAGCTCCAGAGCGGGGCGCTGCTGCTGTTCGCGTTCTTCATGATCTCGGACCCCAGGACCACGCCGCGCTCGCGAACCGGGCGCGTGCTGTTCGCGGCCCTGGTCGCGGCCGGCGCCGCGGCCGTGCCGTTCCTGCTCTACCGCACCAACGGCCTGCTCTGGTCGCTGGCCGCGCTCTCGCCGCTCGTTCCGCTGCTCGACCGCTGGCTGCCGGGCCCGCGCTACGAGTGGAGCCACCCGGTCGCCACCGCACCGAAACCCCCACGAGGAGAAACCGATGAAACGCCTCCGCCTCGCCGCGTTGCTGTTCCTGAGCGCGGCGCTCTCGCCCCCTTCCGCCCATAGCTTCTGCGGGTTCTACGTCGCGACCGGCGACGCCAGGCTGTTCAACAAGTCCTCGCAGGTGGTGCTGGTGCGCGACGAGGACCGCACCGTGCTCACCATGGGCAGCGACTTCAAGGGCGAGCCCTCCGAGTTCGCGCTGGTGGTGCCGGTGCCGACCGTGCTCGAGCGCGACCAGATCCACGTCGGCGACCAGAAGATCGTCGAGCACCTCGACGCCTATTCGGCGCCGCGGCTGGTCGAGTACTTCGACGAGAACCCGTGCATGATGGTGAAGTACGAGGGAAAGATGCTCTTCCGGAATGCAGCCCCCACCGCGGGCATCGCCGAGGACGCGGCGACCCGCGCGAAGGCGCTGGGGGTGACGATCGAGGCCCGCTACACGGTGGGCGAGTACGACATCCTGATTCTCTCCGCGAAGCAGAGCAACGGGCTCGAGACCTGGCTCAACGAGAACCACTACCGCATCCCGCCCGGCGCCTCGCGCGTGCTCGCGACCTACCTCCGGCAGGGCATGAAGTTCTTCGTCGCCAAGGTGAACCTGAAGGAGCAGGCCAAGACCGGGTTCAAGAGCCTCCGGCCGCTCCAGATGGCCTACGAGTCCCCGAAGTTCATGCTCCCGATCCGGCTCGGGATGGTGAACGCCGACGGCCCGCAGGAGCTGTTCATCTACGCGCTCACGCGCGAGGGCCGGGTCGAGACCACCAACTACCGCACGGTCAAGATCCCTTCGGACGCCGAGATCCCCGAGTACGTGAAGGACGCGTTCCCGGACTTCTACCGCGCCATGTTCCGCACCGCGGCGCAGAAGGAGAACCTGGAGGCGGTGTTCCTCGAGTACGCCTGGGACATGGGCTGGTGCGACCCGTGCGCGAGCGAGCCGCTCACGCAGGACGAGCTGCGCGAGCTGGGCGTGTTCTGGCTCGACGACTCGCCGGGGGCTCCGGGCATGCCGCGCGTGCGCGGCGGCGGGCAGGCGCCGTTCGTGACGCGGCTCCACGTGCGCTACGACGCCGCCCACTTCCCCGAGGACCTGGTGTTCCAGCAGACCTCGGACAAGAGCAATTTCCAGGGCCGCTACATCCTGCGCCACCCCTGGACCGGCGCCGATGACTGCCCGGCCGCCCTGCAGTACCGCGCCGCGCTGCGCGAGCGCCGCGCGAAGCAGGCCAGCACGCTCGCCGCGCTCACCGGCTGGGACCTCGCCGACATCCGCTCGCGCATGAAGGTGCGCGACGACTGGTCGTCGGACGGCGACGCGGTGAAGTGGTATCAGAAGCTGTGGAAGAAGTAGCGGGCCGCGGGCTGATCGCGCGCCGAGCGGCCGCAGCGTGTCCTCGGGCGCGGCGCAGCAGGCTGATCGCCCGCCGCGCGGGGGCGCAGCCTACAGGTCGCGGCGCAGGCGCTCGGCTCCGTGGCCGCGGTCGCGCCATCCGGCCGGGGCGCTGCCGAGCCGCCAGAGCAGGCGCGAGATCGGCAGGAACTCCGATCCGCCCTCGGACTCCCGGTCGGCGCGGACGATCAGCCCCACGTCGAGGTCCTGGCGGATACGGCGCGCCAGCACCAGGCTGCGCGCGTCGCGAACCAGCCGTCGCGCGCAGATCAGGCCCCCGAGCACGGTGAGCGCGGCCTCCGCGACGCCCGGCGGCGGGTCGCCCTCGGCCGGCGCGTGGTTCGCGGCGGCGAGCGAGACCAGCCAGACCAGCGCCACCGCCGCGATCGCGGTGCTGACCCGCGGGGCCGCGAGGCGGCGCCCGATCCGCTCCAGCTCCAGCCGCTCGGGCGCGCTCAGCGGACGCTGGTGGAACCGGAGGCCCGGCGTCGCGCGCGTGACCTCGAGCGAGAGCGGGGCGTAGAGACCCGAGCCGGAGTGCGGCTCGACCTCGATCACGTCCTCGCGGCGGGCGCGCGGCGATCGATCCGCGGGATCCACGATCCTCTGCGAGCGCGGCAGCAAGGCAAACGCGATCCCCACGCGTGCCGGCGTCTCCGCATCGGCGATCGCCGGCGCCATATCGGCGGGCGGCTCGAAGAGCCATGCCGAGCCGCCGGTCAGATCGCGCCCGAGGTTTCTCTCCGCCGCGAACTGGTCGCGCACGAGCAGGATCGAGAGCGGGACCCCGAGCAGGATGGTCGCGAAGGCCAGGACGCCGACGGCGAGGGTCGAGACTTCATCGGGCCGATGGGGCCCCCACTCCCTCAGCGCCAGGGCGATGGCGAACGAGGCGGGAATGATCGCGAAGCCGAGCGCGACCCGCTTCTGATGGACCGCGCGAAGGTGAGCGATCCACGCCCGCTCGGGATCGGTGAGCGGACGGGAGCCCACGCGGCGGCATCCGCGGCACCAGAGATCGGGCTCGGCGGGAGCGCGGGGAGAGACGGGATCGGCCATTCACCAGTTATCGGCGCGGGCGGTCCCGAGTTGCAGGAGGGCCGCTCGCCCGCAACAGGCCACGTGGCCACCCGGCTTAGCGCGCGAAACTCGGCATATACTCGTCAACAGGCCCCGGGGCCACCCGGCTTACCGCGCATTGCGAGGTATATCCGATGTCCGGGGTTAGTGCCTCGACGTGTCGCGCTTCCCGCCTCCGAAGAAGCCCTTGAAGAGATCGCGCGCCGCCCTCTTCAGGCTGTCCTCGAGCGCGCGGCCCGATAGCGGCTTCGTCCCGGCGCTGTCGCCCGCGGTCGCGGGCGGGGCGAGCGATTCGCGCAGCCCGGCCTCGAGCCGCTTGCGCTGCTCCTCGAGCGCCTCGGACAGGCGCCCCGCCGCGCGGGCGCTCATCGCCTTGCGGTCCCAGTCCACGCGCGGCGATCGCGCGCTCCCGGTGACGCGCAGGTCGAGGAGCACGCGGCCCTCGCGGTCGGCGAGCGCGCCCTCGGCGAGGGCGGCCGCGGCGCCCAGCTTCTTCACCACGTCGGGCGGAAGCGTGGTGCTCACGGCGTAGTCCAGCGAGCCGTCGAAGCCGATCCCGCCCGAGAGCCGCCACTCGCCGTTCGAGCCTTTGAGCACCACGGGGTCGGTGATCATGCGCCCGCGCTCGACGCGGAACGGGAGCTTGAGATCCTGGAACCGCACCTGCTTCAACTCCGGCGTCCTGGTCAGCTCGGCGAGCGCTTCGAACGCGGGGCCCGGGCCGAGCACGCCGTTGGCGACCGCCGCGAGCCCGACCGCGGTGAGCGTTCTCTTGAGGTCGCGCGGCGAGGAGCCTTCTCCCGAGAGATCGAGCGTGGTGTTGAGCGCTCCGTGGAGCAGGCCGCGCGCCGGGGTCCAGGCCGAGAGCAGCCGGTCGGCCTCGACGCTGTCCACCCGCGCCTTGATCACGTAGCCCGGCCGCGCCGGATCGCGGACGTCGAAGCGGGCGAGGCCGCGCACCGTGCCCCCGTAGCCGTCGAGCGTGAACTCCGGCACCTCGACCACCTGGGGCGAGAGCACGAGGCGCGCGGTCACGTTCTCGACGTCGAGCTTCTCCTTGCGGAGCCGCGCGATCTCGACCCTTCCGCCGCCGCGCACGTTGGGCAGCACCGGCGAGCCCGGCGCGACCGGCAGCAGCTCGCCGAGATCGAGCCCGGGCGAGCGCAGCGTGAAGTCCACGTCGGCGGGCGCGGTCTTGGACGGGCTCGCGAGGGCGGCGAGCGGGCGCGTCATGGTGCCGTCGAGCGTGAACGAGGACTGCCCAGCATGCACCGAGAGTCCGCGCAGCTCGGCGCGCGCGGGCGAGAACGCGAGGTCGCCGCCAATCTGCTCGATCTTCTTCGGCAGCGCCGGGGACTCCACGCTCACGCCGTCGAGCCGGGCGCGGCCCTCGAGCGCGATCGCGTCCGGCTCCTTCGCGCGCCCGCGGCCGCGCACGTCCAAGCCGACCCGGCCGCCGAGCTTGGTGTCCTTGGGCGCCACGAGCGGCGAGATCGCGGCGAGGTCCACGTCGGCCGCGAGCGTGAAGCGCACCGCGGGATCGGCGAAGTGCGTGACCGCGAGCGTTCCGCGCAGAGGCCGGCCCGCGACCCGGGCCGCGAGGTCGCCAATCCCGAGCGAGTCGGGGGCGAAGCGCGCGGTGAAGGCGATCGCGTCCACGCCCGCCGGAGCACCGGGGTAGCGGAACGCGCCGTTTACGACCGCGAGCGACCCGGTCACCTCGGGCACTCGCCCGGGGGCGAGCGGGCCGCGCACGCCGAGGTCGAAGTCGAGCCGCCCCGCCCCGGTGACGCCGTGGAGCGCGCGCGCGTCGGCGGCCGCGAGCGCCTGCAGCACCTCCGCGAGGTCGACGTTGGCGCCCTGCGCCCGCATGTCCACGCCGAGCGGCCCCGGCACGTTGTCCACGACGCCGCTGAGCGCGATCTCGGCCTTCCCGGCGCCGAGGGCGAGGCGCTCGAGTGCCAGCCGCTTGCTGGGCGCGTCGTACTTGCCGCGGTGAGCGATCCGCCACTCGATCGCGCCGAGCGAGCGGTTGAGGTCCGCGAGGCGCGCGGCCGAGAGCGGGCCGAAGGCGAGGTCGCTCACGCGGGTCTCGCCCTCGGTCGCGATCCGCTCGCCGCCGCGCTCGAGGCTGAAGCCGAGCTTCGAGCCCACCCCAAACGCGATGCGCCGCCGCGCGGCGAAGTCGTCGACGAGCACCCGGGCGTCGACGATGCGCAGCTCGCGCACCGCGAGGTCGAGAGGTGCCGCCGCCGCCGCGGGCGCGCCGCGCGTGCCGGGCGGCGCCTCGCGCGCCAGGCCCTCGAAGTTGGTGCTTCCGTCCGCGCCGAGCACGAGGTGGAGCGCGGGGCGGTCGAGCACCAGGCGGCGCACCACGAGCCTCCGCCCGAGCAGCGCCAGCACGTCGAGGTCGAGATCGAGCGCGGGCGTTTCCAACGCCGCGCCGCGGGCGAAGCCGCCGGGCTCGGCGAGCTTCAGACCCCGCACCCGCAGCCGCACCGGCGGCCAGAGCGCGACCGCGGCGTCCTCGAAGCTCACCTCGCGCGCGAGCGTGCGCGCGAGCTGGTCGCGGATCAGCGCGCTCACCCGCGCGGGCGGGAAGAGCACCGCGACCGCCGCCCACGCCACGACCACGAGCGCCGCGAGGGAGATGGCGAGCACGAGCGGCCAGCGGCGGCGGGGCGGATTGCTGCCAGTGCGCGGGGAAGCCATCAGGCGCGGGATACTGCCACAACGCCCGGCTGGGAGGCGCCGCCCCGGAACACTCGAAATCGGGCCCGGCAGGCCGCCGCCGGCAGGAGTACCATGCGCCGATCCCGTGGCCGCTCCCCCCACCGGCCGCCCATGCCACCTCGTCTCCTCCGTGCCGCCTCATCGCCGGCACCCGGCTCCGCGCCGTAGGCCCGCGGTGAAGAAGGGAGCAAGTCCCATGAATTCGTCCCGTCATTTCCTCGCCCTCGCCGGCGTCCTCCTCGCGCTCGCGCTCTGGGGGTGCGGAACGAAATCCAGCACCCGGCCCGCGACCATTTCCGGCAACGACCGGCTGGTGAGCTCGGCCGACAGCGTGCTCGGCGTCGTGCTCACGAACGAGCTGGGCTCGAACCCGCAGCATCCTTCGGACCTGGACTTCCAGCCGGCCTACAACTCGTACTACCAGGCGTACCAGAGCTCGGATCTGTCCGCGGCGGGCAGGGTGCACGCGCGCTTCGGTCTCGCGGTGCTCGGGCTCATGATCCTCACCAGCGACCCGGCGGTGAACGCCGCCTTCGACGAGTGGCGCGCGTACCTCCAGACCCGCGTGCCGTTCCAGGTCACGCCCTCCCCGCGCGCGCCGATCGGGATTCGCGCCGGCTTCGCCCCGGGGGCCGAGGCGCTGAAGCTGCCGTTCGACGTGGTGCCGCTCTCGCTCGTCTCGCTGACCCCATTCCCGCTCGGAGCCGTCGATCCGCAGATCTCGGGCGTGCAGGCGATCCTGCGCGACCGCGCGCTGCCACGCCTCACCGAGGCCATCGCGCACCTCGACGCCGTGGCAGCCGACGTCAATTTCACCTTCATCGTCACGCCGGCGATGCAGGGCGATCCCGCCGCCGAACCGGTCGAGATCGACCGCACCGACGTCATGGCCCTGCGCGCGGCGTGCCGGCTGCTGTCGGCCGCGTGCCGCGTGGCGGTCGCGTACGTGCTGAATTTCCCCGCCTACGACGAGGTCAGTCTGGCCGCGGCGATCCAGCCGGGCAGCGCATGGCTCGGCCTGGCCCCCGGCGGTGCCGTGCAGATGGGGCTCGCCCAGCTCGATCTCGTCGGATCGATCGACGATCTCTCCTCCGCCATCAGCTCGCTGATGGCCGAGACCGACGTGCAGGACAACGACGTGATCCGCGTGGGCCCGCGCGGCGTGTCCCAGGCGAGCCTCGATTCGCTGCGCCTGCGGCTGCCCCAGGTCCGCCAGGCCATGACGAGCGGTTACACGCTGGTGCGGGACTGGGACCACAACCTGTCCACGCCCGAAGTCGCTCTCACGATCCGCCCCGGGGCGCTGTTCACGAACCCGGTCCCGAACTGGAAGTCGATGGTGCCCGCCTACACCGGCTCGACCGAGCACCGGTTCACGAGCGTCACCTGGGTCTACAACTTCGGCGCGAGCGACATCGCCACCATGGTGGCTGGAGGGGCGGGGTCCTACTCGGGCGGCTTCTCCCGCAGTGTCTACCTCGGTGGCACCTACGAGTACGAGTACGGCGACGCCGCCGTGATCGCCGGCATCCGGAGCCTCATCCAGGCGCGCCAGAACGCGATCACGAGCCGCCCCGACTGGGCCGGCGACTACAACGGCGCCAGCGACTTCTCTGGTTCCCTGGCGGCGGGATCCAACGCCGTGAAGGTGTTCGTCAACGAGACGTATTCGCTGGCGGGGCGCACGATCGCTGTGCCGGTGATCACGTGGGTCGCATCGCAGTATTCGGATTGGACATGGCCCGATCCGACGTTCCGGGGGTTCCTGCCCGGCATCACGTCGACCAACGAGCTCCTCACCACGTTCGGGTTCAACCCGAATTCGTGGGCGCGGACGGTGGTCCTCGACTGGTCGCGGTTCGCCCCGCCGCCGCCGCCGCCGCCGGGTGCCACGCCACGGAGCCGCCGCCAGCTCGCCGGGAGCCGCGGGGGCAGGTGAGGGCGGCCGCGATGATCCGCACCGCCGCCGCTCGGGTTCGCGAGCCGCGCCGCATTCGGGCGCGCGCCCTCGCGCTCGCGCTCCTGCTGGTCTGGGCGTCGGGCGCGCGCGCAGCGCCCGGCGTGAGGTCGCTGCTCGAGCCCGGCAGCCGCGCGGCGCCCGGGCTGGGCGGCGATCCGTTCCGCTCGCCGCTGCGGGACGAGTGCGGCTGGTGGTCCGAGCCCGGCTTCGCCGCGGGGCCCGAGGTGCGCCTGCAATCGTTCGCGAGCGAGCCGCTCACGAGCCGCGCGACCCGCGGCGGCGGCTCGCTCCGCTTCGGCGAGACGTCGTGGCGCCTGCTGGGGGCCACGCGCGTCGCGGGCCGGCCGCTCGCCCTCGCGGGCCAGCTCTCGGCCCCGCGCTGGACCGGGACGCTCGCCGCGGCCGGAGGCGAGCTGCGGTTCTCGGGCGCCGGGAGCCGCGCCGAGGCCGGGCTGCGCGTGAATGACCTGCTGCCCGGCCTGAGCGCCCAGGCCGCGGGCCCGCTGTGGATCGAAGGGGGAGGGCGCCAGGCCGCGAGCCTCGGCGCCGGGCTCCGCTACCGGCCCAGGACGTGGCTCGCCGCGCAGGCGAGCTGGCAGGCCGCGCGCATGCCCGAGGCGCTCACGTCGGATCTCTACGGCGAGCCGCTCGCGGCATCGCTCAACCTGAGATCGGAGCAGCGCCGCCTCGACGCGCGGCTGGTCGTGCGCCCAGGGCTCGCTCTCGAGAGCTCGGTCGCCCGCACGCGTTACGCCCCGAACGCCGCGCGCACGCCGGCGCTGCGCTACGAGGTCATGCCCGCGGGCACGAGCCGGATGGACCAGGCCTCCGCCGAGGCCGGGCTCGGGCGCGGGCTCGAGGCGCTGGCGCGCTGGACGCGCTCGGGCTTCGAGCTCGCGGGCGACGCGCTGTGGGGCGGCGAGCGCTTCGGCCAGCTCAACTACGCCGACGCCACGCTCGAATCCCGCCTCGTCGCCCTGGAGGCACGCACGCGCCGCGGCGGGCGCTGGCTGCTCGACGCCGAGCGTGTCCGCGCGCGGGCCCGGGCGCGCTTCGTGCTCGAATCCTGGCCGTTCACCTCCACGCTGGTCGATCTGCTCGGCCTAAGGCGGATCGGCCGGCTGAATGCCGAGGTAGAGTGGCATCGCTTCCACGCCGGGATCGATCGTCCGGTGGGCGCGGCGGGACGGGCGCAGCTCGGCCTGGCCTGGTACGACGTGGCGCCCGCGGGCTCGGTCGAGTCGTGGCGGCCGCTGTTCCTGGTCTTCGGCCGCACCGACGACCGCACCGACCGGCTCGGCTTCCGCCGCGCGCAGCTCGCGGCAGTGTCGCTCGGGGGAACCTGGCGCCTGGGCGGGATCGAGAGCGCGATCGCGCTCGAGCAGTTCGTGTTCGCGAAGGCATTCTCGGTCCCGGTGAACCCGGCCGCGCCGGCATCACCCTCCGGCGATCCCGCCGGGGCGGCGGGCGCCTTCACGGGCGGCGCGCAGGCCCGGGGCTGGCCGGGGGGCACGAGAGTCGAGTTCTCGCTGAGCCGCCGCCTCTGAGCGCCGGGCACGCTGTCGCAGGATTGCCTATCGCAAGACCGCCGCTCTCGCGATCCGGACGCCGGCCCCCTGCGTGAGCCGAATCCGATAGACCCCCGGCGTGAGCCGGGCGCCCGCAGCCATGTTCACGCGGTGACGCCCGGGCCCCAGCGAAGCGACGTCCTGCGCCGCCACGCGCCGCCCCGCGACGTCGAACAGCTCCAGCCTCGCCGCCTCGGCGGTCGGCAGGATGAACTCCACCGTGAGGTCCTCGGTGCGAGCGGGATTGGGGCGCACCGCTTCGAGCCCGAACGCGTGCCGCTCCGCGGTCGCCCACACCTCGCCCGCGAGCACTTCCTCACCGGCGTCCATGATGCCGAGGCGATAGCCGTAGCGGGCGCCCGCGGTCACCGCGCGATCCTCGTAGCGGTAGTAGCCGCCGCCGTCCGCCGCGATCTCGCCGAGCGACTCCCACTCGGACGCCGCAGTCCGGCGGTACACGGTGGCGGCCCCCGCGTTGCCGGGGGAGTACCACGTGAGCCGGATCCGGTCATCCCCCGCATCCACGCTCACGAGCGTCGCGAGAGCGGCGGTGGGTTGCTCGGGAGACACCGCGGCGTACGCGCTCGTGTTGCCGTGGACGTCCACCGCGGCCAGCTTGTAGTACCAGGGACCGGCGGCGTCGACGTAGGCGGTGTCGCGCGTCGCCGCGACCAGAGTGGAGGCCCCCACCGTGAAGCCGGCCGAGGGGCCGCGGTAGAGGCGGAACTCGAGCAGGTCGGGGGCGCGGCTCGCCGCCCAGTGGAGCGCGGTGGAGGTGCCTCCGTAGATCGCGGCGAACGGGACCGGCGCGGGCGGCGGGAGGTTGTCCACCGAGTAGCCGCTGTCGACGTTCGATTGATAGAAGGTGTACGGATCCGACGTGAGCGCGCTGACGAAGAAGGCGGTGTAGGGGTTGCCGTCCAGCGTGGAGTCCCGGGTGGTCGGCGCGGTGTACCCGTAGCCCTCGAGCCCCTCGGCCGGCAGGGTCACGAGCGCCTCCCAGTAGGTCACGGTCGCCGCGTCGCCGGGAGCGCGCACGGCGAGGACCTCCGCCGCGCCCGATCCCGCGGCGGTCGCCGGCAGGAACGTGGCGAGCTGCGATCCGGCCGGCTGAATGCGGCGCCAGACCCGGTATCCAGTGATCGCGCGCTCGATCGGCTGGTCGAGGGCGCTTCGCAGCCAGGTCACGAACACCTTGCCGCCCTGGTCCCCGGGCACGTCGCGGACCGCGGTCAGGACGGGCGAGGGGCTCACGCACGCGCCCGGCAGGACGGAGACGCTGCCGCTGGACTTGTTCGTGACCGCGATGTCCGGATGGCCGTCCTGGTTGAAATCTGCGGACGCCAGATAGATCGGGACCGAGCCCGCGGCGTAGTCCGAGCGCGCCCCGAAGGTTCCGTCGCCCACGCCTCCCGAGCCCAGGCCGGGAAACGCCGAGACCACTCCGCGGTTGTGATCTGCGGTCGCGAGGTCCGCGATCCCGTCGCCGTTCCAGTCCCCGGCGATGATGCTGCCCGCTCCGAATCCGCTGTTGATCACGACGGGGGCATCGAAGGTTCCGTCGCCGACACCGCCGCTGCCCCGGCCGAGCGAGATCGCCACGCCGCCGGAGGCGGCGTCTCCGGTGGCCAGATCGAGGATCCCGTCCCCGTTGAAGTCGGCCGCCGTGACGCTGAAGGGCAGAGGAGTGCCGGAGTAGAAGACGGCGGGAGAGAAGGTGCCGTCGCCCTGACCGGCGCTCCCGCGGCCGAGCAGCACCGCGACCCGGCCCGCGTTGTGGCAGGTGACGACCAGGTCGAGGATGCCGTCCTCGTTGAAGTCCCGGGCCAGGATGCTCGTGGGGTTCACGTCCAGCGGATAGAAGACAGGGGCGCTGAAGGCACCGGTGCCGACTCCGCCGCTCCCCTGGCCGATCAGGACCGCGAGGTTGGCGCTTCCGTTGTCGGCGACCGCGAGGTCGGTGATGCCGTCCTCGTCGAAATCCTCGGCGACCAGATAGAAGGGCGCGGCGCCCGTGGCGTAGAAACTCGGCGCCGCGAAGGTGCCGTTGCCGGCTCCGATCAGGATGGAGACGCGGTTCGCGAGGAAGTCCGTGGCGGCCAGGTCCAGAACCCCGTCCGAGTTGAGATCGGCGGCCACGATCCCGAACGGCGACGTGCCGCCGGGGAAGTTCACGGCGGGCGCGAAGGTGCCGCTGGGCGCTCCGCCTGCGCCCGGCAGGCCGCGCAGCACAGAGATCGAGCTCATGGCGCCGCCGTTCGGATGGTCGCTGTTGGCGGCCGCGAGGTCGAGGATGCCGTCCCGGTTGAAGTCTCCGACCGTGATCCCGACCGGATAGGGGCGGGTCAGATAGCTCGTTGCAGTTCCGAAGAGGCGGTCACACGTCGCCGCGGGCGCCTGCTGCGGGATGGTGGCGAGAAGACAAGCACTGATGGAACAGATCAGGAGCGACCGGCGGCGCGTGTTGCGCATAAGCTCGAACGGCATGGCTCACCTCCTCATTCTTTCGTGTCCCCCCTTGTGAAAAGTGTACATCTTCTGGCGTCGGCCATGGCCAGCATCTTCCGGCTGGGCCCGCGACGGCGGCGCGCCGATGGATTAGAGTGTGGCCCGGAACCCGCGCTCGATGGACACCCCGCTCGCCCTGACGCGCCTGCGCGAACGGCGCCTGATCGCCGTGATCCGCGCGCCCTCGCCCGCCGCCGCGCTCTCCGCGGCGCTCGCGGTCGCCAAGGGCGGGATCACGCTGATCGAGATCACCTTCACCGTGCCCGACGCCCCGCGCGTCATGGCCGAGCTGTCCGGGCGAGCCGACCTCACGATCGGCGCGGGCACGGTGCTCACCACGGCCGAGGCCGGCGCGGCGCTCGCCGCGGGGGCGCGCTTCCTGATCGCGCCCAACCTCTCGCTCGACGTGGCGCACGCCGCGCTCGAGGCCGGCGTGATGTTCTGCCCCGGCGCCTACACCACCAACGAGATCCTGGCCGCGCGCGCCGCCGGAGCGCACGTGGTCAAGGTGTACCCGGTCGGCGTGGCGGGCGGGCCGGCCTACATCCAGACCATCCGCGATCCGCTCCCCGACGTGCCCATGCTGGCCGCGGGCGGCACCAACCTCGAGAACACCGTGCCGTTCCTGCGCGCGGGCTGCATCGGCGTGGGCCTGGGCGGCGCGCTCGCCGATCCCGCGCTCGCCGCGGCGGGGCGCTTCGAGGAGATCACGCAGCGCGCCCGCGCCTTCGTCGCGCGCGTGGGCGAGGCGTTCGCCGCGGGAGTGCGGACGCCGGTCGCATGAACCGGCCCGGTCGCATCGCCGCGGCGCTCTTCGCCGCCCTCCTCGCCGCCGGGATCGCGCGCGCCGGGACCGAGGAGTTCTCGACCTTCGACGTCTCCGCCCAGGAGGAGGACGACGAGAGCCTGCTCGACCACATGCTCACCCGCCCGCCGCGCGCGTGGCGCGACGAGTGGGAGCACGCCGCGCAGGCGCTGCGCACCTCGCAGGGCTGCCTCACCTCCGGGCAGTGGTTCATCGACACCGACATGAAGCTGCGCTCGCCGCTCGGCCGGCGCGCGCGGCTCGGCGTCGACCTCAGGCAGTCGGAGAGCGACGTCTCGTCGTACGACTACCTCGACTTCTCGTTCCGCTTCCCGACCCCGCTCGGCACCGCGGGGGCCACGTTCCGCCCGCTCTACGACAAGAGCCGGCAGGATTTCGGGCTGCTGTGGGAGACCGGAGCCGACACCACGGCGTTCGATTCGCAGGTGGTGTTCGGCCTGGAGGACATGTTCAACAACCTGTGGGCCTTCCGCCAGACCCGCGTCGGCCAGGCGTCCGAGCCCTACGAGCGCCACCCCTACGAGCCCGCGCTGCGGCTGCGTGCGCGCGGCGACCGCTGGCGCGCCGAGGTCTTCGGCCAGTACCTGACGCCCTCGCGCAAGCGCGTGATCGGGAGCCCGGCGCCGCATCACGTCACGCTGTGGGGCACGCTCGGCGGGGCATCGGTCGAGGCCGCGGCCCTGGGCCTGACCTGGGAGCTGCGCGGCTCGAACCAGCAGGCGCGCGGCGACGACCAGCCGGTCGACCTGTCGAGCGTGCGGAGCGAGAACTGGCGCCGCCGCTGGTCCGCCGAGACCGCGATCGGGCGCGCGATCACGCCCCGGATCGGCGCCGAGCTGCGCGCGCTCTACCAGTCGCGCACCCAGCGCTGGGCGGGCCCCGCCGGGCCCGGCACGTTCGACGGCATCGACCGGCTGATCCAGCTCGACGCGCACTGGGACGCCACCGGCGCGCTCCAGGTGCGGGCCGGCGGGCTCTACGACCGCATCGGGATCGCGCACACCGGCTACCAGCCCTACTTCACCTGGGGCACCCGCAACGAGTCGCGCGCCTACGTCGGCCTCGCCGCCCGCTTCGGGCGGGTGAGCGTCGAGGCGATCGAGGGGATCGAGCTGGACCCCGAGCCCTATGAGGTGTGGTTGGTGCACGACAAGGGCTTCCTGCACCTGCAGACGACGTTCTGAGGGGGGCGTAGCGTGCTGGCGGCCTCGTGGAACGCTCGGGTCAGCGCCGGCCGCGGTCTACGGCGATGTCAGCGAATCACCGCGGCACGCGCGAAGAGCGTCCGCCCACCTTGGTGCAGCCACAGCCAGTAGACGCCCGGCTGCGTACGCGTCCCTTCATTCAGCCGCACCAAGTGGACTCCTGCCCCGAGCGCGCCGACATCGCGCGAGATCACGCGGCGGCCCGACACGTCCAGCAGCTCGAGCGTCGCGGGTGCCGCGCCTGGCAGCGTGAGCCACACATTCAGTTCGCCTACCGCCGGGTTCGGTCGCAGTCCTGCGAGCGCGAGCTGCAGCGCTTGCGGCACGTCCACCCAGGTCTCGGCCGAGTGCAGGTCGGCACCGTCCTCGGTGTAGGCCAACCGATAGGCGTATCGCTCGCCGGCCGTGACGCCGCGGTCCTCGTACTCGATCCGCCCCGTGCCGTCGGCGCTCACTGCCGCCAGCGGCTGCCAATCTGATTGCTCCCCACGCCGTTCGACCGTGGCGTGCAGCGAGAGCGCATCCACGCTCTGCCACACCAACCGTACCCGGTCCGGCTCCGCCTGCGCGCTCACCAGCGACAGCAGCACCGGCACGATCCCGTCCGGCACGAGCCGCTGCGCGTAGGGGCCGCGCAGGTATTGCTCCCACGTTGTGATCGCCCCGCCCTGGCTGTCGCCCGTGATGCGCGGGCGGTATTGGGCGGTGCCCGTGCCAACCCCGGTGCCATTTGGGGACCAGCCCGCGGCCACCGCGCCCGTGGCCGTCAGATGCTGGACCATAGCGAAGTCGCCTCCGCCCTCTCTGCGCCAGCACAGGTAGGCACCCCCGGACCCGTCAGGCGCTATATCCGGCTCGAATTCGAACTCGGGCCGATCCGTTACCCGAACGCCGTTGGCCGTCCAGCCGGGGGCGAGGCTGCCGTCGGGCCGAACGCGCAATGCGTAGATGTCCGAGGCCGCGCTGAGGTAGTCGCGCTGGTCGTACCAGGTGAGGAGGATGCCCCCACGTCCGTCGGGCGCGGCCCGCAGTCCGGCTCGGATGTCGGAGGCAGCGCACACCCGCACCCCACCCGCGGGCCACCCGGGCGCCACTGCGCCCGCAAACGTGAAGCGCTGGACGTAGTATTCGAGGTCGAAGCCGTACTGGTTCCCGGTCTTGCAGGCGACCAAGGCCCCACCCGCGCCGTCGGGCACCATCTGAGGGCCCCCCTTCCCCAACACCACCGCCACTCCGTTGGGCACCCATCCCGCAGCGATTGCGCCCGAGGCCGTGATCCGCTGAGCGTACACGCCCCAACCCGCGCTCCGGGTGTCGCCCCACGCGATCAGTGCCCCGCCTGCTCCATCCGCGATCACCGCCGCAGACGCTTGTCCGCCGTCCGCAGTGCAGACGGGAAGCCCATCCGCAGGCCAGCCTTCCGCGACTGTCCCTGACGCGGTGAGATGTTGGGCGTAAAGATCGCGGGCCGGGCGGTAGTCTCCCCAGGCGACGAAGGCCCCGCCCGCGCCGTCCGGGGCGATCACAGGCAGATCCTGGTCTCCCGGCGCGCGCGATACTGGTGCCCCGTTCAGCGGCCAGCCCGGGGCGATCTCGCCCGCGGCGGTGATCCGCAGCGCATAGATGTCGATTCCGGTGCTCAGCGCGGTCCGGTAGTCGATCCATGCCACGAGCACACCGCCCTGACCGTCCGGCACGATCGCTTCCGGAGCCTGATAGTCCGGCAACACGCACAATGGAATCCCCGTGGAGGGCCAGCCGGGGGCGAATGCTCCGGCCGCGGTGACGTGCTGGATATAGACGTCGTCGTTAGCGTTCCGCGCGTCGCGCCAAGTGACGAAGGCGCCACCAACTCCGTCGGGGCAGAGAATGGGCACGTCCCCGCCGCAGATGTCCGCGCACAGGGGCAACCCGCCCGGCAGCCACTGCGCGGTGGCGGGAACGGGGCAGAGCAGGAGCAGGGCGAGCGGGGTGAGGGCGCGACGCGACAGCATAGGGTCTCTTGGCGGCCGCCCCGCAGAGCTGCCACGGCCTTCGTCTCAGGGGCTTGCCCCGCGGAGCGAAGTACATCTTGACAGGCCCCCCGGGGGGGGGTCTAGGGTTTTCTCTAGGCCGTCAGTCCAAGCAGAGCGAAGCGGCACCCGAACGGTCGGGTGCCGCTTCGCTTTTCGGGCTGCTTGCCAGGAGGTCACTCATGCTCCGGCTACCAAGTTCACCCAGTTCAATCCGGTCTCCCCTTCAGGCTGTGCTCCTCTGCCTGCTGTTGCTCCTCAGCGTGCTAGGCTTGGCCCTCCCCGCGCACGCCCACAAGGGCCAATGGACGCCGGCCCGGTCCCAGCTCATGGCCGGCACGGCGGTGAACCTCGTTCTCCTCCGCGGGGAGTATCCCTACACGGCCAAGATCGTCTGGTGGCAGGGAGACGACCAGTTCGGGGAGGTCATCGGCGGCCAGTGGGGGTGGAAGCCGGGACGGTACGACTGCTCCACCTGGCCAGATACGAGCTTTGTCGAGTACACGCTGCCCACCCCGCCAGGCGCCAGCATCTTCTGCTCCGGGAACGCACAAATGGCCGAAGACGGCGCCAAGATGTTCATCCCAGGAGGAACCGTGGGCGCCGAGGACGGCGTACGGGACGCGCGCATCTTCACGGCGGGGGCCGGCACCGGTTTGGGATCTTGGGTGTCAACAGACACAGCGATGATTGAGAGAAGGTGGTATCCAACATCTACAGTTCTTAATGATGGGCGAATCATTGTGTGCGGAGGCACCAAGTACGCGCATCTTGAGGTTTTCGGTGGTCGGCAGGATAACACTGCCCCGACGAGCCCTGGCGGCGATTCGCTCTACCGGTTCGGGGTCGTGCCCGGGGGCGAGTGGGATCAGGCGGTCCGGCCGCCAGGTCTCAGGCCCGAGCCGCGCGAAGGGCATACCGCCGTCACGATTTCCGGGGCAGACATGGTCCTCTTTGGCGGCAGGCGAGGCACCAGCCCCGACCAGCCGCTCAACGACATCTGGATCATGCACCGAGACAACAACGTCCGCAGCGCAGAGTTTTCTTATAGCTGGAGTCCGCCAACCGTCAGTGGGATCCCCCCTCGGGAGCGCTCTGAGCACGGTGCCGTAGTATTGATCGACAACACGACTATGGTGGTCTTCGGCGGGCTGGGGAGGAATCTCGCCGGCAATGCGGACTCGGTCTACAACGACGTGTGGAGGTTGTGGCTCGACACCGCTCAGCAACCCGCCGTGTGGACGTGGTCGCACATGGTGACGACCGGCACGGCCCCCTCCCCGCGCTTCGGCCACGCTGTGGTGCTCGACACCACCGGCTCCGTGGGCGGAACGGTGTCACGCGGGCGCATGCTGGTCTTCGGAGGCATCGGGGCTGCCGGGACGGCCCCGACCGACCTGGCGATCTACGCCCTCACCTTCGACCCTAACGACCCCAACGTCGCGGCGTGGAGCCAGCTGACCGTGAGCGGCGCCCAAGGATGGGCGAAGCCCGCACCTCGCTACGACCACACCATGGGCATCGACCTGCTCACCCAATTCCGAGTCCCCGGCACTTCAGACACCGTTCTGTATGCGGTCATGTACGGCGGTCGGCTGAGCACCCAGTTGAACAGCACCGCCTGTTCCGACACGGTGTGGCGACTGTGGCTCTACGACAACCTGAGCGTCCAATGGCAGCCGGTCACTGTCCAAGGTACGGGGCCCGGTAGGCGGGCCGCGCAAGCGGGCAGCTACTTCGCGGCATCGCGCGAGCTCTATGTCTCCGGCGGCCAACTCGGTGACATGTCGCCTGCCGATAACTTCGTCTACGCGGTGGACGTCCACGCGGATCTCGAGTCCTCGCCCCAGACCCCCACCTGGCAGCAATGGGCGCAGGGTCCACACGGGTTCGCGAACCACACGGCGCGGTTCCAAGCCCAATACAGCTTCGCCCGCGTGCCCGAGATTTACAATCCCGCCAACGGCTCGTGGAAGCGCCTCTTCAGTTCTCCCCTGCTCCAGTACTGGTATCCGCTGGACTTCGTGGTGCCGAGGGGGACTCAGGATACCGTGCGAGTGGTCAGCGTGACCACCGGCTCGGACAGCAGCTACTACCTGGATCTCGTGCCGGCTGGGCAGACGCAGAACGCGCCATGGAGACCGCTCCGGGTGGCGGAAACCCTTTACAGTCCCTCGAGCGGAGTGATGTACCGCCCCGGGAGGATCATGGTCGCCGGGGGCAACGGCCCGAGCAGCGTGAGCGGGAAAACCAAGACCCTCAGGATGGCCACCAAGGCAGACACCGCCAATTCCTGGATTTCCTCTCCGGACATGAAGCCGCGCTTCAACCACAACCTGGTGCTGCTGCCGACAGGCGGCGTGCTGGCAGTGGGCGGTAGTGGGGAGTACAAAAACGACAAGAACAATGATCCGATCTACCGCCCCCAGATCTGGACGCCGATCGCGCCGGGCGATTCGGTCGGAACTTGGACGGCCTTCAGCGAGAGCGAAGGCACGGACACCCTCGCGGCGAACGCGGTCATTCGTGGCTACCACAGCACGGCGATCCTGTTGCCGGACGCGAGGGTGCTATGTGCGGGTGGGAACGCCACCGCAGGCGGCGGTTGCTCTCCCTGCGACAACTCGCAGCTCAAGGCCAACATCTTCTGCCCGCCGTACCTGTTCAGCGGCGACACGCTCGCGACCCGGCCGCCCGTGAACGGATCGCCCCAGCGGGTCCGATACGGAGCGGGGTTCTCGGTGTGCCTGGCGGCCAACCAGAACATCGCCTCGGTGGCTCTGATCCGTCCGGGTGCCGCGACTCACGGGTTCGACCAGAGCCAGCGCTATGTGCCGCTGAGCTTCACTCCAGTGAATTATCCGACTTCGAGTCTGGTGGCGACGGCGCCGGCTGATAGCAGCGCGGCGCCGCCGGGCGATTACCTCTTGTTCGTCGTCAACACCAGCGGGGTGCCCTCGATCGGGCGCTGGGTGCGGATGGGCGCCTCGTGGCCGGCAGACGACACCAACCCGCCGGGCCAGATCACGAACCTCATGCCCGACTTCCTGGGTAGCAACTCGGTGACCCTGAGCTGGACCGCGAGCGGGGACGACGGCGCATCTGGCACGGCGTCGTACGTCGACATCCGTCGCTCCAACTCAATGATCAACAACGACTCCGACTTCAACAATGCCACGCCGGTGAACCAACCCGTGCCGGCGTGCGCCGGGACGGGCCAGATTCACCTCGTGACGGGACTGGTGGCCAGCCACACCTACTATTTCGCGATGAAGTTCGTCGACGAGAGTGGGAACAAGTCGGCCATGAGCAACGTGGTCTCCGCCACCACGGTGTGCAGCGGCTGTGGAGGCGGCGAACGCGCCGGGCTGGCGCCCGAAGACGAAGCCACATCGCGCGGGGCGCGCGCGGCGGGCGCGCGCGCAGTGGCGACCGGAGGCGTCGCCCCGCCCACGACCGCCCTCACCGGCGCGGGCACCGCACTCATAGTGGAGGTGGCGCCGAGGGCGAGCGGCCTCGACGTCAGCCTGATTGCAGTCGCGGGCGAGAGCTACGACGGCCACGCCCTCGCAAGTGGGGCAGGCGTGCTGCTCAAGGCGCCGGAGACGGATGAGGTTCACTCCGACCTGCCCGCGGGTGATCGATTCGTGTTGTGTACTCCGGAGCGGGCGGCGCGCTGGGTGATCCTCGAACCGTGCGTCGTTCAGCAGGTGCTGATGGCGATTCGCGGTCAGGATGCGGCGTGGAGCCTCGATGAAGCCCGCCACTCGCGCGCCGGGGACGTGGCGGCGCTGCTCGCCGCCGGGAGCCCTCCGCCGCTCATACCGGGCGACACTCTGGAGCTTCACTACTCGGCGGCGGCCGACAGCGTCGTGCCGCCCTCCGGCTGGTTCCTGTTGCTCGACAGGCCGTCAGCCGGTGCGACCCTCGCCCGGGCCGGCGGGCGCCGGCCGGAAACCGGCTCGCTGATTCCCGCTTCCTTCGCCCTGCGTCAGAACCAGCCCAACCCGTTCAACGCCCGCACCACGATCCGCTTCGAGCTTCCGGTGGCGGCCATGGTGCGAATGGAGGTGTTCGACATTCAGGGACGCCGGCTGCAGGTGCTGGCCGACCGCTTCTACGCCCCGGGCTACCACTCGGTGGAGTGGGACAAGCGGACCCAAGCTGGGGGCTACGCGAGACCTGGGCTCTACTTCTACCGCATCCAGGCCGGGACGTTCCGGGCGCGACGGAGGATGATCCTGCTGCCATAAGGACTTGGTTCTCGGCAGCTTCCTCGAATCGGCGCCCCGCGGAGATCGGCCGCGGGGCGCCTGTCATCTCCGAGGCGACTCTCCGAAGCCCCCTCACGCCCGCGTCCCTCCCTGCCGATTCATTCTGTGACACTGGAGAGGGCCGCGGCAGTCCGTGCCTGGCAGTCGGCGGCGGCGCCGGCCTTGCGCCGGTAGGCCGGCGCGTCTATGGTCCCGCGCGACTCGGTCAAGGAGGACCTGGTCCCGCCACGCGCGGCGAGCCAGGCACTCACATGGAAAGAGGAGGCCCCCCATGAGTGCACGTGTTGCGTTTGCGTGGTTGGCGCTTGCCGGAATTCTCTCGGCGCAGGCGGCGAAGGCCGAGCCCCTCGGCCGCTACTTCACCGTCACGCCGTTCGGCGGCTACACCATCTTCGACGGTGACGCCAAGTACCCGAGCCTCTACCCGCTCAAGGACAAGGTCTACGGCGGCGGCCGGCTCGGACTCCAGCTCAACAACTGGCTGGGGATCGAGGCGGCGGGCGGGTACGTCCCGACCGCCGAGGACGGCAGCGGCACCGTGGTGGCTCCCGCCGTTCCCCCCACGCCAGCGCAGAGCGACGTGCTGGGGGCGCGCGACGTCGACTACTGGCACGCCTCGGGGAGCCTGATGCTTTCCCCCTGGTCGGGGCGCTACGGCGGCCCCTACGTGTTCGGGGGCGGCGGCTACTCGCGCCTCGAGGTCAAGACCGGGACCACGGCGGGCGTCTCGCCGCTCGATCAGGGCAACGTGGAGTTCGGCGGCGGCGTGCGCCTGTGGCTCACCGACCAGGTCGGCCTGAGGCTCGAGGCGCGCGACATCCTCTGGATCCCGGGCGACAGCAACGTCCAGAAGACCAATCACATTGTGCTGGGCGGCGGGCTGACGTTCGCGCTCACCTCGCGGCCGCGCGACACCGACGGCGACGGCGTGCCGGACCGCAAGGACAAGTGCCCGGGCACCATGCTCGGCGCCAAGGTGGACGGGAGCGGCTGCCCGACCGACGGCGACGGCGACAAGGTGTTCGACGGCCTCGACCAGTGCCCGAACACGCCCAAGGGCTGCACCGTGGATGCCAAGGGCTGCCCGAGCGACCAGGACGGCGACGGCGTGTGTGACGGCCTCGACCAGTGCGCCGACACGCCCAAGGGCGCGACCGTCGACGCCAAGGGCTGCACCAGCGACGAGGACGGCGACGGCGTCGTGGACGGGCTCGACAAGTGCCCGCACACCGTCAAGGGCTGCACGGTGGACGCCGGCGGCTGCTCGCACGACAGCGACGGCGACGACGTGTGCGACGGGCTCGACAAGTGCCCCAACACCCAGGCCGGCGCGCAGGTCGACAAGGACGGCTGCCCGATCGAGGTGGTCGAGCGCGAGACCGAGCTGCTCGACACCGGCATGATCCGGCTCCAGAACGTGAACTTCGACACCGGCAAGGCCGACCTGCTGCCCGAGTCGCTGCCCCAGCTCGACGTGGTGGGCCAGGTGCTGGTGAAGTGGCCGGAGCTGCGGGTCGAGGTCGGCGGCCACACCGACTCGCGCGGCACGGAAGTGAGGAACCAGTCGCTGAGCGAGGCGCGGGCGCAGTCGGTGCTCAACTACCTGATGCAGAAGTACCCGAGCCTCAAGGGCGATCAGTTCACGGTGAAGGGCTACGGCGAGTCGAAGCCGATCGCGCCCAACACCACACCGCTCAACATGGCGAAGAACCGCCGGGTCGAGTTCGTGGTGCTCAACAAGGACGTGCTCAAGCGCGAGAGCCAGCGGCGCCGCCTGCTGCAGAAGGGCGAATCGACGCCGGAGAAGAAGTAGCCACACGCGGGGCGCGGGCCCTCTCCGGCCCGCGCCGCCGCCTGCAGTGAGTTCGCCGAAGCCGGGGCGTGATACCATGCCCCGGCTTTCGCGCGTGTGGGCCCGGCGCTCGGTGCCCGGTGCGCCCGCCGCGAGCGATCCGGAGACTCCGATGAATACGGCGACCTCATCGTTCACCGCGGCCGACCTCGAGGAGATGGTCGCGACCCGCCGCGACCTGCACGCCCATCCCGAGCTGGCCTTCGAAGAGCACCGCACCGCGGGCCTGGTGGCGGACAAGCTGCGCGCGCTCGGCATCGAGCCGCGCACCGGCGTGGGCAAGACCGGCGTGCTCGCCACGGTCTCGGGCCCGCGGGGCGGGCGCACGGTGCTGCTGCGCGCCGACATGGACGCGCTCCCGATCCAGGAGGAGAACGGCGTCCCCTACCGCTCGCAGGCGGCGGGGAAGATGCACGCCTGCGGCCACGACTGCCACACCTCGATCCTGCTCGGCGTGGCGCGGCGCCTGATGCGCGAGCGCGACGCGCTGCGCGGCACGGTGCGGCTGGTCTTCCAGCCCGCCGAGGAGGTGGGAGGCGGCGCGGAGTCGATGATCAAGGATGGCGCGCTCGAGTCGCCCCGGCCCGACGCGGCGTTCGGCGTCCACGTGTGGCAGGACCTGGACCTCGGCAAGATCGGCGTCACGCCGGGACCGATGATGGCGGCGGTGGACGAGTTCGACGTGACCGTGACCGGCAGGGGCGCGCACGCCGCGATGCCCCATCTCGGAGTCGATCCGGTGGTGTGCCTGGCGCAGGTGGTGACGGCGCTCCAGACCATCGCGAGCCGCGGCGTGAGCCCGCTCTCCGCCGTGGTGGTGAGCGTCACCCAGCTCGAGGCCGGCACCGCGTTCAACATCATCCCGGAGAGCGCGTCGATGAACGGCACGGTGCGGGTGTTCGACGACGCGGTGTGGGCCGAGCTGCCGGGGCGCTTCGAGCGCATCGTGCGCGGGGTGTGCGAGGCGTTCGGCTGCCGGGCCGAGATCCGCTACCAACGCTTCAACCGGCCGACGGTGAACGATCCCGCCATGGCGGCGATCGCCCGCGCCGCGGCGGTCGAGGTGGTGGGCGAGGCCAACGTGGTGGACGACGTGCGCACCATGGGCGGCGAGGACTTCTCGGCGTTCCTCCACCACGTGCCCGGGTGCTTCATCGCGGTCGGCTCGCGCAACGAGGGCAAGGGCCTCACGTGGGGCCACCACCATCCGCGCTTCGACGTGGACGAGGCGAGCCTCGAGATCGGCGCCGAGGTGTTGCTGCGCGCCGCGCGCAAGTTCCTCGAGTCGTGACCCCGGAGCGCGCGGCGGCGGGCGCACCGCGGGCGATGCTCGCGGCGCTCGCCGCGGCGGTGCTCGCGGCCGGGGCGCTGGTGGCGGCGCTCCCGGCGCGCGCCGCGTGGCTCGAGCCCGATCCCTCGTATCGCGAGGCCCAGATCACTCTGCGGCTCGCCCTGCGCGACACCGCGGGGCGAGCGAACGACCCCGGGGCGCTCGACTCGCTGGGCGTGGCGCTGCTCCGGCTCGGCCGCCAGGCCGACGCCGAGAAGGTCTTCCGCTGCGTCCTCGCGCTGGCGCCGCACGACATGGCCGCCGCGGCGGCGCTCGGCAAGCTCGCGCTCTTCCGGGATCGCCCGGCCGAGGCCGAGAGCCTGCTCGCGGTCGCGGGCCGCGACGATCCGGGCGTGGTCTACGATCTCATGTGCGCGCGCCTGCGCCGCGGCGAGTACGCCGCGGCCGCGGAGCTGGCGACGGCCGCGGGCGCCGAGGGCCGGGGCGCGCTGCTCGCGCGCCTGGCCGAGGACGGCCCCTACGCGGTGAGCGGCGATGCGGCCGAGACCCAGCTGCTGTGGACCCGCGTGTCGCCCGTGCCGCTGGTGCGCGTCCGGCTCAACGGTGTGCCGGTGCTGATGGCGCTCGACACCGGGACCGGCGACCTGCTCGTGAGCCAGATGTACGCGCGGCGCTGCAACGTCGCGCCGGTCGGAGGACAGTCGCTGGCGTTCTGGGACGGCACGCGCGTCGCGGTGCGCGGCGCGGTGGTGAAGCGTCTCGACCTCGGCGGCCTGCGGGTCGAGCGCGTGCCCGCCGGCATCCTGCCGCTCCACAAGTGGAGCCTCGAGGTGAATCCGCAGGCCGAGGAGGTGGCGGGCGTGATCGGGCTCAACCTGCTCCGGCGCTTCACGCCCACGCTCGACTTCGCACGTCGCCGGCTCGAGCTGCGGCGCCCGGGGGCGGACCCCGGCGCCGGGCGCGACGCCGCGCGCGTGCCGTTCGAGATCTGGGGCGAGAGCGAGCTCACCGTGTACGGCACGCTCGCGGGCGGGCGGCGCATGGCGATGGTGGTGGCCACCGGGCTCCCGGGCGCGGGCGTCGGAGCGCCCGAGGAGGTGATGGACGAGATCGGCGTGCGGCCCAGCAACCTCTCTCGCCTGGTCAAGAGCGCGGGCGCATTCGTGCAGGGCCGGCCGTGGTACGAGGTCAGCGTGCCGAGCGTGGTGGTGGGCCCGCTGGTGCGCGACCGGGTGCGGGGCTGGTCGGGGGCGCTCGACTCGGGCGAGCTGTGGCGCCACGGCGTGCGCCGCGACGCGATCCTGGCCGGGGAGTTCTTCCGCGGGCGGCGCGTGACGCTCGACTGGGAGCGGCACGAGCTGGTGGTGGAGGAGGGGGAGTAGCCTGCAGCGCGGCGGGCGCGCCGGGGCGGGCGCGCGGCCGAGTTTCGTGCCATCGAACGGGCGCCGGCGCCCCGCGCGAGCCCGAGCGAGCCCGCGCGCTTGGCACCTCCCGCGGGCGTGGGCTATCCTCGACGGCGTGAAGATTTCCTACCATGTGATGTCCGCGCCCGCGCCGCTCGGCCTGCTCTTCCTCGCCACGACGGAGCGCGGCCTGCGCTACACCGAGTTCATGGATCGCAAGAGCATCAAGCGCATGATCGCGCGCTACGCGGACGAGGTGCCGGGTGCGACCTGGGAAGCCTCGCTGCTCCGGCTCAAGCCGGTGGTGGACCAGTTCGAGGCCTACTTCTGCGGCGCGCTCACCCGCTTCGAACTGCCGCTCGATCCGGTGGGCTCCGAGTTCCAGCTCGCGGTGTGGAACGCGCTGCGCTCGATCCCCTTCGGCGAGACGCGCACCTACGGCGACATCGCCCGCGCCGTCGGCCAGCCCAAGTCGGCGCGCGCCGTGGGGCTCGCGAACCACGACAACCGCATTGCCATCATCGTGCCCTGCCACCGCGTGATCGGTGCCGACGGGAGCCTCACGGGATACGGCGGCGGCCTGCCGCGCAAGCGCTGGCTGCTGCGCCACGAGGCGCGCTTCGCCTCCGAGGCCGCCGAGGAGCTGCGCCGCGCCGTGGCGGCGCCCGGCGCGGGCCCGGCCGTCCCCCAACCCGCGCCCGGCGCCCGCGCCCCGGCCGCGCCGGAGCCGCGCGCCGCGCGCGCGACGATCCGCGCGAGCGCCCGGGACGGAGCGACGCCCCGCATGCCCGCGGTCGCGTCCGCGGGCCGGAACGCACGCAAGGGTTCACACGCCAGCGCGCGCGAGCGCACGCGGGCGGGCCGTTCGACACCGGCGCGAGGAAGCGCTCGCCGCGCATCGAACACGCGTCCGGGCGGGCGCTCCAGCGCGCCCCGCCACGCGCGCTGACCTCAGCTCCCGCGGAGAAGAGCCATGAGAGGAACCAGACTTCGTGTGCCCGCCATCGCCGCCCTTGTCCTCCTGCTGGGGGTGGCCGGCGCACGAGCCGGGCAGCGGCGCATCGACGTGGGCACCGGCGGCTTCAGCTTCGGGCCCAGCTCGCAGACCCTCAACATCAATGACCAGGTCACCTGGGTGGGCGTGGGCGGAAGCCACACGGTCACGAGCGGCACGGGGCCAAGCGACCCCGGCGTGGGCTCGCTGTTCAACGCGGGCATCTCGGGAACGGGGCAGGCGTTCACGTGGAAGGCGGACCGGACCGGCTCCGTCGACTACTTCTGCTCGCCTCACTTCAGCTTCGGCATGACGGGCCAGCTCCAGATCAGCGCTTCCGGGGTGGCGGTCTCCAGCTTCCGCATCACGGAGGTGCAGTACAACGACGCCTCGGGGCACGACCGCATCGAGATCACGAACCTGGGCGGGGACTTCGGAGACCTGGGGAGATACCGCATCGCGATCAACGGAACCAGCTCCGCGATCGTCCCGCTCACCAGCGTCGGGGTGGTGAGCGGCGCCACCCCGGGCCGGGTCGTCGTCCACACCAACGAAGGCACGACCGGCAGCACCCAGACCAACCTCTTCATGGCCATCGGCGACCTGTCGGACGTGGCGGGCTCGGTCGCGCTCTACGTCCCCAACACCACGTCGACGCTCACCGACCAGAAGCAGATCGTCGATTTCGTGCAGTGGGGAGCGGGCAGCCAGCCCAACGCGACGACTGCAGTCGCCGCGAACGTGTGGCCGTCCACGGGCGACTTCGTGCCGCTGGTGCCCGTCAGCGGCAACTACGACATCGCCTTCTGCGGCACGGAGTCGCAACACGACGGCTCGGTCCGCTGGAGCGTCGCGCACCCCAACTTCGGCACGGCGTCACTGTGCTCGACGCCCACCTTCACGACCACCTGGGGGCGGATCAAGCAGCTCTATCGTTAGCCTGGGCGGGCGCCCGCGGCCGGGCGCTACCTCCGGCCGCCGAAGTGGTCGAAGCCGCGCGGGTCGAGCGGCTTCCGCGCCCCGCCCGCGCCCTCGAGCGTCAGCTTCCCGCGCTCGCCCGTGAGCTGCCCCGCGAACGCGATCGGCGTCCCGGTCTCGCGCGCCACACGCTCGCACGCCTCACGCCCTGCGGGATCGACCGCGAGCAGCAGCTCGTAGTCGTCGCTCGGCCCGAAGCGCAGCGCCTCGGCGCCGAGCCCCAGCGCATCCGCCGCGCGCGCGAGCAGCGGATCCTCCGGGAGCGATCCGGCGCGCAGGTCGCAGCCCACGCCGCTCGCCTCGCACAGGCGCGCAAGGTCGCCCGCGAATCCGTCCGACACGTCGATCGCCGCCCGCACCGCCCGCGCCGGCGCGAGCGCGAGCGCGAACGCCACGCGCGCCCGCGGGCGGAGCCAGGCCTCGAGCAACGGCCGCCACGCCTCGTCGCGCGCGGCTTTGGCGTTCGGCCCGCCGCCCCGGCGCGCGAGCGCGAGCCCCGCGGCCGAGCGCCCGGGCGAGCCGGTCACCGCGAGCAGGTCGCCGGCGCGCGCCCCGCTCCGCGTCCAGGCGTGGCCGCGCTCGACGGCGCCGAGGAGCGTCAGGCTCCACCACTCGCCGCCCTCGACCGCCGCGAGGTTGCCGCCGACCACCAGCGCGCCGTCCTGGCCGAGCGCCCGGGCGAGCCCGTGCTGGAAGTCGAGCAGCGCGCCCATCTCGTGATCGGGCCGCGCGCCGATCGAGAGCAGCGCCCAGCGCGGCCGGGCCGCCATCGCCGCGAGGTCGCTCAGGTTCGCCGCCGCGAGTCGCGCGCCGCGCTCGCCCGGCGTCATCCACCCCGGCAGGAAGTGCCGGCCCTCGACCTGGGCGTCGGTGGTCGCGACCAGGTCCTCGCCGGGATCGAAGCGCAGCACCGCCGCGTCGTCGCCCGGGCCCACGATCACGCCCGCGCGCTCCGCGCGGTCGCGGGTGAGGAGGCGGATCGCCTCCGCCTCGCCCAGCTCACGCAGCGTGGGCATGGGGCCGGTCCGCCGCCTCGCGGCGCGCGGGCAGGAGCAGGGCGAAGAGCGCGGCCGCGATCAGCGCGAGCGCGGCGTCGGTGGCGAATGCGGCCCGCGCCCCGAAGCGGTCCCACAGTGCGCCGGCCGCGACACTCGCCGGCAGCAGCGTGACGCCCACCACCGAATCGTAGACGCCGAAGGCCGTGCCGCGCCCCGATTCGCCGGCGAAGTCGGCGACCAGCGCGCGCCGCGCCACCTCGAGCAGCGCGCTGTGGAGCCCGAGCACCGCGAGCGCGACCAGCACCACGCCGGGCGTGGCGCGCCACGCCAGGAGCGCGTAGACGCCGGCGAACAGCAGGTAGGCCCAGAGCATCAGGCGGCGGCGTCCGATGCGGTCCGAGAGGATGCCTGCGGGGAACGCGAGCAGGGCGTAGACCGCGTTGTAGAGCGCGTAGACCAGCGGCACCTGCTGCGCGGTGAAGCCCGCGTCGCGGGCGCGCAGCAGCACGAACGCCACGCTGCTGCTCGCGAGCCCGAACACCACCTGCACCGCGAGGAAGCGCTTGTAGGGCGCGGCGAGCGGGCGCGGTGCGGGGCGGGGCGCGGGCGCCGCGGCCGCGCGGCGCGGCGCGCGCACGAAGATCGCGAGCACGAAGAGCGCGAGCAGCGCCGGCGCCGCGGAGAGCAGAAACACGCGGCGGAATCCGCCCGGCCAGGCCGCGAGCACGGCGAAGGCCGCGAACGGGCCGAGCGTGGCGCCCAGCGTGTCCATCGCGCGATGGAACCCGAACGCCCGCCCGCGATGCCGGGCCTCGACCGAGTCCACGATCAGCGCGTCGCGCGGCGGGTTGCGCAGCCCCTTGCCCACACGATCGGCGAAGCGCAGGCCGAGGATCGCGGGCCACGAGCCCGCCGCCGCCATCGCCGCCTTGGAGACGGTCGAGAGCGCGTAGCCCAGCATCAGGAACGGCGTCCTCCGTCCGATCCGGTCCGAGAGCCAGCCCGAGGCGACGCGCAGCAGCGACGCGGTGCTCTCCGCCACGCCCTCGATCAGCCCCAGGCTCGCGACCGGGGCCCCGAGCACCGTGGTGACGAAGAGCGGGAGCGTAGGAACGATCATCTCGGTCGAGACGTCGGTCAAGAGCGAGGTGACGCCGAGCGCCGCGATGTTGCGGTTGATGCCGGTGAGCACGCGGGGCCCGGAGGCGGGCGCGGGCGCCGCGTCGAGGGCTGGAGGGTCGCTGGCACGCACGCGCGCGAGCCTAGCCGCCGCGCTTCGCGGGCCGCAAGCGCGCATGACCGCGCACGCCCCCGCTACTCGATCTCCCCAACCCAACCAGCGGACGGAGCCCCGACCGCAGCGAGATACGCGCTCAGCGGATCACGGCGGCGCGCGCGAGGAGCGTCCGGCCGCCCTGGCGCAGGCTCAGCCAGTAGACCCCCGGCGATGTACGCATTCCCTCATCCAGCCGCACCAGATGAACCCCCGCCCCGAGCGCGCCCACCTCGCGCGAGATCACACGGCGGCCCGACACATCCAGCAGCTCGAGCGTCGCCCGCTCCGCGCTCGGCAGCGTGAGCCACACGTTCAGCTCACCCACGGCCGGGTTCGGCCGCAGCCCCGCGAGCGCGAGCTGGAGCGCCTGCGGCACATCCACCCAGGTCTCCGCCGTGTGCTGGTCGGCGCCGTCCTCGGTGTAGGCCAACCGGTAGGCGTACCGCTCGCCGGCGGTGACGCCGCCGTCCTCGTACTCGATCCGCCCCGTGCCGTCGGCGCTCACTGCCGCCAGCGGCTGCCAATCTGATTGCTCCCCGCGCCGCTCGACCGTGGCGTGGAGCGAGAGCGCATCCAGCGTCTGCCACACCAGCTTCACGCGGTCGGGGTCCGCCTGCGCACTCACCAGCGACAGCAGCACCGGCACGATCCCGTCCGGCACGAACCGCTGGGCGTAGGGGCCGCGCAGGTACTCTTCCCACGCCGTGATTGCCCCACCCGAACCGTCGTAGGTGATCCGCGGGTCGAACTGGCGCAGGCTGGCGCCTACGAAGATCCCGCTCGGCGTCCAGCCCGGCGCCACCGCACCGCCCGCCGTCAGGTGCTGTACCAAAATGCGGGCGCCGCCGCCCCAGTCGATGCGCCAGGTGAGGTAGGCGCCGCCAGCCCCGTCCGGGGCAATGTCTGGCGCGAATTCGGAGTTGGTGCGGTCCGTCACCCGTGTACCGTTCACCGTCCACCCTGGGGCCAGTGTGCCGTCGGGCCGCACCCGCAGCGCATAGATGTCGCCGCCCGAACCCGAGGTGCGGTAGTCGTACCACGTGAGCAGGATGCCGCCCCGCTCGTCCGGCGCGGCACGAAGGTTTTCGCGGACGCTTGGGGCTGTGCACACCCGCAACCCCCCGGCGGGCCAACCCGGCGCCACGGTTCCCGTAAAGGTGAAGCGCTGGACGTAGTACTCCAAGTCATCGCCTATGGAGTTCTTTGTCGCGCAAGCAATCAGCGCCCCGCCTGCGCCATCCCCGACCACCGAGGCTATGCCCTTACCAGGCGCCACCAGCAGGCCATTCGCCACCCAAGACGGGGCGATCGCGCCCGAGGCCGTGAGGTGCTGGGCGTAGACATCCAGCACCCTGCGCCGAAAATCGCCCCATGCGACCATGACTCCGCCAGATTCGTCCGGGATCACCGCAGGGCGGCCCGAAAACAGGCTCGCCGTGCACACCGGCAGACCATCTGTTGGCCATCCGCCCACCACGCCCCCAGCCGGCGTGAGGTGTTGGGAATAGACGTCGATCGTATCGACGCCGCGACGATTGTCCTCCCATGCCACGAAGGCCCCACCGGCGCCATCCGAGGCGAGTACCGGCAGGTCCTGGTAGTTCTGTGCCCGCGAAACCGGTGCACCGTTGAGCGGCCAGCCGGGGGCGATCTCCCCGGAGGCCGTGATGCGCTGGGCGTAGATGTCCTGGCCGTTGCCGAGGGTGCGGAAGTCGATCCACGCCACGAACACCCCACCCTCCCCATCGGGCACGATCGACTCGGGGGCCTGGTAGTCCGGCGCTGTGCAGACGGGTATGCCCACCGCCGGCCACCCGAGTGGGAACGTCCCCGTCGCAGTCACGTGCTGCATGTAGACGTCGGCGTTGCCGTTGCGAACATCCCGCCAAGCAATGTAGGCACCCCCCGCGCCGTCCGGACAGATGAGTGGGAAATCCCCGCCGCAAAGATCGCTGCATAGAGGCAGGCCTTCGGGCGGCCACGCCGCCCAAGCGGGCGCCGCGAGGAGAGCTAGCAGGGCGAAAGGGACGAGCGAGGCGCGCGCCATCACGGGAGTCTCCGCTGATACTGCCTTGGCCCGGCTCATGCCTTGGCCCGCCGTGGCGGAGGGGATTCCAACCGCGGCGAATCTCAATCTTGACATGATGGGGGGGGAGGCACCAGAGAAGCGATTCGTGGTGCGGGCGGTGAACGGGTCAAGGATGGTTCTGCCGCAGCGAAACGAGGCGAGGGCTCGGCTCTCGGCTTCGGCGAACCAGGCGCCCTGCGGAGCGCTCAGCCGCGGGGCGCCTGTCGTCTGCCAGGCATTCTCCGGCGCGAGCCACAAGCGCCCCCGCTACTCGATCTCCTTCACCTCCACCGTGCCCAGCCCCTCGAGCGCCTTCTTCGCGGTGTCGGGGTTCGAGACCACCAGGATCTTCAGGTCGTCGGCGCAGAAGTAGGACTTGAGCGCGCGGCGGCAGTCGCTCATCGTGACGGCGTTCACGCTGGCGTCGTAGTTCTCGACGAAGTGCGGGTCGAGCCCGTAGAACTCGATCTCCACGAGCTGGTCGGCGAGCTGGTCGGGCGCCTGGAGCCCGAGCGGGAACTGTCCGGTGAGGTAGCGCCGGGCCTTGGCCAGCTCCTCCTCGGTCGGCCCCTGCTCGAGGAGCTGCTTTACCACGCGCACGGTCTCGTCGATGCAGCGCCGCAGCGTCTCGTTGCGGGTGAAGGTCGTGATCGAGAACGTGCCGGCGTTGCGGTACATGCGGAACCCGCTGCCGATCCCGTAGGTGAGGCCCTGCACCACGCGGATCTCGTTCACGAGCCGCGAGGTGAAGCCCCCGCCCAGGATGGTGTTGGCGACCGTGATCGGGAAGTAGTCCGGATGGTTGCGCGCCACCCCGCCGCACGCCATGCGGATCTGGGTCTGCGTCACCTCGGGCTTGCTCACGATCCGCACCGCGCGCCCGCCGGAGCGCTCCAGCGGCTGGTAGGGAATGCGGTGCTCGCGGCCCGACGATTTCCACGGCTTGAACGCCGCCTCGATCCCGGCGAGCGCGGCCGCGGGATCGACGTCGCCCACCACCGCGAGGATGGTGTTGTCGGGCGTGATCTCCTCGCGCTGGAAGGCCGCGACGTCCTCGCGGGTGAGCTTCTTCACCGCCGCCTCGCGCCCGATCGGCGGATGGGCGAGCGGGCTCTGCCCCATGAGGAACGGCAGCAGCTCGTGATCGGCCACGGTCGATGGATCGTCGCGGTCGCTCGCGATCTCGCCCAGCGCCTGGTCGCGCTTGCGGTCGACCTCCTCGGCCGGGAACGTGGGGAGCACGGCGCAGTCGCGCACCAGCTCGAGCCCGAGGTCGAAGTCCTTGCGCAGCACCTCGCAGGTGATCACGGTCTGCTCGGCCCCGGACGAGGAGGAGAGCGTGCCGCCCACGAACGCGATGTCCTCGGCGATCTGCTTGGCGCTGCGCGCCGCCGCGCCCTGGGTGAGCAGCTCGGCGGCGAGGTGGGCGAGGCCCTCCTTGCCGGCGGGATCGTTCACCGCGCCGGCGCGCACCACGAGCCGGAAGTCCACGAGCGGCAGCCGCCCGCTCGGCATCACGAACACCGTGAGCCCGTTCTTGAGCACGGTCCTCTGGTACGCCGGCAGGTGCACCGGGACCGCCGCTGCAGGCCGGGGCGAGAGCGCGGCGAGCAGCGCGAGGCCCGCCGCGCGGCGCGCGCTCCGCGCCAGCGCGCCGCTCATGGCCCGCCCTCCGCCTCGGGCACCAGCGTGACCACCGTGCGCTTGCGCGCATCGAAGGTGGCGCGCGCGACGCGCTTGCAGTCCTCCGCGGTCACCGCCCGGTAGCGATCGAGGGTCTTGAACATCTCGCGGTAGTCCCCGTAGACGTGCTCGTAGAACGCGATCTGCCCGCCCGCGCCCTGGTTGGTCTTCAAGCCGCGCACGAAGTTGGCCTCGAGCAGGTTCTTGGCCTTGGTCAGCTCGCGCTCGCGCGGGCCTTCGCGCGAAAGCGCGGCGATCGCCGAATCGAGCGCGGCCTGGCCCTCCGCCGCGGTCTTGCCGGGTCGCATCTCGACCGAGAACTCGAACAGCGTGGGCGCGATGCGGGTGCGGAACGAGGCCGAGACGCCGAGCGCGATCTGCTGCTCGTAGACGAGCGCCTGGTGGAGCCGCGACGACTCGCCCTCGCCCAGGATCGACGCCAGCACGTCGAGCACCGCCCCGTCGGGGCTCGCGACCCCGGGCGCCTTGTAGCCGACCGTGAACGACACGTTCTGGGCCGGGTAGTGGACCTCGGCGCGGCGCTCGCCGCGCTGCTCGGGCTCCGAATCCACCGGCTCCGCGGGCTTGGGCTGGGCCGGGATCGGGCCGAAGGCGCGGCGGATGTGGTCCAGCGCATCGCGGGTGTCGAAATCGCCGGTGAGCGCGAGGATGCAGTTGTCGGGCGCGTAGTGGATGCGGAAGTACTCGACCATGTCGTCGCGCGTGATGCGCTCGAGGTCGCCCATCCAGCCCACCACCGGCCAGCGATAGGGCGAGGCGTTGAAGGCCACGGCGTAGAGCTGCTCGTCCAGCAGCCCCGGGATGTCGTTGTCGACGCGGAACCGCCGTTCTTCCTTCACCACCTCGATCTCGCTCTTGAGCTGCTCCGGCAGCAGCGAGAGCGCGGCCATCCGGTCCGAGTCCACGAACAGCAGGGTGTCGAGCCGGTCGGCCACGATCTCCTCGTAGTAGCCGGTCATGTCGCGGTCGGTGAAGGCGTTCGAGTAGCCGCCGTTCGACTCGAGGATGCGATCGTAGACCTTGGGCGGGACGCTCTTCGATCCGTTGAACATCATGTGCTCGAAGAAGTGCGAGATCCCGGTGATGCCCGGCCGCTCGTTGCGCGAGCCCACGCGGTACCACTGCCAGAACGCCAGCGTGGGAACGCTGTGGTCCTCGTGCGTGAGCACGACGAGGCCGTTGGGGAGCACCGTGCGCTCGATCTTGAAGCTCTCGGGCGAGATCGCGGGGCCCGCGGGCGCCGTAGGCCGGGGGCGCGGCTTGCGCGCGGCCGCCGGGGACGCGAGCACCAGCGCCAGCACGAGGCTCGCCGCGAGCGCCGCGGCCGCTGTGCGGATGCGCGCCGCGGGGCGCGGGCGGCTCGGCGTAAGGGCGCGGGCGATCGAGGGCATGAATTCTCCGGCGAAGAGAAACCGCAGGGGGATGGGCGCGCGGCAGAATAGCCGGGTGGAGCGGGCCCAGCAAGGAGTTGGTCCGGGATAGTTGTCTCAACTCGCTCCGGAGCGAGTTGGGGTCCAGGCACGCGGGGTTTCGGGCGGCGGGGCCCGATTCGCGGCGGAGCGAGTTGGGGGCACGCGGGGGTTCGGGAGGCGGGTCCCGATTCGGGGCGCTCTGGCGGCACGCGAGAGCCAGGAGGCGAAGCGTGCCGCCAGGAGCGAGGCGGAGCCATGGATGGCGGAGCCGAGCGGGCGCACCGAAACGGGCCTTGCCGCCCACCGCGCTCCCCCCGGCCTCGCGCCCCGGCCTTTTCAGCCGGCGACGGCCGCTTCGACTGGCGGGGTGCACGCGAGTTGCCTACACTGCGCGTGACATTGCCATCGGCCCGCGGAGAGTGCATGCAGGCGTTCGATCTCGTGGTGATCGGGAGCGGTCCGGCGGGACAGCGCGCGGCCGTGCAGGCCGCCAAGCTCGGCAAGAACGTGGCCGTGGTCGAGAAGCTCCGCGAGGTGGGCGGAGTCTGCATCAACACCGGCACCATCCCCAGCAAGACGCTGCGCGAGGCGGTGCTCGACCTCTCGGGATTGCGGCAGCGCTCGCTCTACGGCGCCTCCTACCGCGCCAAGGCCGAGATCACGGTGCAGGACCTGTTCTCCCGCACCGACCAGGTGATGCAGCGCGAGCGCGAGGTGGTGCGCGCGCAGCTCCTGCGCAACAACGTGCGGCTGATCGAGGGGATGGCGAGCTTCGAGAGCCCGCACCGGGTGGAGGTGGTAGGCGGCGACGGGCGGCAGGTGATCGAGGCGGCCTTCGTCCTGATCGCGACCGGCACCCGGCCCGGGCTTCCCGGCGGGCTCGCGGTGGACCACCACGCCGTGCTCACCAGCGACGACGTGCTCACGCTGCCCCACCTGCCGCGCTCCATGACGGTGGTGGGCGCCGGCATCATCGGCATCGAGTTCGCCACCCTGTTCGCCGCCCTCGGGGTCGAGGTCACGCTCCTCGACATGCGCACCGTGCTGCTCGAGATGGTGGACCGCGAGATCGTGGACTCCTTCGCCTACCAGGCGCGCTCCATGGGCGTGACCCTTAGGCTCGGGGAGGAGGTGGCGCGCCTCGAGCCGTCCGCCAACGGCGGCGTGGTGGTGGTGATGAAGAGCGGCAAGCGCATGGCGACCGAGGTGGTGCTGATCTCGGCGGGCCGGCAGGGGGATACCGCCGGGCTGGCGCTCGAGCGCGCGGGCCTCACAGCCGACGCGCGCGGCCGCTTGCGGGTGAACGAGCGCTATCAGACCGAGGTGCCGCACATCTACGCGGCGGGCGACGTGATCGGATTCCCCGCGCTGGCATCGACCAGCAGCGAGCAGGGGCGCCTCGCCGCTTCCCACATGTTCGGGATCGAGGTCCGGAGCGTGCCGGCGCTGTTCCCCTACGGCATCTTCTCCATCCCCGAGATCGCATGGGTGGGAATGCACGAGGCCGAGCTCACCGCGAAGGGCGTGCCGTTCGAGACCGGAGTGGCGCGCTACGCCGAGATCGCGCGCGGCCAGATCCTCGGCGACCACGA
>DASXQT010000012.1:0-10837 GCA_036507005.1 Candidatus Eiseniibacteriota bacterium
CGAGGGAATCAAGGGCATCGGCCCCGAGGTCGCGAGCTCCGTGCACCGGTTCTTCTCGAACCCGCGGAACCGCAAGGTGCTCGAGCGGCTCAAGGACTTGGGCATCCGCCCGGTGGTGGAGAAGCAGGCACGAGGGCCTCAGCCGCTCAAGGGCGAGGTGGTGGTGTTCTCCGGCGGTCTCGACCATTTGACGCGCCCCGAGGCGCAGCGCAAGGCGGAAACCGCGGGGGCCCAGACCGCCGCGGGGATCAGCCAGCGAGTGACGCTGGTGGTCGCGGGCCCGGGCGCGGGCTCCAAGCTCGAGGACGCCGAGCGCCTCGGAATCAAGGTGATCGACGGGGCGGCGTTCTTGAAGCGCATCGGGGAGCGGTGAGAATGGCGCGTTCCGGCGAAATCGCGGACGGGAGCGGCAGGCCATGACCAACGCCGAGGTCGCCCGGGTGCTCGCGAACATCGCGACCATGCTGGAGATGGAAGGCGGCAATCCCTTCCGGGTGCGGGCCTACCGCGAAGCGGCGCGAGTGGTGGCGGCTCAGGCCGAGCCGATCACGGCGCTCGCCGCCGAGGAAGGGCGGCTCGAGACTCTCCCCGGGATCGGCAAGGACCTCGCCGGCAAGATCCGCGAGCTCACGAAGACCGGGACCACGGAGATCTACGACCAGCTCAAGTCCAAGATTCCGCTCGAGGTGGTGGAGCTGACCGAGCTGCACGGCCTGGGACCCAAGCGGGTGGGAACGCTGTTCGAGGTGCTGGGGGTGCGCAATCGCGACGACCTGGAGAAGGCGGCGCGCGAAGGCAAGCTCCGCGACCTGCCGGGCTTCGGCGAGAAGATCGAGCAGAACGTCTTGAAGGCGCTCGCGACCGCGAGCCGGTGGTCGGGCCGCCTCCTGCTCGCGACCGCGTGGCCTACGGCGCATGCGATCGCCGACCACGTGCGCGGGGTGCGCGGGGTGAAGCAGGTCGACCTCGCCGGATCGTTCCGCCGCCGCAAGGAGACCGTCGGCGACCTCGACGTCCTGGTGTGCGGCGGCGAGCCCGAGGACGTGATGAAGGCCTTCACCACGCACCCCTCGGTGGCCGACGTGCTGGGCCGGGGCGAGACCAAGTCGTCGGTGCGCCTCGCGAACGGCCTGCAGGTGGACCTGCGACTCGTGCCCGAGGCCTCCTATGGGGCCGCGCTCCTCTACTTCACCGGCAGCAAGGAGCACAACATCGAGCTGCGCAAGATCGCGATCGACCAGGGCATGAGCCTCAACGAATACGGGCTCGCGCGCGGCGAGCGGACGGTGGCGGGGCGAACCGAGGAGGAGGTCTACCGTGCGCTGGGCGCCCGGTGGATCCCGCCCGAGCTGCGCGAGGCCCGCGGCGAGATCGAGCTGGCGCGCTACGGCAAGCTCCCCCGGCTGATCGAGCTCGAGGACCTGCGCGCCGATCTCCACATGCACACCGACCGCACCGACGGGCGCGACACGCTCGCGACCATGGTGCGCGCCGCGCGCGATCGCGGCTACGAGTACGTGGCGATCACCGAGCATTCGAAATCGCTCGCCATGGCGCGCGGGTTCGACGAGGCGCGCGTCAAGGCGTCGATCGATGAGATCGCGGCGGTGCGCAAGCAGGTGCCCGGGATCGAGGTGCTTCACGGCCTCGAGGTCGACATCCTCGCCGCCGGCGCGCTCGATCTCGACGACCAGGCCCTCGACCTGCTCGACTGGGTGATCGTCTCGCTCCACTCGCGGCTCGACCAGGACGCCCATGTCGCCACCGGGCGCGTGCTCAAGGCGCTCGACCACCCCGCGGTGGGCGCCATGGGGCATCCCACCGGGCGCATGATCGGCGTGCGCGAGGGCGTGCCGCTCGACCTCGACCGCGTCTTCGCACGCGCCGCCGAGCGCGGCATCGCGATGGAGATCAACGCCCAGCCCGAGCGCGCCGACCTCTCGGACGCGCACGCGCGCCTGGCGCACGAGATGGGCGTGCCGCTCACGATCGACACCGACGCCCACAGCGTCGCCCAGCTCGACTTCATGCGCTTCGGCGTGTTCGCGGCGCGGCGCGCGGGGCTCACGCGCGAGGACGTGCTGAACGCCTTCCCCTGCGCCGAGCTCCGCGCCGCGCGGCGCGCCGCGACCCCGCGGACCGCCGCGTCCTCCGCCCGGCGCGTGAGCGCCCCGGCGGCGCGCGGGACTCCCGCTGCGACCGGGCCCGCGAAGGGCGGTCGCCGCCGCAAATGATCCCCTCCCCCGGCGCCCGGCTGCTCGCGCTCTTCGTGTTCGCGAGCGCGATGGGCTGGCTCGAGGGCGTGGTCGTGGTCTACATCCGGGGGCTGATCGGGATCGCCCACGGTCCCGGCGTGCCCGCGGTCGCCGAGATCATGGAGCGCCTGCGCGCGGTCCCGTGGCTGATCCGCACCGAGCAGACCCGCGAGGCCGCCACCCTGGCGATGCTCTCGGCCGTGGCCTGGCTCTCGGCCCGCGCGTGGCGGGGCCGGCTGGGCGCGCTCCTCCTGTGCTTCGGAACCTGGGACATCGTGTACTACCTGGCGCTCTTCGCCCTGTTGCGCTGGCCCCCGAGCCTCACGACCATGGACGTCCTGTTCCTCATCCCTCCCCACCCGTGGTGGCACCAGCCCGTCTGGGTGCCGGTCGCGATCTCGGCCGCGATGATCGCCTCCGGCTGCGCGCTGCTCGCCCGCGAGGGCCCGCGAGAGCCTCCCCGGGCGCCGCGACCTCAAGAGCCGGAGACGGCGCGCCGATAACCGCATGTGACTGCGCGACGGTCTGCCTTCCGCTGACGCCGCTGCGGAGCCGGGTGCTACCGGCTTCCCCGGCGCAGGCCCGGGAGGCCGCGCTCGAGGCTTTCCGTCGCGGCCCTTCCGGACATCGGGGAGGCTCGGCCACGATGGACTCGCAGGCGAACGCAGGCGGCCCGCTCTCGGGGAACGAGCCACGCCCGCCGCGAGGAGTTCGGGGCCGCCCGCGAAGGACCCGTGACCGGCGGGACGCGGGGCAGCCCCCCATCGAATTCTCCGGCAGCTCCCATCTCCCCGAGGGGGTGTTCCCATGTCGTCAACGGCGGTAAAGGGCCCGCGCGCCGCGAGCGGCGTCCGGCAGTGGCTGGTGGAGGCGATCCGGCGCGCCGGCGTCCAGGACGGCGAGACCCTCTCGATTCCGGACCACGCCACGGTTCCCGAAGCCTGGGACCTGGCATGCAAGATCTGCCGGCTCGAGCCCGAGACGCTGGCGGCCCACGTCGCGCAGCACTTCGGCCTCGAGGTCGCCGATCTCGACGCCGCGACCCCGGCGGCGCTGGCGCTCCTGCCGGAGAGGATCGCGCGCCGGCACCTGGTGCTGCCGCTCTCCCAGAACGACCGGCGCTTCGTCGTCGCGACCGCGGATCCCGGCGACCTCGGCGCCGAGCAGGACATCCAGTTCGCGACCGGCCGCTCGCCGATCTTCCAGGTCGCGCCCCCGCAGGCGATCCAGGATGCGATGGCCGAGCGCTACGGCCAGAAGTCCAAGGACATCCTGCGCGACTTCGACGAGGACCTGAGCTCCGTGGTCCGCTCGGTCGAGTCGCTGGATCCCGATTCCGACATCGCGGACGAGGTGGCGGCGGCGCCGGTGGTGCGGCTCACCAGCATGCTGCTCTCGGAGGCGGTGCGGAACCGGGCGAGCGATCTCCATCTCGAGCCTGGTCCCAGCCAGGGCATGGCGCGGTTCCGGGTCGACGGGCTGATGCGCACCCACACCTCCCTGCCCATGCCCGCGCTCAACCGGGTGCTGACTCGGATCAAGATCATGGCCGGCCTCGACATCGCCGACCGCTTCCGCCCGCAGGACGGGCACGCGCGCGTCGTGGTGGACGGGCGCTCGATCGACCTCCGCATCTCGACGGTGCCGGCGCGGGAGTCGGAGAAGGCCGTGGTGCGCTTCCTGGGGCGCGTGGGCCCCGAGAAGCTCGACGACGTCGGCCTCCTGTCCGACGACCTGGAGGCCCTGCATTCCCTCATCGGGCACCGCGAGGGCGTGGTCGCGATCACCGGGCCCACGGGCTCGGGCAAGACCACCACGCTCTACGCGATGGTCCGCGAGCTGGCGCGCGGCGACCTCAACATCATGACGGTCGAAGACCCGATCGAGTACGAGCTGCCGGGGATCACGCAGATTCGCGTGGACTCCAAGCGCCAGGTGACGTTCGCCTCGGCGCTCCGCGCCATCCTGCGCCAGGACCCCGACGTGATCCTGGTCGGCGAGATCCGCGACGGCGAGACCGCCTCGGTCGCGCTGCAGGCGGCCATGACCGGGCACCTGGTGCTCACCACGCTCCACACCAACGATGCGGCCTCGGCGCTGCGGCGGCTGCTCGACCTCGGCACCGACCGGGCGAGCATCGCCGCTGCCCTGAGGGGCGTCGTGGGCCAGCGCCTGGTGCGGCGGGTGTGCCCGGAGTGCGCGCTGCCGGTGCGGGGCGAGCCCGCGGGCGAGGAGATCCGGCTGGCGAGGAAGTTCGGCACGCTTCCCCGGGTGCGGACGCGTGGGTGCCCGCGTTGTGGGGAGTCGGGCTATCAGGGGCGCATCCCGGTGATGGAGGTCCTGCGCATGACGCCGGAGCTGGCCGAGCTCGTCTCGCACGGCGCGGAGACCGCGGACCTGCGGCGCGCCGCGACCGCGGGCGGGATGCGCCCCATTCTGGCCCGGGGGATCGACCGGGTCGCCACCGCCGAGACCACGCTCGAGGAGATCGAGCGCGTGATCGGAGGCCCCGACGAGCCGCAAGCCGCCTCCGCGGTCCCCGTGGAGGGAGAGGCGGAGGGGGCGACCCCGGGGGGTCGCACGGGAGGGCGGATCCTCGTGGTGGACGACGACCCGGTGCACCGCGCCGCCGCGCATCGCGCGCTCGCGGGCCAGGGCTATCGGGTGCAGGAGGCCGCGAGCGGCACGATCGCGCTCGAGCAGGTGGGCACCGGGGATCCGTACTCGCTGGTGCTGCTGGATCTCCACATGCCGGGCCTGGGAGGTCGCGAGGTCGTGTCGTGCCTGCGGGCCATGCCCAAGACCACCCGCCTCCCCATCATCGTGGCCACGTCCGAGGAGGACGGGGACCTCGAGGTGGAGATGATGGAGGCCGGGGCGGACGACTACATCCGCAAGCCCATCGATCCCGCGCGGCTCGTGGCGCGGGTGCGCGGGGCGCTGCGACGGGCCGCCGCCTGAGGCGGCCCGCGGGGCCGCCATGCAGGGCCGCATGATCGAGGAAGAGGGTCCCGAGGCCCCCGGCGAGGCCGGCGCCCCGACCCACCCGCCGGGCAACGGCAGCGACCTGCCCGAGGATCTTTCCCCGGACGATCGGGCGCAGCTCCTCCGCCACGGCGCGCGCAGCCTGGCGCGCCGCGCGCGCCAGGACACCTGGCTCTACCTGGTCCTGCCCATCGTCCTGTCGGTCACGACCCGCCTCCTGCGCGAGCGCCCGGCGCTGGCGCTCGGAACGATCCTGGGCTGCGCCGCGATCGGCGTCGCGCGTCTGTTGCTCGCACGATCCTTCGACCGCGCCTACGACCAGGGGCCCGCGCAGTGGCGCAAGCTGTTCCGCGTCCTGACCCTCGGGCTCACGGGGCTGTGGGGCGCGTTCTGCCTGAGCGTGGCGCTGGTCTACGGGCTCCACAGCAAGCCGTCGCTGCTGGTGCTGTTCGCGACCGCGGCCCTGAGCGCGAGCGCCGTGAGCTCTCTGTGCATGGACCGCGAGCTTCTCACCTCCTCGGTCCTGCTCATGCTCGCGCCCGTCGCGGTGGCCGCGGCGCTCCCGGGCCGGGCCCTGGACCTCACCGTGAGCCTGGGGGTGGCGATGTTCTGCGCCGTGCTCGTGAACGAGGCCCGCTACCAGTACCGCCACTACTGGAGCTCGATCGGGAACGTGTTCCGCCTCCGGGCGCGCTCTGCCGACCTCGAGCGCGCCCGGGCCCAGGCCGAAGGTGCGAACCAGGCCAAGAGCGAGTTCCTCGCCCGCATGAGCCACGAGATCCGCACGCCCATGAACGGCGTGCTCGGAATGCTGTACCTCCTGCTCGATACGCCTCTCACCAAGGCGCAGCGCGAATTCGCGGACACGATCCAGCGCAGCGCCGAATCCCTGCTGGGCGTGCTCAACGACATCCTGGATCTCTCCAAGATCGAGGCCGGCCGCATGACGCTGGAGACCGTGGACTTCGACCTGCGCGACGTGGTCGAGGACGTCGGCAGCCTGATGGCGCCGCGCGCCCACGCCAAGGGAGTGGAGCTCGCCGTCCATGTCCCGGTCGGGTTCCCGAGCCTGCTGCGTGGCGACCCGACGCGCCTGCGCGACATGCTCACCAACCTGGTGAGCAACGCGGTCAAGTTCACCGAGAGCGGCGAGGTGGTTCTCGAGGTGGAGCTGCTCGCGGAAGCCGCCCAGAGCGTGTCGTTCCGGATCACCGCGAGCGACACCGGCATCGGCATCCCGCTCGAGCGCCAGCAGGCGGTGTTCGAGCGCTTCACGCAGGCCGACGACACCACCTCCCGGCGCTTCGGCGGCACCGGGCTGGGGCTCGCGATCGTGAGGCGGCTCGTGTCGCTCATGGGGGGCAATCTGGAGCTGGAGAGCGAGCCCGGCTGCGGCACCAAGTTCCGCATCCGGCTCGCGCTCGAGAGGCAGCCGGCCACCGCGGGGGCCGCGCCCGAGGCGCGTGGGCTTCGCCTGGATGGGCTGCGCGCGCTGGTGGTGGACGACAACGCCACCAGCGGGCGCTTCCTGCGCGAGCAGCTCCGTGCGCTGGGATGCGAGGTCGAGTCCGCGGCCGGAGGTCCGGAGGCGCTCGAGGCCCTGGCGGCGGCCTCGAGCCGCGCGCCGTTCGGGATCGTGCTGCTGGACTCCGCAATGCCCGGCACCTCCGGCTTCGCGATCGCCCAGGCGATCCGCGCCAAGCCGAAGCTCGCGAAGCTGCCGATCGTGATCCTGCGCTCGACCGGCCCCGAGCTCCAGTCCGAGACGCCGGGACTGGAGATCGCGGCCACGATCGTCAAGCCGGTCCGCCTCGGCCAGCTCGTGAGCGCGCTCGCCGCCGCGACCGGCGCGCCCGCGGAGCCGGCGAAGGCGGCGCCGAAGGCGGAGATCGGGAGCCTCGCCGGACTCGGGCTGCGCGTGCTGCTCGCCGAGGACCACACCGTGAACCAGGCGGTCGCGGTCCGCATGTGCGAGCGCATGGGGGTCGCCGCGGACGTCGCCGCCAACGGCCGCGAGGCCGTGCGCGCCGCCGGGCGCCGCCGCTACGACGCGATCCTCATGGACCTCCAGATGCCGGAGATGGACGGCCTGGAGGCGACGCGCGAGATCCGCCGCAACGAGGGCGTCAGCGGGAGGCGGGTCCCGATCATCGCGCTCACCGCGAGCGCGAGGCAGGGGGACTTCGTGCTGTGTCGCGATGCGGGGATGGACGACTTCCTCAGCAAGCCGTTCCGACCCGAGGAGCTGTTCCGGGCGCTCAGGACCTGGTGCAGCGAGGCCGGCCAGGCGTCGACTCCCGGCCCCCCCGCTCCCGCCTCGGGCTCGGCGGTGCTCAACCTCGAGCAGCTCCTGCTGGTGTCGGCCGGCGACGCCGACTTCGAGCGCCTGCTGCGCACCGAGTTCCTCGCCGGCATCCCAGCGCTGCTCGCCGAGGCGGACGAGGCGCTCGCCGCCTCCGACCTCCGCCGCCTGGGCGCGGTGGCGCACCGGCTCAAGGGAAGCAGCCGGACGATCGGCGGGGACGCCGTGGGCGACGCCGCCGAAGCGCTCGAGGACGCCGCGCAGCACGGCGCGGCCGAGGAGATCCCGGGCGCCTTCCGCGCCCTGCGCGCCGAGGTCGGGCGCTTCGAGGAGGCGCTCAGGGAGCGCGACGTCGAGGCGGCGGCGTAGGCTCTGTCGGGGAGCAGCGTTTCGCGCCGCCCGCTCGGCTCCGCCATCCCTGGCTCCGCTTCACTCCTCGCGACGCGCTCCGGCTCCTGCCTCCCGCGCGTCGCGAGAGCGGCGCGAAACGCTGCTCCCGACAGAGCCTACGCCGCGAGCCCTCAGCCCACCTTTTCCGCGATGCTCTTGGCCTGCAGGAACAGCAGCAGGTAGTCGCGCCCGCCGGCCTTGGAGTCGGTGCCGCTCATGTTGAACCCGCCGAAGGGATGCGCGCCCACGATCGCGCCCGTGCACTTGCGGTTGATGTAGAGGTTGCCGACGAAGAACTCGCGCTTGGCGCGCTCGATCTTCTGCGGGTTGCGGGTGTACACGGCGCCGGTCAGGCCGTACTCGGTGCCGTTCGCGACCGCGAGCGCCTCGTCGAAGGACGCCACCGGGATCACCGCCAGCACCGGGCCGAAGATCTCCTCCTGCGCGATGCGGGCGCCGGGCGCGACGTCGGCGATCACCGTGGGCTCCACGAACCAGCCCTCCGTGCCCGGGGCCGCGCGCCCGCCGGTGACGAGGCGGCCCTCGCGCTTCCCCTGCTCGATGTAGGACAGGATCTTGTCGCGCGCCGCGGCGTTGATCACCGGGCCGAGCGTCACGTCCGCGCGGTCGGGGTCGCCGATCTGGATGCGCTCCACCTGATCCTTGAGCCGCGCGAGGAACGCGTCGTAGACCTTGCGGCTCACGATGGCGCGCGAGCAGGCCGAGCACTTCTGCCCCTGGAAGCCGAAGGCCGACACCGCCACCCCCTGGGCCGCAGCGTCGAGATCGGCCTCCTCGTCGACGATGATGGCGTCCTTGCCGCCCATCTCGGCGATCACGCGCTTGAGCCAGATCTGGCCGGGCTGCACCTCGCTCGCCAGCCGGTTGATCGAGACCCCCACGTCCCGCGAGCCGGTGAAGGCCACGAAGCGCGTCTTCGGGTGGCGCACCAGGGCGTCGCCCACCGTGCCGCCCCCGCCCGTGACGTAGTTGAAGACGCCGGGCGGCAGGCCCACCTCCTCGAGGAGTGCTTCGAGCTGCCAGGCGATCGCCGGCGAGTCGCTCGAGGGCTTCACCACCACCGTGTTCCCGGTCACGATCGCCGCGCCCGCCATCCCGGTGAGGATTGCGAGCGGGAAGTTCCAGGGCGGGATCACGGCGCCCGCGCCGAGCGGGAGGTAGACCAGCGCGTCCCGCTCGCCCGGGAGCTGGGTCACGGGCTGGGGCTGCTCGTAGCGCAGCATCTCGCGCGCGTAGAACTCCAGGAAATCGACGGCCTCCGCCGTGTCCGCGTCGGCCTCGGGCCACGACTTGCCCACCTCGAGGACCAGCCACGCGCTGAACTCGTGGCGGCGCTCGCGCATCCGCCGCGCCGCCTCGACCAGCACCGCGGCGCGCTCGCCCGAGGGCACGCGGCTCCACGAGGCGAACGCGGCGTGCGCGGCCTCGACCGCGTGCGCCGCCTGCTCGCGGCTCGCCGCCTGGAACCGCCCCACGACCTCGGAGGGGCGCGCGGGGTTCCGGCTCTCGAACGTCTTCTCGCCCTTCTCGCGCTCGCCCGCGATCACCAGCGGGTAGTCCCGGCCGAGCATCGCACGCACGGAGGCGAGCGCCTTCTCGAACGCGGCGCGGTTCTCCGCGCGCGTCAAGTCGACGGTGGCCGTGGGCCGGTATTCGGGGAGCGACTTCAGGTCCACCGCCGCGACGGGGCGTGCGGTTGCGGGGTTCATGCGGTACCTCCGGGAGAAGGCGCGCGGCCGGGCGCCGTGGGCGTCACGGATCGGCGAACGGAGCGAAGATAGCGGATGCGGCCGGGGCGGAGAAGGCCCGCGGCGCGGCCACGGCTCACCTCATCAGCACCATGCGGCGGGTGCTGGAGTAGCTTCCGGCGCGCAGCCGGCAGAAGTAGATCCCCGCCGCCAGGGGCGCCCTCCGCCCGCCCGCCCCGGGGCCGAACTCCACGCTCTGCTCCCCGGGGCCCTGCTCGCCTTCCACCAGGGTCGCCACCCGCTCGCCCTTCAGGTCGTACACCGCGAGGCTCACCCGCACCCGCGCCGGCAGCGCGTAGCGGATCACCGTGCGGCTCGCGAACGGATTCGGCCGCGGCGGCCACAGCGCGTAGTCCCGCGGTGCCGCCTCCTCCACGGCCAGCGTCGTCACGCCGCGCCCCCGCACCTCCACCACGTGCGGCGAGCCGGGATCGTCCGCGAGCAGCGTCACGTGCGCCGTGTCGAAGCCGGCCGCGGCCGGCTGGTAGTACACCGCGACGGTGTCGTTCGCACCCACGCCCACCACCAGCGACGAGCGCCCGGGCTGGAACTGCGGATCGTCGCTGGTCACGGAGTGGATCGTCAGCGGCGCCGTGCCCTCGTTCATCACGCGGATGGCCGCACCCCCCACCTCCCCGACCACCGTCAACCCGATGTCCAGGGTGGTCCCGTCCCCGCAATGGAAGTTGGGGGAGGGACAGAAGAGCCTCAGGTAGGGCACCGTGATCCGGAACGTCGCCTTGCTCTCGTCCTCCGCCCCGCCCCCGTGTCGCAGCACGCGCACCACGCACGACTCCGCCGGTGCGTCCGGGATCACCCACACGTAGCTCTTCCCCGCGTCCGCCACGCTGTCCGCGATCCCCACCCACGGGGCCCCCGCGCGACCCCGGTACTCCAGGTCCACCGCCCCCACCTCCGCGCTTTCCCACTCGATCTTCTGCGCCGTCCCGTACCGCCACTCCTCCCCGCCGTCCGGCGCCACCACCTCCACCCGCACCGTGTCCAGCCCCGCCCCGTACAGCGGCACCTGCCAGCTCGGCCCGTTGTACCCGTTGCTCGCGATCGTCAGCACGTCCGTGTACGTCACCCCCGCCTCCGGCGCGAACGTCACCCCCACCGTGTCGCTCCCCCCTGGC
>DASXQT010000013.1:0-61435 GCA_036507005.1 Candidatus Eiseniibacteriota bacterium
AGCCACGGGACCGCGCGCAGGCGCTCCAGCACCTCGCCGACTTCGGGCAGCGCCCCGGCGTGCGCGATGCCGATCAGCCCCCGGATGTAGACCACGACCACGCCTTCGAGCCAGCCCATCGCGCTCGCGAAGACCAGGAGCGCGAGCAGAGGGGCACGCGGCGGGCTCTGGGTCATCGCTTGCGGCGCGCGCCCTTCCCGGACGCGCCCACGGCCGCCGTCCCGCCCGCGGCGGAGGCCGGTTCGCTCGGGGCGGCCGCGGAGGACGGCCCCGGCGGCTTGGCCGCGCGCCGCGTGGCGGCGCGGAACGCCGCGTAGGGAAGGGCGTTCAAAACGTCCTCGCGGGTGAGCCCCGCGCGCCGCGCGGCGAACACTCCGAAACGGATGCAGTCGAGCTGCGCCACGCTGTGGGCGTCGGTGTCGATCACGAGGCGCACGCCCTTCTCGTGGGCCAGCCGCGCGTGCGCGTCGGAGAGGTCGGCGCGCTCGGGCTGGGAGTTGATCTCCATCGCCACCTGGCACTCTGCCGCGCGCGCGAACACGCGGTCGAGATCGAGCGGCACCCCCTCGCGCACGCCGATCATGCGCCCGGTGGGATGCGCCATGGCGCGCACCGACGGGTGCTCGAGCGCCTGGAGCACGCGCCCGGTCGCGACGTGGGCGTCCTGGTCGAGCCGCGAGTGGATCGCCACCAGCACCCAGTCGAGCAGGGCGAGCGTTTCGTCGTCGAGATCGAGCGCCCCGGCCGCGAGGATGTCCACCTCCAGGCCGTGCAGCACCTCGATCCCCGGCACCTGCCGGCGCACCGCGGCGATCTCCTCGACCGACTGGCGGACTCGCGCCGCGTCGAAGCCGCGCGCCATGGCGAGGGCCTTCGAGTGCTCGGTGATCGCCACGTACTCGTAGCCGCGCTCCTTCGCCGCGCGCACCATGGTCTCGAGCGTGTCGCGGCCGTCGGTCCGGTCGGTGTGCATGTGGAGGTCGGCACGCAGATCCGTGAGCTCGATCAGCTGCGGGAGCCGCCCGTAGCGCGCCAGGTCGATCTCGCCGCGGGCCTCGCGCAGCTCGGGCGGGATCCAGCGGGCGCCCAGCGCCTGGTAGACCTCCTCCTCGGTGCGGCCCGCCACCATGCGGTCGCCGCGCATGAGCCCGTACTCGTTGAGGGACATGCCCTGCTCGATCGCGATCTTGCGGAGCTCGATGTTGTGCTCCTTGCTGCCGGTGAAGTAGAGCATCGCCGCTCCGTAGGAGGCCTCGGGCACCAGGCGCAGATCCACCTGCAGGCCGTTCGAAAGCCGCACCGACGACTTGGTCTCGCCGTGGCCCAGCACGTCGGCCACGGAAGGGTGCGTGGTGAACGCCTTCATCACGTCCTCGGGCTCGCCGCCGCACACCAGGAGATCGAGGTCGCCGACGGTTTCCTTGCGGCGCCGGAACGAGCCGGCGATGTCCACCTTCTCTGCCCCGCGCACGCGGCCGACGTGCTCGGCGATCCCGTGCGCCACGGGCCATGCGGTCGCGAGCAGCATGCGCCCGGTCCAGCGGCTCGCCGTGGACAGCGCCTTCAAGACGTTCTGCTCGACCTTCTCGCCGAAGCCCGGCAGCTCGCGCAGCTTGCCTTCGCGCGCCGCCTTCTCGAGGTCCTCGCGGTTGCGCACGCCCAGCACCTCGAACAGCGTGCCCACGCGCTTGGGGCCGAGCCCGTGCAGCTCGGTGAGCGCCACCACGTCGAGCGGGATCTTCGACTGGAGCTGCTGGTAGAGCTCGGTGGTCCCGGTCTTCGCCAGCTCGCGGATCTTCCCGGCCAGGTCCTTGCCGATCCCGGGCAGCGCCTCGAGCCGCCCCTCCTCGGCGGCCAGCGTCGCGACCGGCTCGGCCTGGGCCGAGATCACCCGCCCCGCCTCGCGGTAGGCGCGCACGCGGAAAGGATTGGCTCCCTCCATCTCGAGCATGGTGGCGATGTTCGAGAGCGCCCGCGAGACCTCGGCGTTGGTCATGGAGCGAGGCTCCCGCGTCGCCCGACCGCGCGCTTCACGACCGCTCCCCGATGCGCTTCAGGAACGCCGCCTCGTCGATCACCGGGATCCCGAGCTTGCGCGCCTCGGCGAGCTTCGATCCCGCGCCCGGCCCCGTGACCACCAGCGTCACCTTCTTGCCGATCGCGGAGGCGATCTGGGCGCCCGCCGCCTCGGCCTTGCGCTGCGCCTCGGGACGCGAGAGGGACTCGAGCCCGCCGGTGAACACCACCACCTCGCCCGCGAGCGGCTGCGGGCTCTTCGCGCGCTTCTCGGCCACCGGCTTCACCCCGTGCTCGAGCAGGTGCTGGAGCACCTTGCGGTTCCGTGCGCTTGCGAAGAAGCGCTGCACCGAGGACGCGACCTCGGGGCCTATCCCCTTGATCTGCTGGAGGTTCTCCTCGGTGGCTTCGAGCAATGGTGGAAGCTCGCCGAAGTGGTTCGCGAGCAGCCGCGCCACGGTGTCGCCGACGTGCTCGATCCCGAGCGCGTAGAGAAACCGGTCGAGCCGCGGGCGGTGGCTGGCCGCGATCGCGCTCGTCAGGTTCTCGATCGATTTCTCGGCGAACCCCTCGAGCCCGGCGAGGTCGATGGGCGTGAGCCGGTAGATGTCGGCGAGGTCGCGCACCAGCCCCTTGTCGATGAGCTGCTGCACCGTCTTGCCGCCGAGCCCGCGGATGTCCATCGCGCCGCGCGAGACGAAGTGCTCGATCCGTCCCTGGAGCTGGGCGCGGCACGCGAGCCCGTTGGTGCACACGTGGTAGGCGCCGACCCGCTCGACCGGAGCGCCGCACACCGGGCACTTGCCCGGCAGCACGAAGGGCTCCGCGTCCCGCGGGCGCTTCTCCTTCAGCACCTCGACCACCTCCGGAATCACGTCGCCCGCGCGCCGCACCCGGACCGTGTCGCCGATCCGCACGTCCTTGCGATCCAGCTCGTCCTGGTTGTGGAGCGTGGCGCGGCTCACGGTCACGCCCGCGACGTCCACGGGCTGCAGCACCGCGACCGGGGTGAGCTTCCCCGTGCGGCCCACCTGCACCGCGATGTCGAGCACCTTCGTGACCTCGACCCGCGGCGGGAACTTGTACGCCACCGCCCAGCGCGGGCTGCGCGAGCGCGAGCCGAGCAGCTCCTGCGCGTCCGTGCGGTCCACCTTGATCACGATGCCGTCGATCTCGTAGCGGAGCTGGTCGCGCTTCTCGAGCAGCCGGTTGCGGAACTCGATCGCCTCGTCGATTCCCTGGCACAGGCGCACGTCCTTCTCGACCCGGAACCCCCAGGCGCGCAGCGCCTCGAGCGTGGCGTGCTGGGTGTCGAAGCGCACGTGCTCGGCGTCCATCACCTCGTAGGCGAAGAAGTCGAGCCGCCGCGAGGCGGTGATCGCCGGGTCGAGCTGCCGCACCGCGCCGGCGGCGGCGTTGCGCGGGTTGGCGAACGGCTCCTCGTTCTCCTGGATCAGACGCTTGTTCAGGGCCTCGAACTCGGGCAGCGGCATCAGAGCCTCGCCGCGCACCGCCACGCGTCCGCGCCGCCCGCCCGCCGGGCCCTTCTCGGAGAGCCGGAGCGGGATGGCGCGGATGGTGCGCAGGTTCTCGGTCACCTCTTCGCCCACCTCGCCGTCGCCACGCGTCGAGCCCCGCACCAGCACGCCGTCCTCGTAGACCAGCTCGATCGAGAGCCCGTCGAACTTGGGCTCGGCCATGTAGGCCACCGCCTCCGCGAACAGCCCCTCGTCCGAATCGAGCCCGCGCCGCACGCGGGCGTCGAACTCGCGCACGTCGCTCTCCTCCATGAGCGAGTCCAGGGACAGCATGGGCCGCACGTGCCGCACCTTGCGGAAGCCGGCGCGCGGCGCGCCCCCGACCCGCAGCGTGGGAGAATCGGGTGGTCGGAGATCGGGGAACTCCTCTTCGAGCGCCTTGAGCTCGCGGAAGAGCTTGTCGTACTGGGCGTCGGAGATGGTGGGCCGGTCGAGCGTGTAGTAGCGGTAGTCGTGCTCGCGGATCTCGGCGGCGAGGGTTTCGATCCGCTCCCGGGCTTCGGCGCGAGTCACCGCGGCGCGGCCTCCGGCGCCAGGGCTCCCGTACGCTTGCCGCGCGCGCGGCCCGGGGTGGAAGATGATGCGTGGCCCGGCGGGAGCGAGTGGATCGTCACGGCGCGAGGTTAGCCGCGTGCCCTGGGAGGCGCAAACCGAGGGGCTGCGGGAGCGCCGCGGGCATGACGGCCTCGTGACGCGGCGGTGCCCGCTCGCGCCCGGGGGAGGAGGATGCCGATGCCGGCCGGAAGCGTGCGATCGTCCAGGAGCTTCGCCTCGCTTGCCCGCGCGGCGATCGAGAAGCACGTTCCGGAGGCGCGCGATCCCCGCGCGCACTGGGGCACCGGCCCGAATGGGGCGTGGGTGCGCTGGCCGCGCGAGGGCGGCGGCTTCTCCTACCTCGCGCTGCGCCGCCACCTCGACTGGGTGACGGGCGAGGCGGGAATCTCGCGCGAGCCGGTCGCGCTCGGGAGCCTGCCGCTCGGCGCTGCCGGGGCGCCCGCCACCGGCTTCCGCGTGCGGCTCGGCGAGCTGCTCGGCGACGAGGACCGCTGGTGGCCGGTCGGTGCCGGGAACGGGGACCAGGGCCGGCGGCTCGAGTGGATCGTGCTCCAGATCCGGGTCAAGGCCGAGGCGTACTTCGCGCGGCACCACGAGGGCACGGTGCGCGCCGGCGGCCCTGGAGGCTGATCTAGCCCCCGCTCACGGCCGGGACGATCCAGATCTCGCTGCCCTCGGCGACCGGCGTGCCGAGCCCTCCCGTGAAACGGATGCTTTCGTTCCCGACGAACACGTTGACGTGCTGCCGCACCTCGCCCCGCTCGTTGAGGACGCGGTCGCGGACGCCGGGATGGAGATCGCACAGCGCGGCGAGCGCCGCCCCGACGTCCGAGGGCGCGCGCGGGATCGTGACCTTGCCCGCGCCCGCCGTGTAGGCCCGCAGGTAGCCGGGGACGAAGAACGTGACCGGCATCAGCGCTTCCCGGCCGCGGCGCCCCGGGCGGTGCGCGACCTGCCGCCCGGTTTCGCAGCGGCGCGCGGCTTCGCCGTGGCGCGCGGCTTCGCCGTGGCGCGCGGCCTCGCCGTGGCTCGCGGCTGGACGGCCGCCGGGCGCTTCGCGGTCCCGGCCCGCGCTCCACTCCGCGGACCCGCGCCCGCGCCTGGAGCCTCTCCGACCACCGCGGCCTTGACGCACACCACGGGCGGCAGGCCGTCCATCACGCACGTCCACGCCGCCCCGCCGTTCGTCGAGCCGAAGACCTTTCCGCTCCGCGTCCCGAAGTAGACGCCGGCGGGGTTCATGCGGTCGGTGTCCATGGCGTCGCGCAGCACGGTCTCGAGCGCGCCCTTCTGCGGCAGGCCGCGGGTCAGCGCCTCCCACGAGCGCCCGCCGTCCCGGGTGCGGTAGACGCGGAGCTTCTGCTCCGGCGTGACGCGGAACTCGTCGGACTCGAGCGGCAGGATGTAGACCGTGTCGGCGTCGTGCGGATGCATGGCCATCGCGAAGCCGAAGTCGGAGGGAACGCCGTTCGCGATGTCCTGCCACGAGTCCCCGCCGTCCTCGCTGCGGTAGAGCCCCCAGTGGTTCTGGAGGAAGAGCCGCTCGGGGCGGGAGGGATGCATCACGATCTTGTGCACGCACTGGCCGAACTCGGGATCCTTGTCGGGCAGGAAGTCGGCGCGCACGCCCTTGTTCGACGCCCGCCACGTGGCGCCGCCGTCGTCGCTGCGATAGACGCCGCCGGTCGAGATCGCGACGAACAGCCGCCGAAGGTGTACGGGGTCCGGGAGGATGGTGTGGAGGCACAGCCCTCCTCCGCCCGGCTGCCACATGGGCCGGTGGGGATGGTCCCAGAGCCCGCGCACCAGGCTCCACTGCTTTCCGGCGTCGCGCGACTCGAACAGCGCCGCGGGCTCGACGCCCACGTACAGGGTGTCGGCCTCCCCGGCGCGGCCCGGCCGGATCTGCCAGATGCGCTTGACCGAGGCGTCGGTGTCGGCCGGAAACTTGATCGGGACTTCCTTGGGATTCGTCCAGGTCCTGCCGAAGTCGTCGCTGGAGGCGAGCCCCGGGCCCCAGTGCTCGCTCGAGGTCCCGGCCCACACGCGCCGCCGCCCCGAGCGGCCGTCGAACGCGAGCGCGTAGACCGGCGTGCCGGCGAAATAGGGACCACCGGCGTCCCAGCGGCGGCGCGACCGGTCCGAGCGCAGGAGGAAGGCACCCTTCATGGTGCCGACGAGCAGCGCGGCGTCGCCGTTCTTCACCGAGACGTGGCGCGGTTCCATGGCGTGGGCTCCGGGTGGGAGAGTCGATCCTGCGGCGGGCGAAAGCTAGCACCCGGGGCGACGCGAGACAACGATCGGGGCGGTCGAAGCCGCGTGGCGGATCGACCGTTCAACGGTCCCCGGGGACAGCTCGGCCCGCGCCATCGCGGCTCACGGCCACGCCATGGCCGCGACCGTCACCATCGAGCCGTCCTTCTCCTCCGACTGCTGGTAGCGGAGGAGCCGGCCCTCGCCCGGATCGGCGCAGCGCAGCGCCGCGTAGGTGGGCGCGTAGCCGCAGATGCGCGTCGAGTCCTGGTGCTTCGCGATGGCCGCGAACCAGGCGTCGGCATCGCCGCGTTGGGCGGCGGCGAGGGCCTCGCGGTCGAGGGCCTCGATCTCGTTCCGGCCGCGATCGTCGAGCGGCGGGTCGCCGAACCGCGGGCCGACGTGGGAGAGGTCCGCGCCCGAAACGTAGACGGTCTCGCCGCCCAGGCTGCGCTCGGCCTCCCGCACCGCCTCGATCAAGGTCTCGAACGCCGGATCGTCGCGCGGCGTCTTGCCCTGGTCGAGCAGCGCGTGGAACCCGCCGCACAGGATCGGCACGATCGTGAGCTTTCGATCGCCGAAGCGGTGCTTGAGGTAGACCGCCTGGAACTCGATCGAGTGCTCGTCGCGGTGGGCGATCTCGGCGCGATCGGCGGACTCGCCGAGGCGCGCCGCCACCGCGTCCACGAACGCCTGGTCGCATGCGAGCTTCCCGAGCGGGGTCTCGAAGTGCTTGCGCGTGAGGGCGAAGCGCTCCTCGATCAGCGCGTGTCCGGTGCCGAACACCACCAGCCGCAGCGGCCCGCCCGCGGCGGGATCGAGCTCGAGGTAGGCGCGCGCGATCGCGGGCCCGGCCCGGCGCGGGTCGAGGTGCGGCGCGAGCAGCACGCGCCGGCGTCCCGCCGGAGCGGGCGAGGCGGCGGCGCCGCGCTCGCGCTCGGCCTCGGCGAAGTGCGCGTCGAGGAACGCCGAAAGCGCCGCGCGCTCGGCGGGATAGGAGCGGCCGTCGAAGGCGGCCTGGCGGATCTCGAGCTGCCGGTAGGCGTCGCGGACCTCGCGGTAGGCGGCCTCGAAGCGCGGCGAGTCCAGCAACAGCAGCTCGTCGAGCCGCGCCACGAAGTCGCGCACCATGTTAGCGACCCGCAGGTCCTTGGTGTCGCGCATCAGCGCGGCCGTGATGTCGGTGAGCGACACCGAGCCGTCGAGGAGCTGGAGGATGGGAAGCGATTCGATCGAGAGCGCCGGCTGCCCGTGCACCACGCCCAGGGGATCGCTCACCACCAGCACCTCGCGCTTGCCGTCGCTCACCGGCACCAGCACCAGCGGGCGCAGGCGCGGGTGCTCCGGGAGGCTCTCCGTGTCCTCGCGCGCGACGCCGGGGGGGAGCACGATGCGCGGCGCCTCGCCCTCCGCGGGTCCGGTCTCGGCCCCGGGAACGATGATCCGCCCGGGGCGCGCGCCGGGCTCGACGGGTTCGGCTGGCATCCGGATCCTCGAGGTGGTGGGCGGGGGAGGTGCGAGGGAGCCAATCTATCCCGGCGCGCGCACGGCCCTCAAGCCGGCCCGCTCGCGCCCCCCGGCCGCCCACGGCATTCGCCCCCCGCGGCCGCGAAAAGTGCGTGCACGCGCGGGCCCGGTAGTAGAATATGCGCGCCTGCCCATGAACCGCCCAGCGCTCGGCCGGCCGCTCGACGCCCACTCCTCCGGCACCGGGGCCCACGCACGGCCCCGGTGCCGCGCGCTTGCCATTCGATGAATCCCTCCTCCGGGCCGGTTCCCGCGAGCGCCATCGAGATCCGCGTCGAGCGCGGCGAGGTGCTGCCCGGCAAGGTGTGGTGCGCGCCCAACCCGCGGGCGCTGGTGGCCGTGGTCCACGGGCTCGGGGACCACAGCGGGCGCTACGCGGCGCTCGCCGGCGATCTGGTCAAGGCGCGCTTCACGGTGGTGGCCCTCGACCTGCCGGGCCACGGGGAGGCCTCCGGGCCGCGCGGCGACATGCCCTCGTGGATCCGGGTGCGCGACCAGATCGTGCCGCTCCTCTTCACCGCCGCGCGCGGCCTCCCGGACCAGCCGCTCGAGATGCCGCGGGTGCTGCTCGGCCACAGCATGGGCGGGGTGATGGCGCTCGACTTCGCGCTCGCGCATCCGCGCGACATCCTCGCGGTGGTGGCCTCGGCGCCGGGCCTGAGGAGCGAGATCCCGCCGTGGTGGAAGCTCGCGCTCGCGAACGTGGCGCGCGTGACCAGCCCCTCGACCGGGTTCCCGCACGGGCTCGACGAGAGCGGGATGTCGCGCGACCCCGAGGTGCTGGCCGGGCGCAAGTCCGACCGCCTGGTGCACGACCGGATCAGCCCGCGTCTCTACTTCGCCTTCGAGGAGGCGCGCCAGCGCGTGATGCGCGATGCGCGCAGGCTCAAGGTCCCGGCGCTCCTGCTGCATGGCACCGCCGACCGCGTCGTAGACCCCAAGGGCTCGCTCGAGTTCAACGCCGCCGCGCCCCACGACCTCTGCCGGCTGCTCACCTACCGGGACGCCTACCACGAGATCTTCAACGATCCCACCCGCGACCAGGTGGTGCGCGACCTCAAGGGCTGGCTCGACCTGGTGCTGGTGACGTAGTCAGCGCCATTCGCGCCTGCCAGCGCGAGCGGTGTCGCGTACCGGTGGGCCGCTTCCGCGGCGCCCGCTCGGCTCCGCCATCCCTGGCTCCGCCTCGCTCCTGGCGGAGCGCTCCGGCTCCTGCCTCCGCGCTCCGCCAGAGCGCCGCGGAAGCGGCCCACCGGTACGCGACACTTGCAGTTCGCGGGCCTGGCGAAACGGCCCCCGCTCCCCGCCGGCGCGGGACACGAGCGCCGCGAGGTCGTGCCTGCTCCGGCTAGCGCCTCAGCAGCGTCGCCACCGCTTCCTTCCAGCGCGCGTACTCGGCCTCGCGCCAGGCGCGCGGCCGGCGCGGGCGGAAGACGCGCTCGATGCGCCGCGCGCGGTCCAGCTCGCGGTGCGACGACCAGAATCCCACGCCCAGGCCGGCCAGAAGCCCGGCGCCGAGCGCGGTGGTCTCGATCACGCGCGGGCGCTCGACCGGGATCCCGAGCAGGTCGGCCTGGAGCTGCATGAGGAAGTCGTTGGCGGCCGCCCCGCCGTCGACGCGCAGGCGCTGCACGCGCCGCCGCGCGTCGCGCGCCATCGCCTCGACCAGGTCGCGCGACTGGAACGCGAGCGACTCCAGCGTGGCCCGCACCAGGTGGGCGCGAGTCGTGCCGCGGGTGAGGCCGAACACGGCGCCGCGCACGTCGGAGCGCCAGTAGGGGGCGCCGAGCCCGACGAAGGCCGGCACCACGGTGACGCCGCCGGCGTCGGGGACGGAGCGCGCAAGCGGCTCGCTGTCCGCCGCGCGCTCGATCAGGCCGAGCCCGTCGCGCAGCCACTGGAGCGCGGCGCCCGCGACGAACACGCTGCCTTCGAGCGCGTAGGCCGGCTCGCCGCGCGGGCCGCACGCCATCGTGGTGAGCAGCCCGGCGCGCGAGGCGACCCGCGAGGCGCCGGTATGGAAGAGCAGGAAGCAGCCGGTGCCGTAGGTGTTCTTCGAGGTCCCCGGGGTCACGCAGCCCTGCCCGAAGAGCGCTGCCTGCTGGTCGCCCGCGATCCCCGCGATCGGCACGCCGTCGGGGAGCCCGGGCACCCCCGAGGTGACGCCGAACGATCCGCTCGAGGGGCGGATCTCGGGCAGCACCGCGCGCGGGATCCCGAACCGCTCGAGCAGAGCATCGTCCCAGCGCTGGTGCCCGATGTGGAAGAGCATGGTGCGCGAGGCGTTGGTGGGATCGGTGGCGTGGCTCGCACCGCCCGTGAGCTTCCACAGCAGCCACGTGTCCACGGTGCCGAACGCCAGCTCGCCCTTGCGGGCGCGCGCCTTGAGGCCGCGCCCGTGCGCGAGCAGCCATTCCAGCTTGGTGGCGGAGAAGTAGGGATCGAGCACCAGGCCGGTGCGCCGCCGGATCATGGGCTCGCGCCCGGCCCTTCTCAGCGCGTCGCAGCGCGCGCGGGTGCGCCGGTCCTGCCACACGATCGCGGGCGCCACCGGCTTCCCGCTCGCCCGCTCCCACAGCAGCGTGGTCTCGCGCTGGTTCGTGATCCCGATCGCCGCGACGCCGCGTCCGCCCGCCCCGCGCAGCGCCGCGCGGGTGGCGGAGAGCACGCTCGCCCAGATCTCTCCGCCGTCGTGCTCCACCCAGCCCGGGCGCGGGAAGTGCTGGGGCAGCTCGGCGTAGCCGCGCCCCCTCACCTCGCCGCGCGCATCCAGCAGCAGCGCCGTGGTCCCGGTGGTGCCCTGGTCGATCGCGAGCACGAAGCCCCGCTTCACGAATCCTCCCGCACGTAGGCGAGCAGCGTCTCCTCCTCGCGCACCAGGGCGTCGTGGCGCTCGATCTCCTCGCTCGCCCGCGAGGTGCTCCAGCCCAGCTCCTGCGCCATGGTCGCGGCCACGAAGCGCGCCACGATGCGCCCGCGGTCGGGCTCGAGCCACTGGAGGCTCCGGCGGCGCATCACGTCGTCGAGCGAGCGCGCGAACTCGCGCTCGACCGCGTGGCGCGTGAGGGTCTCGAGGCTCGCCCCCGCCGCCACCGGCGGCGGCAGCGGATCCTCGGAATCGCGGATCTCCTGCCGGCGCCGGGTGAGGCGCGCGACGTGCGCGAGGACGTCACGCGCCATGACCCGGAAGGTCGTGAACTTGCCGCCCGCGATGGTGAGGAGGCCGTGCTCCTCGATCACGCGGTGCTCGCGCGAGGCGTTCCCCACGCTCGAGTCGGAGGCGAGCAGGGGGCGCACCCCGGCGAAGGCGGCGATCGGCCGGTACTCCGCGGTCGCGGGGAGCGCTTGCTGGAGCTCGCGCCTCAGGTAGCGCAGCTCTCCGAGGCTCGCGGCGAACGCGTCCGGCGGCGGGGGCGAGGGCACCTCGACCTCGGTCGTGCCCACCAGCGAGTGCCCCCCGAACGGGATCACGAACAGCACCCGGCCGTCCGAGCGCGCGGTGAGGACCAGGGCGTGGCGCTGGGTGAGCGGGGCGTAGACCAGATGGCAACCGCGCGAGGGGCGGAGCAGCGGCGCCACGTCGGGCGCCCCGGGGCGGAGGCCGGAGAGCAGCCGGCGGCGGGTCTCGTCGCACCACGGCCCGGTCGCGTTCACCACGAAGCGCGCCGGGAACTCGAGCGTGGTGCCGCTCGCGAGATCGCGCGCCGCGACCTCGATCTCGCCGCCCTCGAGGGGCTTGGCGCCGATCACCTCGATGCGGGTGTGGATGTGCGCGCCCTGCGCGGCGGCATCGCGCGCCACGGCGATCGTGATCGCCGCGTCGTTCATCACCACGTCGGAGTAGAGGCCGGCGCCGAGCAGCCCCTCGGAGGCGAGCGCGGGCTCGAGCGCGCGCGCGTCGCGCGCTCCGGCGAAGCCGTGCGGCGCCAGTGTCTGGCGCCCGGCCAGCCAGTCGTAGAGCCCGAGCCCGGCGCGCAGCTTCCAGGGCGCGAGCCGCCCGCCGCGGTAGAGCGGCACGAGGAAGCGGCACGGGCGCACGAGCGGCGCCGCCATGCGGCCCAGGACGCTGCGCTCCTTCAGGGCTTCGCGCACCAACCCGAACTGCGCGTGCTCGAGGTAGCGGAGCCCGCCGTGCAGCATGTGGCTCGACTGGCCGCTCGCGCCCGAGGCGAGGTCGGCGCGCTCGAGCACCGCCACCGCGTAGCCGTTGCGCGCCGCGAGCCGGGCGACCCCGAGCCCCACGATGCCGCCGCCCACCACCACGAGGTCGAGCGGCCTCAACGGCCCGCCATCCGTGCGGGTCCGATCCGCCTCATGCCGGGGTGCGGCTCGCGCTCACGGGGTCTCGCCCGCCACCTTCTCGCCCGCCGCCGGCCGGGTCGCGCGCCGCGCCACGGGTGCTACGCCGAGCGTGTAGCGGTTGATCCAGTCGAGGTGCCACTCCTGCACGGTCCTGAGCAGCCGGGGCTCGCGCGGCCCGTGCGGCTGGCGCGGCAGCAGCAGCAGGTCGGTGGGCACCGAACGCTTCCTAAGCGCGGTGTAGAACTCCCAGCCCTGCGAGGTCGGCACGCGCTCGTCCTTCTCGCCGTGCACCACCAGCGTCGGCGTCTTCACCGCGCCGGCGTGCAGCACCGCCGAGTGCTCGACGTAGAACTGCGGGTCCTCCCACGGCCACGAGTCGAAGTAGGAGCGGTTGAAGTCGGGAATGTCGCAGGTCCCGGCCATCGAGATCAGGTCCGTCACGCCCGCGCCCACCACCGCGGCGCGGAAGCGGTCGGTCTTGGTGACGATGGTCGACGTCATGAACCCGCCGTAGGACCAGCCGCACACCGCGAGCCGCGCCGGGTCGGCGAGGCCGCGCGCGACCATCGCGTCCACGCCCGCCATCAGGTCCTCGTAGTCCTTCCCGCCCCAGTCGCGGCGGTTGGCGGCGCGGAACGCCGCGCCGTACCCGCCGCTCCCGCGCGGATTGGGGAACAGGATCGCGTAGCCCTTCTGGGCGAACAGCGCCCAGGGGTAGAGCCGCGAGGCGATGGTGCAGGTGTTCGAGTGCGTGCCCGCGGGCCCGCCGTGGACGTTGAGGATGAGCGGAACCTTCTGCCCGCTCCGGGTGGCCACGGGATGGATCAGGAGCCCCTCGATCGTCATCCCGTCCGCCCCCTTCCACGAGACCGGCTCCTTCCTGAACGAGAGCATGTCGCGCGTCTGGGGGTTGGTGTCGGTCACCGGCCGCGGGGCGCCCTCCGGGGTCTTCATGCACCAGACCTCGAGCGGGTGCTCGCTGTCCTGCCGCAGGAACGCCACCGTCGCGCCGTGGGCGTCGACGCTCGGCGAGCTGCTCATCTCGGGGCCGCGGGTCACCGCCTCCACCGGCCGCCCGTCGGTCCAGGCGGCGTAGATCTGCTGCGAGGTGTGCCGGTTCGAGGCGAAGAGGAGGTGGCTTCCATCCGGGCTCCACTCGAGGCCGCCCGCGCCGAGTCCCTCCACGCGCTCATCGAAATCGGCGGTCAGGTTGCGCGCCGGACCGCCGGCGGGTGAGACGATGCAGATGTAGTTGTTCGTGAACCACTCGGTGCTCCGCCCGTCCTGCGAGACGAACGCGATCCACTTTCCGTCCAGCGACCACCGCGGCTGGGCGTCGGTGCCGGGACGCTTCACGAGCGGCGTGGGCTTCCCGCCCGCCGTGGGGACCTGGTAGATGTCCGAGTTGAAGTTGTCGGGGATGAGCGGTGTGGGCTGGGCCGCGATCGCGAGCCGCTTGCCGTCGGGGGAGAAGGAGAAGCCGGTGACGTGGAGCTCCCCGCTCGTGAGCTGCACGGCCTTCGCCGTCGCGACCTCGATCACCCACAGCCGGTTCCACGGATACATCTGGCTCGGGGTCCAGGCGTCGTCCTTGTCCTTCTCCTTCTTCCTGCGCTCCTCGCTCTTGGGCTCCTTCGAGAGGTAGGCGATGCGGGCGCCGTCGCGCGACCACTCGAGGGCCGAGACGCCGCCCTTGGCGTCCGTGAGCTGCCAGGCCTCGCCGCCGTCCGCGCGGATCAGCCACGCCTGGCGCTTGCCCTCGTCCGCGTCCTTCCCCGCCTCGTCGGGCTTGACCCCCGCCCGCGGCCGCTCGGAGAGGAACGCCAGCGTGCGGCCGTCCGGGGACCAGCGGGGATTCTCGTCGGCCACGGGCGAGCCGGTGAGCCTTCGCGCCTCGCCGCCCGCGACCGGCGCGAGCCACACGTCGGTCTGATAATCGCTCTTGTCGCGATTGAGCTCGGACACCACGTAGGCGACCGAGCGCCCGTCGGGCGAGAGCTGCGGATCGCTCACGGTCTTGAGCGCCAGGAGGTCGTCGCTGGTCCAGGGCCTCGAGCCGGCGTTCGCCGGCGGGGCGAGGGTGGCGGCGAGGACGAGCGCGGCGCAGATCGGGGGAATGCACTTCATGGTCGAACCTCCTCTCTAGAGCACCTTCTTGTGCGGGAACTGGTTCAGGTTCCAGTCCCAGGGGGTCATGCCGGTGATCGCGTTGAGCTTGCGCTTCTCGATCGCGGCCCGCGTCCGGGCGGGCGCGTACTTCCGGACGAACTCGAAAGCCCGCTCCATGCCTCCGAAGTCGGCCGTGTACCACTGGAAGATCGCGCTCGCGTCCAGGCGCCCGGTCTGCTCGCTGAGCGTGAGGTGCCGCGGGAGCGCGAGGGCGTTCCGGGTCGCGAACTCGAGCTGCCTCTCGAGCGAGTCCGGCTTGTAGGCGCGCGGGAGGAGCGGCGGGCAGCCGACCGCGCCGCACACGATCGCGAAGTGGACGCGCGGATCGAGCGCCGGCGGCGGATCACCGCCCTTTGCCCGGTCGTAGCCGGCGAAGAGGAATTCGCGCTCGAACTGGTCGAGCGAGTACTTGCGTCCCTCGACCTCGACCACCGGCGCCGTGAAGAACGAGCCGCCGGGCAGCCCGATGTCCCGCGGGCTCAGGTAGCGGAGCCGGCCGCGCTGGGGCACGAGCAGGTAGTTGGTGGCGTACTGGATCACGAGGAAGTTGTAGGTGTTGATCGCCCACGCGAGCCGCGTCCGGTCGTCCATTCTCGAAGGCGGGACGGCGAGCAGCTGCCGGTGGATGCGGAACAGCCGTTCGAAGCGGCCGCGGATGTCGTACAGCTTCTCGTAGTCGAAGCGCGTGTCCACCGCCGCACCGGGGGAGGAGACCACCGTGAGCAGGTCGTTCAGGAGCTGCTGGTAGCCGGAGAGATCGACCGCCGCGGGGGAGGCGGTCGAATCCGCGGACGCGGCGAGCGCGGCCGCGGGGGCGAGCGCCAGCGCCGCGGCGAGAACGAGGCGACGGGCGATGCTCCCGCGGCTCGGCGCGTTCCGGAGCCCCGGGCGCGGAATCATCGAGGGCGCTCCGGCCGCACGGCGCGGGCCAGCGCCGGAGCGGGCTCGGCGGCTGGCGCCGGGTGCGCGGCGCCTGCGACGCGCGCCGGCGTGGTGGCGGCGAGCGGCCCGGCCGGCTCGACCGTGACCACGGTGTTGTAGTCGGGCTCGCCCGACACGGGATCGAAGCGCCGCGGGATCAGCACGTTGGTCTCGGGCCAGTAGGCCTGGAGGTGGCGCTCCTTCATGGGTGCGAGCCGTGCGATGCCGCTCCACTCGCCGGTCTCCGAGCGCAGCACGATCGCGGCCCCGTCGGCGATCCCGAGCGCGGCCGCGTCCGCGGGGTTCATGAGCACGTCGCGCCGGGTGCGGGCGCCCATCAGGAAGTCGCGCGGGTCCTGGGCCATGCTGTTGAACTGCTTCCCGCGCCGCGTGGTCAGGTAGAACTTGCCCGCCGGGATCGCGACCTCGGGGAGCGGCACGGAGGTGAAGCGCGCGCGTCCCCCCGGCATGCGGGCGAAGCCGTCTTCGAAGAGGCGCTCGCCGCCCCACTGGACCCATTGCCCCTCGCGCTCGAGCTTCTCGATCCCGCCGTAGATCGGCATGGCGCGCGCCATCTCGGCGCGGATCCCGGCCGGGCCCTCCCAGGCGAGGAGCCGCGCGAGCGCGGGCCTGGCCGCGGTCGCGACCTGGACCGGGATCCGCCACTCGGCCCGGGCCTCCGCGATGCGCGGGCCCGCGATCTCGGGGGTGAAGCGGATGCGCCGCTCGGTGCTGGTGGCGGTGCCTCCGCCGCGCGTCTCGTAGCGGGTCTCGGCCGGCAGCAGGATCACGGTGCGCCCCGGGAGCAGCGACGAGGTGTTGAGCACGATGTCCTGGTGCACCCGCAGCTTCACGCGCGAGAGCGCCTCGGCCATGTAGGCGCGATCCGGCATGGTCTCGAGCAGGTTGCCGCCCAGCGAGTAGAGGAAGTCGATCTCGCCCGCGTGCGCCGCCTCCAGCATCTGGAGCGTGCGCCGGCCCTTCCAGGCCGGGAGCGGGGCGCCCCACAGCTCCTCGAAGCGCCGGCGGTCCTCGGGGCTCGCGACCTCGAAGCCGCCCGGGTACTTGTCGGGGTCCACGCCGCACTCGCCGCCGCCTTGGACGCCGGAGTGCCCGCGGATCGGCAGCACCCCGCACTTCTCGCGCCCCAGCATGCCGCGCGCGAGCGCGAGGTTGACCAGCGCCTTGACGTTGTCCACGCCGAAGCGGTGCTGGGTGAGGCCCATGCTGTAGACGAACACCGCGGTCCTGGCCCGCGCGCACTGCTCGGCGAAGCGCAACATGTCGGCGCGGCTCTGGCCGCTCGACTGCTCCAGGTGCTCCCACGCCATGCCCCGCAGGTGCGCGGCGAGCTCGTCGAAGCCCGAGGTGCGCCGCGCGATGAAGTCGCCGTCGGTCCAGCCGCGCTCGATCAGGTGCTTCAGCGTGCCGTTCAGGAACGCGATGTCGCCGCCGACCGCGACCTGGAAGAAGTCGTCCATGAGCCGCGTGCCGAAGAGCGCGCTCCGGAGGTCGCTCGGCACCCAGGTGCGCTCGAGCCCGGGCTCGCGCATCGGGTTCACCACCACGATGCGCGTCCCCAGCCGCTTCGCCTGGCACAGGTACTTGGTGGTGACCGGCTGATTGTTCGCGAGGTGCGAGCCCAGGATCACCACCAGGTCCGAGCCGATCAGGTCCTTGAGCGAGCAGGTCGGGGCGGGCACGCCGAGGGTGTCCTTGAGCCCCGAAACGCTCGCGGCGTGGCACAGGCGCGCGCACAGGTCCACGTGGTTCGAGCCCATCAGGCGCGCGGCCTTCTGGAACGCGTAGTAGGTCTCGTTCACGATGCCGCGCGAGGTGGCGTAGAAGCCCATGCGCTCGCCCGGCACGCCCGCGAGCTCCTCGGCCACGATCCCGAGCGCCTCGTCCCACGACAGGCGGTGGAGCCGGTCGCTGCCGGCGCGGTGGATCAGCGGCCAGGGGAGGCGGCCGAGGGGGTGCAACTCCTCGTTGCGCAGCGCGCGCAGCGCGCCGAGGTCGGAGAGCCTCGCTTCCGGGATCGGGCCCATGGTGTTCAGGCGCAGGAGGCGGAGCCGCGTCATGCACAGGTGGACGCCCTGGATCACGTCGTCGCGCAGCCCGCGCGGCCCGAGCGAGCAGCCGTCGCACACCCCGTGCACCAGGATGCGCCAGGCGTAGGGAAGGTTGTCGCGGTTCTCCCACGCGATCTTCGCCATCTCGAAGTAGGGCCGGGGGCGCGGATGGCGGCGCGGGCCGAACGGGATCAGGTCGCGGAGCCGGAAGCGGCCCCGGCTCGAGTGCAGGGGATGCGGGGACATGCGGGAACAGCTTAGCGCGGGCCGCGGGCTTTGCGAAAGCCGCGCGCTTTCGCGCGCCGGCGCCCGCCATGTAGACTGCCGGCGCCGATCCCATCCGTCCCCGCCACCCCGGAGCGCCCGCCATGAAATACCGCTCGCTCGGCCGGAGCGGCCTCAAGGTCTCCGAGCTCGCGCTCGGCTCCTGGACCACGTACGGCGGCTACGTGGACGACGCCGAGGCGGTCCGCATCGTGCGCCGCGCCTTCGAGCTGGGCATCAACCTGTTCGACACCGCCGACGTCTACGTTCGCGGCGGGGCCGAGACGCTGCTCGGCAAGGCGATCACCGGCCTGCCGCGCGAGCAGCTCGTGATCGCGACCAAGGTGATGGGCCGGGTGTGGGACGGCCCGCTCGGCGCGGGGCTCTCGCGCAAGCACATCTTCGATGCGATGGACCAGAGCCTGCGGCGGCTCGGGGTCGACTACGTGGACCTCTACCAGGCGCACGCCCCGCACCCGGAGAGCCCGATCGAGGAGACGCTGCGCGCCTTCGAGGACCTGGTGCGCATGGGCAAGGCGCGCTACGTGGGCTTCTCGAACTTCGACCGCGACCCGGCGCTGGCGGAGAAGGTGATCGAGATCCAGAACGGGCGGGGCTGGGACGCGATGGTCTCGAGCCAGCCGCGCTACAGCCTGCTCGACCGCCACATCGAGCCGGAGCACATCGCCTTCTGCCGCACGCACGGCATCGGCATGCTCGTCTACTCGCCGGTCGCCCAGGGCGTGCTCACCGGCAAGTACGCGGGAGGCGCCACGCCCGAGGGGAGCCGCGCCACCTCGAAGTTCGCGAACTTCCTCACCCAGGAGAAGGCGCTCACGCCCGAGAACGTGGCGGCCGCGGACCGCTTCGCGGCCTGGGTGAAGTCGCGCGGGCTGCCGGGGCCGGCCGCGGTCGCGGTCGCGTGGGTGCTGCGCGAGCCCCAGGTCTCGAGCGCGATCCTGGGGGCGTCGCGGGTCGAGCAGCTCGAGGAGAACGTGAAGGCGTCGGAGCTCGAGCTCGGCGCCGCCGACTGGAGCGAGGCCGAGGCGGCGATCGCGGGCGCTCCGGCCGGGCGCGCGCGCGCCGCCTCCGAGGCTACGCGGCCCGCCGGTCCAGCCGCTCCGCGGCGGCGGGGTTCGCCTGGTTGATCTCGAGCCAGTAGTGGGTGATGGCTCGCATCATCTCGGTGAACGCGACGAAGTCCACGGGCTTCACCACGTAGCTGTTCGCCCCCAGCCGGTAGCACTCCTCGATGTCGCGGTCGTCGCGCGACGAGGTCAGCACCACGATCGGCAGGAGCTGGAACTTGACGTGGCTCCGCACCAGCCGCAGCACCTCGAGGCCGCTGATCTTGGGCACCTTGAGGTCGAGCAGCACGAGCCGCGGCCGGGCCGGCTTGCGCCCCGAGAACACGCCGGTGCCGAACAGGAAGTCCACCGCCTCGGCCCCGTCGCGGGTGAGCTGCACGGTCTCGGCGATGTCGAGCTTGCGAAGCGCGTGAAGCGCCAGCGCCGCGTCGTCGGGGTTGTCCTCCACGATCAGGATCTGAATCTCGCGCTCAGGCATCGGTGCTCGACCCCCCGAAGTTGAAGTAGAACGTGGCGCCGCGGTCCGGAACGCTCTCGGCCCACACCCGCCCGTCGTGGCGGTGGATGATGCGCTGCACGATCGCGAGCCCCACGCCCGTCCCCTCGTATTCTTCGGCGGGATGGAGTCGCTCGAACACGTCGAACAGCCGATCGGAATAGCGGGCGTCGAACCCGACGCCGTTGTCGCGCACGAAGTACGCCGCCCGGTCGCGCTCGCCGCCCACCGGCCGGAACCCCACCTCGATCAAGGCCGCCTTGCGGGCGCGCGTGTACTTGAGGGCGTTGGAGAGCAGGTTCACGAACACCCGCTTGAGCAGCCCGCGGTCGGCGTGGCAGGAGGGGAGGTCGCCGATGCGGATCTCGACCTTCCGCCCCTCCTGCTCGGCCGCGAGCTCGGCCAGGGCCTCGCGGACGACCTCCACGGGCGAGACGGTGGCGCGCTCGAGCTTCTGGCGGCCGAGGCGCGAGAAATCGAGCAGGCCCTCGATCAGGGTCCCGAGGTTCTCCGAGCTGGCGCGGATCCGCTCGAGATGCCCGCGAGCCTCGTCCGACAGCCCCGGGCCGTGGTCGTCGATCAGGATCTTGGCGTAGCCGTTCACGGCACGCAGCGGCGCGCGCAGATCGTGCGAGACCGAGTACGAGAACGCCTCGAGGTCGCGGTTCGCGGCCTCGAGCTCCGCGGTGCGGTCCCGCAGCGCCTCCTCGGCCTCGCGGCGCGCCGTGACGTCGCGCCCCTCCGCCACCACGTAGCGCACCTCACCCGAGTCGTCCTGCACCGGCACCAGGCTGAAGCTGATCGTGAGCACCCGGCCGAAAGCGAAGATCTCCTCGTCGTAGCTGACCGTCTCGCCCGCGCAGGCGCGCTCGAAGGCCTGGCGGACGCGGTGGGCCACGTCCGGGTCGAACGTCCACCACTGGCCCTCGAGGAAGTTGGTGCGCATCAGCTCCTCGCGCGGCAGCCCCGAGGCCTGCTCGGCGGTCCGGTTCACGAGCAGCAGCCGCCCGTCGAGCGCCACCTTGGCGCAGAACGTGCCCATGCTGTCGATGAGCTCGCGCAGGGCGCGCTGCGCCTCGCGCACCTGGCCTTCGACCAGGCGCTTCTCGGTGATGTCGTGCGTCACCTTGGCGAACCCCGAGATCCTTCCCCCGGGGCCGCGGAGCGGGGAGGTCCCGACGTGGGCCCAGTACCGCGTTCCGTCCTTGCGCACGCGCCAGCCTTCGTCCTCCACCCGGCCCACCTCCGCCGCCTTCTGCAGCACGCGCTCGGGCTTGCCGGCCTCCAGGTCGTCCACCGTGTAGAGGGAGGAGAAATGCCGGCCGATGATCTCCTCGGGGCGATACCCGTAGATGCGCTCCGCGCCCGTGTTCCAGCTCAGGATGTGGCCCTCGCGGTCGAGCATGAAGATCGCGTAGTCCCGGATGCCGTCCACGAGTTGGCGGAAGCGCTCGCCCGCATCGGAGGCCGGGCTCGCGGGCAATCCCCGGCGCCCACCCACCACCTCGAGCTTGGCGCCTTCGCGCTTCGGGGAGTCGGCGGGCCGCGCTACGCCGTCCTCTCCGTACGGGCCCCGGGCGCCGAGCAGCCGGCCGATGCGACCCACGACTTCGGACAGGCGCTCGGAGAGCGTCCGCGCCGGGGCCGGCTCCGGGGCTGGCTCCGGGGTGGTGGCGGAACTTCCGACGGGCGACACGGGCACGATCAGACGCGACCTCCACCGGCGGCAGGCGCAGGCTCTTGGAGAGCGGCGCAGGTACTCCCCCGCCCGGACCGCAAACTCGCTCCGGAACGCTCCCATTGTTTTCGGCCCTGCGGCTGCGGAACTTGAAACGCGTGCCCGCGCGACGAGCCTCGAAGGTCTCGGCGCTCGGCGAGGCGGAGGCGGCGCGCTCAACGAGCACTCGAAGGCCTCCGCGCTCGCCGAGGCGGAGGCGGCCCTCACGGCGCCGCCGTCACTCCATCGCGCGACGGGCGCCCCGCTCGAGGTCGACGGTGAGGAGGAGCCAGCCCCCGGCGACGAAGAAGGGCAGGAGCGTGAGCACCGCGAAGCGGCCGGCCCCGCTCCACTGGGCGACCAGCCCGAACGCCAGGGGCCCCACGACGCCGGCCATCTTCTCGCTCACCGAGTAGAAGCCGAACAGCTCGCCCATCTGCCGGCGCGGGACCAGGGACGCGAACATGGATCGCGACAGCGCCTGCGTGCCGCCCTGCACCATCGCGACCAGCGCGGCGAGCGCCCAGAAGTGGATCGGCTTCGAGAGGAAGAAGCCGAGCACGGTCACGCCCACGTAGCCCGCGAGCCCCAGCGCCACCGCGCGCTGCGGTCCCAGGGGCCGCGCGAGCCGCCCGAACGCGAGGCTGGCCGGCGCCGCCAGGATCTGGACCATCAGCAGCGCACCGATCAGGTCGGCGCGGCCGATCCCGGCCTCGGTCCCGTAGACCGTCGCCATCTTGATCACGGTGCCGATCCCGTCGCTGTAGAGCCAGAACGCCACCAGGAAGCGAAACCGCTCCGGATGGCGCGGCAGGCCGCGCGCGGTCTCGACCACGCCGCGCAGCAGGGCGAGCGCGCCCGGGCGGGCCGGAGCCGCCTCCTGCTCGCGCCGCGGCTCGGGAACGCGACGGAAGAGCGGGATCGAGAACAGGAGCCACCACACCGCGACGCTCGCGAAAGAGAGGCGGCTCGCGGCCTCGGCGTCGGCGAGCCCGAAGCGCCGCGGGAAGAGGATCCACGCCAGGTTGATCGCGAGCAGTAGCCCGCCGCCGAAGTAGCCGTAGGCGAAGCCACGCGCCGAGACGCGGTGCATCTCTCCCGGCGCCGCCACCGCCGGGAGCAGCGAGTCGTAGAGGACGTTCCCGGTGGCGAACGCGATGAACGCCACGCCGAAAGCGGCCAGCAGGCCGCGCCACTCCTGGCCCGGCACCAGCGCCATGGCGATGGTGGCGAGCGAGCCGATCAGGACGCACGCGAGGAGCAGGGGCTTGCGGCGGCCGAGGCGATCGGCGGCCGAGCCCACCACGGGTCCGAGCACGGCCGCGAACAGCATGGCGAGGGCGCTCGCGTAGCCCCACCGCGCGGTCGCGAGGTGCGCGGGCATGGAGCGCGTCGCCGCCGCGGCGAAGAAGGGCGGCAGCACGGCGGCAGTGATGGTGGTCGCGAACGCCGAGTTGGCCCAGTCGTAGAGGCACCACGCCCGGACCTGGGCGGAGGAGCGGCCGGCCTGGTGGGGCGGGTTCCCGGGATCGGGGCGCATGCGGGCAACTTGTACCAGAAGCCGCACCCGCGCGCGGTCCTGCGCGACGCCGGCGGGCACTGGAGGGTGATCGCGGCCCGGCGGCCGGCCGACTGGAGGCGGGTGGAATGCGCGAAGGGGCGGCGGATGATCCCGCCGCCCCTTCATGCGATCGTCGCGGTCGCGCGCTACCAGCGCGGAGGCTGAGCGAAGCCCCAGCCGAGCTCGCCGCGCTCGCGCCACCAGGTGCGGCCGCGGCGCGGGAAGATGCCGAGCGCCCGCAGGCCCGACTCGTACTCGTAGCGCAGGATCAGGTGGTCGGTCTCGTGGCTCGCGGCGAGGAACTGGGTGCGCTGCACCGGATCCCAGCGGTGCTCGCCCCAGCCGGTGCCGGGATTCGACTCGGGGGCCGGCTCGCGGTTGTACGCCTCGGCGCGCGGCTTCGCGATTCCGTCCTTCGCATCGCGGGATGCCTGGCCCTGCTCCTTGGGAGCCGGAGCCGGGGCCGACCGCTCCTCGCCCTGCGAGAGCGGCTTGCCGCCCCGGTAGGAGTGCTCGTCGTCCTCGCGGAAGCGCGGCTCGATCCACACCTGGGGACGTTGCTCGCGGAACGAGAGCACGCGGATCCAGCCCATGTCGCCGTTGGCCTGGCCGGTGCGCTCGGCGTACGAGCGCTCCTCGTCCACGAACACGAAGCGGCGCACGTCCTGGAGCGAGGTCCGCCAGCCGCGGATCACGGCGCGCTCCCAGGGTCCGAGGACGTACATCGCCTCGGTGCCGGCGAGGTGGGAGCGCTCGCCGTTCACCACGTTGAGCCCGTCGACGGAGATCAGAACGCCCACGCGCTCCCCGGTGCGGTTGGTCACCGCCAGCGCGTAGTTGCGCCCGCGGAACGCCTGGAAGTAGCGCTTGTCCCACGAGCCCGGCCCCATGAAGAGCGGCGCGCTGCTGCCGTCGACCAGCACCTCGACACTCACGAGCCGGCCGTCGTCGGTGCTCTCCCACGCGTCCGAAGCGCGGGCCGCGGGCGCGACGGCGAATGCGACGCCGAACGCGAGCGCGGCAGAAGCCGCGAGGCTCCTCGCGATCGGGCGCGGGCGGCGCACCGGAATCGGCGCCGGGGTGGGGATGCGGCAAGGCTCGATCGCCGCGACCAGAATGGAGGACAGGCGCTCCCCCAGGCGGGCGAGGGCGGTCGGGCCGCGGAGGCTGCGGGCCCCGGGCCGAAGGGTAGAGGTGGTCATGGTATTTCTCCTTTCGTGGATGCGCGGGTCGGATCGTTGCACGCGCTGTACGCACGAAATACGCCAGCGCCGCCCGGCCATTCCACGGCCCGGAAACCCCGGTGATTGGGGGCCATTTTGCCCGCCCGGAACACGGCCAGCCACCCCGCCGGGTGGCGCGCGCGGCCGCCCGAGGCGCTCCTGCCACGGTGCAAGCGGGGCGCTCTTGAGGCTCGCGTCATGGCGAGCGGGCGTCGGGCACCGCCCGTCACGCCGCTTCGGGGCGGGCGTACTTCGGGGATGCGATTCGCTTTCGCCTGCGCCCTGGCCGGCTCCCTCGCCGCGGCGGCGCTCATGTCGCCGGCGCGTGCCGACATCGGGGTCGGCGCCGTCGCCCCCCCTTTCACCAAGAGCGAGCTCGCTGGGGGACCGGGCGCGTGGTCGGCCGGCGGACCGGTCTCGCTCGGCGATCACGCGGGTCAGGTGGTCGTGCTCTTCCTGCTCGGCTACGGCTGACCCTACTGCCTGACCGACGGTCCGTCGGTCGAGCAGGAAATCCACCAGTACTACGACGCCAACTACCCGGGCCAAGTCGTGGTGCTCGGCGCCGACCTGTGGCTCGGCTCGCCCACCCAGGTGGGGAGCTTCAAGAGCCAGACCGGGGTCAGCTTTCCGCTGCTCCTGTGCGGGAACCGCTGCATCGGCGGGACCGGCATCTGCGCGACCACCGGATCGAACTGCGCAAACCTCGAGACCCTCTACGGGCCCTACGACAACTACCTCGTGATCAACAAGCAGGGGATCGTGCGCTACCACGCGGCGAACCTGTGGCCGCACGGGAATCGCTACCATCTGGACGAGATCCGCGGCTGCGTGGACACGCTGGTGAGCGCGGTGGTGGGGGTGGAGGAGGCGGCGAACGCGGGCCCTGCGCTGCGCGTGGCGCCCAATCCCTTCCGCGGCTCGATCGCGATCGAGCTCTCGAACCCGGCGGGAGCGTCGCGCCGCGTGCGCGTCACGGTGCACGACCTCGCGGGCCGCGAGGTCGCAAGACCCTTCGACGGCCTCGCGGGCGCCGGGCGGACGCGCCTCGAGTGGGACGGGCGCGGCCCAGGCGGACTCCTTCTCGGCGCCGGGCTCTACCTGGTCCGCGCCGAGGTCGGCGCCGCGGTGCTCGTGCGGCGCGTCGTTTGGCTGCGCTGAACGGGGCGAAGTTTTCCGCGGGCGACCGGGCCACGGCGGGGTATAGAATGGCGCCGCGGGCCGGATCGAAGCGCCGAGCGCTCCCGACACGCGAGGCGAAGGACGCGGAGGGCTCCCATGCGTCGGACGATCGTTACGGTCGCGGCTCTCGTCGTGCTCGTCTCCCCGGGCGTCCTCCACGCCTGGGTGCACGAAGGCGAGGTGGCCCCGGACTTCACCAAGAACACGCTCGCGGGACCGCCGTGGACCACGGGCCCCGCGGTCTCGCTCGGCGGCTACGCCGGGAAGGTCGTGGTCCTCTTCCTGCTGGGCTGCACCTGACCCTACTGCGTCACCGCCGGTCCGTCGGTGGAAAGCGACATCCATCAGTATTACGACAGCAACTACCCCGGCCAGGTCGTCGTGCTGGGCGCCGACCTGTTCAACTGCACACCGAGCCAGCTCGGCAACAGCTTCGCGCAGCCCACCGGGGCGACCTATCCGCTGCTCCTCAATGCCGCGACCAGCACCGGCGGCAGCATCTGGACCCTCTACGGCGAGCGGGACCACTACGTGGTGATCAGCAAGCAGGGGATCGTGCGCTACCAGGGGAACGACCGCTGGCCCTACGGCCAGGGGTATCACCTGGACGAGATCCGCGGCTGCGTGGACTCGCTGGTGAGCGCGGTGGTCGGGGTGGGCGAGGGGAGCGCGCCGGGCGTGGCGCTGCGCGTCGGGCCGAGCCCGTTCCGCGCCACGGTCACGATCACGCTCGCCAACTCGACCGGCCGCACGCTCGCCGCGCGCGTCACGGTGCACGACCTCGCCGGGCGGCTCGTCGCCACGCTGCACCAGGGCCCGGCCGCCCCCGGGCTCACGACGCTCCGCTGGGACTCCCGCGACCGCGAGGGCCGCGCGGCGGCCTCCGGAGTCTACGAGCTGCGTGCCACGATCGGCGGGACCAGGCTATCGCGGCGCATCGCGCTCCTCCGGTGAGCGCGGAGGCCGCAATCGCCCCGTGCGGTGCGGCGCGGGAGGGAGGGACGTGAGGCATCGCCTGATGATCGGGAGCATCGCGCTCCTCGCTCTCCATCTCACCGCCCGCCCCGCGCACGGAGCCCCGGCGCTCGCGCTCGAACGCGCCCGGGCTCCCGAGTTCCGCGCCCGCACGGTCACGGGCGAGGCGCTGAGCCTCGCGAAGCTGCTCGAGCGCGGCCCGGTGCTGCTCGACTTCTGGGCCACCTGGTGCCGGCCGTGCCTCGCCGAGCTGCCCGAGCTCGAGGCGATCGGCCGCAAGTACCGCGCGAGCGGCCTCACCGTGGTCGGCGTCTCGGAGGACGGGCCGCGCAACTTCGCGCGCGTCCGGCCGTTCGCCTCGAAGCTCGGCCTCACGTTCCCGATCGTGCTCGACGAGGACGGCCGGATCCAGCAGCTCTACCAGGTGGGTGCCTTGCCGACCACGGTGCTGATCGACACCGCCGGGATGGTGGTCACGGTGCGCGAGGGCTATCGCCCCGGCGAGAGCCGCGAGCTCGAAGCCGCGGTCGCGAAGCTCCTCGCGCCGCCCGCGAGCGAGGCCGCGCCGCGGTGAGGGTGGCCGCGGTCGCGTCCGCGCTCGCGATCGCGGCGTGCGCCCTGGCGCCCGTTGCGGCGCTCGCCCAGGTCGCGCTCCGCGACCTCGCGATCGCCCAGGCAGGGCGCTCGAAGCTCTTCCAGCCTCAGAACCGAACCGCGCTCTACGACCAGCTCAACGTCGAGGCCGCGCTCGGCCGGGTGCGCTTCGGGTTCCGCTACGAGTCGGACGAGAACAGCGAGCGCACCAACACCTACCGCGTCTTCACCCAGCGCTTCGCGGAGGTCGCGGACGAGCACGTGCGCGCGCGGGTGGGGAGCTTCTACGACCTGCTGGGGCGCGGGCTGGTCCAGCGCGCCTTCGAGGTGCCCGACGTGGTGCTGGCGGAGCCCGGCGTGCTCGCCCGCTACGGGTTCTCGCGCGAGATGGACGGCGTGCTGGTCGAGGGCGAGGCCGGGCCCTTCGCGGCCAAGCTGCTCGCCGGCCAGCCGGGCTTCGGGACCTCGGCCCCGATCGCGGGACCGGTTCACTCCGGGGAGCTGGGCGGGGGCGAGGCGTCCGTGCGCCTGCCGCGCGGGGCGCGGATCGGCGGCACCTACCTGCGCCACACCAACGACACCGGGACGCGGCAGAACGAGCTGGGCTCGGGGTTCGTGGACTTCGATCCGCTGCGTCTGCTGAATCTCGGTTCCGCATCACTCCCGCTCTACGCCGAGTACGCCCAGCTCGACCGCTCGTGGGAGCAGTGGTGGCGGCTCACCATGGGCGACCGCATCCCGCACGCGTTCTACGCCTCGAGCAATCTGCTGTGGGGCCCGTTCGCGCTCGCGGCGGAGTGGAAGGACTACCGCCGGTTCCGGCTCGGCTTCAACGATCCGCCCTCGCTTACGCGCGAGCACGGCTTCTCGCTGCTCAACCGCTCGACCCACGTGCTCGACGCCGAGAGCGAGCACGGGTTCCAGCTCGAGGCCGCGTGGTCGGTCCCGGGCTGGGGAAGCCTGACCGTGAACCAGACCCGCTCGGACGGCACGCCCGCGGGCCGCGAGCTCCGCTACGAGGAGACCTACTGGGAGCTGCGCTTCTCCCGCGGACCGGAGGCGCGCTTCGAGGCCACGCTCTACACCGACCGCGGGCTCGACCAGTTCGACTTCGTGAGCGACCGCGACGTCTACGGCGGCGCCGCCACCGTGCGCCTGCCGGCCGATTGCACCGCCACGCTCGAGCTGGCGCGCAAGGATGCGACCGGCGTCGTGGCCTTCGGACGGCCGCCCTCGTGGAGCGACCGGCTGCTGGGGCTCTCCGTGGCGCGGGCACGCTGGGGAAGCGCGGCGTTCCAGTGGGAGCGCACCCGCGATCCGCGCGAGGAGGATCCGGTGCGCGCGGTGGACCCGCAGGTGCACGCGCTCACCTTCGCTTCGGGCACCGTGACCGGGCGCCTCGGCGACCACTACAACGCCACGCTGTTCTACGGCAAGCGCCGCGGCGGCCTCGCCTGCACCGCCGGCACCTGCTACCAGGTGGAGCCCTTCAAAGGCGCCGAGCTGAGACTGACGGCGAGGTTCTGAGGCGCTCGTGCAGTGCGCGGGGCCGGGAGGTCGCAGGGAGGCCGCCGGGCGCCGCCCGTTCGGCTCCGCCATCCATGGCTCCGCCTCTCTCCTCGCGACGCACTTCGGCTCCTGCCTCCCGTGCGTCGCGAGAGCGTCGCCCGGCGGCCTCCCTGCGACCTCCCGGCCTGGCTACCACCCCATCACGCGGTAGCCGGCGTCGACGTAGAGCACCTCGCCGGTGACGCCGCTCGCGAGGTCGGAGAGCAGGAACAGCGCCGCCTTGCCGACCTCCTCCTTCGTGATGTTGCGCTTGAGCGCGGCGCGCTCGGCGTGCTTCTTGAGCATGTCGGTGAAGCCGTGGATGCCGCGCGCGGCCAGCGTGCTCACCGGCCCGGCCGAGACCGCGTTCACCCGCACGTTCTTCGGCCCCAGCTCGAAGGCGAGCTGGCGCACGCTCTGCTCGAGCACCGCCTTGGCGCTCCCCATCACGTTATAGGCCGGCACCGCGCGCTCGGCCGCGAGGTAGGAGAGCGCGACGATCGACCCGCCGCGCTTCTCGAGCAGCGGGAGCATGCGGTTCGTCACGTTGAGCAGCGAGTAGGCGCTCACCTCGAGCGCGAGCTGGAAGCCCTCGCGCGGCGTGGCGACGAAGGCGCCCTCGAGGTCCTCCTTGCGCGCGAAGGCGATCCCGTGCACCAGGATCTCGAGCGAGCCCCACTCGCGCGAGAGCCGCTCCGCCACCGCGTCGATCGTCGCGTCGCGGGTCACGTCGCACTCCAGCACCAGCGCGCCCGGCGTCTCGGCGCTCAGCTCCCTCACCGAGGACTCGAGGCGCTCGCCGGCGTAGGTCAGGCAGAGCCTGGCACCCGCCTGGTGAAGGGTGCGGGCGATCGCCCACGCCAGGCTGCGGTGGTTCGCCACCCCCATCACCAGCGCGTGGCGGTCGCTCAGATCGATCGCGTACATGCTCCTCCCTCCCTGCCGCGCGCGCGGCGGCGCGGCGCTCGAACGGTCAGGCCGCGCGCTGCTTCTCCCACACCCGGATCGGCAGGATGATGACCTGGACGCCCCGGAACTGGAGCCGCCGCTGGATCGAGAACGCGGTCTCGTGGTGCAGCGTGCGGGTGAACAGGTTCTCGCGCTCGAACACCAGCTGCCCGGCGAACACCACCGGGCGCCGGAACTCCTTGACCAGGTCGAGGCACATGCCCTCCAGCTCCGCGATCAGGTCGGTGCCGATGGTGTAGCGGTACTCGGAGTAGAACCCCATGCGGTGCGCGAGCTGGACGTACTTCTCGAGATCGGCGCGGGTCTTCTCCTCCAGGCCGTGCAGGTCCTGCACGCCCTTGAACTGGCCCGAGTCCACCAGGCCCACCGAGCAGAACACGAAGTTCTTGAAGTGGCGCGGGAACATGCGCTGGATCGAGAGCAGCGTGTGGATGCCGAGCCCGGCGTAGGACTCGACCAGCACGATCGCCGTGGGCCCGTCCACCGACAGCTCGGGCACGTTGCGCGGGTCGGGGAGCGGCAGGTTGGTGAGCACCTCGTCGAGCGTGGAGAGCATGCCCCGCACGCGCCGGTAGTGGGTGCGCACCAGGAAGCAGAAGGCCACGAAGGCGCCGGTGGCCGCGAGCGTCACCCAGCCGCCCTCGCGCAGCTTGACCACCACCGTGACCGCGAGGATGCCGGCGGTGGTGACCGTCCCGAGCGCCGCGAGCGCGAGCCGGCGCCGCCAGTGGGCGAGCCGCACGCGCTCGTTCCACCAGTGGCGCACCATCCCCGCCTGGGTGAGCGTGAAGGTGAGGAACACGTTGATCGAGTACATGACGATCAGGGTGGTGACGAGTCCGTGCGCGTAGACCAGCACCACGGCCGCCGCCACGCCCATGCTGATGATGCCGTTCTGCGTGACCAGGCGCTCGGAGAGGTGCGCGAAGCGCTTGGGCACCCACTGGTCCACGGCCATCGCCGCCAGGGTGCGCGGGCCCGCGACGAACCCGGTCTGGGCCGCGACGAAGAGCAGCGCGCCCTCGGAGAGCAGCGTGACCGCCACCACCGTGGGCCCGACGTTCAGCTCGCCCAGCTTCCACCCGCCGGCGAGCAGCTCCCAGAGCGAGGCGTTGAGCGTCTTGCCGGTCTGCTCCGTCACGCCGTTGAGCAGGTAGCAGAGCAGGATCCCGCCGGCGGTGAAGGCCAGCGAGATCGCCATGTAGAGCATGGTGCGCTTGCCGGTCTCGGCGCGCGGCTCGCGCAGGATGTCGGTGCTGTTGCTCACCGCCTCGATCCCGGTGAAGGTTCCGCCGCCGAGCGAGTAGGCCTTGAGGAAGATCAGCACCACGCCGTAGAGCCCGAGGTCGCCGACCGCGAGCCGGGTGTCGCTCACCGTCTCCGCGATCAGGCCGCCGAACGCAGGCCCGTGGCCGAAGACGCCGTAGACGATGAGCAGCACGTGGCTCACGAGGAAGGCGATGAAGATCGGCGTCAGCACCAGCACCGACTCCTTCACGCCCCGCAGGTTGAGCGCGGTGAGTCCCGCGATGCACAGGAACTCGGCGGGGAGCTTGAGGGCGTGGAAGGGGAGAGGCAGCAGGGAGAAGATGGCCTCGCATCCCGAGGCGACCGAGATCGCGATGGTGAGGATGTAGTCCACGACCAGCGCGCAGCCCGAGATGATCCCGGGCGTGGGGCCGAGGAGCTTGGTGCCCACCAGGTAGCCGCCGCCGCCGCTCGGGAACAGCTCGATGATCTGGCTGTAGGAGGCAGAGATCAGGAAGATCGTGAGCACCATCGCCACGACCAGGTAGAGCGCGAGGTGCTTGTGCCCGCCGAGCTGGAGGAAGGCCTGCTCGGGCCCGTAGCACGAGGAGGAGAGCCCGTCCGAGCCGAGCCCGACCCAGGCGAAGAAGGCGACGAGCGCTAGCGTGTGATGGATGCGCGGGTCGAGTAGATTCCTGGGGCCCCCGATCAGCAGGTCGCGCAGCCGGTCGAGCATCGGGGGACTGTAGGTTCTGGCGTGGAGTGAGGCAAGCCCGAGGCTCCCGATGTCCCGAGTGCTGAGCACCCTCGCGATCGCCGCGCTGCTCGCGGGCGCCGGCGGCGATCGCCTGGCGCAGCGGGGGCCGGCCTCCGCCGCGGCGTCGCCGCGCCCGGCGCGCGCCGCCGCGCCCGCTCCCGGCCTGCCGCCGTTCGCCCTGTTCGGCTGGTTGAGCCCGCCCAGCGAGTCCACCAGCGCCGCGCGCATGCGCGAGCTGGCGGGCGCGGGGCTCGGCGTGGCGCTGTCGGCGTGGGGCGACTCGGGCCGCGCCGCCGACAACCTGCGGCGCATCCGCTTCGCCGCCGACTGCGGCGTGCGCTGTCTGGTGTGGGACGAGCGTTTCGATCGCGTCTACAACCACGGCGCGGACCCGGCCCTGCTCGACACCATCGTCGCCGACTACGCCAACGAGCCGGGCTTCCTCGGGTACTCCTTCACCGACGAGCCGCAACCGGCCGAGTTCCCCCTCCTTGCGCGCATCTATTCCGACCTCAGGCAGCGCGACCCCGGGCATCCGGCGTGGGACAACCTGCTGGGCATGAGCTCGTTCCCCGACCTCGCGGCCTGGGAGAGCTACGTGCGCGCGTTCGTCGACGCCGTCCATCCCCGCGTGCTGTGCGTGGACCTCTACGACTTCCTCGCCGGCCGCGACCAGGGGCTCTTCGTGCGGAACGTGGCCGCGCTGCGCGGCCTCGCCGACGAGTACTCCCTGCCCTTCTGGTTCATCGTGCAGCTCGTCCAGCACGGCCCCTATCGCGCGCTCACGGTGGGCGAGCTGCGCTGGCAGGTCTCGCACCTGCTCGCCTACGGCGCGCGCGGCGCGGGCTACTTCACCTACTGGACGCCGGCGCCCGATCCGGAGTGGAACTGGCAGCCGGCCGTGATCGGATACGACGGCCGGCGCACGGCGTGGTACGACGTGCTCGCCTCGTTCAACCCGCGGGTGCGCGCGGCGGGGGAAACTCTCGCCGCGCTCACCTGGCTCTCGACCCAGCACGCGGGCTCGGTCCCCGGGGGCGGAGCCGCGTTCGTGCCCGACGACTGGATCCGCGACGTCGACGGCCGCGCGGCGCTCGGACGCTTCGCCGGCGGGGCGGGCGGGCGCTACCTGCTGGTCGCGAACAGCGACTCGCTGGCGGCCCGCACCGTCACGCTCTCGCTCCCGCGCACGCGCCGCATCCTCAGGCTGGGCGACGCATCCGGCTCCTGGAGCGAGGTCGGGACCGGGCGCGAGCTGGGCGGCGTGCGCGCGAGGGTCGCGCTCGACTCCGGCGGCTTCGCGCTGCTCCAGCTCGAGGCCGATCCGGGCGCCGCGCCCGGACCCGTGCTCGCGGTGGGCCCCAATCCCGCGCGCGGCGCGGTGCGCTTCGCGGTGTCGCGCATCGGGGCGGGCGCGCGTCTCGAGATCGTCGATTCCGGCGGGCGCCGGGTGTGGTCGCGGGCGCTCGAGCCGGGCGCCGCGCTCGCGACGTGGAGCGGCGAGCGCGAGGGCGGCGGCCGCGTCCGGCCCGGCATCTACCTCGCGCGCGTGAGCGACGCGGGCGGCGTCACCACCGCGCGCGTCTCGTGGCTCGGCGCGCGGTGAGCGCGCGGCGCGCGGGGGCGCGCACGACGGCCGGTAGGCCGAGCGCCGGATCGCCCCGCGCCGCGGCGCCGCGCGCATTCGCCTCGCTCGCCGCGGTCGAGCGCGCCGTGATCGCCTGCGAGCGCTGCCCGCGACTCCGCCGTTACTGCGAGGGGATCGCGCGCGAGAAGAAGCGCGCCTTCGCGGGCCAGACCTACTGGGGGAGACCCGTACCCGGCTTCGGCGACCCGCGCGCGCGGGTGCTGGTCGTGGGCCTGGCGCCCGCGGCGCACGGGGGCAATCGCACCGGGCGCATCTTCACCGGCGACTCGAGCGGGAGCTGGCTCTACGAGGCGCTCCATCGCTTCCGCTTCGCGAATCAGCCCGACTCCAGCGGACGCGGCGACGGTCTCGTGCTCTCCGACTGCTACGTGACCGCCGCCGGGCGCTGCGCCCCGCCCGCGAACCGCCCCACGCCGCGCGAGCTCGCGAGCTGCCGCCCGTACCTCGAAGCCGAGATCCGGCTGCTGCGCGGCGTGCGCGTGACCGTCACGCTCGGCCACATCGCGCACCGCGCGTGGCTCGGCGCGTCGGGATGGTGGGAGCGCCTGCCCGCCGCGGAGCGCCCGCGCTTCGCGCACGGCGCCGAGCACGCGCTGCCGGACGGCTCGACGCTGCTCTGCTCGTACCATCCGAGCCGGCAGAACACCAACACCAAGAGGCTCACGCGCGCCATGTGGCACGAGATCTTCCGGCGCGTGCGCGCCCGGGTGGACGAGGCCGGGCGCTGAGCCCGGGGGTCGCAGTCCGGGGCAAAGCGCCGCGACCACCTCGGGAGAGGTGGTCGCGAGCGGAACCTGGACGACCGGCGCCGGTCTACCTCAGCACCGTGAGCTGGCCGGCGATGCGCTGGTTGCCGACCACGCCCCGCACGAAGTAGACGCCGCTCCGGACCCGCGCGCCATTCGCGCCGACGCCGTCCCAGCGAGCCTCGTGCACGCCCGGTGCCTGGGAACCGCGCGCCAACTCGCGCACCATCCGGCCCGAGAGGTCGTAGACCGCGATCGCGACCTCCTGAGGGGCGGAGCCGCTCACCACGTACGTGACGGTGGTCGTGGCCGAGAACGGGTTCGGCATGGCGCGAGCGGCGACGCCCGGCTGATCCGCCTCGTCGTCCGCCAGCTCCGCGGCCAGGGACTCGTCACCGGATTCCGGATCGAGCTGCGCGGCGTCGTCGTCCTCGTCCTCGGCCGGGTGCCCGCACACCGGGCCGATGCCGCGCCCATGGCTGATCTTCCAGCCGGCGCGGATGATGCTGCGGTACGCCTCCTTCACCGCGGGCCGTCCGCGATCGCGCGACTCGAGGTCGACCAGCGCGGCGTCGGCCGACGCCAGCCACTCGCCGACCGTGCCCGCCCCGCCGCGAAGCTGGACCTGGGTTGCGGGATCGAGCGCGATCGCCTGGTTTCCGGGCGACGTCATGCCCATCTCGCCGGCGCACACGCTGGCCTCGACCGCGGCGAACTGGCGCTTGGCGCGCGCCCGCAGCGTCGCGTGCCGGGGATGCAGGGTCGCGCAGAAGCCCGCGCTCGCGCTCGGCCAGTCGAAGATCCTGGCGGCAGCGTCCACGCGCGCCGCCATCTCCGCGAGCTGCTGCGGGTCGAGGTGCAGCTCGCTCCGCTCGTTCGCCAGGCACCCGCGCATCCAGAACGACGCCGGGCGCGGGCAGTTCGGGCTGGGACTGCCGCACGTCTCGAACGTGACCGTGTGCGTGCAGGTCGAGCCCGGACAGCTGCTGCCGGCCAGCCGCACGCCGAGCGTGTACGTGCCTCCCGCGCTCACCTGGATCGCCGCCGTCGAGGCGGTGAAGCCGTTGGGGCCGCTCCACTCGTAGGCGAAGTCGCCCTGCGGGCCGCTCAGCTCGACCGTGCTCCCCTCGCACGCGGTCGCGGGCCCGGTGATGCCGCACGGCGGCGGCTCGGGCGCCGCAAGCGAAGCCGTGCAGGCGAAGCTCCCTCCGAACATGTCGAAGATCTGGAGCGTGTAGTCGCCGGGCGTGGTCGCGGTCAGGCACCGGTCGAAGGACGTGTTGCCCGCCGGATCGGTCCAGAAGTACTCGAAGGTCCCGTCGGGACCACACAGCGTGGCGGGGCCGTCGCAAAGGCTCGTGGCCCCGGTGATCAGGCATTGCGCGCCGGCACCGCCCGCGGCGCAGAGGAGCGCCACCGCGGCAGCGAGCGCGTGGGTACGGATTCGATTCGCAGTCGACATTTCATGACTCCACTTGCGGCCGCTTGCCAGGGCCGGAGCAGCAGTCAATGAAAGAACGGGGCCAACGTCGCAGGGGGCGTGCGTAATCCGCGCGCGGGCCCGATGTCGGGGGCAAACGCCCCGGCGGGGACCGCGGGAGCGGGCGCGCGCGGCAAATTGCGCGGCGCAGAGGGCGCGCGATCGCACCCACGCCCCCCTCGCGCCGCAAGCGCTCTCTTCACTCTGCATGGAGGATCGCGCAGAAAGACGGAGGCGGCCATTTTGCTTGACTCGGCGAAGGAGCGCGCGCATCCTGCGCTGCGACATCTTCCGGGTGCCCACACTCGGTGGGGTAATAGGGAAGAGGGGTGAGATTCCCCCGCGGTCCCGCCACTGTAATGGGCGCCTCGGGTCCCGCGCGCCACCGACTCCGGTCGGGAAGGCGGGATCCGATTGCGGCCCTGAGCCAGGAAACCTGCCCGGAAGCGATTCGCCCGTGACGCTCCGCGAGAGAGCGCTCGCCGGTGGATGGCGTCGCTTTCGGCCCTCCTCCTGCGGCTCCTGCGGAGGCAGGGCCTTTCGATTGGGGCGCGAGCGACGCCATGATCGTTGCAATCCTGCTGGCCGCGGTGGTGACGGCGCAGTCCGCGTCCGACTCCCTCGCACCGCCGCGTCGCCCCGACACGCTGGTCACGCTTCCGGAGGTGCGGGTCGAGGGCGAGCGCCTGGCGCGCGACGCGCGGCGGCGGCTTCCCACCGCGTTCGTCTCGGACCTCGCGACCGGCATGACCGGGCACGCGCTCGAGACCCTGGCCGAGGTGCTGGGCCGCGCCTCGGGGGTGCGCGTGGTCCAGTACGGCGGGCTCGGCGCGTTCAGCACCGTCTCGCTGCGCGGTGCGCCCGCCGGGCAGGTGTCGGTGTTCCTCGACGGCTCGCCGCTGACCTCGGCGTCGCACGGCGTCGTCGACCTGTCCGGGATTCCCGCCACCGCGGTCGAGCGCATCGAGGTCTACCGCGGGCTCGGCCCGCTCGCGCTCGGCGCCGCGACCCCGGGCGGCGCGATCAACCTGGTCACGCTCGCCTCGAGCGCGCGGCTCGAGGCCCGCCTCGCGCGCGGCTCGTTCGACACCTGGGAGGGGCGCGCCGTCGCCGGCCTCAAGCGCGGCCGGGTGCGCGCCATGGTTCACGCGGGCTACCAGGGCTCGGCGGGCGACTTCCGCTTCTTCGACGACAACGCCACGCCCTACGAGCCCGGGGACGACGGGATCTCGACGCGCGTCAACAACCGCTTCGACGCGGCGGGCGCGCTCGCCCGCCTGGCCTTCGAGCCGGCGCGCGGGTGGAGCGTGACCGCGCGCGAGGATCTGTTCCGCAAGCAGCAGGGGGTGCCGGGGCTCGGCGCCACCCCCGCGACCCGCGCGGCGCTGCGCTTCGTCCGCTCGCTCAGCCAGCTCGAGGTCGCGAGCCCCGCGCGCGGCGCCGTGCCGCGCGTGCGGCTCTCGGGCGCGCTCACGCGCGAGCGGTCGCGGTCGCGCGACCGGACCGGTGAGCTCGGGCTCGGGCACCACGACGCCGACGACCGCTTCGCGGGCGAGGAGGGAACGTTCGGGCTCGAGTGGACGAGGATCGCGCGCGTGCTCGCGCTCGAGGCCACCGGCTCGCTGCGCGAGGAGCGCGCCGCGCTCCACGACGCGGCCGACGGCCACCCGGATCCGCCCGGGAGCGTGCGCCTGACGCGCGGCGCCTCGCTCGCGCTCCAGCTCCGCCCGCTCCGTGACCGTCTCGTGCTCCACGCCGCGCGGCGCTGGGAGCGGCTCGAGGATCACCTGCGCTCCACCTCCTCGCTCGGCCGGCTGGTGCGCAGCGACGTCGCGCGCGAGACCGAAGCACCCCAGCTCGGCGCGCGGCTCGGCGTGGCGGCCGGGCTCGAGCTCAAGGCGAACTGGTCGCGGGCCGAGCGCCCGCCCGACTTCATGGAGCTGTTCGGAAACCAGGGCAGCGTGCTCGGCAACCCCGCGCTCCGGCCGGAGCACGGCGAGAGCTGGGACGCGGGAGGGCGCCTGGCCACGGCCGGCGCCGGGCTCACGGGCGCGCTCGAGTGGTCGCACTTCGAGTCCGACCTGCGCGACCTCATCGCGTACGCGAAGAGCACGCCGAGCGCCGTCCGCGCGTACAACGCCACCCGCGGCGTCATCCGCGGCGAGGAGCTGTCGCTCACGCTCGGCGGTCCGTGGGGGCTCGCGGCGTCGGCCTCGGCCACGGCGATGGAGGCGCGCGACCGCGGCTCGGTGCGCGCGTACCGCGGCAAGCACCTGCCGCAGCGCCCCGAACGCCAGGCGAGCGCGCAGGTCGAGTGCCGGCGCGCGCGGATCTCAACGGGCGCGGATCTCGAGTACCTGGGCCCCAACTACCTCGACCCGTACAACCAGAATCGCGCCCCGAGCCGGACGCTGGCCGGAGCCTGGCTCTCCTACACCGAGCCGCGCCACGGACTGCGCCTCACGATCGAGGGCAAGAACCTCGGCGACCGCCTCGTCTCCGACGTCGGCGGCTATCCACTCCCGGGCCGGAGCGTCTTCGTCTCGTGCGAGGCGCGCTTCACCCACGACTAGAGGAGAACCGCCATGACCCGTTGGCTTGCCGTGATTTGTGCCCTCGCATTCGCGTCGGGAGCGGAAGGCGCCGAGACCCGCGCCTTCGTCCTGACCACCGACTTCCAGGTCGGCGCCCTGAGCGCCGTCGATCTCGGCACCCGGGCGGTCGCGCAGGACGTGGCGGCCGTTCACTCCGACGCGGTCGAGCGCTGGTACGGGGGCCTGCTCTACGTGGTGAACCGTTTCGGGCAGGACAACATTCAGGTGATCGATCCCGCGCAGGGCTACGCCACGGTCCGCCAGTTCTCGACCGGCAACGGCTCCAACCCCCAGGACATCTGCTTCCTCTCGGCGACCAAGGCCTACGTCACGCGCTACGAGCTGGGCGATCTCCTGATCGTGAACCCCGCGACCGGCGGCACGCTGGGCGTGATCCCGCTCGGCGGCTTCGCCGACGCCGACGGCATCCCCGAGATGGCGCGCATGGTGCGCTACGGGCATCGCGTGTTCGTCGCCATCCAGCGGCTCGACCGGAACGCATCCTACCAGCCCACGGACAAGAGCCTGGTCGCGGTGATCGACGCCCAGGCGGACACGGTGCTGGACGCGGACCCGCTCGCCCCGGGAACGCAGGCGATCACGCTCACCGGGAAGAACCCGGTCACCACGTTCGCCTTCGATGCCGCGACCGGCCGGCTCCTCATCGGCTGCGCCGGCGTCTACGGCGGGCTCGACGGCGGGATCGAGTACCTGGACCCGGTCGGGCTGCAAAGCCTCGGCTACGCGATCACCGAGTCGGCGCTCGGCGGCGACGTGGGGAACCTGGCCTGGAACGGCGCGGCCCACTCCTACGCGATCGTGAGCGACGCGGACTTCAACACCCTGCTGGTCTCGTGGAGCGCCGTCACCGGGCAGAAGCTCGCGACCGTCTTCGCCCCGGGCGGCTTCGCGCTCAGCGACTGCGAGCTGAACGACCGCGGCGAGCTCTACGTGTGCGACAGCGATCTCTTCTCCCCGGTGGTCGGGCTCTACGTGTTCGGCGTGCCCGAGGACACGCTGATCGCGGGGCCGCTCGACTGCGGGCTGCCGCCCTACCAGGTCACCTTCGACGCCACGAGCGAGCAGGTGCTGGCGGTGGGGCCGGAGGCCGCGGGGCTCTGGCTCTCGGCTCCGTGGCCGAACCCGGCGCGCGGGACGCTGCGCCTGCGTCTCGACCTTCCGGCGGCCGCCCGGGTCGAGGTCGACGCGCTCGATCTCTCAGGCCGCCTCGTGCGCCGCATCGCGGCCGGCGAGCTCGGGGCGGGACGCACGACGGTCGCGTGGGACCTGCGCGACGCGGGTGGGCGGGCGGTGCCCGCGGGGGTCTACGTGGTGCGCGCGCGGACGCCGGAGCGGAGCTTCGCGCGCCGGGTCGCCGTCGTGAGGTGATCCGGCCCTGGCGCGCCCGCGCCCGCCGTTGCGCGCGCGGGCGGCGCGCTGATAACGTGCCGCCGGCATGAACCACGGAGCCGCCGTGCGAGTCGCCGCGCTCGCGATCGTGATGGGCGCGGCGCTCGCCGTCGCCGCCCGTCCCGCTCCCGCACAACCTGCCCCTTCCCCGGAGGCGCCGGCTTCCGCTCCCGCCGAACCCGCGGCGCGGGTCGCGCCGGCGCGCGACTACCTCGCGGAGGTGCGCGCCAACTTCACGCCCGAGAACCGGGCCTACGCCGCGAGGCGAGTCGCGCTCGCCTTCCTCGAGCCGCTGTGGAGCCTGCTGGTGTGCCTCGCGATCCTGTTCTCCGGCCTCTCGGCCCGGATCCGCGACCTCGCGCACGCGGCCGGACGCGGGCGCTACCTGCGCGTGCTGGTCTACTTCGCGCTGTTCTCGGTCGCGACCTTCGTCCTCTCGTTCCCGCTCTCCTGGTACCAGGGGTTTGCGCTCGAGCACCAGTACGGGCTCTCGAACCAGACCTTCGGCGCCTGGCTCGTGGACGAATTCAAGGCGCTGGGGCTTTCGCTCGCGTTCCTGGGCGTGCTGCCGGTCGTGGCGGTCTCCTACTGGGCGATCGCGAAGAGCCCGCGCCGCTGGTGGCTGTGGCTCACGGCCCTCTCCTTCCCGGTGACCCTGGCGGGCGTGCTGCTCGGGCCGCTCGTGTTCGAGCCCGCGTTCAACAAGTTCACCCCGCTCAAGGACAAGCACCTCGAGCGCCGCATCCTGGATCTCGCCGAGAAGGCGGGCATCCCGGGGCGCAAGGTGGTCGAGGCCGACAAGAGCGCCCAGACCAAGAAATTCAACGCCTACGTGAGCGGCTTCGGCGCCTCGCAGCGGATCGTGCTGTGGGACACGACCCTCGAGGGCATGACGGAGGACGAGATCCTGTGCGTGATGGGCCACGAGATGGGGCACTACGTTCTCGGGCACATCTGGAAGGGCATCCTCCTCACCGTGGCGCTGAGCGCGCTGCTCTTCTACCTGAGCTACGTGTCGACGCGCGGGGCCGTCGCGCGCTTCGGCGGGCGCTGGGGCTTCACGGAGCTCTCCGACGTGGCCTCGATGCCGCTCATCGTGGCGACCATCGGCCTGGCGTCGTTCGTGGCGCAGCCGCTGACCAACTCGTTCTCGCGCGCGATCGAGCACGAAGCCGACCAGTTCGGGCTCGAGATCACGCAGCTCTCCGACGCCGCGGCGCGCGCCTTCCTCAAGCTCGGATCCCAGAACAAGTCGAACCCCGAGCCCAACCCGCTCGTGAAGGCGTTCCTCTATACCCACCCGCCGCTGATCGAGCGCATCCGTTTCGCCCTCGAGTACCACCCCTGGACCGAGGGCAAGCCGAACGCCAAGTTCCACGGCCGGAGCTAGGGTGGGCGACCGCGGCGGGAGGGGCGCGCCCCCTCGGCCATGAAGCTCCCGTCCCTCGACGAGCTGATCTCCGGAGCGGCGCGCGCGTTCCGGCGTTTTCCCTTCGCCATCCTCTCCGCCGGCGCCGGCGCCGCGGCCGCCGTGATCCTGATCGACGTGAATTCGAGCCAGCGCCTCGCGGCGCTCTACGACCTGATCCTCGCCGCGCTGCTGGGGATCCCGCTCTTCACGGCGCTGCCGCTCGTCGCGGAGCGGCGCAGGTGGCCGCGCGCGACCTCTCTCGCCGTCCAGGCCGCGGGCGCCCTGGTGCTCGCCCTCTACGCGCTCTCGCTCCCGCGCGACCTTTCGGCGGCGCCCGGCCAGCACATGATCCGGTTCTTCTTCCTGGACGCGGGGCTCCACTTCTTCGTGGCCGTCGCGCCGTTCGCAGGCGGCCGCGAGACGAACGGGTTCTGGCAGTACAACAAGTCGCTGTTCCTCCGCTTCCTCACCGCCGCCCTCTACTCGAGCGTGCTCTTCGGCGGCCTGGCGCTCACGATGGTGACGGCGAACGGGCTGCTCGGCGTCCCGGTCGCGGGCAAGCGATACGAGGAGCTCTGGGTGATGATCGCCGGCGTCTTCAACACCTGGTTCTTCCTGGCGGGCGTCCCCGGGGACCTGGACTCGCTCGAATCCCGGACCGAGTATCCGGCCGGGCTCCGGATCTTCACCCAGTACGTGCTGCTTTCGCTGCTGGCCGTCTACCTCGTGGTGCTCTACGCCTACGAGGCGCGCATCCTCTTCCAGTGGAAGTGGCCCAAGGGCTGGGTCTCGGGGCCGGTGATCGGCTACTCGATCACCGGCGTGCTGGCGATGCTGCTGCTGTGGCCGATGCGCGACCGCGGCGACCGGCCCTGGGTGCGCGCCCTCGCCACCCGCTTCCATCTCGCGCTCTTCCCGCTCCTCGCGATGCTGCTGCTCTCCATCGCCCGCCGGGCCTCGGAGTACGGCATGACCGAGAGCCGGTACGTGGTGGCGGTCCTCGGAGGGTGGCTCACGCTGATCTCGATCTACTTTCTCTCGAGCCGCGGCAAGGACATCCGCATCATCCCCGCCACGCTGTGCGCGATCGCGTTCCTCACCGCGTTCGGCCCCTGGGGCGCCTTCGGCGTCTCCCGGCGCAGCCAGATCGCCCGGCTCCGGCACCTGCTCGAATCGAATCACGTGCTGGCCGGCGGCGCGATCCGGAAGCCCGATCGCGAGCCGCCGTTCGAGGACCTGAAGCAGATCAGCGCCGCGGTGTCGTACCTGAACGACGTGCACGATCTCCGCGCCGTGCGCGCCTGGCTCGGCGGAAGCGGGCCGGGAGGCCGCCCCGCGGGCGGCGATTCCCTGGCCCGGGCCTCCCGCTACGAGCGGGCGCAGCTCGCCGTGAGGCTGATGGGACTCTCGTTCGTGGAGAACTGGCAGGAGAGCGGGAAGCCGTGGTTCGAGATCAACATGAACCGCCAGGCCGCGATCCCGCTCGACGGCTACCAGCACCTGATCCCGTCGATGAGCTTCTGGCTGGGCCAGACGACGCAGACCGGGGAGGTGGAGGCCGGCGGCGCGAGGTACTCGGTGGTCTGGCGGCCGGACTCCTCGGACCTGATCATCGCCCGCCGGGACTCGAGCCACGACAGCCTCCGGGTCGAGCTCTCCCCCCGGATCAAAGCCCTGCTCGAAGAGAACCGGCAACGGGCCTACATCCCCAACCTGCCGCCCGAGAAGGTTGCGGTCGAGGGTTCGGCCGGTGACCTTCGGGTGCGCGTGTACATCCTCTCGCTCAACGGCAAGACGGACGGTGCCGCCCCCAACCGGATGGAGATCGCGCTGCTCCTCGGCCGGAGGCCGAAGTGATGCGCGCCCGCCGGCGGCCGGAGGGAGCGGACACGCGGCGCGCCTGCGGCGCCCGCACGCTCCGCCGGCTCCCGGGTTGCTTCGCCCTCGCGCTCCTCGCGCCGCTCGCGACCGCGCCCGGCGCCCGGGCGCTGACCACGACGCCGCTCGTGGGCGTGCACCTCTCGCCCGATTCGGTGAGGCAGGCGATGGCGATCCCTTCACGCGACGGCGTGCGCGGGCGCATCGACTCGACCGGCTACGCGCTCCACGCGTCGCAGATGGCGAAGGTCTGGGAGCTGTCGGGAGCGCCCCCGGCGCCCGACTCGCTCGGCCCCGTTCCCGCCCCCGGCGTGGCCGCGATCCTCTGCCCGCACGACGACTTCGCCTTCGCCGGGCGCGTCTACCGCCGCGTGATCCCGCTGGTCACGGCGCGGACCGTGGTGCTGTTCGGCGTGTTCCACGGCTACTGGCGCGTGGGGGAGCGCGACCGGGTGGTGTTCGACCCCTATCGCGAATGGACGGCGCCCGACGGGCCGGTGCGGGTCTCGCCGCTGCGCGACGCGCTGCTCGCCCGGCTGCCGCGCGAGGACTGGACCCGGGACTCGGTCGCGCACGACATGGAGCACTCGCTCGAGCCATTGGTGTGCTGGCTGCGCCACGTGCGTCCCGATCTCGAGATCGTGCCGATCCTGGTGCCGGCCGCCCGCTTCGGGCGGCTCGAGGCGCTCGCGGACCATCTCGGCGCAGCGCTCGAGGCGGAGATGAAGGCGCGCGGTCTACGGCTGGGCCGCGACCTGGCGATCGCGATTTCGGCGGACGGAATCCACTACGGGCCGGACTTCGGCCAGCTCGCGTTCGGGGAGGGAGGCATCGCGGCCTACCAGCAGGCCACGGCGAAGGACCGCGCCCTGCTCCAGGGACCGCTCGCCGGCCCGCTCGACGTCGCGAAGATCCGCGCCCTGTACGAGACGTTCGTGGATCCGGACCATCCCGACACCTACCGCTGGACCTGGTGCGGGCGCTTCTCGGTGCCGCTCGGCCTGCTCACGCTCCGGCGCGTCGCGCCCGGCGCGATCGGCTGGCCCCTGGCCTACGCCACCTCCATCAGCGGACCCGAGCTCGGGCTCCGGGGTCTGGGGATGCAGCCCGGCTCGCCGTCCAACCTCTACCACTTCGTGGGCTACCCCGGAGCGGCCTTCACCGCGGGGGAGCCGGCGCGCTGAGCGGGCCCCGCGCGCGGCTGCGATCTCCTTCCGGCGCCCGGCGCCGCGGAGGGAGTTCGGGCGCGGGCGGTCTCAGCCGCCCAGGCGGCGCTGGAAAAACTCGAGGGCGAAGCGCAGCACCTCACCCGCCGCAATGCGGTGCTCCGCGAAGGGGAAGGTGCGAAGCTCGACATCCGCCCCGCGCGCCTTGAGGACCTCGGCGAATCCCCGCGCCTGATCCACCGGCACGCCGGGATCCCTCTCGCCGTGGAGGATCAGGATCGACGCCGGCTTGCCGGGCGCGAGGGCGGCCGAGCGCTCGCGCCATCCGCTGCTGTCCGAGCCGGCCTGCTGCACGATCACCGCCTGATACTCGGGGTTCGTGGTCGCCCGGTAGACCGCCCACAGGTCGTAGATGCCCGACTCGACCAGCGCGGCCCGGACGTCGCTCCGTCTCTCGGCCAGCAGCGCGACCGCCCCCGCTCCGCGCGAGACGCCCCAGGCGGCGATCCGCTTCGAGTCGACGCCGGGCGTGGACTCGAGCTGGTCCAGCGCCGCGTCCAGGGCCCGCGAGGTCGCCGGTCCCGCGAAATCCGGGGGACCATCGGACTGCCCGAAGCCCGGCATGCTCACGAGCATCACGGCGAACCCGCGCTGGGACAGGCGCCCCGCCTCGCGCATCATCTTGCGCGCGTGGCTGCCGTTCGAGTGCACGAGCAGCACTCCCGGGGCCGGGTTCTTGGCGGAGTCCTTCGTGGACGGGAAGAACACGTACTCCACGCGCTTCCCGGCCACGGTGAGGAACTGCGACGGATGATCGCGCGAGACCGGACCCGGCAGGGCTTCCACCGCCGCCAGGAGCACCGAGCGGCTGTTGTCCATGCGGTGGAGGCTGAGCCGGAACAGGAGGCGGGCGTGCTCGGAGGTGGCCGGGACCAGGTACTGGAGGGTGACGGAGTCGCCGGCGCTCACCCCGCGGTCCCTCACCAGCGTCGAGGCGTCGAGCGCCATGTAGCGCCCGTCGTGGGTCTCGCCCGGATCGAGGTCCTGCACGATGCAGGTCATGGTGTCGAGGTAGATGCCGACCGGGTACCGGTTCACCACGTGGAGCGGGACGACCCATTGCAGCTCGGAGCTGGCTTCGACCACCGCCGTGTCGGCGGTGAAGCGGGCGAGCTCGGGCGCACGCGCAGGCGCCCGGGCGGGGGCCGCCTGGCTGGCGAGGGCGCCGGCGAGGAGTGGGGCGGCGAGCGCGAGCATCACGCGACGCGGTCCGGGTCTTGCGTTCACGGGGCCTCCGAGAGGAACGAGGAAGGGGCGACCATTCACCACTATGCTAGCATGACGGCTCTGCGAGCGGCGCGCCGCCCCGCCGATCACGCAAGCCGCCGAAGCTCGACCCGCGCCGGAGCCACGAACCCGGTTGTCCGAAACGCCCCGACTCGCCTGGCTGTTCGACGTGGACGGCACGCTCCTCAGCACCGAGGGCGCCGCCCGCGAGGCGTTCACCCGCGCCGTGTCCCAGAGCCTGGGCGTTACGGACGATCTCCGCGACATCGCCTTCGCCGGGCGCACCGAGCCGCTCATCCTGAAGGACATCCTCGCCAAGCACGGCGCGCGCTTCGCCGACGGCGAGGAGGCGCTGTTCTGGGACCGCGTGTTCGTCGCGATGCGCGCCGCGCTCCGGCCGCCCCGCGGGCGGCTGCTGCCCGGGGTGGAGGCGCTGCTCGACCGCATCGGCGGCGAGCCCGGCTGGGTGACGGGGCTGCTCACGGGCAACATGACCGAGATGGCCCGCATCAAGCTCGATCGCTTCGGGATCGGACCGCGCTTCGCCTTCGGCGCCTTCGGTGAGGAGGCGGCGGACCGCAACGCGCTCGCGCGCGTCGCGGTCGAGCGCGTGCGCCGCGCCTACGGCATTCCGCCCGCGCGTTGCGTCGTGGTGGGCGACACCGAGTACGACATCGCCTGCGCGCGGGCCGCGGAGGCGCGCGCCGTGGCGGTGGCGACCGGCACGCAGAGCCGCGACCTGCTCGAGTCGCGCGGGCCCGATCTCCTCCTCGACGACCTCTCGGATCCTTCCGCGCTGCTCGCCTGGGCGCGGAGCGTGGCGGCGGCCTAGGGGCAGGACGCGGCGCCGCTCTGTGTCGAGCCTCCGGCGGCGAACGCCCGGAGCCACCGGGACAGGTCGTTGGGATCGAGCCGGCCATCTCCGTTGTAGTCCGAGCGCGCGAGCGGCTGCCCCGACAACAGCCAGTCCCTGAGGAACAGGCTCAGGTCCTCCACGTTCACGCCGTTCCGTCCATCCTGATCGAGTGCCGCGACGCGGACGCTCCCGAGGAGAAAGACGCTCGCGTACACTTTCATGCTGGGCCCGATCGAGCCCGGCGATGCTCCGACGTTGGCAGCGCACCCGATCACGCGGAACGTCGCCCGGCCGTCCGGGCCGCTGACCGCGCGGACCGAGCGCGTGGCGCAGTCCACGACGACGTTGGGGTCGCCCTGGTCGGCGCACACGCGGATGTCGGGACAGTCGCTGAAGTCGAGCACGACGTCCGCACCCTGATCGGGCACGTTGTTGAAATCCCTCACCACGACGGTGTAGGTCCCGAGCGGATCGGCGCCGTCCGGGCCGCACGCGACCAGCGTGATCAGCTCCGGTGTCTCGCAGTTCGCCGGATCGATCTTGGCCAGGGCCGGGGTCGCCGACCCCAGGCAAAGGGCCGAGAGGAGGATTGCGGAGAAACGGACGTGCGCCGTGATGGCACCTCCTTGCGGCCCAATTCCGTCCGGATCGGTCGTGGGCGGCGACCCTCCGATGACGTCAGTTCATACACCGCTCGGCGGCCCGGGTTCGGCTCGACCCCGCGGTCCCCGGCGGCCGCACGAGCCTGCGTTCGGGGTTTCCGCCCGCAAGTGCTTGCAGTGGGCGGCGGCGCGACCGAAAATGCGGCTCCACCCGAACCTGAGGAGGCAGCGATGCGGAGTTCCCTTGGCACCGTCGCCCTGGCGGCCGCGCTCGCCTTGATGCCAGCCCTGGCGATCGCGCAGCACGAGCACGACCACACCCACGCCGTTCCGGAGAAGCTCGGCCGCGTCAACTTCCCGATCTCATGCAAGCCCGAAGCCCAGGCCACGTTCACGCGCGGGCTGGCGCTCCTGCACTCGTTCGCGTACGGCGAAGCGGCGAAGGCGTTCCAGGACGTGGCGTCGAAGGACCCCGGTTGCGGCATGGCGCAGTGGGGGATCGCGATGAGCAACTTCCACACGATCTGGGGGCCGCCGACCGAGAGCGAGTTCGTCGCCGGGCGGGCCGCGGCCGAGAAGGCGGCCGCCCTCGGCGCGCCGAACGCGCGCGAGCGCGACTACATCGGGGCGATCAACGCCTACTACGAGGGCGACGGCGTCGCGCACCCGGCGCGCGTCGTGGCCTACGAGCAGGCGATGGCGGGCGTGGCGGAGCGCAACCCCGAGGACCACGAGGCCGCGATCTTCCACGCGCTCGCGATCCTGGGCGTGGCCTACAACTCGCCCCCCGACAAGACCTACGCGAAGCAGAAGCAGGCGGCGGAGATCCTGAACCGCCTGCTGCCGCTCGAGCCCGAACATCCCGGGATCGCGCACTACATGATCCACTCGTTCGACTACCCGGCGCTCGCCGAGCTGGCGCTGCCCGCGGCCCGCGCCTACGCGAAGATCGCGCCTTCCGCGCCCCACGCGCTGCACATGCCGTCCCACATCTTCACCCGCCTCGGGATGTGGAACGAGTCGATCGCCTCCAACCTCGCCTCGGCCGAGACCGCGCAGAAGTGGGCGGCCCGCACCAAGCCGGGCGCCACCGCGTTCGACGCCCTCCACGCCTGGGACTATCTGGAATACGCCTACCTGCAGTCGGGGCGGGACGCCAAGGCGCGCGAGGTGGTGCAGCAGGTCGGCAAGGCCTCGAGCTTCGACGTGCCCCAGTTCGCCGCCGCGTACGCGCTGGCCGCGGTTCCCGCCCGCTACGCGCTCGAGCGCCGCGCGTGGAAGGATGCGGCGTCGCTCACCGTGCAGCCGGCCTCGTTCCCGTGGGACAAGTACCCGTACGCCGAGGCGATCGTCCACTTCGCGCGCGCCGTGGGGGGCGCGCGCAGCGGCGATCTCGAGACCGCGCGCGCCGCGCTGGCGAAGCTCACGGAGATCCAGGCCGCGCTCCAGGGCCAGAAGGGCTTCGACTGGGCGACGCAGGTCGAGGTCCAGCGGCGCGCGGCGGCCGCGTGGCTCGCGCGTGCGGAGAAGAAGGACGACGAGGCGCTCTCGCTCCTGCGCTCGGCCGCCGACCTCGAGGACGGCACCGACAAGCATCCCGTCACGCCCGGTGCGGTCCTGCCGGCGCGCGAGCAGCTCGCCGACCTGCTCGCCGAGCTGGGTCAGCCCGCCGCGGCGCTGGCCGAGTACGAGGCGTCGCTGCGCACCGCCCCGGCCCGCTTCAACAGCTACGACGGCGCGGAGCGCGCGGCCGAGGCGGCGGGGGAGAAACAGAAGGCGAAGGGCTACCACGACAAGCTGGTGGCGATGTGCGGCGGCACGGTGCCCGCGCGCGTCGCGCCCGCCAAGGCGGCGGCGGAGTAGCGTTCTCTCCGCGGGGCCGGGGCGCGGGCGCGGCGCCCCGGCCCGCGCGCCTAGCCTCCGTTGCGCTCCACCTCGCGCGCCACCTTCACCAGCACGCCCAGGGCGTCGTCGAGGTTGTGCGCCACCGGCGCCCCCGGGAACTGGACGAGCAGCGCCTCCACCGGCCGGAACAGCAGGGCGTAGTCGCAGCTCCTGAGGAGCGACAGGTCGTTCAGGCTGTCGCCCACCGCCGCGACCCGGAAGCCGGCGCCGTGGAAGCCCGAGACGATGCGCTCCTTCTGCCCGCGGATGCGGAGCTTGAAGCCCTTGAGCATCCCGCCCGCGTCGGTCTCGAAGCGGTTGGCGAACAGAATGTGCCCGCCGAGCTTCTGCATCAGCGGGTCCGAGAACTCGTGGAAGGTGTCGGAGATCACGATCACCTGCCCGAGCGCGCGCAGCCGGGTCAGGAACTCGCGCGCGCCGAGGTAGGGCTCGACCGAGTGCGCGACCTCCTGGAGCGCGGCGAGTGTGAGCCCGCGCTCGCGCGTGGCGTCCACCCGCCGGTGCATCAGCTCGGTGAAGTCGGCGAGGTCGCGGGTGGTCAGCGCCAGCTCGGGCACGCCGAAGCGCTCCCCGAGCACCGGCCAGATCTCGGGGGCGAGCACGCCTTCCAGGTCGAGGGCGAAGATCATATGGAGCGCGGGAGTCTAGCACGGCGGGCCGCGGGCCCCCCGGGCTTTGATGGCCGATTTCCGAACAAACTAAAGTTGAACATAGCCTCGACCGAATGTATTATGGACATATGCCCAAACCGACGAAGATAATTCACAACCTCGACGAGCGCGACCGCCGCATCCTCACCCTGGTCCAGCGCGACGCCAAGCTGCCCCAGGCGGAGATCGCGCGCCGGGTTGGGTTATCGGCCGCCGCCGTCAACGAGCGCCTCAAAAAGCTCGAAAGCGCGGGCGTCATCCGCCGCTTCGCAGCGCTGGTGGACCCGCGGGCGCTGGGAGCGGCGATCACCGCCTTCGTCGAGGTGTTCATCGAGCACCCGCGCCTCGAGCCCGGCTTCATCGAGCGCGTGCTCAAGATGGACGAGGTCCAGGAGTGCCACCACATCACCGGCGAGTTCTCGCTGCTGCTCAAGCTGCGCGTCTCCGACATGGGCGCGCTCCAGCGACTTTTGCTCGAGGAGATCAACGCCTGCGAGGGCGTGCGCCAGACCCGGACGGTGATGGCGCTCTCCACGCTCAAGGAGGAGAGCTTCGTCTCGACCGCCGCCCGAGGAGAGACCGCATGAAGCCCGCCCCGAACCGAAAGCCGATCGCGCCCGCCGAGGTGCACGCCACGCTCGCCCGCCACATGCTGGCGGACGGCTACGACCTGGTGCTCGATCTCGAGAAGTCGAAGGGGCGCAAGCTCCACGACGCCAAGAGCGGGCGCTGGTACCTGGACATGTTCTCGTTCTTCGCCACGCTCCCCCTGGGCATCAACCACCCCAAGCTCGCCGACCCCGGGTTCCTCGAGCGACTCACGCGCGCGGCGCTCGTCAACCCCACGAACTCGGACATCTACACCGTGGAGATGGCGGAGTTCGTGGAGACCTTCGGCCGGCTCGCCCAGCCCGACTACCTGCCCCACGTGTTCTTCGTCTCGGGCGGCACGCTCGGGGTGGAGAACGCGCTCAAGGCGGCGTTCGACTGGAAGGTGCGCCGCAACTTCCGCCGCGGCTACCGCGAGGAGAAGGGCCACCAGGTGCTCCACTTCCGCGGCGCGTTCCACGGCCGCTCGGGCTACACGCTCTCGCTCACCAACACCGCCGATCCCGCGAAGCACCAGTACTTCCCCAAGTTCGACTGGCCGCGCGTGGACGCCCCCGCGTTGCGCTTCCCGGTGGACGGGGCCGAGACCGAACGGGTGCGGCGCGCGGAGAACGAGGCGCTGGACGAGATCAAGAACGCCTTCGCGCAGCGCAAGGACGACATCGCCTGCATCCTGATCGAGCCCATCCAGGCCGAGGGCGGCGATCGCCACTTCCGCCCCGAGTTCCTGCGCGCGCTGCGCGACGTCGCGCACGAGAACCGCGCGCTCCTGGTGTTCGACGAGGTGCAGACCGGCCTCGGGCTCACCGCCCGCATGTGGGCGCACCAGCACGACGACGTGCGCCCCGACCTGCTCGCGTTCGGCAAGAAGATGCAGGTGTGCGGCATGATGGCCGGGCCCATGATCGACGAGGAGCCCGAGAACGTGTTCCGGGTCTCGAGCCGCATCAACTCCACCTGGGGCGGCAGCCTGGTGGACATGGTGCGCTGCCAGCGCTACCTCGAGATCATCGCCGAGGAGCGCCTGATCGAGCACGCGGCCACGGTCGGCGAGCACCTGAAGCGCGGCCTCGAGCGCCTGGTTGCGGAGCGGCCCGACGCGCTCTCGAACGCGCGCGGCCGCGGCCTGATGTGCGCGATCGACTTCGCCGACACGCCCACGCGCGACGCCGTCGCGGCGCGCGCGTACGAGCTCGGCATGATCATCCTGCCGTGCGGCGAGCGCAGCCTGCGCTTCCGCCCGCCGCTCGACGTCACCGCCGCCGAGGTGGACGAGGCGCTGGACGTGCTGCGGCGCGCGGCGGCGCGGGAGACGGCGAAGAGTGCCTGACCCGCCCTACCCGTACGAGACCCATCTCGACGTCCGCTACGGGCCGCTCGAGCTGGTGGACGTGCGGGCGCTGGTCGAGGCCTGCGCCCATCCGTGGTGGAACCAGACCCTGTGCCGGGTCAACGACTCGGTGGTGCGGCTCGGCGTGGTGAAGGGCGAGTACCACTGGCACAAGCACGACGACGAGGACGAGTTCTTCTACGTGGTCTCGGGCCGGTTCCTGATCGACCTCGAGGGCCGCACCGTGGATCTCGCCGCCGGGCAGGGGTTCGTGGTGCCGAAGGGCGTGCGGCACCGGCCGCGCGCTCCCGAGCGCACCGTGATCCTGATGGTCGAGGGCGCGGGGATCGTTCCCACCGGGGATTGACCGGGCGCGGCGCCCGCCGCGTACCGGCAGCCGCGCGCGAGGCTCGCCGCTCGCCGCTCGCCGCTCGCGCGCCGCGGCGGCAGTCGGTTACGCTGCGCCTCCCCATGAGCGCGAAGGCCACTTCCTCCTTTCGAGACTCCGCCGCCGTCGTCCTCGTGCGCGGCGAGGGCCGCGCTCTCGAGGTGTTCTGGGTGCTGCGCAGCGAGGCCGTGAGCTACATGCCCGGCTTCCACGCCTTCCTCGGCGGCACCGTGGCGGCCGCGGACCGCGAGGTCGAGATCGCGGGAGCGGCCTCGGAGGAGGAGCGCGTGCTGCGCGCCTGCGCCGTTCGCGAGGCGTTCGAGGAGGCGGGCGTGCTGCTCGCGCTCGCGCCGGACTCGGCGCCGGTCGCGGCGGAGACACTCGCGGCGGCACGCCGTCTCCTGCTCGCGGGCGAGACCCCCTTCGCGGCGCTCGCGCGCGAGCACGGGTGGCGCTTCCGCGCCGATGGGCTCGCCTTCGCCGGGCGCTGGACCACGCCGCCCTTCGCGAGCCGGCGCTTCGACACCGCGTTCTTCCTCGCGCGCGCGCCCCGGGGACAGGAGCCGGCGGTCGTCCCGGGCGAGCTGGCCGCGGGCGAGTGGATCGCGCCCTCCGAGGCGCTCGAGCGCTGGCGGCGCGGCGCGGTCTCGTTCGCGGCACCTATCCTCCATACCCTGCGCGCGCTCGCGGCGGGCGAGGAGGGTCTCGCCGAGCGGCTCGCCCGCGCGCCCGAGGAGACGGCGCGGCCGGTGCGCCGCATCGAGCTCAAGTGGGGAATCGTGCTCCAGCCCATGAAGACGCGGCCGCTCCCGCCCGCCACGCACACCAACGCGTACCTGGTGGGCGAGCGCGAGATGGCGCTGATCGACCCCGGGAGCGATGATCCAGAGGAGCTGGCTGCGCTCTTCGCCCTGATCGAGTCGCTGCGTGAAGACGGCCGCGCGCTGAAGCTCGTGCTGCTCACGCATCACCACCCGGACCACGTCGCGGGCGTCGAGGCCGTGCGCGCGCGCTACCGCGTGCCGGTCGCCGCGCACGCCGAGACCGCGCGGCACCTGAGCGTGGACCGCACGCTCGCGGACGGAGAGGAGGTGGCGCTCGCTCCCGGCGTGGGGGAGTGGAGCCTGCGCGCGCTCCACACGCCGGGCCACGCGCGCGGGCACCTGTGTTTCCTCCACCCACGCACGCGCTCGCTCTTCACCGGCGACCACATCCCGGGCGGGACCGGCACGGTGATCGTGGATCCGCCCGAGGGCGACATGAAGGCCTACGTCGCATCGCTCGAGCGGCTGCTCGTGGAGCCCGTGGAGACGCTTTTCCCCGGGCACGGCTCGCCGCAGGGCGGCGCGATGCGGCGCATCCGCTGGCTGATCGCGCATCGCCTCGAGCGCGAGGCGAAGGTGGTCGCAGCACTCGGGCGCGAGCCCGCGCCGCTCGCCACACTGGTCGAGCGCGCCTACGCCGACACGCCGCGCGAGCTGTGGGACTACGCCGAGCGCTCGCTGCTCGCGCATCTGCTCAAGCTCGAGGCCGAGGGCCGCGCCGCGCGCGAGGGCGAGCGCTGGCGGGCGGGCGGGTGACGAGCCGCGATCGGGGCGCTCGCGCGGCGCCCGCCGCTTCTCCCGAGCCGCGATGAACCCCGCGTATCTAGTGGCCGCGCTCTCCTCCGTGCTCTTCGGGGCCGGCGACTTCGCGGGCGGGTTTGCCGCGCGGCGTGCGCCGGCGCTGCTCGTGACCTGGTTCTCGGGCTTCGCCGCGATCGCCGTGCTGTTCGTGGCGCTTCCCTTCGCGCACGGTGCGCCCTCGGGCGCCGATCTGGCCTGGGGCGCCGCGGCCGGCGCATGCGGGGCGGTGGGCGCCTCGCTCATCTATTACTCGCTCGCTCTCGGCCCGGTGAGCGTCGCCTCGCCGATCTTCTGCGTGGTGGGCCTCAGCGTCCCGGTCGTGGTGGGCGTGGCGCTCGGCGAGCGGCCCTCCGCGCTCGCCTGGGCCGGCGTGGTGCTCGCGGTGATCTCCATCCCGCCGCTCTCCTGGACCGGCCCCGCCGAGGAGGCGCACTCGAAGGCGCACGTTCGCCGCACGGTGATGGTCTCGGTCGCGACCGGGCTCGTGGTCGGCTGGTTCCTGGTGTTCGTCGCCCGCATCTCGGCGGGCGCGGGACTCGTGCCGCTCGTGCTCGCGCGCCTGGTGGCGATCGTGGGGCTCGGCGCGGTGGCCCTCGTGCTGCGCGTGCCGCTGCGGCCGCCCGCGGGCGCGGCGCTCGTGGCGTGCGCGGCCGGCGCGCTCGATTCGGCCGCCAACGTCGCCTACTTCATGGCCGTGCGCGGCGCCCCCATGGCGCTGGTCTCGGCGCTGGTCTCGCTCGCGCCCGCGACCACCGTGCTGCTCGCGCGCGTGACGCTCGGCGAGCGCTGGAGCGCCGCGCGGCGCCTCGGCCTCGCGCTCGCGCTGGCCGCCGGCGCCTGCATCTCGCTGGGGTGAGCGTGGGCACGCGCGTGGCCGTCGTCGGCGCCGGAGCTGCGGGCCTCACCGCCGCGCTGCGCGCCGCGGAGTCGGGGGCGCGCGTCACGCTCTTGAACGCGCACCCGAAGATCGGGCTCAAGATCCTCATGTCGGGCGGCACGCGCTGCAACGTCACTCACGAGCGCGTGGACGAACGCGACTTCCACGGCGGCTCGCGCGCGTTCGTGCGCCGGGTGTTGAGCGCGTTCTCCGCGGAGCAGGCCCGCGCGTGGATCGAGTCGCTCGGCGTGGCGCTCAAGCTCGAACCCACCGGCAAGCTCTTCCCCGAGACCGACAATGCGCACACCGTGCTCGATGCGCTGCTCGGCGCGTGCCGGCGCGCGGGCGTGGCGATCGAGGCGGGCGCGCGCGTGGCGCGCATCGAGCGCGCGGGGGAGGCGGCGCGCGGTGGCGGGGCAGGCGGCGGGGGCGCCGGCGGCGATGCGGGCGACGCGGGCGCCGGCGACGCGGGCGCCGAAACGCGCCCGCGCTACCGGCTCGGCATCCAGCGCGTGCGCGACAGCGCGGCCTTTGGCGCCGAGGTGGCGGCCGTCGGCGAACAGAACTGGCCGCTCCCGCCGGCCGAGCCGGACGAGTGGATCGAGGCGGATGCCGTGATTCTCGCGACCGGCGGGCTTTCGTTCCCGCGCACCGGAAGCGACGGCACCGGCTACGCGCTCGCCGCATCGCTCGGGCACACGATCGTGCCGCCGGTGCCCGCGCTCACGCCGCTCGCCGCGAGCGATGCGCTCTGCGCGCGGCTCCAGGGCCTGACGCTCGAGGCCGAGCTCACGCTCCGGGTCGAGGGGAAGCGCACTGCTGCCACGAGCGGGTCATTTCTCTTCACCCACTTCGGCTACTCCGGCCCCGCCGCGCTCGATCTCTCGCGCCACTGGCACCGAGCCGAGGGTGACCGCACTGTGAGCGCGAGCTTCCTCCCCGGCGAGAGCCCCGAGGGGCTGCGCGAAGCGTGGCTCGCCGCCGCGCGCGACTCCCACCTCGGCGTTCGGAGGCATCTGGGCGCGCGCCTGCCCGACCGGCTCGTGGTCGCGCTGTGCGAGGAGTGCGGCGTCCCGCCGGGGGCGCCGCTTACCCAGGTGGAGCGCGCGCGGCGCGAGGGGCTGCTGCGCCTGATCACCGCGCGCGCGCTTCCCGTCACGGGCACGCTCGGCTACGAGAAGGCCGAGGTGACTGCGGGCGGCGTGGCGCTTGCCGAGGTCGATCCCCGCACGCTCGAGTCGCGCAAGGCCCCCGGCGTGTTCCTGTGCGGCGAGATCCTCGACGTGGAGGGGAGGCTCGGGGGATTCAACTTCCAGTGGAGCTGGTCGAGCGGGACGGTGGCGGGGAGGAGCGCTGGACGCCTAGTCTCATAAGTGAGACGATAAATCGTGATCTCGATTCTGGCGGACGCGCTAGCCAGGCTTGACGCCGGGTTGGTCCTATCAATGCCGCTGTCTCGTCCGATGCCCGACATCGGGCGTGGCGTTCACGAGCTGAGATTGAGGGCGCGCTCCGGTTCCTACCGGGTTGTGTACGCACTCGTGCAGCGGGGAATCGTCCATGTGCTTCACGCTTTCAAAAAGACCACGCAAGCAACAGCGACCCGGAGCCTGGAATTGGCTCGGAAGCGGCTGATGGAGGTTCAACCGTGAAGAAGAGGACTAAGACGTCGCCTGCCCAATTGGCCAGGCAGCTGGGTATCCCTAAGAGCCGGGGGGTTGAGGCTGTATTGAAGGCTCAATTGATCGCGGCGGTCGTCGGCGAAATCAGGCGTAGCGGTGTCACGCACGCGGAGGTTGCGGCACGTTCCGGACTTCCGAGGAGCGCCGTGACCGGCATTCTCTCGGGCAGTCTCCAGAAAGTGACGATTGATCGGGTGCTTCGTCTCCTCGAGGCGGTCGGGCTCGAGGCGAGCGTCCGAGTAAGACGCGCGGCGTGATCGCGGGCGTCGGTCGGAGGGTGCTGGGAGGTAGCGAGACCGAATGACCTATCCAAGAAGGTTCGCGCCCGGCGAAGGGCCGCCCCAGATCCGAGCCTTGGTGGAGCGCCTGCTCCCCCTACTCTTGGCGGGAGACCATCCCACCTTGCTGATTCTTAGGGAGCAACTGCAAGGTGCTCGCGTCGGAAGCATCGAGCTCTCGGGCACCGGGTTTTTCGCAGACATCCATGTCTCGGCCCACGCGCCGAAAGTAGAGCCGCCGGACTTCGCGGGGGGTGACGCCAAGATCAAACTCGAGGGCATACCCGTTGCAGCTGGCTGCGTACTCTTCGTTCGCGGCGGCCATTTGTTCATGCTTGAAGGCTACATATACGACGGCAACTGGGATGAGGACACCTTGGTGCAGGCAGTGAACGACGTGTTTCCGATTCAACCTCCGAGGGAATCGGCGGACTAGTCAAGGTATCGCGAGTAAGCCGATGTCAGATCAGGAGGGCAAGGGACGATCCTCGAACGCGCCGACTCACGAATCATTCCTCGCCGCTCGTCGCCAGAGTCTCCAGCTCGACCCAGCGCGCGTAGGCCGTCTGCAACGCGGCCTCCAATCCCGCGAGCTGCTGCTTCGCTTGCGCGACCTCGTCTCCACGCGAGGCATAGAAGGTCGGGGATGCCATCATCGTGTACAGACGCTGCTTCTCCGCCTCGAGTGCTTCGATTCGTCCCGGGAGCTCTCCCAGCTCGCGCTTCTCCATGAAGCCGATCCGCCGCGGCCGTGTGCTCGCGCGTTCCGCGCTCGGTCGAGTCGGCTTCGCCACCGGAGCAACCTCCACCTCCGGCTTGCGCTGCCGGAGCCAGTCCTCGTAGCCGCCGACGTACTCGTTCCACTCGCCGGGGCCCTCGCACACGATCGTCGAGGTGACCACGTTGTCGAGGAACGTGCGGTCGTGCGAGACCACGAGCAGTGTGCCCTGGAACTCGAGTAGCAAGTCCTCGATCAGCTCGAGTGTCTCGAGATCCAGGTCGTTGGTCGGTTCGTCCAGCACGAGCATGTTGCAGGGGCGGGAGAGGACCATAGCGAGCTGTAGCCGCCGGCGCTCGCCGCCGGAGAGTCGCGTCACCGAGCCCTGCATCTGCTCCGGAGTGAACAGGAAGTCGCGCAGGTAACCGACCACGTGGCGGTCGCCGGCGCCGACCGGGATCATATCGCGACCCCCGGCGACGTTCTCGATCACAGACTTCGTGTCGTCGAGCACGTCGTGAAGTTGCTCGAAGTGGGCGACCTCGAGCTTCGTGCCCGCGGTGACCGTGCCCGCCTGGGGGACGATCTCACCGAGGATCAGCCGGATCAGCGTCGTCTTACCGCAGCCGTTCGGGCCCATGATGCCGATGCGATCGCCACGCAGGATCGTCGTCGTGAGGTCGCGCACGATCGGCACTTCCGCGTACCGGTACGTGACGTGCTGGCAGCGTAGGACCATTCGCCCGGAGCGCTCCGCCTCCACCAGCTGCACCTTGACGCGCGCCACTTCGTCCCGGCGGGCGCCACGTTCCAGGCGCAATGCCTCGAGCGCGCGGACCCGGCCCTCGTTACGCGTGCGACGCGCCTTGATCCCCTGACGCACCCACGCTTCTTCCCTCGCCAGCTTCTGGTCGAAGAGCTTGGCCTGCTCGCTCTCGACGCGCAGCTCTTCCTCGCGCTGCTCGACATAGGCATCGTAGGAACAGCGGTAGCTGCGGAGCGCGCCGCGATCGAGGTCGAGGATACGGGTGGCCAGCGTGCGGAGGAACCGCCGGTCGTGGGTGACGAACACCAGCGTGCCGCGCCGGCGCTGCAGAGCGTCCTCGAGGTGACGGATCGCGTCGATGTCAAGATGGTTGGTCGGCTCGTCCAGGATCATCAGGTCTAGATCACGCACCAGCGCTGCCGCCAGGAGGACGCGACGCTTCGATCCGGCCGAGAGCGACTCGATCGACGCGTCCAGGTCGAGCGTCAGGTCGTGCGCTGCTTGATCGATGCGTGTCTCGATCTCCCATGATTGGTCACTCGCCGTCGCGCCGCTCGCCACGGTCAAGTACGCCCGTACCGAGCCTGCGAGGTCGGGAGGGACCTCCTGCCGGAGGCTCGCCACGCGCAGCCCTGGCTGCCGGACGACGTTGCCCTCGTCCGGGGCGAGTGAACCTTCGAGGATCTTCAGTAGCGTCGACTTGCCCGCGCCGTTGCGGCCGACGAGCCCGAGCCGCTCGCCGTCGTCGATCTGGAGACTCACCGAGTCCAGGAGCGGTACCGCCGTGAACGTGAGGCGGACGTCGTTGAGGCTGAGCAACGCCATGAGCGGGAGACGTGTCTCCTTGGGGGCGATGAACGGTGAGGTTGGACTCGGCGACTATGGCAGAATCGCGGAACATACGTCGAGACGCGAGCAGTCTGCGCGCGCCTGGCGTTACGCCCGACGAACTGGCCTGGCCGCTCAGCCAAACGATTCGGAGGTCATGTTGGCGCTCAGCTCCACGATTCACCAGTTCACCGTGCAGCTCTCGCACGTGGACCGCGGCGTCTACGAAACGCTCGACCTGCGCGTCGCGCGGCACCCGTCCGAGAGCGAGGAGTTCATGTGCGCACGTGTGCTCACGTACTGCCTGGAGCATCAGGAGGGGCTGGCATTCTCCAAGGGGCTCGCCGATCCCGACCAGCCCGCCCTCGAGGTTCGGGATCTCACGGGCACGCTTATGGCGTGGATCGAGGTCGGTGCGCCGGATGCGGCGCGGCTCCATCGGGCCAGCAAGGTGGCGCGGCGAGTGGCCGTGTACACGCACCGCGATGTCGAACGCTATTGGGCTTCACTCGCCGGCGAGCGCATCCACCGCGCGGGGTCTCTAGAGTTGTGCGGGATCGCCGGGCCGCCGCTGACGACGCTCGTAGCGCGTCTGGAGCGGCGAACGATGTTCGAGTTGTCGGTGGCAGAGGACGTGATGTACCTGACGTTGAGCGGGGAGGTGGTCGAGGGGGCGGTGGCGAGGGCAAAGACAATCGAATGAGCTCGAGCATGATCTCGGAGCCGGAACGGGGCCTCGGCCCTTGCGTCGCAACGAGTTCCGTGAGTCTTCCTTCCCTCGCGCCAGGAGCTCTGCGACGGATCCCGAACCCATTTACTTGATACGTCATCTATTGACGTGTATGGTGAGCCTCGTGAAACGACCCTCCAGCGCCATCGAGCGCGAACTCAAGCAGACCCGGCCGTTTCCGACCAGGGGCGGCGAGGCCGCCGTGGGACTGATGCGGACCGCGGACCTGCTCCGCCGGCTGTTGGAGCAGGCTCTCGAGCCCTTGGGGGTCACAGCCCAGCAGTACAACGTGCTACGCATCCTGCGCGGCGCCCGACCCGAACCCCTCCCCACGCTCGAGATCGCCGAGCGAATGATCGAGCGCACGCCCGGGATCACGAGGCTGCTGGACCGGCTCGAGGCCAAGAAGCTGGTACGACGCGACCGCTGCGAGTCCGACCGCCGGCAGGTGCTGTGCACGATCACGGCCGCGGGCCTCGATCTGCTGCGCGACGCCGATGCCATCGTGAGCGAAATCGAATCCAGAAGCCTCGGCCGCCTCAGCGACGTGAAGACCCGGCAGCTGATCCGGACGCTCGACGCCATCCGGGAGGGCCACTCGTAGCGAGGCCGCGCATTTTCCATGGGCATTTAGTTGACGTATCAACCATTCACATGCAGTTCAAATCGAGGCAAAGGACGAGACCGGCAACACGAACCGAGAGGAAGGAACACAACATGGAAACCGGAAAGAGTCGAATCGTCGTTACTGGCGCCACCGGCAAGCAGGGTGGGGCGATCGCGCGCGAGTTGCTCGCCAAGGGTCACAAGGTTCGCGCGATGACGCGCAAGCCGGATTCTCCGGCGGCCCGGGAGATTGCGAAGCTCGGGGCCGAGGTCGTCGCCGGCGATCTGGACGATGCGGCCTCCCTCGAACGATCGTTGGCGGGCGCGTGGGGAGTGTTCGCGGTTCAGAACACGTGGGAGGCGGGCGTCGAGCGTGAAGAGGCGCAGGGCAAGCGCATCGCCGAGATCGCGCGTCGGCAGGGCGTTCAGCATTACGTCTACTCGTCCGTAGCCTCCGCCCATCGCAACACCGGGATTCCCCACTTCGACAACAAGTGGCGCGTCGAAGAGAAGGTCCGCGCTCTGGGGTTGCCTTCGTACACGGTCCTGCGCCCGGTCTTCTTCATGGAGAACCTGTTGCTCCCGTCGTTCCTATCGGGAATCCAGCAGGGGCAGCTGCCGTTGGCGCTCGACCCCGAGACCGTGTTGCAGATGATCGCGGTCGCGGACATCGGCAAGTACGGCCTGTGGGCGTTCGAGAACCACGCGGCGCTGAACGGACGGGCGATCGATATCGCCGGTGATCAGGCCACCATGCCCGCGACCGCCGAGATCCTGAGCAAGGTGGCGCATCGGGAGGTCAAGTTCGTCCGGCTGCCCATCGAGGAGGTCCGAAAGTTCAGCATGGACTACGCGCTCATGCTGGAATGGTTCGACCGCGTGGGCTATGACGCGGACATCGCGAAGATCTCCGCCGAGAGCGGTATTCGTCCGACCCCGCTTGCGACGTGGGCGGCGACCGTGGACTGGGAGCCGGCGAGGGTGACGACGTAGACCGACCGGGCTCGATCGCGGCCGCTGCGTGACGAACAACGGTATCTCGGGGTGCCCGATCGCGACTCACGGTCTCGGAGTTGAGCCAGCATTCAACTTCCAGTGGGCGTGGAGCAGCGGGACGGTGGCGGGGCTGAGCGCGTCGCCTAGATGATCGGTGGTACTCTCGCGAAATGCGCCCCCTTCGCTATTCCATCAACGTCACATTGGACGGGTGCTGCGATCATCGTGCAATACCCGCGGACGAAGACTTGCACCGCCACGCGGTCGAGAACATCCGCCAGGCCGATGCACTCCTCTTTGGGCGGGTGACCTACGAAATGATGGAGGCAGCGTGGCGGCTGCCGACGCGGACGGGGACGATGCCTGACTGGATGGAACCCTTCGCCCGGACGATCGACGCGGCCAAGAAGTACGTCGTTTCGAGCACCCTGGAGCGGGTCGATTGGAACGCGGAGCTCGTGCGCGGGGATCTGGGCAACGCGGTTCTGCAGCTCAAGCGGGAGTCGGGTAAGGGACTGTTCACGGGAGGCGTGAAGCTCCCGCTGGCGTTGGCGGAGCTGGGATTGATCGATGAGTACGAGTTCGTGGTGCAGCCCAGGCTAGCGGGCCATGGGCCGACGTTGTTCGCGGGGCTATCGAAGTGGGTCGACTTGAAGCTCGTGAGCCGGCTGGAGTTCGGCTCGGGGGCGGTGGCGATGCGGTATGAACCGAGAAAGTGGCCGTTATGACCTTTGGGGCGCGTTAGGGGGCGGCGCGGGTTTTCCAACCTCGCCTTGGAGATACCTATGGTTCGCCACCGAGAGGCATGACAACGCGCAGCGTCATCGTCCACATCGGAACCAGCGCGGACGGTTACATCGCGCGTCCTGACGGCGACCTCGAGTGGTTGACGTCCCGGCCGGCGCCCAAGGGTTTCTATGGCATGGACGCCTTCATGAAGTCGATCGACACGACGCTGCTGGGCCGGAAGACCTACGAGGTGAGCCTCGGCATGGGAGCGAAGTTCGACTCGCGGAGTCGGACCTTCGTCTTCTCGCGTCACGCGCCGCCCGCCGACGCTCCGTCAGGAGTGGAGTTCGTGAAAGACGGCATTGGGCCGTTCATCAACCGTCTCCGAGTGCAGCGCGGCAAGGACATCTGGTTGATGGGGGGCGGCGACCTCATCGCCTCGTTTCTGGATGCGCAGGCGATCGACGAATTTGTCATCAGTGTGGTCCCGGTGTTCATCGGGGAAGGGATTCCCCTGATCGCGCCGCGCCACCGGCACGTGCCCTTGGCATTGCAATCGGTTGAACGCTTCGAGGATGGTCTGGTCCAATTGCGCTATCGCGTTCCAACAACAAGGGGTGGATGATGCGTGTGACCTCCTTCGCTCCCCAGTTCCTGGTGGACGA